>CAZOVR010000013.1:31968-40365 GCA_964583405.1 uncultured Pirellulales bacterium
AGCCGCTCTTGTCCTGCTCACTATCAGACGATGGCTCTTCTTTCACCCCCTCTTCTATCTTCTTTACCTCTTCCTTGATTTCCTTCTCGGCCTCTTCCACCTCATAAAGCCTTTTCTTAAACTCAGTGAAACTCCTGCCGATATTTCTCGCCAACTCTGGTAGCCGTCTGCCACCTAATATCAGTAAAGCTATTATCAAAACGACCAGCAGTTCGGGCCATCCGATTGTCTATGCCAGGATATATCCGTCAAATGCATCCATTTGGCTTTCCTTAATTCTCACCCAAATTCTACCTGCTGACAGGATAAGCGTCAATCATTAAACCATAGCTGAACAAGCACCTATGTTGACTCACACAACCTCAATAAATATAATGCTGTTTGTTTATATCTTTATTCTAAGCTCTTAAATGGGGACGTATGATGAGCCCGACACGACATCATCCAAATCGACTTGAATCAATTATTGCCATCGCACTCATTGTTGTCCCGGATATTCCACACCTCGAGACAAAAACGCCAATCACCGAAAACTACAGGCGAATCGTCCACTGACTTTGGTTTCTCGCCCTGAAGTATCCAATATGAATTTTTCGCCCAGCTTCCGGCAAGTGCAAGAAGCCGGCTTGTAAGTTCTGATTATTCCGCAGCCGAAGCCCGGTGCCCTCAGCGGATGCCTATTGCAAAGCTGATGACCGAGGCCGCCAAAAAACTAGCATAACGATTATTTTGACCTTTAACAGCCGGTTGTAGAGTGTTTAGCTCTGGTTCTTTGACCGGGGCCTCATATCAGAATCCATTTCTTTTTGTGCGCATAAACACCTGTAAATACGAAGGTTAACTCAAATCGGGCGGTTTATCCTTGACTACAAATCCCCTGTTCTGCTATAATGCAATCGTTGAGAGTTGGTCGAGAAGGATATTTTGGGGGGTAACCCGGCGATGAAGAGGATAGTTAATTTTTATTATTCAAAATGGTTGCCGTTTACGGTAACCAAAAGACGTATTTTAATCCTGGCAATTGCCAGTTATCTGGCTATGTGCTGATATAATTTGCCATTTTTCAACCTCCTTGGCCGTCCGGTGTAGGACGGCCTTTTTTATGCGCTAAAAACCTCACATTTGACAAAAGATTGCCTCTAAAGTAACCTTACTTCCCGATAGCGGCTGTATGCTTTTCTTCCAGAATATTTAGCCCGCGGCATGGTCGCGGGTTTCATTCCTGCTTTTGCAGGAATGTAAAATCGAGGATTTTTTATGATAATAGTCACAGGCGGGGCAGGTTTTATAGGTTCGGCAATCATTGCCGCTCTTAACAAAAGGGGAATCAACAATATAATTGTTGTTGACGAGCTCGGTAACGACCTGCGATGGAAAAACCTTGTCAACCTCTCCTTCGCCGATTATATCAACAAGGATGATTTCCTCGAGCTCGTCCTCGAAGATGACTTTCACCAGGAAATCAAAACCGTCTTTCACATGGGCGCGTGTTCAAGCACCACCGAGACCGACGCGACGTACCTGATGCAGAACAATTTCCAGTACACCAAGCTGCTCGCTACCTGGGCCTTCGAGCATGATATCCGCTTTATCTACGCATCGAGCGCAGCCACTTATGGTGATGGCTCCAAAGGCTTCGAAGACGACGAGCAAAAGCTCGATGAGCTTCAGCCTCTCAATATGTATGGCTATTCCAAGCACCTTTTCGACCTCTGGGCCCGCCGTCACGGCCTGCTCGAACAAATCGTCGGCCTGAAGTATTTCAACGTCTTCGGCCCCAACGAATACCACAAAGCCGATATGCGTTCATTCGTCCTCAAGGCCTACGAACAAATCCAGGCCGACGGCAAAGTCAGACTGTTCAAATCACACAATCCCGATTACCCCGACGGGCAATACAAACGCGACTTTCTATACATCAAGGACGCCGTCGCTCTGACCCTGTTCTTTATGGACAATCCCCAAGTCAATGGGATTTTTAATATCGGCGCCGGCAATGCCCGTACCTGGAACGATATGGTCACGGCCGTCTTCGCCGCCCTCGATAGAAAATCCAACATCGAATTTATCGAAATGCCGGAAAATTTGCGTAATCAATACCAGTACTTCACCCAGGCCGATATAACTAAACTTACAAACGCAGGATACTCCACCAAAATTACCTCCCTCGAAGATGCAGTTACGGATTACGTACAAAATTACCTGATGCATAATTCATATCTGTGTAATTCCTGACATGAAATTTCCCCCGGTTTGTTCTTCTTTAATTTAGCCGCGGGCATTGTCCGCGGTCATTCCTGCGCAAGATTTTCACAGGACAGGTCGCTCTAAGTTAAAAGATTATAAAAAAATTGCAAATTGTCTCGAATTATGCTAAAAAAACAAACGTCCCTAATTTACTTATTTACTGAGTTAAGCTTGAAGTTAGTCAAACACAATGAACAAAGAACGCTTACCGCCTAAGGAACTCGAACAATATGTCATGTCTTATCTGGACACATTAACCAGGTCACCGTGTATAAATATGATCCGGAAGCATCCCCATAGTCACCTAAGGGTTGTGAGCCTACTGGCTCGTGTGATCTATTTAACACAACAAGTCCTGAGCTACGGTAGCGATTTTGATATGAAACACCTAGACAGTCTTTCGCCAGAGGAGCTAAACCAACGAATCGATACCCTTCAGCGTTTTTTCAATGGTGATGATCCCGACCATGTAGATGTTACACAGGATATCCATCGCTACCTCATGTCGGCTGATTCTCAGAAGCACCTCCTCGCATATGTTTCGCGAGAGTTCAATTGGGTTGTTGTTTCGATAATGTCAGCCTCGTATATTAGTTCGCTTGTCCTCATGCGATCCATCTTCGAACTCCTGGTTGGTGTTGCAACAAAAACGACGGGGAAAATGAAAGAGCGTGTGGACGGCATTTCATTCCTACATGAAGATGAACACAAAGAAATACTGAAGCTGTGGCGTCGACTCTGTGGATGGAGTCATCCCTATGGACGATGGGTCAAAGAGGTATGTCCAGTGTACGTACAGCAAGCCCCATTTTTCCACAAAAGGCTTTGTAAGCATTGCCTTGACGAACTTTGTTGCCTCGTCGATTTCTACGCTGTTACGGCTTTATCCAAATACGAGATACCTATTGACCCATCATGTCAGCCGATGAAAGATCCAGCCAACACACTTGGCGGCCTCGGTATGCTGGCAAAACGTGTTGCCTTGGAATCATAAGAAGGGCCAATAAGATAGAAAACTAGAATGACTAACAAGCGGCTCAAGGTGGACGACGAGAACGCCGCCAATTAGCCGGTCCGTTAAGTGATAGACATGCACAAGAATACCATCACATTATTAGCTGCGTTGATCGCTGCGGCTGCTTCAATCTATACAGCGATACTGGCCTTTTTGGGCAAGTACTCAGCGGAACTCCGACTGGCTCACCGGAAAACAATAGAACCTCACATTTGCGAATTGGCTAAAGCGATCCACGAGACACTTGCTACAAGCAATATACTGATCAAAGCCAGATCCGCGGAGTCTCAAGTTAATTGGAGGGAGAGAGCAGACTTTGCTAAGGAGAAGCTGAAAGACCTGAGAGTCATGTTGAAATACTCTCTATGGGGCATTACGAATGGACTTAATACTCTAACAAGGTTACCCGACTGGATCGAGCATGCACGAGCCTTTCCAGAAAATGCTGAAGCAATATTCAGGCGAGGCAAAAAGCTCGGTGATACACTTGATAATGTGATACGGCACTCGTATACGAAAGGAGTGCCGCCTTCATGGATTGATCGTTTCAGAATATTGAGACTTGAACGACATTTGAGGAGGGAATACGCTAGATTCAAAGGTCAGCACAAGATTCAAGAGAAAGATACTTAATCGGGTAGCCGGTGGTCTTTAACCTCCAGGCCCCACACCATACCTCGACTTCGTTCAGCACAGGCTCCGCATGCGGCTCCGCACTATGCGGTTCCCAGAAGTTATTTATGTAAATACAAGAAGGGAACTACTATAAATATGTTGTCGAATTTAAATCGTATCGTAAAATGTAGGGAATATCGGCAGGAAAAACATATAATGACTTGTTAAATGCTAACTCTAATGGTGACATATGGAAAAGCATAAATCACTCATCCCAACTGAGATATCTGAAGTTTTTTACCGTTTACATAATGAGTTATTCATTCTATATATGAAATGGAACTCATTTAAAACACTCTATTGCACAAGCGATGATAATATAAAATTGCTTGACGAGTCCGCAAAGGGATTTTTCGTTATGCATGGTGACATTATGCGTGATAACATTATGATGTCTATTTGCGTTTTAACTGATCCTGCATCATCGAGAGTTGGGAGAGAAATAAGAAACAACCTAACCCTTAAGCATGTTGCAGATATCATCCCATCAAAAGATACTTCACTAATTGATGAGGTGAATCAGCTTTTTGAAAGTGCTAAATCACCATGGGAACCTTTTCGCAGTCACAGAAATCGCAGAATTGGCCACTATGACCTCAATACTGTCTTGAAGAAGACAGACGAACTACTTCCAAGCGTTTCTATATCTGATGTTGATACAGCACTATCTCTCATCGCCAATGTTTTAAACGCTATTGAGACTTTCTATGACAATAACAAGACAGCATATCATCATGGTATTTATCGGGAAGGTAATGCTAAAGAATTAATGGATTTTCTGAAAAGAAGTGCCGATCTAGAAATGTATCATAATCACAAAGAATTTGGTGATACTCTTGATGAACAGTGATAAACACTTAACAGGCAGCTCGATAGAGACAGCGAGCACACTCGCGTCTCATCATCCAGTACGTTCAATTCCAGCATTTAGGTGTATTACTAAGGAAAGCATATCATGGGAGTAATAGACAAAAAGACTGTTACATTAAGTTGTCCCTCATGTGGCCAAACTGAGACACTAACCGCAGTAGAAAAGGGTTCGGTATACGGAAGCTCAGGCTGGAATGATTTCAATGAATCTGTCCAATTTATTGTTGTGTCTGAAGAAGATGGGATATCAGGGCCAAACATTGTATCAGCGAAATGCAAGAAATGTAGCTGCGATGCTGTTTATGAAAATGATTCATAGAAAAGTCAAGACAAAGACAGTTAGCTCATAATTAGATTTAACAAGCGGCTTGAATTGGACGGCCTAAAAGTCGCTGCTTAGCCCTACCGTTAGAAGCATCGTCATTGAACCCTCAGAAGATTTCTTCGGTCTTTATGAATTTTTTCGAAGGTGCTTGTATAGCATACGTTTGGCGTGACACTCGCAGGCGAATTTTGCCGCGTCACTTTTTACGCAGCACGATACGAGCAGCGCAACCGCAATCGATATACGTCCTTTTTACCTCTACGCCCTCAACCTCTCATGCGGTGAAATTCGCATTTAAGTATTTGCTTAAATACTTAAATATATTATGGACATATTTTTACATATTTTATTATCATTATCAATTAAATCTGAGTCGTAACACCCGGTGCACGGTGGCCGAGCGACCGGTCACAGTGCCGTTTTTTTCAAAAAAACAGCACTTTTTCCTTGACTACTGTTATAAATATGGTATAATACGTCCTATGTTATATAATAATATAACATAGGAATTACGAATCTCGAATGAAGAACACCAAATTTCGAAAAAACCGTCCAAAAACACAAAAATAATGAAATTTATGATTAAAAACAGTGTTAATCTGTGTGAATCCGTGTCAAAAGAACCCCTCTGTGACCTCTGTGTCCTCGGTGGCTTATATTATATTTTCTCTCTGTTGCTAAAAGTGGAAAATACCGGTTGTCCAATCACTATGCTTTTTTACAAAACGAACCCAATTTTCGCCCGTTTCAGCTCAAAATCGAGGATTTTGTTTAAAAACAAAGCCAAAAACAAACCCAAACAAACCCAAACTTGGGCAATTTGTAACGATTATAAGGACAAAATGAAAACAAGCCCAATTCAAATTCTGTTAAAATAAATATGCCTTTTACACCATATCATTTTGGTCCGAGTGGTTTTGTCGGCCTGGTCTTTAAAAAGTGGCTCGACCTGCCTGTCCTCGTCCTGGTCAACGTAGCTATTGATGTCGAGGTATTATTCCACGTTAGACACACCACCGGCCCGCTGACCCACTGGAATTTCCCGCACCAGGTCTTTCATTTTCACACGCTGCTGGTCGGCGGAATCGTCGGCGCTGTCTTCGGCCTGGCACTTTTTCCTTTCAGAAATATCTTAAGAAAAATAATGAATTTCCTGCGGCTGGGCTACAAACCAACAGCCCTGATGATGGCTGTATCCGGCCTGCTCGGCGCCTGGTTCCACGTTATTATCGACGGCATCTACCATTGGGACGTACAGATGTTCTGGCCGAACAGACGCTATCGGCCACTTTGGAACCTGCTAACTCAATCTCAGGTAAAGGACGTCTGCCTGGCCTTTGTCCTTGCCATGGCAGCCCTGTATGCAATACTGCTGGCATTACAAATAAGAAAGAACCGGGCAAATGAGAAACTAGGTTCTCAAAATGCCAACCTAAACGAAGAAGGAGATTAACAATGAAAAAGCTAATAAGCTATTTCATCAGGGGACTTCTGATTTTCGTCCCTGCGGCCCTCACTGTTTTTGCTGTTGTCTGGGCATTCACCACAGTTGACGGTATCTTCCGAAGCCTGCTTAGAATCAATATCCCCGGTATTGGCCTGGTTATCATACTTGTCCTGATTTTCACAATTGGCCTGCTCGCTTCAAACTTCATTGGACGCAAATTTTTCTCCATCATCGACAATCTGTTTGCAAAAATCCCATTAGCCAAACTGCTTTACTCAGCCAGCAAGGATTTCATTAACGCTTTTACCGGCGACAAAAGAAGTTTCGACAAGCCTGTCACGGTGGAATTGATTCCGGGCGGCCCCAGGGCACTCGGATTTATCACTAACGACGACCTGACCTTATTGTCCCTCCCCGGCAGTGTGGCTGTCTATATGCCCCAGTCATATAACTTCGCAGGCCAGTTACTCATATTCGGAAAGAACAGCGTAACGCCGCTGCAACTGGACCCTGCAGATACGATGAAATTCATCGTCTCCGGCGGAGTGTCAGGCAATTGACCTGTATCATTGCCAAATACTTTTTTTTGTCTTATAATCTTTGCCATTAAAACATCTATTGAACTGGATGAAAAATGGCCCAGGATACGAAGAGTCAACTGGAACTGCTCAAAAGAGGCACGGTAGAAATCTTCAACGAGCAGGACCTCGCCGAAAAGCTGGCCCTGGCGGCAAAGCAAAACCGCCCCCTGCGCATAAAGCTCGGCCTCGACCCTACCAGCCCCGACATCCATCTCGGCCACACCGTCGTCCTGCGAAAGATGCGCCAGTTCCAGGACCTCGGCCATAAGGCTATCCTTATAATCGGCGATTACACTGCCCGAATCGGCGACCCGACAGGCCAGAACGTCACCAGGCCGATGCTGACAACCGACCAAATCGAAGCCAACGCTCAGACGTACCTCGAACAGGCCGGCAAAATTCTCGACACCTCCAAAGATAAACTCGAAGTCCGGCATAACAGCGAATGGCTGGAAAAGCTGACCCTGATGGAGCTAATCAGGCTCGCCGCCAAAAAAACCGTCGCGCAGATGCTCCAGCGGGACAGCTTCAAGCTCCGCCTGCTGAAGGAAATCGATGTCTATGTCCACGAATTCATCTATCCGCTTATGCAGGGCTACGATTCGGTAGCAATACAAAGCGACATCGAGCTTGGCGGGACCGACCAGACATTCAATAACCTCGTCGGCAGGGACATCCAGCGGGCCTACGACCAGCCTCCGCAGGTCGTTATGACAATGCCGATTCTTGTCGGACTCGACGGCACCGAAAAGATGAGCAAATCCAAAGGCAATTACATCGGCGTCACGGACCCGCCGAACGATATGTTCGGCAAGATAATGAGTATCAGCGATGAAATGATGGAGAACTACTTTACACTTTTAACTAACTTACCTGCTGAAAAAATCGCAGAACTGACTGATTCTTCAAAGACCCACCCAAAAGACGCCAAGGTCCTGCTCGGCAAAACCATCGTCACCCAGTTTTATAACGAGGCGACCGCCCAGCTTGCTGCCGCGGAATTTGAAAAGGTCTTTGCACAGAAACAATTACCGGACGACATACCAGAATTCGAGCTACCTGCCGAACCCATCTCTGCAAAGCAGCTTCTGCTCGCTTGTAAACTTGTCGAAACCGGCGGTGAGGCTAAGCGGATGTGCTCTCAGTCAGCCGTGACTATCGAAGGCCGAAAGATTACCGACCCTAACGCCGAAATCACTCCCAAAAACGGTATTGTCATCCAGGTCGGTAAACGCCG
>CAZOVR010000013.1:40465-66423 GCA_964583405.1 uncultured Pirellulales bacterium
AGTTCAGGGACATAACCGTTTACAAAATCCACAATGCTTATCCCGACGGCAGGCTTGAATTAAAAGGTATACCCGCGCGGACCTTTCAGCTCGAATCGGGGATGTTCTTTTACAGCAACCACCTCGAAACCGCTCGTCAGGACTTCAAAAAGCTCACGGAGATAGCTATAGCCCCGCCCTGCCGGGCCAAACTTCAACTGGCAAAATACCGCGGCAACAAATTCTCAATAGCTCTGATTTACCCGGCCGAATACGACGATGAGATGAGTAAATGGCTGTCGGACAATAATTACAAAACCGACGGCCTGGCCGAAGGCGGCACCGCCGCCCTTACACGATACTACCAGGCCAAGCCGAAGATACTCGAACGACATCAGCTTTTTGCCGAAAACGAACTCGAAAGCAGAACCGGCGAACAACTGCTCGCCGCAATAAAACTGGCTGTGCAAAGATAATCTCTCGCGAAAAATATGTCCGTACAAACTAAAAAAAACTCATTACTCGGTTTTCTGGCTGCTGTTTTCTCGATATTTTATCATCGGCCGAAACCAGCCAATAAGGATTTGAAAAACGCCGACTTCAAAACCAGCACTCAGTCAATGGGCTTTCGTTTTACCGAACACATTCGCAATGTTTTTCGTTTCAGATGGATTCACAAGACCTGATAAGGACACCTGCAATGGCCGATGTCAAGGATTCGATAGTGCCGTCGCCCGGCGAAGAACCGAAGTTATCTGAAAACGCGCTTACCGTCCTGAAGAGCCGCTATCTGCTGAGAGATGAAAAAGGCAAATGCGTCGAGACACCCGCTCAGCTCTTCAGCCGGGTCGCCCTGATGGCTGCGTCCGCTGAAAAACGCTATGGCGCAACACCTGACCGGCTCAAATCCTGGCACCGCAGATTCTACGACCTGCTCGCCTCGCTGAAGTTTCTGCCGAACTCCCCCGCCCTGATGAACGCCAACCGCCCGGTCCAGATGCTCAGCGCCTGTTTCGTCCTGCCCGTCGACGACAGTATCGAAGCCATTTTTGAAACCATAAAGAACACTGCGCTCATCCAAAAGGCCGGCGGCGGAACGGGCTTTTCGCTGGACCGCCTGAGACCAACCGGCGACATCGTCGCATCCAGCGGCGGCACCACATCCGGACCAATCAGCTTCTGGCGGGTCTTCTCCGAAGCCACCAACGCCATCCAGCAGGGCGCCTTTCGTCGCGGCGCAAATATGGCAATGTGCAGTGTTATCCACCCCGACATACTGAAGTTCCTCCACGCCAAGCAAAACCTCGATGCCTTTACCAACTTCAATATCTCCGTAAAAATCACCGACAACTGGATGAAAAAACTGGCCCGTTCACCCAAAACGGCCCACGTCGTTACCAATCCCCGCACAGGCCGCAATTATCTCATCCCTCGCCGTATCGACACGGAACACTATACCATCGACGACCTGGCGCCAATCGAGACAAAAGCCTCTGCCTCCGCCAAAACATCAAAGTTCTACACCATCGAAGACATCTGGAAAACAATCATAAAATGTGCCCATGCCACCGGCGAGCCCGGCCTTGCCTTTATAGACCGAATAAACGAAGACAATCCCATCCCCTCCCTCGGCCGAATCGAAGCCACGAATCCCTGCGGTGAACAGCCGTTGCTGCCTTACGAAGCCTGCACACTCGGCAGCATCAACATCAGCAAATTCGTCCTCGAACCCGGTGCAAAACGTGACCTCGACTACGACGCCCTTGCCGCGACGATTGATTTAGCCGTCCGGTTTCTCGACAACATCCTCGACGTCGCCAGTTATCCCGTCCGCGACACCGTCCGCCTCGCACAGGCCAACCGTAAAATCGGCCTCGGCCTGATGGGCTTCGCCGACACACTCTTCCTGCTGGGTATCCCATACGACAGCGAATCAGCCATCAACTTCGGTGAGAATCTTATGAAATTCGTCAACGACCGTGCCCACAAGGCCAGTTCACAGCTCGCCGACGAACGAGGCCCGTTCCCGAACTGGAACGAAAGTATCTGGCGGACACACAGAAACCAGAAGATGCGAAACGCCGCCGTCACAACCATTGCCCCTACCGGAACAATCAGCATCATCGCAGGCTGCTCAGCCGGAATCGAGCCGCTATATTCACTGGCATTTACAAGACAGGTCCTCGCCGGCAAAAAGCTGACTGAAATAAATCCTGTCTTCAGGAAGCTGGCTGAAAGCAAAGGATTCTATAACAAAACGCTCGAAGCCCACATCGCCAGGACGGGCACCATCCAGAATAAACCCAAAATCCCCGCCTCAATCCGGAGAATCTTCAAATGCGCCTTCGACATCGCCCCCGAATGGCATATCAGGATGCAGGCCGCCTTCCAAAAACACTGCGACGCCGCCGTCAGCAAAACAATAAATCTGCCCGAAAACGCTGCCCCCTCCGCCGTCGACAAAGCCTACAAGCTCGCCTATCAGCTTGGCTGCAAAGGAATTACCGTCTATCGCCGAAAATCCCGCAAAAAAGAGCCTATGACCCTCGCGTAATTTACCCCTCCAATTTCAAACCAACCCCCGATAATATCGTATATTAGATTAGAGAAACAAAAACTAATGCTAAAATACGGCCTTTGCCGATTTAGATTATAAGCACAATTTTCTCCCCTCCGGAAGACGTCGGGCAGGACACAACTGTCCGATGTTTTCTTTTATAGTCCTGCCTCGTTAATCAATGTAAATTTGCTCTTAAACCTATGCATTCGCGCCGCAGCATTTTTTGTATTTCTTTCCGCTGCCGCACGGACACGGGTCATTCCGTCCCACCTTCGGAGTATCGAGCTGAATCTTCTTTACCGTTTGCTCACCCTGCGGCGCCTGTGCCGCTGCACGCTGTCGTTCTGCCATCGCAAACTGTCCGACTTCATCATGCGCTGCCCTGCTTACTTGATACACGCTCCTGGTTTGCGCGCCCGCCTCGAGCCTGACCTTGAATATCACGTCCGTCACCCGGTCCTCCACGGCATCGAGCATCTCGCTGAACATGCGGTAACCTTCCCGCTTGTACTCAATCTTCGGGTCCTTCTCCGCCATCGACCGCATCCAGATACTGCTTTTTAGATGGTCCATCGCGTAAAGATGGTCCTTCCACGTACCGTCGTAAACCTGCAATAATACATATCTCTCGAGGTCACTTAATTCCCTGCGAAGAAACTCCCTGCCGGCCTCTCCCAGCCGCTTCTTCAAATCCTCTTCCTGAGTAAGTTCATTTTCACTCAATCCAGCCTCGAACCTGTCATTCGCCCAGTCCCGAAGTTCTGCGATATTCAGCCGGCTTACCTGCTCATCTACCTCCTTTTCGAGCTTTCCGTCATTAAAACTGCCGCTTAACTCGAGCAGCCGCTTATGCAATGCATTCGGTTTTGTGTTCTGAAGTTCCTGTGCCGTCAGTCCCGCCCTATATTTTTTATTCGCCCAGTCCGCTAACATCTCGAAACCATAAACGTTGGCGCCCTCAGGCCCGTAAACCATATTCATCGCGAACTCGACCGGATATTCAATTTCCCTCTGAAGGTATTTCTGCGAAGCCTTTTCTTTGAGCAGTTTTTCGACATTTTCAGCCTTGGCATTTTTGATTTCGCCGAGGTCCACCCGAATCCCGAACTTCGCCCTCGTCCAATCCACAAACGTTTTCGCCGCAAAATCATCACGCAAAAACTCGTCAATCTGTGAGCAGTCTTTTTTCTCAACCTGCTCAGCAGCCGCTTCACTAAGCTGCTGTTCTATCTCCTCCGGTGACATATACTTGACCTTTGACGGGCTAAGACTAACCTTAAACGCGCTCATCGCCCACTTGCACAGGCCCTGTATGTCCCACGTGCTCATATCGGAATAATCTTCCAGATATTCTCCGAGCGATAGAGAGATTTCATTGCGAATACTGTCTTTGGCCTGCCGTTTTATAATCTGCTCAATTTCATCAGCCTTGGTATTACTGATATCTCCTGGGCGCAAATCAACACCAAAATTCGTCCTCGCCCATTCAACAATACACTTGACCGGATAGTCACCGGCCAGTATCGTCGCGCAGCTTTTGGAAATCGTCGAGT
Organism: uncultured Pirellulales bacterium; assembly: GCA_964583405.1. GTDB lineage: Bacteria > Planctomycetota > Phycisphaerae > Sedimentisphaerales > Anaerobacaceae > JBBABK01. The sequence continues at coordinate 44,558 of CAZOVR010000013.1, forward strand.
CAATCATATTTTCTATAATCTCTTTAAGTCCTTTGCCTTTTATGACCTCGCGCCTCCGCGAATAAAAGACATTTCGCTGAAAGTCCATCACCTCATCATATTCCAGAAGGCTCTTGCGAGCTTCGAAGTTTCTCTCTTCGACTTTTTTTTGTGCCTTTTCAATCCCCTTACTTATTCTGCCGTGATATATCGGCTGGCCTTCCTCCCATCCAATCCACGACAACGCTTTGACCGTCCACTCCGGCGCGAACAGCCGCATCAAATCATCATCAAAACTCAAAAAGAACTGACTCGACCCCGGGTCACCCTGCCTGCCGCATCTCCCGCGAAGCTGATTGTCAATTCGCCTTGCCTCGTGACGTTCCGTACCCAGAACGTGAAGTCCTCCCAGTCCCGCAACACCTTCTCCGAGTACTATATCCGTCCCGCGGCCGGCCATATTCGTCGCGATAGTAACATTACCGCGCATCTTTCCGTCTCGGCTTCGATGCTGCTGACCAGCCTTGGCTACTATCTGCGCCTCACGCGCGTGCTGCTTCGCATTTAATACTTCATGCTCAATACCAAATCGTTTTGTTAGCAAATTTGAAAGTGTCTCACTCTTTTCGATGCTTATTGTCCCCACCAGCACAGGCCGACCCGCACCGCTTATCTCGTTTATCTCTTCCGTAATCGCATCGAACTTTTCCCTGATGCTCTTATATATCACGTCTTCCCTGTCGTCCCTGATACAAGGCTCGTTCGTCGGTATTATTACCACATCGAGCTTATATATATTTGCAAATTCCCCCGCCTCCGTCGCAGCCGTCCCCGTCATTCCCGCAATCTGCCCGTAAAGTTTGAAAAAGTTCTGCAAAGTAATCGTTGCTAACGTCTGCGTCTCTTCTTTGACCTGCACCCCTTCTTTCGCCTCGACCGCCTGATGAAGCCCGTCCGACCACTGCCGGCCATGCATCAATCGGCCGGTAAACTCATCGACGATAATGACCTTACCGTCCATCACCACATAGTCTTTCTCTTTCTCAAAAGTCACATGCGCCCGAAGCGACTGCTCTAACAAATGAGGCCATTCCAGATTCGAACCAGTATAGAATGAACCTATTCCCGCAATATCCTGAGCAGCTTTCTGCCCATCATCAGTCAAATGAACCGCTTTTCGGTCGTACTCCACCTCGTAGTATTCTGTAGCCTGCTCCAGTTTCGCTTTGGCCTGTTCAAGCTCCCGCTCACTCTGCTCGATTACATTTTGTGCCTTTTCTATCCGCTTGTCATCTTTGGCCTTTTTCGCCTCGCTCAATTCCCCCTGCGCATTGGCAACTCGTCTTTCCTCCGAATCAATCCTTTTCTTTATACTGTCATAACCGCTTTGGAGACTTATCAGCTTTCTTGCGACCTGGTCCGCCTTTTTATACCGTGACACATCATCGAACGCCGGCCCGGATATAATCAAAGGCGTCCTTGCCTCGTCAATCAGAATCGAATCCACCTCGTCGACAATCGAATATTGAAGCTCACCCTGAACCATTCGATGAGCCGACATCTTCATATTATCGCGCAGATAGTCGAATCCGAACTCATTATTCGTCCCGTAACAGATATCGCAGGCGTATTGCTGCTTTCTTTCGTCCCCCGCAGTATCCATATCCGCCTGTATCGCACCCACCGTCATCCCGACCGCACGATACACAGGCCCCATCCACTCCGCGTCGCGCTTGGCCAGATAATCATTAACAGTCACGATATGGACGTGCCGCCCCGTAAGATGAACCAAGTATGCAGCTAACGTCGCTACTAATGTCTTACCTTCTCCGGTGGCCATCTCTGCAATCTTGCCGTCGTACAGGACATTTCCACCAATAAGCTGCACGTCGAAGTGCCGCATTTTGACGTTTCGTCGCGCCGCCTCTCTGACAACCGCGAACGCCTCGCCTAATATATCCTCCGGGCTGGCCCCTTCTTTAAGACGTGATTTGAATTCTGCAGTCTTTGCTTTTAGCTGTTCGTCACCGAGCGCCTTTATCTGCTCTTCGAATTGGCCTGCCTGCTCGGCAACGACCGAGTATGACTTGACAAGCCGCTCATTCCGCGACCCGAATATCCTCACTAATCCCTTGCTTATCTTTTCAAACGCCATCTGCTGCTTTCAATCCCCCATTTCATCATCGCAAGGCCGCTATCCCATCGAGTATCAGGCATCGAGTATCCGTCAATCTTTTGCCCGCGTCAGATACTGCCCACTGCGAGTATCGACCCGAATTTTCTCACCTACATTGACAAAAGACGGCACCTGAACAACCAGGCCGGTCTCTAATGTCGCGGGCTTGTTCTGATTCGTTGCCGTCGCTCCTTTAATCTCCGGCGGAGTATCCGTCACTTCCAGGTCCACAGTATTGGGCAGATTCACAATCACAGGCCGACCTTCATACATCAACACCTCAAGCTGCGTATTGGGCTTGCAGTATTTTGCCCCGTCCCCGAAAGCGTCGTCGTCCAATGTAATCTGCTCGAACGTCGTCGTATCCATCAGGACGTGTTCCGAGCCCGATGAATACAGGTACTCGTAAATTCGTTTATCGAGATACGCCTCCTCGACGGTCTCTTCCGACCTCAGTCGGATATTTTGAATCGAACCGTCGGAAAGGCTCTTTAATTTCGTCTGATACACCGCACCGCCCTTGCCGAGCTTGACATGCTGATAATCAACAACCCAGTAGAGCTTGCCGTCTATCTTTATGGTCTGCCCTTTATTCATCTGCGACGCCTTCATGCAATTCTCCGAAAAAAACCAATAATTCAAAACTATAAACTCAAAAACTCAGAACGTAATAGTATCCCAGAATCGCTCTGTTGTGTCAACATCCGCCCCGTATGACTTTGAGATGGGAATCTTCACCTTATCACCTAAAACATTTTGCAATTCATCAAAAAATGTCTATCCTGCATCAACAGTAATAGGACAGGTTACTAATGGATGCATCCTTCTTCATTAAAGGCCTTATCATAGGCTTCCTTATAGCCGCACCGGTCGGCCCGATAGGGATTCTCTGCATACGCAGAACCCTGCTGCACGGCAGACTGCCGGGTTTCGTATCGGGCCTCGGTGCCGCTGCCGCCGATACCGTTTACGGATTCATCGCCGCCTTCAGTCTCACCTTTATTTCCGATTTTCTCGTCGCCCATCAGACCCTTTTCCGTATCATAGGTGCAGCTTTTATCTGCGTGCTCGGCATAAAAACATTCTTCTCACAAACCAACAGACACACCGCCTCACCAGCCGACGGCACTCTTCTCGCCGACTTCGTCACCACTTTTGCGCTGACACTTATGAATCCGATAACCATATTCGCCTTCACCGCCGTCTTTGCGGGCGTCGGCGTAGAACATTCAACACACAATCTCGAAGGATTCCTCGTCGCCGGCGTCTTTGCGGGCGCCGCTTCCTGGTGGCTTTTGATAACTACACTCGCAGGCCTGTTTCACCGGAAAATCAGCCCGGAAAATCTCCTCTGGCTGACCAGAATCTCCGGCGTCATTATCACCGTCTTCGGCCTGTTTATTTTCCTCGACCTGTTGTTATGAACCGCCCGTTTGTTCCGGGAGAATCGGAGATTAAAAAAAATTGCATATAAAAAAACCTGACCGCTCCGCGCGTCACAGTTATGTTTAATGTCTTATGCCGATGCGGCCTTGGCCTTAAGTGCGTTGAGTTTCCTGGCAAGGCGGCTCTTCTTGCGGGCCGCTGTCCGTTTGTGCATAGTGCTCGTCGCTGCGGTCTTATCGAGCTTCCTGCTGACAGTTCTTAACTGCTCGCTCACTGCATCGATGTTGCCCGCAGCAATTGCCGCCTCGAATTGTTTGGTTATAGTCTTAACCTGGCTCTTGCGAGCACGGTTGATTGTTCGTCTCTTGTCATTCTGCCTGACTCTCTTTTTGGCGCTTAGCGAATGTGCCACATCTATCTCCTAAAAGTCTCTCAGTTATTCCGAAAGACTTGTATTTTAACCGCTTTTCCTCAACCTGTCAACCCGTTTGCTGACGTCCCTGTAGTCGAAATCTATCTGGGCAATTTTACGGTAAATCTCCAGCGCCTCGTCATTATTGCCCAGCTTCTCGTAGCATAGGCCGAGATTATAATGCAAATCCTTGGCGACTGCATCATCTTTAATCTCATAGCTGTCTATGGCCTGCTGGAAGATTTCCATCGCATCTGTCGTCCAGCCCTTCAGGAAGAAACAGACACCTATTTTGCCCATCGCCTTGATTCTCCTTCTTGGGTCTCTCTGGGCCTCCTGGAAAAGCGGGATGGCTTTTTCGTACTCCTTGTCTGCCAGCAGCCGGTCGGCGTACTCGTACTTGGCGTGCAGGTCGGTTGGGTAATTTTCAGCAACTTCTCGCCAGTGCTCAAGCTGAGTCTGATTAAGCTTCTCCAGCATTTCGGTCACTTTCTGCCCGGCCCCTGCCGTTCGACGCGCCTTACGCAAATTACGCTTCAACTGGTTAATCCTGATTTCACCTGCCCTTTGCTTAAAACTGAAATCCCTGCTCGATGAGTACGTATTTTCAAGCAGTTCTATTGCCTCATTCTCCGCTTCGTCGGTCTCGGTCTGCGCGAGAATGTTCGAAATATTGAATATATTCTGCGAAAGGCCCGGATTTTTGGCAAGCTGGGCACGCGCGTCTTTTATCTGGGTCTCGCGGAAATCATCGCTTTTGACTACTCCATCAGAGGCTTGCAGTATTTTCTGCGCCTCACTGTCCTTAATGGCCTTTCTGAAATCGCCCTGCTGGTCGTACTTACCCTTCGAGACGGTCAGTTCAGCCGACAGTCTTTTGTATTCATCGCTGAGCTCATGGTCCGAAGGCTTGAGTTCCGACGCCCTCATGCAGGCCACTATAGCCTTTTCGTACTGGCCGATAGATTCATACGCGTCTTTTAACAGTACGTATGCATGAACGCTCGAATGTTCCGACCCGTTCGTCGCCACAAAGAGAAGGTCAGCCAGCCATTGAGTTGTCTTCGTATAGCCGCTGGTATATGCAGCTTTGAGCATGGCCTGAAGATATGGCAGGTGGTCCGGGTCTTTGGCAAGCAGGTACTCGGCGTTGAGCATCTGTTCGAGGGTGTCTTTGCCCCGCAGGTACTTTACCCTCTCGACCATTGTAGGCTTCTTACCTTTGCGCGACTGACGCAATAATGCAAGCTCGCGCAGAGGCAGGTGGCCCTGGATAAGATTATCAGGGTCCAGATGAAGACCCTCTATGTACATACTGATAGCGTAATCGAAATTGTTCCTCTGCGCTATCTCTTTTGCACGGGCGAAAAAGGTCTGGGCCTTCTCTAAATCTTGTTCCGCGGAACCCTGGTCCATAAACGTAACCTGCTGACCTTAATAGAGCTACAATCAAAACAATTATCCTATCGGCACGCGGGACAGTGTCAATAACTAAATACCCCCTCTGTATCGGACCTTCGTGACACAAATACCCCCTTTTCTTTATTGTTAACGCCCTCGTTGCTATAAACTATGCGCCATCTACCCCCAAATTACGCAACTTGTCCGCCGTAGGCGGATACGCAGTACGCGGTACGCACAACACAATACGAATAATCATCGCATCCAGACATGTTCCTGCGCCTCTCGCAGGGCGACGCACTTGCCGAATATCTCGAAATGTAACATCGCCGCCCGAAGCTGCTCGCTTGTCCCTATCTCAACCTCGGGCCCATCTACAACCGCTAACGCCCCCGGTGCCGCCTCCATGGCAGGTTTCTCTTGTTCAACCACCTCGGGCTGAACTCCCCTTAGCCGATAGTCAACCGCCTTTGCCTGCGCAGGCTGTTTTCCCCCCGCCTTATCCATCGCAAGCTGCCGGGCCATCTTCGAAGCTCGTACCTGCATAGGCTTTGTTCGTGCTTTTTCCGGCTCACTTCGTAAAAGCCGCTCTAAACTCGGGCGAGGCCGCGGCTGCGGCCCTGGTTTGGTCTGCTGCTTTTGTTTTCCATCCTTCGACTTTGCAGCACGGGCCTTCATTATCCCGCCGATCGCCCAGAACACCGCCAGTACGATAAAGACAAGAAGCTGCATCCAGCCTTCTTCATCTCCATCCGGTTGTCCAAGAACAATCGTTTGTACAGTCAGCCAGTCCATTCGCCTTCTGCTCTACATTCTGAATTCTAAATTGGATATTTTGTTTTCTGCCTTCTACCTGCCCGGTGTAGTCCCGATGGTTTTTATCTGGACGAAGCCGGGTCTTCTGGTTTTACTCTTTCTTCTTCGTCTTACTCAGCGACTCGCGCATGTCGGTATCGGCGTTGATATTCTTCATCCTGTAATAATCCATTACGCCGAGATTACCCTTTTGGAAAGCCTCAGCCATTGCAAGCGGCACCTTCGCCTCATTCTCAACTACCATCGCCCGCATTTCCTGTTCACGCGCCACCGCCATTGCCCTTCTCTTCTCTGCTTCGGCCTTTGCCCGTCTCATATCCGCCTCAGCCTGTGCCGCCTGCAGTTGTGCTCCAACGTTTTCACCGACATCCACATCTGCGATATCAATCGAAAGTATCTCAAACGCCGTGCCCGCATCGAGGCCCTTTGAAAGCACACTCTTGGATATATTATCCGGATTCTCCAACACGCCTTTATACGTAATCGCGCTGCCTATCGTGGTGACAATGCCCTCGCCGACTCGGGCGATGATGGTTTCTTCAGTTGCGCCTCCGATGAGTCGGTCGATGTTCATTCTGACGGTTACTCGCGCCTTTGCTTTGAGCTGGATGCCGTCCTGAGCGACGGCGTCGACGGTATCCCTGCCGCGGGTTGGGTCCGGACAATCAATGACCTTCGGTTTTACTGAGGTCTGTACGGCGTCCAGGATGTCCCGGCCGGCGAGGTCGATTGCCGTCGCCGTCTGGAACGACAAAGCGATATTCGCCCGGTTCGCCGCAATCAGCGCCCGCACGACATTCGGCACACGCCCGCCCGCCAGGTAGTGACTTTCCAGGTCCTTCGTCGTCAGCATCAGTCCCGCCTGAATCGCGGTAATCTTACTGACTACTATTGACCGCGGGTCAACCTTACGAAGCCACATACCGATTAATTCGGACATCTTGACGTCGGCGCGGGCAAAGAACGCCTGTATCCACAGCCGGAAAAACTTGACGAACAGCAAAAAAAACACCAGCAGTACTATCCCGCCGATAACCAGCAGTGCCGTAATTACCACTCTGCCCCAGTCCCCCTGCATCAGAATTCCGTTCAATTCAAACATCTCCCTGTCCTTTCTAAAATTTCACATTGAATCAAATCAACTTTCCTATCATTCCTGCGGCAGCACGAATCCGCGTTATTTCCACTGCAATTATAGCTTCTTTTGAATAGGTCAGATACTTCTTTCATGTCCCAGAATATCCGTCAATTCATCACCCTGCTTACTTGATTCGGGCTTTTTCGACTGCGTTTTAGTTACATATGCTCTTGGCTCAATGCGTGATTGCACCTCAGCCAGCACGTCTCGCCCCGCTAAGTCTTTCTTTGAAGCCTCTTCCAATGATAGATTGATGCCGTTGCGCTTGGCGACAATCAATGCTCGAACCACCTTCGAGATGTCCACCCCGGCAAGGTGAGAACTTTCCAAATCTCTAACGGTTAAATTCAGACCCGCCTGTACCGCCATAATCCTGTTTGTCACAATGACCTTCGGGTCTGTTTTGCGCAGCCACATACCCATCAATTCCGGTATTTTGACCTCCGCGCGCGCAAAGAAGGCCTGCATCCACAACCGTAAAAACTTGACGAACAGCAATAAAAATACCAGCAATACTATACCGCAGATAATCAGCAGTGCCGTAAAAAACACTCTGAAATGACCCACCTGCATCAGAATTTCGCTCAATTCAGACATCTTCCCGTCTTCTGACATCCCGCATATACGTCAGGAATCCTCGACGATGGAACGAACCGTAACTTGCGTGCTCTCAACGTCTATTACCTTAACCTTAGTTCCTTTATTTACGTATCTACCTTCAGCCACGCACTCGACCCTGTGTCCGTCGAAATCGACCATTCCGACAGGCCGAAGCGGAGTGATTACCTCACCGACTTTACCCAGAAGCCCTTTGAGTTTTTCCGTATCCGGTACACCTTCACCCGCCTGCTTCTTCGGCGGTGTTAATGTAACAGATTTGCCGAACGGTGTCTTTGGAAATATCTTGTACGCCGCCGTTAGTACAATCGGTATTTCAACCAGCGCCGTCACTATCCCCACCCATTTTGGAATCTCCTCCTGCTTGAAAAATATCATCAGCCCACCTGCCAGACACGCCAGAGCGGTAATACTTATAAGACCGCCGCTGGGCACGAAAATCTCGGCAACTATAAGGACCGCACACGCGAAGTACAGAAAAACCGCAAATCCTATCCACCAGACCATTTATATTCCCTCAATACCGCTCGTTTTTATCATCCGTATCATCGGCTCTGTGCCCTGTCATTTCGAACTGCTCGTTTCGTTGCAACATTGTCCCATCGCGTCTTCTCACAGGAAAATATATCACAACTGCCCTGTCAAGGCCAGCCTAAAAAAAACTCCCCGTCCGTTACTTTTTCATCCGGTCTACCTCACCATTTTGGCCGTTTCCGTCGGCATAAAAAAGACCCGGCAACACTGTTATGTCCATATTCGACCGTCAGTGTTCCAAAAAATACTGATTCGATTCTTGCTTTGTACCGGTGTTTGAATATACTTAAGTTTTGATGAGCATAATTAAGTTAAACTCTGACAACGAACAATGCCTCGATTAATTGTTGTATCGAACCGTTTGCCGGTAAGCATATCGAAGACAAAGAGCGGCCTGAAGATTCGTACCAGTGCCGGAGGTCTGGCTACGGGTCTTTCTTCCCTGCCCGGTGAATACGAACATTCCTGGATAGGCTGGCCCGGAGGGGTCGGAGAAAGATACTCAGCCGGTGATAAAAAAGAAATTGAGAAAAAATTGCACAATATACACTGCCGTCCTGTATTTCTTTCTTCGGCACAGGTCGAAAACTACTACGAGGGCTTCAACAACAGGACCGTCTGGCCCCTCTTTCATTATTTCCCGACTTATACAATATATGAAGAGCGCTTCTGGCAGTACTATGCCACCGTCAATGAGCTGTTTTGTCAGCATGTACTTGAAGAAGCTCAGCCTGACGATTTCATATGGGTGCATGACTATCACCTTATGTTACTGCCGCGAATGCTGCGCGCCCGCCTGCCGCAGGCAACGATAGGTTTCTTTTTACATATACCCTTTCCTTCCTTCGAGCTGTTTCGCCTGCTGCCCTGGCGCAGAGAAATACTCGAAGGACTGCTCGGCGCCGACCTGGTCGGATTCCACACTTACGACTATGTTCGTCACTTCCTCAGCAGCGCGAGCCGAATCCTCGGCCTTGAACACCACCTCGGCACACTTTCCGTCAAAGACCGCATTGTCAAGGTCGATACGTTCCCAATGGGAATTGACTACCGCACCTACGCTGATGCGTATCAGCAGCCCGAAGTAAAAAAAGAGATAGAAAAAATGCGCCAAACCGTAGGCGACCGAAAGATAATCGCATCTATCGACCGTCTCGATTATACTAAGGGCATAGTACAGCGACTCGAAGCCTTCGATTGGTTCCTCACAAAGTTCCCTCAGTACAAAGGCAAAGTTACGATGATACTTGTGGCTGTTCCTTCCCGAATTAACGTTACTGACTACCAGAGGCTGAGAAACGACCTCGAAAAACTCGTCGGAAGAGTGAACGGTGAAAAATCTCGAATAGACTACATACCTGTCTGGTACCTTTATCGCTCTTTGTCTTTTAATGCCATTACCGCTCTTTACAATGTTGCCGATGTAGCACTTGTAACCCCTCTGAGGGACGGAATGAACCTCATCGCCAAGGAATACGTCGCAGCCAAAGAAAACCGGCCCGGCGTTCTGATACTGAGCGAGATGGCCGGCGCTGCTTCGGAACTCGGCGAAGCCCTCATCGTCAATTCGAACAACAAGCATGAAATAGTCGCCGCCATAAAACAGGCGCTCGATATGCCTCTCGACGAACAGCTTGATAGATTAAAACCCATGCAGGACAGACTCCAGACGTATGACATACGAAGGTGGGCCGCCGATTTCGTTCAGACACTTTCTGACTTGAAGCAGACCCAGAAGAATCTTTCTATGAGGAAACTCACCGACAAAATAGTCCGGGAACTCTATGGTCAATACAGTGCCGAGGCGAATCGCCTTCTCCTTCTTGACTATGATGGTACGCTCGTCAAGTTTCACGGCAGACCCGACCAGGCTGGTCCCGACGAGCAGGTTATCAATCTGCTCGGTGACCTTGCCAAACAACCTTCCACGCATATCGTTGTCATCAGTGGAAGGAATAGAGAAACCCTCGAAAAATGGCTCGGCGACCTGGACGTCTCGCTTATCGCCGAACACGGCGCCTGGGTCAAATGGCACACTCATCTCTGCGAAGGCGATGACGAGCCTATAGAAACCAACAAGCCGCCGAGCCGTAGCCGGAAGGGCCGATGGCATCGTGCCGTAGAGCCCGTTGCCGAAGACTGGAAGGCGCAAATCAGACCCATTATGCAGATTTATGCCGACCGAACACCCGGGGCCGTCATCGAAGAGAAGGATTTCTGTCTTGTCTGGCATTGCCGAAAAGCAGACCCCGCCCTGGCTGCTGTGCGATATCACGAATTAATGGATACGCTTTTGAACCTGACCGCAAACATGCGGGTAGGAGTGTTTGAAGGAAATAAAATCCTTGAGGTCAAACAGCATCAAATAAACAAGGGCCTGGCCACCGAAATGACGCTCAAAAAGTTCAAACCGGCCTTCATTCTTGCAGCAGGAGATGATTATACCGACGAAGATATGTTCAAAGCCTTGCCGGAATCGGCTTATTCTGTTAAGGTTGGTTCCGGTGCAAGCAAAGCCAGGTTCTTTGTGGAATCCGTCGACGAAATAAGAAATTTGTTATTTGGATTATTGAAGGACAAAAATGCTCAGACTTGAAGATTTCAGAAAAATCGTTCCGGACGAAAAACTTACCGAGATATACCACAGGGCCCGTCACCTATACGGCAAGCACATCATTCATCTGAACGCAACCTATCAGGGCGGCGGCGTGGCAGAGATTCTTTACTCACTTGTAATGCTCATGAATGATGTCGGAATTGACGCAGGCTGGAGAATTCTGCACGGAAGTCAGGAGTTCTTTGAAGTCACAAAGAGCTTTCATAACGCCCTGCAGGGAGCCAAATTCAACCTCACCGACGCCAAGAAAAGTCTCTATCTTCGAGTCAACGAAAATTTCTCCAGGTTCACGCACCTTGACCACGATTGCGTCATCATCCACGACCCACAGCCGCTCTCGCTCATACGTTCTTACAGAAAACGTCAGCCCTGGATTTGGCGCTGTCATATCGACCTGACTGAACCACATGCCGAATTGTGGGATTTCCTGAAAGGCTTTCTGCTCAAATACGACCAGATTGTCTTCTCCAGCGAGAGGTATTTCAAAAAAGATTTCCCCGTTAACCAGCGATTGATGTTCCCCGCTATCAATCCGCTTAGCCCGAAAAATCGCGACATCCCCGAAAAGACCATTCTCGAACAAATCGAACGTGTAGGCATACCGATGGACAAACCTATCATCACCCAGGTCTCACGTCTCGACCCCTGGAAGGACCCCGAAGGCGTAATTGATGTATTCAAAATGGTAAAGGAAAAGGCCGATTGCCGCCTTGTGTTCTGCTATAACGTAGCCAGTGACGACCCCGAAGGCATGAGAATGTTCGACAAGGTTTACAAAAAAGCAAACCGCATGGTCAAAAACGGTGATATTATTTTTGTCGTCGGCAACAGCGAGACCCTTGTAAATGCCATCCAGAGATTCTCCTCTGTCATAATTCAAAAATCAACCAGAGAAGGTTTTTGCCTTGCGGTAACAGAGGCCCTGTGGAAAGGAACCCCGGTCGTCGCTTCGAACGTCGGCGGCATCCCTGTCCAGATTGAAGACGGTAAAAACGGTTATCTGCTTGACCCTATGGATAACAATGGATTTGCCGACAGAATCATAAATCTGCTCAAAAATCCGAAAGATATGGAACAGCTCGGTAAAAATGCCAGGGAAACCGTACGCAAAAAGTTTCTCATAACTCGATTGCTCTCGGATTATCTGTATATGCTCAATGACGTAATATGCGGAAAAATCCCCGATTAACTTTCGCATATTAAATATCGTGCCGCTTAAAGGACGGTAATATGACTAATAGAATCGTTTTCTACGGGCTCTTTTGTGTTGTCGGATTAATCGGACACTATGGTCTTTATCGCCTGTTTCTTTGGTTTACAGGTCGCACTAAAAACATCACCGACCAGGCCCTTGTTCGCCACTGCTACAGGCCGGCTCAATGGATAATATTGCTCCTGGCTGCACGAATGTCTCTTCCCGAATTCATATCCGCCGATCCAGTCCCGCTTGAAAAACATCTGTTCGGCATTCTTCTTATCGCACTGGTTGCATGGCTGACCGTAAAAACTATCTATGTCCTAGAGGAATACCTGCTTTCAAAATTCGATGTCAGCCAGGCTGACAACCTCCGCGCCCGAAAGATTCACACACAGCTAAAAGTCCTCAAGCAGATTGTTTTCGTGGTTACTATTATATTGGCGCTCGGAACTATACTGATGACCTTCGAAAAGGTCCGTCAGCTCGGTACCACTATTCTCGCATCAGCAGGCATCATCGGCATCGTCGTCGGAATGGCCGCTCAGAAAACCATCGGCGCCTTTATCGCCGGCCTGCAGATAGCCATAACCCAGCCCATCCGAATCGACGACGTTGTAATCGTGGAAAACGAATGGGGCAGAATAGAGGAAATCTCTCTCACCTACGTCGTCGTCAGAATCTGGGACCTGCGGCGTCTGGTTGTCCCAATCACATACTTCATTGAAAAACCTTTCCAGAACTGGACGCGAACATCCGCCGACATCCTCGGCACCGTCTTCATTTATACAGATTACAGTGTCCCCATTGATGTAGTCAGGCAGCAGCTTCAAAAGATTCTCAACGAGTCGGAGCTGTGGGACAAAAAGGTCTGCGTCCTTCAGGTAACAAACACGACCGAAAAAGCAATCGAGCTGCGTGCGTTAATGAGCGCCGCTGACGCCTCCAAGGCCTGGACCCTGCGATGTCAGGTCAGGGAAAAACTCGTTGAATTTCTGAGTAACAAATACCCTGCCGCCCTGCCCAAAATCCGCGCCGAGCTCGAACCGGCCGCTGCCCCTGCCAGTTAATCATCAATCCGCTGGTACGCATCGGCCTTTGGACCATTCCACAAGCGATTCCACCTTCTCACGCATCGTCGCCGACAAAGGCGGAGAGTTTTTCAACACCGATATGATTCCCTCGGTCGTCACGTCCTGCTTTTTCGAATAAGCCTCGTGCAGCGCCGATATTATCGCCTGTTCAATCTCCGCTCCGCTGTAACCTTCGCTAACGTCAGCCAGCTTGTCCAAATCGAATTTGCTCGCCTGACGATTATGTTTTCTCAAATGAATTGCGAATATCTCTTTACGTACCTCCGCCTTCGGCAAATCAACGAAGAATATCTCATCGAATCGACCTTTACGCAGCAGCTCCGGCGCCAGCGCCTCAATATCGTTCGCCGTGGCAACCACGAAGACCGGCGACTCATGCTCCTGAAGCCACGTCAAGAGCGTCCCGAACATCCGCTGCGAAAGCCCGCCGTCGCTGCTGCGGCTCGCCGCCGATGCAAAACCCTTTTCAATCTCATCAATCCACAGCACAACCGGCGACATCATCTCCGTTTGCTGCAATGCCTCTCTCAGGTTCCGTTCCGATTCCCCGATATAGCTGGCGTACAGCGAGCTTGGGTCCAGTCTCAGCAAAGGCTGCCGCCACGCCGTCGCAATCGCCTTGGCGCAAAGGCTCTTGCCCGCTCCCTGTACACCGAGCATCAACACACCCCGCGGCGCCGTCAATCCGAACTTCTCCGCCTCGCTCGTAAACGCGTCCCGTCGCTGCTTCAGCCATTCCTTCAGCCGCCGCATCCCGCCTATCTCATCCAGAGTAAGGGGCGTCTTGATATATTCGAGCAGGCCTGTCCGCTGAAGCATTCTTCGTTTGCTCGCTATCACCGTATTTATATCTTCGTCGCGGAATTTCTGGTCTCTGGTTATCGCCTCGCTGATGACTATCTCAGCCTGCCGTCGCGTCAGACCGCGCAGGTTCTTCACTATCGTATCAAGACCCGAATGCGTAATACCAATCTCGACCGGCTTTTTGCGATGAAGCCGCAGCAGCGTCGCCCGTATTATCTCTTTAAGCTCTTTTTCATCAGGGTACGAAATCTCGAAAGGCTTTGCGTACGCCTTTACTACTTCCGGCAGCCGGTCTTCAGAATCTATCATCACCAGAACCGATTCGCACTTCTCGAACTCTTCGATGATATTCCGCAGGACTCTCAGAATCTTACCGTCCCTAAGGTGCACCGCCAAATCCAGTGTCACACATATTGCCCCGTCTTTCGCACCGGCCAAGTTCTCGAGCCCGGCGTGTGGTTTATCAGTCCCCGCCACAACAGGACTACCCTCCAATAGTCCATCCCACACACCTTCTGCGATAGACCACACCCAGAAATCACGTCCCAGACCCATCGCCGCCGACCGCGCAATATCCAGTGCGTACGCCTCTTCATAAGTGACAATGGAAATGCACCCAGTCCCGTTCTTGATTAACTGCTCGAATCGCTCAAAATCATTCATTTTCTCAGCGTACCTCCGCGCCCGACGCTTAATGAAATGATATATCACACCTTTCGCAACGTCGCGCCCGTTCCCTCATAAATACTGTCGAAGATGCTACTCTGGAATTCATCAACCTGCTCATGCGTCAATGTCCCGTCCTCATCGCGGAACCGAAGCGTCAGCGTCAGGCTCTTTTTGCCCGCGTCAATACCCTTGCCGCGATATATTCCTACAAACCGAGTCTGCTCTAATTTTTCACAGCCGGCTTTTTCTATTGCGGTCGTAATATTTTCCCACGTCATCGTTTCGTCCACCATCAGCGACAAATCTCGTTCAACCGCTGGAAACCGTGGTATAGGCTTGAACGTAACACTGTCTGAGTAAATCCGCTCGAGATAATCGAAATCAAGCTCCGCCGCACATACATCCACCTCTTCGAGGTCGAACCTGGCTTTGACCTCGTCCGACAAAACCCCTATCAAACCGACTTGTTCTTCATTCACAAAAACCTTTGCCCCCGCCTGCGCCCACGCTGCATCAGCCTTGTCAAATGTAGTTAATGCTTCCTTCGCCACGCAGTCAACCAGTCCTTCAATCACGCCCCTCAAATCCCGCATATCACTGTCACAAACAATCGCCAGCTTCGTTCTTTCATCCGGCAGTGTATCATTTGAAGGCACAAATGTATTCGCAATCTCGAATACCCGCACAGGCCGATTACCCGCATTGACATTTAACCTGACCACATTCACCAGAGAACCTATCAGGCTCGACCGCAGCAGATTCGAGCTTTTACGTGACACATCTTTAACTGCAAGATGTCTCTTTCCACCATCACTTGCAAATACGCCGGCTATATTATCATCAACGAAACTTACATTCACCGTTTCATAAAAGCCGCACCCGTTAAGATATTCACCGACTATCGAGCATATCTTCTGCCGCTTATCAACCGGCGTAACTTCAATCTCAATTTTCTTCTCGACCGGCACCTTGTTATAACCGTGATGTCTCGCAACTTCTTCTATCAAATCAGCCTCACGATATATATCGCTTCGCCACGACGGCACTACGCACGTAATCACGTCGCCCTCCCGCACCGGCCCAAAGCCTAACCTGTCAAGAATTCCAATCGCCTCATCCGCCGGAACATCAATCCCCAGCAGGCGGTTAATCCGCGACAATCTTACTGTCACCTTTTTGGACTGCGGCTCCATCGGATACGCATCAACTACACCCTTTGCAACTTTACCTCCGGCCGCCTGCACGATAAGCTCTGCCGTCCGCTGCGACGCACGGTCGATTCCCTCAATATCGACAATCCTCTCGAACCGGAACGCCGCCTCCGAAGGCAGCCCGAGTGTCCTGCTCGTCGTTCGCACACTCACAGGTGAAAAATATGCGTCTTCTAAAAGGATTGTTTTCGTATCATTACTTACCTCTGTCTCCAGACCACCCATTACACCGGCAATTGCTACCGGCCCATTCGCATCGGCGATTATCAGCATATCGGCTTCTAGGTCGCACTTACTGCCGTCGATACTTATTATCCGCTCACCCGCCTTCGCCCTTCGCACGATTATCTTACCGTCCGTTATCTTTGCATAATCGAACGCATGCGGAGGCTGACCCGTCTCCATCATCGCGTAATTCGTCGCATCGACGACATTATTAACACTCCGCATCCTGATAGCTTCCAGCCGACCCTTTATCCACTCCGGACTCGGCCCCACTGTGACACCCTCAATCATCCTCGCCGTATATCGCCCGCACAAATCCGGCTCAGCAATTTCAACCGAGCAAATCTCGTTTATGTCCCTGTCCGATTCGTCGAGCTGCACATCCGGCATCTTCAATTCTTTACCCGTCGCCGCAGCCAATTCCCTCGCAACTCCTATATAACCCAGGCAGTCCCCCCGATTACTCGTTATCTCCAAATCGATGACCGCGTCGTTATCTAATCGTTCTATCCCTTCGTTAGGCAGACCTAAATCACTGAGAATCCCCGCTATTTCCTCCGCCGACAGTCCCGTCTCGACATAATCCTTCAACCAACTGACAAGTACCTTCATTGATTATCCACTTCTAAATTCTATATTCTGTATTTTTACCCGCCATAGCCTTAGCGACGGCGGGCTACATTCGATATTCAACCATACCTCTTATGCTTTTACACCGCAATACCTTACTATTACCGCCCTGCCCTGTCAACATCTCAGGTCAGCCGACCCATTGTTGTGTTTTTCCCTTTTTACTTTTCACTTTTTCCATTACCATTAAGTTAATGAAAATTCTTGCAATCGATTATGGTCTAAAACGCACAGGCCTCGCCGTCTGTGACCCGTCTCAGACGATATGCTCTCCTTTTGGCGTCCTCGACAGTACAAAAGATATTATCAGCAGACTCACAGAAATTATCACCGAAGAAAACATCGAGGCCGTCGTTATCGGCCTGCCTCTGAACATGGACGACACCGAAGGCCCGCAGGCAAAAATAGTCCGCGACTTCGCCGACAAACTCAAAGCCGCAATTGCTCTGCCAATCCATTTTCAGGATGAGAGACTAACCAGCTTCGGTGCAGATGAAAAACTCAATATGGCTGATTTGTCCCCCGCTGAAAAAAAACACCGACGCGACGCCGTCGCCGCCGCAGAAATCCTGCAAAACTTCCTGGATACCCGACCCCGCTGAAATCTTCTAACGATGAAACTTCCTAAACATTCAAAACAAAAGGCCCCGTCAATTCCGGCGGAGCCTTTCAGTTTTTAAGGTCTTTTGTTCACTATTGAGGCACTACGTTCGTAGCACACGGCCCTTTCCTGCCTTCCCCAACCTCGAACTCTACCTTTTGGCCCTCCTCCAGTGCTCTGAAACCGTTTGCCTTAATCTCTGAGTGATGGACAAACAGGTCGTCACCACCGTCATCGGGGGCGATAAATCCAAAACCCTTGTTCGCGTTAAACCATTTTACTGTACCTGTACTCACTGAAATACTCCTTGGCCCGCCTGGACCGCCTAACTAATGCCTCTCATCTTTATTTCACGGGACACACTCTTGAGAGGCCATTAAGAATATAACCCGGCATTGGCATTAAACCATATAAAACGATGTAATTCAACAAATAATTTTTTAGTTTTTTCCTCCTTTGCCTTTACAAACAAGGCTCACCGATACCTCCGCCCGCCTCTGTGCTTATGTGGATATTTCTTCTTAACCTTTGTTTTACGCGGCGAAGGCCTTTCTATAAGTGCTTCCGTCGGCACCAGATTGAGCTGTCTCGCCGGCACATTGACCGACACTATACTCACCCGAATCTTCTGACCTAAGTGCACACTATAGCCCGAATTCAGACCCGTGACACAGTAACCCTTCTGGTTGAATTTCCACTCGTCCGGCCCAAGTTGTTCAAGCGGTATCAGCCCTTCAATGCCATACTTTCGACACCGTAAAAACACACCGAAAGAAGCAACGCCCGTCACCACAGTGTCCATTTCATCACCGATGTGTTTACTCAGCATCTGCAGAATCAGCACTGTTTTAAGTTCTTCTTCCGCATCTTCAGCCCGCTGTTCCGTAAACGTTATGTGTTTGCCTGTCTCCGCCAGTTCCACCTTGCTGACACTTTCGTCTTTTTTGCCGTGAAGGTGCGCATCTAATATCCGATGAACTAACAAATCAGCATATCTCCTGATTGGGCTGGTAAAATGGCAGTACTGACGACTGGCCAGCGCGTAATGCCCCATATCCAGCGGCGAATATTCAGCCTTCTCGAAGCTCCGCAGCACAAGCATATTAACCGCATACTCTTCGTCCCTGCCCCTCACTACTTCGAGCAAATCCTGAATGTCCTTTCTGCCCGCTTTGCGAGGCAGACTCAGTCCAACAGTCTTCAAAAGTCTGCCCAATTCTTTCAGTCCGAGTTCATTTGGCTCCGGGTGAATCCTGCGCATAAATGGAATATTGAGTCTGTCAATCAAACCCGCCACTGTATCATTCGCCTCGACCATAAACATCTCGATTATCGTATGCGGATAACTCGTATCAGCCGGCTCTGCGTCAACAACCCGCCCGGCATCATCATAAATCAATTCCGTCTCCGGCAAATCTAAATGCAGCATCCCGTTTTTCACCCGCCGTCCTTCGATTATCTTTGAAAGCCTCTCCATATCTTTTACAAGCCCAATCACCTCCGGCGCAAAATCCTTCTTATGCCCCTTCAGTATCCTGTCCGCATCGGTATAAGTCAGCCTCGCCGTCGAACACATCACTGAATTCGCAAATCGCCGTGACAAAATCTTGCCCGCATCGTCATAAGTAATATAGGCGCTCTTGCAGAACCGCTTCTGACCCGGCTGCAGGCTGCATATCCCGTTACTTAATACTTCCGGCAGCATCGGTATCACCCTGCCCGGCAGATACGCACTATTGCCTCGATTCTTCGCCTCGACATCCAGCGCCGAATCAACAGTAACAAAACTGCTCACATCCGCTATATGCACGCCGAGCAGCCAATTGCCGCCGGAGCCTTTCTCTAAGCTGATTGCATCGTCAAAATCCTTCGCGTCAGCCGGGTCAATCGTAATAATAACTTTCCCTGTAATATCTTCCCTGTCCTTAGCTGCATCCGGCTTGAATCCCTCTGCTGCGCTGCGCGCCTGTTTGATACAATCTTCATCGAACTCCTGAGGCAGCCGGAACTGCTCGATTATCGACGCAATCTCCGCTTCATATTGACCCGACCTGCCCAGAACCTTCAGAATCACACCATGCCCGAAATGCCGTTCAGTCGGATAAGTCAAAATCTCTACAACCACCTTATCATTTATCCTCGCGTTCTTCGCCGTCACGTCGTCAACTGTAACCGCCTCGGTAAATCCCTTCCCGTCAGGCTGAACGTACCATTGGGCCTCATCTCTCAGCAAAGTCCCTACAAACCTGTTCTGTGCCCGTTCTAAAATATCTGTAATCCTGCCGGCATATCGCATCTCGCCGCCGCGCATACCTCTTTGAACTACTCGCGCTTCGACAATATCGCCTGTCATCGCCCCTGCCGTATCCGATGGCGCTATGAACAAGTCGCCCTGGGCATTCGGCTCCAGTGGTATCACAAAACCGAACCCCTTCGGATTCGCCCGGAACCTGCCGATTAGCTTGCTCGCTATTGCTGGCAGCGTAACCGCGTTACCCTGACCAATCACTACCTGCCCGGCCTCGCGCAGTTCATCGAACGCCTTCTTAAAATCGGCCTGGTCTTCCTTCCCGACCCCCAGCGCCTTGGCCAGTTGCGACGCCTTCATAGGCTGATAATCCCGCCGCCTGATAAACTTTAATATCTTGTCCCTGAATATATCATGCATACGCGCCATTCTGCCACGGACGAACCAAACTTGCAATCCTTATCTGCTTGCCACGGCGTAGTCCCGATGCTTTCTATCGGGACGAAGCCGGGTCATTCCTGCGAAAACTGCCCCCGGCACTGTCGAGGGTTCTTGTTCTTTATTTACAGAGATTTGATTTATGGTTTGCAAAAACGACGTGTTACTTTTCAAGTCTTCTTATAATCACCGCACCTAAGCCGAGCAGCAAAACCGTCGTCGGTTTAGTAACGAAAGTGAACCATTACAGTAAATCCAAAAAATCAGGGCAAACCACTTCTTTGCATTCTGTCAAAACTTGCTTTACGGTCCATTTCCTCAAGTTGCCCTTGTATTTGCTGCATTTGAAGCTTCTGCTGCCGTTGTTGAGTCTGAATGGTTTGCAATTTAATCATTTCCATATCTTGTGATACTCCGACCAGCTTGGTAAGCTGATAGCCTTCCAAAGCCCTAAGCATTTCTAATTCGTTTGGGTCTGTTATGTTTTCCTTTTCAGCTATCTGCTCACATTGTCCTTTAGTCAAAGGCGGGTAGACAATAAATGTTAGCTGATATGGCTTACTATCTCCTTTGGGGAAAGGATTAAAAAAAATTTTCGTGGCTATGCTTGTAATCAATCCAGCAGGTTGATTAGGCCACATACGATAGACCGTTTTGGTGCAACCGTTTGAATCGGGGATTGCTTCGCTCGACACAAATTCAAGTGAGCCTTTACAGATTTCCTCGACTTGTTCTTGCTGCATACCGAGCTTTAAATCCTGTACGTTGAAAGGTTTTTGGTTTTGTTGCTCTCCGCATCCGGCCACAAAAACAGCTATTATTGCTATGACTACAGCCTTTTTCATATAAAACTCCCACAAAGCGAATTGATTAAACACCAAAGTATACACTTTCCTACTAAACTAAAATAACTTATTTTCCCAATAATTCCACTCCTAATTTCATGAAAAAACAATCCGTGTAAATCCGAGCAACACATGGTTAGAAATAATTAGTGTTTATTCGTGTCTATTCGTGGTTTAATTATCCAGCCAATCCTTCCTCGACGTCCTCGATAAAAAATAGCTTGCCGCGGCTAAGTCCTGAGACGAAGCCGGGCCCGCGGTTGATTTTCTATAAACAGCATTAATCCGTGAAAATCCGTGAAATCCATGGTTAAATTTTTGTGCCTTTTCGTGGCCAAATCTCAGTGTCCTCTGTGGCTATAATATATCCCTGCATATTAGAGGTGTATTAGAACATTCAGCTTTCTAATCTCGATATTAGGACTTAAATCGGTCTTCTGTATTCTGTATTCTGTATTCTATCATAATCCTTGTCTTAAAATATTAGATTCTTTGAAAAATAATTATCTTGTAGACCCGCTTTTACCGATATACAGTAATGGCTGTATCCCCGACGGTACACCTTTGCTTGTCTTTTTGAAACCGGATAATCTTTTTAAGGCACATTTTCTTTAAGGCCGAATGTATGAACATCGAGTTTCATTGGTCATCTTGTCCGATTCCCGAGGACCAGAACACTATTGAAACCAAAATCCGTGAGGTACTCCAACATACTGATGGCACTGGCCCAGGACTTGAAAAAACGTGGCGACATAGACCTGAGCAAAGGTTTTGTCGATGGGACTTTTGCTCCGGCAAAAAAAGGGGCGATGGTGTGGGCAAAACCAAA
>CAZOVR010000014.1:0-63369 GCA_964583405.1 uncultured Pirellulales bacterium
TTTCATATTGCTTGTATGATCGTAGCCCTCAGGAGGTTATGAAATGGCTTCTAAGAAAAGGTATCCCAGGCCGTTCATATCATTATCCTGCCATCGGAATGCTTCGATACCTGTTTCTGAACCGCTTGCTCCGACTATGACAGAACCGTCCGATGAAACAGCATAGGCGACGCTGCCCAGGGCCGGGCCAACATCCGGGTCAAGCCAGCCAAGACCCTTGAAGGTCGCCGCTAAAGTATAGGCAGGAAACAACGATGAAATAATCACAACCGCAAAACATAAATTCAACTTGGCTGTCTTTAACATTTTAATCTTCCATTAGCCAGTTCAGGGCCAGTATTGAAAGGTCGTAAAGATTTGTTTCGTCGTCCTTGTTGATATCTGAAGGCAGATGCGTCCGCAGGAATGGATACGTCTGATTTTCTCCAATGTCCCAAATATAGAGAAAATCCCAATTGCTAAAGTTGGCTTGCTGTCTCATTTGTGTATCTGTAAGTGGCGTTCCCAATCCGTTATCTGGTCCGCCTCCATCGCAAGGATCAAGAAAATAAGAGTTGCTGGGAGCTTGACCTATACCGCACAGGCCGCCGAGAGAAGAATTACCCGTGACAGATCCGGTTGCATAGGAATCAGAAATAATACCACCCAGATTGAAACCGGTCAATCCACCTACATCAGTATTCCCTGAAACATCTCCGGTTGCATAACAACTTAACACACTACCATATGCGTTCCATCCGACCAGACCACCAATCCAAAAATCCGTTCCTATAACATTTCCGGTCGCATAGCATCTTTCAATCGTACAAGCAGTACCATTTTCCCCTACCAAGCCCCCTATAATACTTTCTCCTGAAACATGAGCAGTTGAATAAGATCTAGAAATAGTACCTGTATTACTCCGATTGTACCCAACAATTCCACCTATTAGCGCTTTTCCAGCAACATTGCCAGTGGCATAGCAGTCGGAAATAATGCCTTCATTAATCCCAACAAGAGGTCCTACTTCTTGGCCACTTCCTGAATTAATATTAACATTTTTCAAACCTAATTTTTTTATTACTCCTTTTTCTTCAGTCTCACTTAAGACGTTCACAAACAGACCAATAGCATTAATTTCTGTGGAGGTATAAGTAAAGTTATGAATCGTGTGGCAGTTACCATCGAAAACTCCAGTAAAAGGTTTGTTGTTAGGATCATCAAAATCTACGAATATTCCAATAATATTGAACTCAGTACCTGTAAAATCGGAAAGATTAACATCGTTTATCATCAGGAAGTGCTTGTCCCAGTCGTTTGGGTCAAGTCCGATGGAATTCAAATCATTCGGCGTTGCGATCAGATACGGGTCGTTGGGCTCGCCATTTCCACCGCTGTATTTAGCCCAGCCTGTGGCTGATAAAAGCAAAACAATTAGTATGGTAATTCCGGTTTTCATGGTAGGTTCCTCCTTAGGACACAAATCGCTTGTTCTCCGACGTTTGCCTCCATAATGTAACGATTATATGTCAAATATACTTATTCTGCAAGGATAATCCTTTTTAGGCAGGGCACAAAAAAACCGCCCTGATATCCTCAAAGCGGCTTAATAATTTATCTTCGTGTACTTCGCGGTAAATAAATTTTATTTGAATCTCTGTGAACTCTGTGCTCTCAGTGGCTACATATAAAAAAATACCTCTGTGGCTATTAATCACACATCGGTCTTTGCGTGGCGGACCATAGCGATAGTGCCGGTACGCGCAACGCTCTTGATTCCGTACGGCCGGCAGATATCGATAAACGCCTCTATCTTCGCCTCCGGCCCGGAGATTTCGACCATGACAAACTTCTGGCCGATATCGACCACCTTGCCGCGGAACATCTCTATCAGCGAGAATATTTCCGGTCTTTTATCAGGCGGCGCAGAGATAGCTATCAGCATCAGGTCGCGTGCAACCACCGGCTGACCGACAAAATCCTGGACCTTAACGACCGGAACAATCTTGGCAAGCTGCTTTCGCACCTGCTCGACGACCTTATCGTCACCGACGACGACGATAGTCATTCGGCTAAGGTCCTCCTCTTCGGTCCTGCCGACGACCAGTGAATCGATATTGAACGCCCTTGCCGCGAACATACCTGCGACGTGCGCCAGAACACCGGGCTTATTCTCAACTAATGCGCTGATTATATGTTTCATGTTCTAGACCCTCGATACTAGATCCTTGATTCTGGATCCTTGATACTCGATATTAGATTCTGGATCCTAGATCCTTGATTCCGGATGCTGAATTTTTGGTTCCACATCCTTTATTCCGGATTTATGTCCGTTTTCCATTGATTTAATGAAATTGTTTATCATTCTGCCAAGATGGTCATACTCCTGACAAAAATATTCATATCTTTCCTTATCCTTCAGCGATTGAGTTTCATGCAATGTATATAAATGGTCTAAAGTTTCATCGCAGGAAGCTATGGAGTAAATAAGGAACTTGATAAATTCCTGCTTAAATCTTCGTCTGCCAAAGCCTTCTGCCATATTGCTCTTAACCGATTTGCTCGACCTTCTTATCTGGCTGCCTTCCTCATACATCTCTAACTTTGGCAGCTTAAAACTCGTCTCGTGGATTTCCACGGCTAATTTGTGGGCTTTTTTGTAAATATCCAAATCTCCATAGCTCTGAAATCCCATTTTTTCCCTTTTACGAGCATCCAGTATCGAGCATCGAGCTATGCCATCGATTCCATAATATCCAGGCCGTCCATCTCATTAAGGCTGGCCCCTGCCGGGACCATCGGCCAGACATTTTCCTCTCGTTCGACCCGAAAATCAACCACGCAGGGCCTTTTCTCGGCGAGCATCTGTTTGACAGCTTTTGGAACGTCGGCTTTTTTATCAACCGTAATACCCGCAGCACCGAGCGCTTTGGCAACGTCCCGATAGTTCGGATTCTGCAGGTAGCTGCACGAATACCGCTTGCCGTAAAACAGCTCCTGCCACTGCCGGACCATACCCATATAACCGTTATTTAAAATACAGACTTTAATCGGCAGCTTATACTGGACGGCCGTTGCCAGCTCGGTCATCGTCATATTAAAGCTGTGGTCGCCGTCGATATCTATAACCACACTGCCAGGCTGCGCAACCTGCGCCCCAATAGCAGCAGGCAGGCCATAGCCCATCGTGCCGAGTCCGCCGCTGCTCAAGAATTGCCTCGGCCTGCTGAACTTATAGAACTGAGCAGCCCACATCTGGTTCTGGCCGACACCGGTTGTAATTATCGCATCGCCTTTGGTCTGTTTGTAAATCTCTTCGATAACGTACTGCGGTTTTATCGTGTCGCTGTTCCTGTCGAACTTGAACGGGAACTTCTTTTTCCACTGGGCGATTCTTTTGAACCAGTCAGCGCGTTCTTTGTATTCTACTTCATTCATCAGCGCAGTCAGAATCTCTTTGGCGTCGCCGACGACCGGAATATCGACGTGAACGTTCTTCGATATGCTCGCAGGGTCGATATCAATATGGACAATCTTGGCATTCGGAGCGAAGGTCTTGAGCTTGCCGGTGACCCTGTCATCGAAGCGAGCCCCAATAGCAACGAGCAAATCGCACTCCTGGACGGCGTAATTGGCGTAAGCCGAGCCGTGCATCCCGAGCATATCGAGCGATTCGTCACGATGCTGGTCGAAGGCACCGAGCCCCATCAGCGTCATCGCAACGGGAATATGCGCTTTATCAGCAAGGGCGCGCAGCTCCTGTGAGGCGTCGGCACTTATAACGCCGCCACCGACGTAAAGCACCGGCCGCTGCGAATCGTTTATCGCTTTTGCCGCGCTGGATATCTGCCGCGCATGTCCCTTTTTCCAGGGTCTGTAACCCGGTAAATTCAACTCTTTCGAATCGTCCGTTTGGTATTTAGCCACCTGGATATCAACGGGTAAATCGACAAGAACCGGCCCTTTTCTGCCGGTCGATGCGATATAAAACGCCTCGCGTATCGTCCTTGCCAGGTCTTTGACGTCTTTGACTATGCAGTTATGTTTGGTGACCGGACGAGTAATGCCGGTAGTATCGGCTTCCTGAAACGCGTCGTTACCGATTAGCTCGGTGCGGACCTGTCCGGTCAGCGCGACAATCGGAATCGAATCCATCATCGCCGTGGCAAGACCCGTAACGAGATTACACGCGCCGGGCCCGCTGGTTACAACAATAACTCCGACCCTGCCGCTTGCGCGGGCGTATGCGTCGGCCATGTGACAGCCGCCCTGCTCGTGCCGCGGATTAATAAAATTAATCGGCGCATCATACAGCCGGTCGAACAAAGGCAATACCACCCCGCCTAAATAACCGAACATCGTCTCGACGCCCTGCTCAACGAGCGTATCGACGATTATCTGTGCACCGGCTTTGAGTGATGATTGCTCTTTGGATTTGGCCGACGAGGCCGTGGAGGAACGCTTCGCGGACATCTTTTATCCTTTCCTGATAAACTAACCGTTATTCCAGCCTATCACAGTTTCACGGGCACTTTACCGACCAGCCGTATTCACCCACAAAGGCGAAACTGCCAAATCGGTTTTTTACGCCCACCTGCAATACTGTAACCCCCGCACCTACTTTGTCCGGTATCGACACCCATTTTCTGGGCATACAAGGCTGATTATACTCAACCAGTTACCTGCGACACCGAGCAAAGTAGGTGCGGGGTCTCAGGCTCGTATCCGCCGGTTTACCGACGAACACACGGGTATTATAGCCATAACAGCCCTACCCGTCAATCCTAATTATCGGCTATTTCCCAATCGCAGATTACGCAGACTGACGCAGATTTTTCGCTTCGCGAGCCAAGGCAGAAAAACAAATAAATGTTGCGACCATCTTATGAAATATCTCCCTCTGCCCAATTCTCAATATGAAGTTCGTCCTTTGCAACTTCACGAATCCAATTAAGTTTGTCATTAGTTATCAGTATCAAATCATGTGTAATTGCCTGCGCAGCGACCCACAAATCGTTTTCCATGCTACCTATTTCCAACCAAGTTAATCTGTCTACAAGAGCATCTGCGCTTCGGTTTCCACTGCCTTTTTCTTTCAATCGCCCTCTCAGTGTTCCATACCGTTCGGCAGTATGGAGACCGATATCCAATATCCAGGGATTTAATGACTTTACAAAGACAAGGTGCTTTTTCTGCACAGAGTCCTTTTGTTCATTGTGCAGCCCAACTGCAATTTCACCCAATGTGATAATTGAAACCCCCAGCCGAGTTGATTTTGACACCTTCCTCAAGTGGTCCTTAATATTAGCATACTGTTGTGGGTATTTCTTTGGATGAAATAGATATGACCAGATATTTGTATCAATAAGCAGTGATCGCATTTTATTCATTTCTCTTTAAATGCTTCTACCGCGTTTTCAAGCGCCCTAATCATTTCCGGAGACCTGTTTTCCTCCACCCATTTTTCAACAAAATCAACCGTTGACCTCTGATACTCTTCCGATAAATACTCGTGCAGGGGAATAGCGGATTCAAAACCTTCCGGATAATAACCTTTAAATTCGAAGTCTACTCCCTTTCTTTGAACTCCCTGGAATAAATCCAAAATCCGCTTTTCCATTTTAGGCGGCAAATCATACAAACGCATTACCTCAGCATCGATAGACAGAAGTAGTTGCTTTGCTTTGTCTCGAACATCAATCCCAAATTCAGAACCCTTCTTTTCCATCAATTTAAAATATTCAGCAACTAATCCTTCAAGTTTACTAAGAGCATCCTTTGTGCACAACGGGATAGGTATCTTTTTGACATCCTCTGACGAATTATTACGTTCCATACTGTTGCAGTACATATATGCGTTTGCAAATGGTGAATTCAGAATGGCCCAAATTAAAAGAAGCGACCAATCACTATTGTGAATTCGAAACACTAAAAATGAACTAGCGGCAGGCCTTCCCTTATCATCGATTAGAGCTTTTATTCTCCAAGGTCCACTTCCAACACGTGCATGATTCATTAATATCTGAGGTTTTTCTGCGAGTACACCCCATCTTGGTCTTTGAATAACTTCACTACCAAGGTTCAACCAGTATAGCCTCGGCAAGTTGTGTAGTCGAATATCTCTATCAAATGATTGATATCCCTCAACGGCACCAGAAAATCGTTTCTCGGCAAAAGTATGCTTTCCTTTCGGAAGATCTTTGCTTTTAAATGAAAATCCTTGTCCTCCCTTAGCGATAGACTTAAGACGTGGATAATTTTTTTCACAGAACGTCCAAACATCATCGAGTTCTCTTACCCTAAAGTCAAATATACTGCTTTCAGCAAACTTTGACGGAAAGACCCGTATATCTCTGCCCTTATATTTCTCTTTGAATGCCTCAAGCTCAGATGCATCAACAGTTCTGTATAAAAGCTGAGCATTTTTCTTCTTTCCAGTTCCCGTCTTTCGCCCTAAAAGCAATATAGACCTATGCTTTGCAAATCTAAAAACATTCTCAGGCAAAAGACAGATTTGAGACAGCTCAAAATCGGACAGTATTCTCTCGCGAAGCTCCGCTATATTCTCTTTATGTAGAAAACCACGTGGAAGTATCACCCCAAATACAGAACCTTCTCGCATGTAAGGCAAGGTTCTCCACAACACCTCAGCAGCCTTGTTAAACGAATTTAGCCTTTGGGTAGCTTGCTTGTAGGCACGTTGCTCCCCTGGCTTGAAGTCCTCGAAAGGAGGATTGCACAGCAGAATAGTTGCGATTTTCGCACTCTTACTTAATGTGTCGCCCAAGTAAATATCGCCATCTTTGATGTGCCACCCATTCGGATTGGGGACGTCCGCCATAGTCAGAGATAATCTTGCCATCTCCAGTGCGAAAGAGTCTTTTTCGATGCCAATGAGGTGCTTCTGTGCATAGCCGTGAAATTTCTTTTCATTGCCTTCAAAGAGTTCTCGTAACAACCGCATCGCTCCGGTCAGAAACGGCGCATGACCACAGGCTGGCTCAAGCACAACCCGTTCATCTTCCGGAATTTGTTGGATCCACGGCCATAGCTGCCAAACAATATAGTCAACAAGATAAGATGGTGTTGCGTGAATACCGAGAGCAGTCCTCAACTTCTCATCAACAAATACAGTCTCATACATATACGCAAAAGCTTCTGTCGTTAGATTATTCAAACTGGCAAACTCATCAATCTCTGCTGCCGCCTTTTCAACCGCATCTTTTTGTTTGTTATTATTAATCTGAAGTGATTGAAGAGCCCCGTAATGTTTTTTAACAGCGTGGAGCACAGCTTCGATATCATTAAGGTTCAGCTCGATAAACTCAGGGACACCTTTGTCTTTTAGAATCTTTGCACAAAGAAACCAAAATGCAGCAATGAATGTCCACTGTTGACTTTGAGGCTCTTTAAGTTGCTTATCTGTAAAGCCACTACGAAGAAGACCGAGGACCCGACTCATCAGTTCGCCAAGGCGCTCTCCCATTTCGTGCTCTAATAACGGCATTAAACCGATATCGACAAAGCTTAGTTGTTGCTCGCTATCGACTCGTCCAAGATTCTTGGCACGCCAAATTCTGTCTGGTGAAAACTCTTCCTTGTGCGCCGAAAAGAAACCATTAACCTCTTCTTTCGAAACGTTTTTCTCGCATTTTGCACCTGTTGTCCCTACTTTCCACCATTGAAACGTTCCATCAGAACAGGCAAATATAACAGGCGCACCAAATCCTCGAAACTGAGTCACGTATTCTTCTGTCGCCCCCAGTAATTTATCGCATTTGATTACAGATATGCATGAAGTGCGCGAATCATACACAGGTTTGGCAAATCCCGCCAAAGGAAGGGTATGTTTCCCCAAACCATCTTCATAGAGATAGTCCGGCCTCAAAAGGCCTTTTGAATATCCGCACTGCTCCAAATTCGTGCGAACTTGCGAGATTAACCCGTTTTGCGCAACCAAAGCAATACTCCATAGTTATGAACTTTGCCTATATATACACATATCGGCAAGTTCTCTCAGAAACGCTTAGGCCTTCCACACATAGTGTTTCCCAGATTGACCCGATCCGTTAGTCTTCAAGTATACAATAACAACTTTCGCCATGCCAGTATCTTTGACGCAGACCATCCAAATACAATACCGGCTCGTTTTCCCGTATAATTATGTGTTGTTAATCCGGGAAATTCAGGTAGGCGTACTGGCCGTGATACTTACGGGCGGCTTTGTCGTATGCTTTAGCGGCTTCGATTTCGTCGTCGAATAAGCCGATATGAATTTTTTTGAAGTTGTGTCGCAGAGCTGCTACCCACTTGTTTCTCTGCTTGTGCCAATAAACGCCCTTGTATTTGGAGGAACACTTACCAGCTTTGGGTTTGTTGTTCACGGCGTTCTGCTTGTAGGTGACTACTCTGAGATTGTCCTTTCGATTGTCCCTGCCGTCGTGATTTATGTGGTGGACTATCATTCCTTTGGGCGGATTCATAATCCAGCGGTGCATATGAATTATGTTAAAGCCGTTCTCGATGCGAACGGCGTACTCGGTATTTTTGGATTTCATAAGGTGCCAGTCGTATTTGCTGAGCTGCTCGTAATCTTCGGGGTCAACTTTGGCATATTGGCGGGGGCCAAGCCTGATGAGCCGATAGGTCTGGTTATAGCGAAAAAGCCGGTATTTGAGGACTACGGCAACTGCGGCCGAGTAGAGCAGGCGGGGGACCGGGATCGGGATGGTGAGCTTTAGCAGGTGCATTTTTTTCGTGCTACGTGCTGCGTGGCTGATTAATTTTCGGCTGAGTTGAGCAGCCCCTGGGCATAGGTCCCGGGGCTAAACAACAGCTTGCGGTTTTAGAATTGTATTTAACTTATTTTATAACTATACCATATATTAAGTAAATACCAAACATTTGTCAAGTAAAAAACTGGATTTTTTTGAAAAAAACTCACATTTTTAATTACTGATAGCTGTTACCTGAGGCTTTCGTCTTCGCTAAAGCTATGCCGGACCGATGGCCGGAATGACAGTGTAATCAGTGTTAATCCGTGTCTAAATGAGAGCATATGGGATTATTTCGAGAAACTAACGCAGGAAAGGAGCGTAGAGAAAATAACTGACAAACGGCCCGGGGGCATTATAATGGCCGATGTGGCATTAATTAGGAGATATGATGATGTGTGAGACGTGCGGCTGCGGCGAAAGTCAGGCTGAAAAGACCTTTAATGATAAGGTGGCAGAAGTAATAGAATCAATCCGTCCGGCCCTGCAGAGCCACGGCGGCGATATCGAATTAGTCAGCACTGACGATGAAAATAATGTAAATGTCCGACTCCAGGGCGCCTGTCAGGGCTGCCCCGGCGCACAAATGACTATGACTATGGGAGTTGAGAGAATCCTGCGCGAAAAGGTGCCCGAAGTGAAAGAGGTAACCGCTGTAGATTAGTGTGCAGATTCCGAAGGCGGCTTTTTCAGCCTGAAGACATTAATGAACCGCCATCTACCTGCCTGAATTCTTGTAACAAATTCGTAAGGCCCGATGTCCTTTGGTTCGGCCAATACAGCGACATTCTCCAGGCGCCATCGTTTGTAATACATATCATTGGGCTTGAGGCCCAGTCTGGTCTCCCAGGTTACATAGGTGATATCTTCTTTGTAGCAGCCCTCGGCAAATTCAGCGGGGCTGTTGGCGTCAATAGCACCGACGTGAACGAACTGGTCTTTGTATGCAGGTGCAAAGATTTTCAACAGGCCCGGCTGCGTCGAAGCCAGTTTCCCCAAACCTTCTGTCTTTTGGGCATACCAGTCGGCCAGCATTTTGAACTCCACGTCACGAAGGCCTGTACGCATTACATTAACCAGGGCAAACTGATTGGACACTATTATCAAACATACAATCGCAGATATAAGCACATCCCTAAGACAAAACTGTAATTTGTAAGCAAGCCGGTTAAGGATGAAAATCAGGGCGACTGCCCCCGCTGCAACATGAGGTATGTAAACAGAGTGCGGGCTTGCCTGTTCGAGCTTAGACAAAAATGGGACAAGCTGCACCAGCCAAAGCACTACAAGAAATGATATTATAACCTGGACTAAAACAATTATCGGCCCTGGAATCCTGTTGTTTTTATTGATTAATTCCCACAGGCCCCGGAAACCATAAAGACATACAAGAAGCACCATCCAGTACACGGCAACGCCGTGCCGTCCTATCAGGCTGGCCTGGAATGCGTGCACTATTAAATAAAGAAGGACAAATATAAAAAGGGCCGGAATATACCAGTTGCGCTTAATAATCCCATAAATCACACCGAAGGTAAAACTTGCCGCGGCCATCAGCTTACTAAGGGCAAAGAGAGACTCGAAAGAGTCCCTCGCGGCGGAAGGTTTGAGCGTAAATAAGGGATTGATACTTACCCGCCATGTTAACTCAATAAATTCCAGGAAGACCACTTTGCCGCCGGAACGCATGCCCAGGTCCTTTAGATAATAACCTTCACCTTCGGCAGACCAGTTCAAAATGGTCCCCAGCATCCAAAGCCCCAACGGAACCGAAGCAACTGAGGCCCGCAAAAAAGCCCAGAGACGCTGCCTTGTGTCTCTGGAATATATCATATCCATTATAAAGGCGAGCATAATCAGTATGGCACCTTCGTATCGCACCATCGACGCGACCGAGGCGAAAAGGTATGCCCAGCTCGAGCGTCTGAGAAGAAAAAAGAACGTAAGCAAGATAAAGAACAACAGTGTCGTTTCGACAATCGGCTCAGTGAGCATCTGGAGCGTCCAGGGATTGATAGCGGCAATCACAGCCACCCATACCGCAGCCTTTCCGACCAAGCGTCTGCCGACCAACCAAATCAGCACGATATTGAACGGATGGAGGATAGCATTTAGCAACCAGCCGGCAGTCAAGTCCGGATGCTGGCCGCCCACAATTGAGCCAAGACAAATTTGCAACAGGCCTAAAACAGGAAGGCGCTTATAGGTTCCGGGCAATTCAAAAGACGCCAGTCGTCGAGCCACGTTGACAAAGGGAGTGAAATCAGGATTAGGCACAACCTGATGGCCGAAATATACGACCGACTCATATACCCCAAGACCCAAAAGCACAAAAAAAATAAAAATATCGAGTGTTCTTTGAGAAATGTACTGACTGCCGGAATCAGCAATTAAATCGGCGGGCGCCGACCGGCGCCCATGTTTTCCAACTGAACTTTTACGGCTTTTTATTTTCGTCATTAAATCTATTGCCCCTGCAAAACATCTTTCACTTCAAGCCGGTGTAAACTAACACTCAGTGTCATCATATTCAACTGAAAAGCTGCGAGGTAAATGCGAGCCTGAAAGGTGAATCACAACGCCGGGAAGCGAGCTGCACAGCCATAATATTCTCTGGAATATCGCAAGCGCTATCGCTTTTTCTGCGTTGGCGCCGACGCTGACAAAGAACAGCTTTAATACTTCCTCCCATATACCGAGCCCGCCGACACTTATTGGTAATGCCCCTGCTATCCAGGCTACGGGGAAAAACACAAAATAGTATTTGGCAGCGCAGTCAATCCCAATATCACGACCGACGAACAACATACCTACTATCAGAATGCTCTGAGAAAGAAATGTCAGCACATACGCCAGTACAAGGGCCGCTTTATGGTTCCAATACGTCACTATCGATTTATATCCCGTGCCCAGAAACACCGTCGCACGATGCATATTCTGACGCACCCATTTATTCAGCAGGGCCCGACCTTTTGAAGTTACGAGGAATCCGGCAATAACAAGTAAAACAGCCGCGCCCGCGACTGCGAAAATCCACCAGTACCGGGCCAGGCCTTCAACAGAACCTGTCTGGAAATCCAACCGCGGAGTCTTTCCATCTTCAACAGGTATCAGCCAGTAGGACAGAATCGCAACTAAAACCAAACCGCTGAGCCCGACCAGCCTGTCCACGAAAACACTGAAAACCGCTTCTACTTTTTTATTTGTGTGCTTTGTGACATACCAGGCCCGAAGTAAATCGCCTCCTATCGAGGTCGGCAGGCAGTTACTGTAAAATCTTCCAAGCAGGTGCAGCCGAAGCGCCGTCCAATAGCCGATATTTATAGACTGCACTTTCAACAGCAAGACCCATCGAGCGACAAAAAGCAGTTGATTGGCGAGCATTGTTCCGGCGGCAAACAAAACAACCCAGGGATTTAATCCTGTCAAAAGCCTGATGATACTGCCGAGGTCCTGGCCGCGAAAGACGAGGTACAATGCTGCAGCCGCCACGGTGAGTCTCGCGGCATAAGAAATGTATTTACCCTTCTTAGACTTTATCAATGTCCACAGCCTTCAAACAGACTGACCTGTCCGGATAAGCCGGCGCAGGCGCCCGGCAAATGTACTGTGCCTGATTATTATCTGCGCCTGGTCCTGACAATCAGCTCAGCTAATAAGCCGAAGAAGAAAGTCTGCAACCCGAAAAAAGCGAGTCCCAATACGGCGTTGACGTGAAGAACGGGCTTAACGGTTTTTCCCAGGAACCACAGGACAAGCTCAACGGAAAATATACCGGTTGCTGAAAACAGAAAGAAAAGACCCACCGGCAGGAAAATCTTCATCGGCCTTACGCTTATAATCACAAGAATAAGCTGTGGCAAAACTTTCAGGGGATATTTCATTGATACGAAAGATTTACCGGTGGTTCTTCGACGAAAGGTGACCGGCACATGCGAAAATCTCATTCCCTGATGGTATGCATCAAGGAGAATCTGCTGAGTGTAATTGTAATCACCGGGTATATTAAAGACAGCCAGATAATCCCTGTTCGCCGCAAATATACCAGGCTGACTGTCTTTAACAGGCCAGCCCGTCAGCATACTCATTAACTTTGTAAAGACCTTATTTCCGGTCTTTCTGACCATCGGCATATTATACTCGATACGCTCGAAACGGTTTCCATAAACGATGTCTGCCTCATCGTTCATTATTGGCTCAATCAGAGGTATAATATCAGCGGGTTCGTGCTGAAGGTCCGCATCGAACTTTATCACGATATCGGCGGAGTCTTTCTTTGCCGCTGAAAGGCCACTGCGGACCGCGGCTCCGAGTCCGATGTTCACCTTGTGCCTGACTATCCTGTCGGCGCCGGCCTGGTCGGCCAGTGAAGCAGTCTTGTCGGTCGAGCCGTCGTCAATCACATAAATAAAAAGCTCAAAACCAGCTTTCCGAACATCGTCGCCGACAGCTTTGAGGCGTTTTATCGTCTCAGTTATCTTTTCCTGCTCATTGTAGGCAGGCACTATTACGACGAGCTTTTTTTGTGTTTGCCCTTCGGTATTCATATATCAGGTCCATTATCGCTCATTATTCGGAACTATAATAAAATCCCAAAGTTACGCATGACAAGTATGGTTTCGCAAACATCAAATATCGGATTATATACGCCTGGACGCTCAGGGGCAACAGCCTTACGCCCCTGGTCTTTAATCCTTTCCGTCATATTTGTCCCTATGGTACCTTCTCGTAAATTGTTACAGGTTCGCTTTGTGCTATCCAGAACAATTTAACCGGCCAGCCTGCGATACCTAATATACTACGCCCTGGCCAAATATACCTGTTCTCAAAAGAAGCGACCTGCCTGTAATCCAGGATGCTCTGTTCTAATGCAGCGCGGAACCTTTGGTCGTCCTGTCCGGAATATTCGGTGAGGATAACAAACGGAGGCGATTTGAATCCGTCCGAGCTCATTACATCTAACGACGGCACCTCCCAGGGACACAAGAAGAGATAGCCCTGTGCATAAAGACGCGGCGCATACGCGATATTTCGAACCGGACAGGCCATAACAGTACGGCGGTCAATGTTCTGGTCAACCCACTTTTCAGCGCGGATACGCGGCTCAGAAAGCATCTCCAAATCCAAGGCCACTGAATACAGCATAGATAGCCCGTACACCAAGAGTATAGGTGTCACGCGGAGAAATAAATATCCTCTGCGCCACCTTAGAAAGTCGGCGGAAGTCTTACCAACAAGGACGGCAAATCC
Organism: uncultured Pirellulales bacterium; assembly: GCA_964583405.1. GTDB lineage: Bacteria > Planctomycetota > Phycisphaerae > Sedimentisphaerales > Anaerobacaceae > JBBABK01. Next base: position 14,004 of record CAZOVR010000014.1, read on the forward strand.
TGCAAGTGCCGGCAAAAAATATCTTGGAAACACCATTTTAATGTTAATCACTATTAACAGGTAGAAAGTAACAACGGGAAAAACAAAAAAAGCTGCACGAGTTTTATACTTTCCACAGCACCATATTAGCGATGCGATAACCATCACCAGCATCGGCCAGCCAAGAGCAACATAAATGTACCTGCAGGCATCAAAGAACAATGGCCATTGTCCGCGAAAGCTTTTATTGTAACCCTTTACGCCATGCTCAATCCATACCATCATCCTCTCTCTAAACGCCTGTGGAGAGGTAAGCATCCCCTGCATAAGCGCGTAGATGAACAGGAAAATCAGAATACTAATAATCAGCCTGGTCGAAAAGACGGACAACAGTGCCTTATGCCAGGCAGTCCCCTGTTTCAGAGATTTTCCTGCTTTCACAAAGCAATAAGCAATGCCCGTTCCAACAAGATACCCGGCAATAGCCTCTTTCGTGCAAATGCTAAAGGCAAAACACAGACCCATCAGAATAAAATGACGCCATTTGCCCGCATATATGCTTTTGGCCGCAAAATACAATCCCCATGTGTACCAGAAAACGTACGGCACGTCCACGTTACCCAGATGAGAATAAAACACAAAAAGTGCCGAAAACGACAGGGCCAGTGCCGCCAGAAAGGCGGCTAATCTATCCGAAAAAAACGCAGATACAACGGCAAATACCGCAAGCACTGTACCCACACCCATACACAAAGATATTACCCTAGATATCTTTGCCAGGGTATCGTATCGTGTCATGTCGAATACAACGGCTCTCCTGGCCCCGGTCTGCCTGTCAATTTGATAAAACGGCTCCTTTTCCCAGTGTTTAATCAAAGGTACATAAAAAACAGCGTTAACCAGGTACTGGCCTCGCGGATATTTTGTGGTCCATTCACCGAACAGCCGTGGTAATTGCCGAACGGTCGTGATACCCTCAATAGAATCAACCGCCCAGGGCACTAAGCCCGTTCTACCCCAACCAATACCAATCCCGAACAGAGTCGTGCTAACCGATACCAACAATACAATTAACAGGTAATCCCGCGGCTTTGAGGCGTGCTTGGCCTTCAAAGACTTCGATTTGCCTTTGCTTTTCTGCGATTGACCGGCTCCGGCCATAAAACAAGAATCTCCTTCACAAGCCAGCAATGAGTATACGGTCATCTTTGAAGAGCCAACCTGTCTGCGACGACACAGTAATTATACCAGATACTGAATAATTTTCACACCCCTGCCATTATCAAAAGCTGTCCTTTACATAGTTTTTCTCTTTTATCGCACAGACGCAGTTCCTGATGCGCTGACTTTTTTAAGCTCGATAGTCTGGAACATCGCTATCCACCTGTTCAGTGGCGACAGAATGTACTCAAGAGCCCGCACGGGTCGATAGCAGAACGACGGGGCAAGCTGCCTGAGTGTAAAACCGCCGCTCAGCAGATATGCAAACGGTGTATGAAGCCTGATGTTCTCGACAGTTAACTGGCTATACTGTCTGTTAAATCTGTCCCTGTCACGCCGGAATATTATCCACGGCAGCGCACCATTACCTCCGGACAGCGGTCCGGTCTTTTCAACAGACCATCCGGCCTCTGTGTCGAATGCCTCGTGATGAAAGTTTCTGTAGATGAATCCCGACCACGCCGTGTTCGCAGGTTCAATCATCACCACTTTACCGCCGTCCTTCAGACAACGAGTTGCCTCATCGAAAAAACACACCGGCTCGGAAATATGATGAAGCACATCAATCATTACAATTGCATCGATGCTTACATCTTCGAACGGCATCCGGCAAGCATTGAAAACCTTATCAACACCTGGAAGTTCGAGCACGTCCGAGGTGATTACATTTGGTATTATCTGCTTTAGAAAACCTCCGCCGCTGCCAATTTCCACTATAACCTTGTCTTTATTTGCATCGCTGAGACGAATCAGCTCGTTATAGAAGTCAGTATATAACTTTTTCAAAAATCCCTTGCGCTCGATAATCCTGCCGTGAAGAAGCGTCGATGCAGGTGCATCAAGGTCGTCGATGTTCCGCGTATCAGGTAATCTCAGCCATTTCAACAAGTTCACACTCTTCCAAAGCCAAACTCAATAATCACTTATCCGCAACAGCTATACAGTATACACCAGTCCTTATGCGACCGGTTGTAAATCTATCGCTGAAATCCATCCGAACTATAAGCCGCTTTTATATACTTCAATCTCCGCCAGGGCAATATATCCTGCGCCTTGTGTTTGAAGACGAACATACCGGGCGGTTACATCCGGTGTTTCAATTTCCCATCTGTCGATTTGACTACGAGATGTTATTGTTGTAATACGTCTCCACTGTCTGCCGTCGCCGGAGACAAGCACATCAACCGGGTAACCCATTTCAGCACTTTCTCTTCCCCTTTCGATGAGCACTATCTTTCCGATGCGCTCGGCCTTACCCAAATCAACCATCCACCAGGCATGCTCCTGAGCGTCCGTTGTAAAACCAAAATACGGATTTCTTGACCCGTCCACACCGCGCGAGCTGTGCCGATTATATGCTCTGCTGCGCAGGTTCATAGCCGTTCTCTTGCCGTACGCAAGATTGTATTGCGAATTCAAATGCGGTCCTGTATCCACACTGCTCCACGAGAACTTTGTCCCTATATTATCGCCTTCATACAGGCTGCGGTACCAGATAACAAACAGCAGGACAAAACAGGCCGAGACCGCAACGAACAATGCGTATCTCAATGCCCTCGGCCTGACCGACGTCAGGAGCCAGACAGAAATTAATACGGCTGTGATACACGTAAGGACCGTGCCTGCAATCGCCGGCTGTGACCAATATCGAAACTCAATACGATGACTACCCTCAGGCAACCAAATACATTGTTCGATTCCGTTGCAGCGGTATACAGGGACTCTGTCCTCGTCAATAAAAGCCCGCCAGTACCTCGAATAAGGATATGAAAAAACAAAAAAACAGGATTTGTCACCAACTGTATCAAACTTCAAATTGTTGTACGAGTTATAGACCAAATCAACAACACGTCCGGACATTGTAGTCTCATCATCTGTTACTTCTTCTGCTTGTACCTTGTCAAAATCCTCGACATATATGTGTCCAATGTCACGATATTCGAGCATAGCTTCATATGCCAGGCGGGGCGAATCAACAGATGTATAGCTTGTAGCAAAACGACCGAGGGCCGGTTCTATAAATGACCACCTTATGTGCTCTTCGAGCTTCGTCCTTGACCAGTCGCCTGTAACTGGACGGTAATCCATAACTTCCTGCTGTAACTGCTCTAATTGTTCATAAGTTTGTCGGGGTTGTCCTGCTTTTACCACCCAGGTTCCATAACGAATAGTACAAATTATCTGAGACGCTACAGCGGCAATAAGTATAAAGGCAATAACGGGTCTTAACCGATTGAAAGCCCTGAACAGAAAAATCGCCAGCAGGCTTATCGCCCCGGTCATAAGGCTAATCATCACCGCCGTGTCCGGTATTCTGTTAATCCTTGCCGGCGTGTACTGACCGGGGGCTGCTTCAATGCCGTCCTTTGTTAAAACACCAACCGAGATAAAACATATAACAGCAAGTACTGCTAAAATCGCCAACGGGTCTTTCTTCCAGATACCCGAACCATTAGCCCCGGCGCGGGTCCGGGCTCTCGAAGCCCAGACCAACAACAAAAGAAACAGGAATGGCAAAAGAAGATTCCATCTGCCCGGCACCCGGAAGCTCTGCGCAAATGGAAAATACCTCCATAAATAATAGTAGAAGGGACCGTTGGAACCCAGGGACACGACAAAAACAATGACACTAATCAGCCATATAAACCAAATAACCTTCGCAACACGCTTGTTGAATAAAACCAGCAATGGACTAATAACCGCCGGTATAATCAAAGAAGACCCGCCGAAAGCGCCGTGAACGTCGCTTTGATAAGGATTGAAAAAATTCTGTAGACCGCCGAATAACGTGTCCTGATGTCCGCATGACCACGCAAAGCTCCATCCAGAACCCCTTCCGCTTTGTCGTATATACTCGAAATAAAACGGAAAACTATACCACGACGCCAGCATCAAGCCTGTAAAGATTCCGAAGGCAATAAAGAAATAGTAACGCAGCACTAATCTTCGCTGTGGTTTCTTCTGTTCAGGAAGTACCTCGGCCAGATAGTAAGGCGCAACAAGGCCAAAAAAAACTGCACCGATAAGACCAATATATGCAATCTGCGGGTGCCCACCTGTTATGAGCAGGTACGTGCACACAACAATCAACACGAAGCTCAGCTTCGGTCTGTTGTTCAGATAGCACCACCCAATCGTCACGCACAGCATCAAAAAAGCGATATAATTTTCCAGCGACGCGCCGTAACGGAACATGTCCAGCATCCGCAGGTTGTACACCGTGATGAATGAAATCACAAATGCCAAAGCAGCGCCGAGCCGCAGCCTTCGAAGGAACAAATAAACAACAACGTTACAGATACCCAGAGAAATAAGCCGAAGAAAAGTTCCAATCTCAAGAGCATGCCCTTGCCAGTAACCCGGAACCGAAGCAGCTACCCATGAAATCGGATGATACATCTGGCCAAGCGTTAATGCACTCGACGTCCAGCCGGCGTTGAAACCTGGGGCGTACAAAGGAAACGTACCGTGCTCCAAAGAAAAACGCAGATGAAGCTGCATGTTTATCCAATAGTTTTGATAGTCGTTGCCCAATGAATGCCCGCCGACAAATGGCACCATCCAGCAAAAAACAATAAATGGAAGAAGCAGAAGAACAAACACCACCAACAATTGTCCCTGATATGCAAACTTACCGAAAGAACCCGAATCCTTTGCCGTTCTGCCATTCACATCCTGGTTTTGTGAATTGCTCACAAACACCACTTCACGCCCTGCCCAGCCACTTGATTTTCTTAAATGCCACCCAGCTCATCCTCAGCAGCAGCCAGCCGTGTCTGAATCTGCTGATATTGGTAGTGCCGTAATCTCTGGCCTTGTATGCAACGGGTACTTCTATAACCTTGAGATTCTGCTTTATCGCGCCGAATATCAAATCGAAATCGCCGAACGGGTCAAAATCACCGAAGTAAGAACGGTTTGCAGCGATTATATCATAATTCTTTTTGGTCAACATCTTCGTGCCGCAAAGGGTGTCTCGAAATCGCTGGCCTAACAGCCAGCTAAACAAGGCGCCAAAAAACTTATTGCCCAGAAGATTCAGAAAACGCATCGCTTCTTTTTCCATCGGGTATACTAAGCGCGAGCCGTTGATATACTCGCCTTTGCCGTCCCTAATCGCGGCAAAAAACTTCGGCAAATCCTCAGGCGGCGCGGTCAAATCCGCGTCCTGAATCACCAGCACATCTCCTTTCGCCGCGGCAAAACCCTTGCGAACGGCGTCGCCCTTACCCACTCCGTCGCCTTGATGAATCAGACTGATTGACCGGGCGGGATGGGCCGCTATCTGTTTTTCTATCTCTTCCGCGGTGCCGTCGGTACTGTTGCCGTCGACAAAAATTATTTCCGTTTCTCTGCCCATCTCGGGAATTCTGCGAATCGCGTCGGCGATATTGCCTCGCTCGTTCCGGCACGGGACAATAACCGATACCGACAAGTCGGCATCCGCCCTGGGCTTCGGTACGGGTCTTGCCACGATAAAATTAATCAGGTTGAGATTGCGAAAGCCCGGTAGCAGTGAAAGAAAATAATTGAAAACGGAAGTCAAAGGCCAAATGCGCTTGGGCATCATCACATACGAATCCCTGCGCACCGTTTCAAAACCTGCCAGGTGAAGCAGGTTCATAATATCCGCCGGCGGCAGCCAGTTCTGATACGAATAAGGCCTGCGCACAGAAATCAGAGAACCCAGGCGCAGCACATATTCCCAAAGATAGCTGTAGTACGTTATGACAATGCGGGTGTCCTCCGTGCATACCTGCTGCACATTTTCGAGAACCCGCTGGATGTCGCGCCATCGACCCAAAGAATTGCATATCAGCACATAATCGAATTTCTCATTCAGCCGCAACTCATACGGGTCCATTTTGTAAAAATGCAGATTACTGAACCGCTCCTTTGCCGCTTCGATTGTTCTGCTTTCGGAATCAACACCGACTCCGTGTGACGGCGAAACCGCCGCCAGAAGGTCGCCGCACTCGCACCCGATATGCAGGACCCTGCTGTTCGGCCTGACCGAAAAGCGATATATTCGCTCGAGCCATCTATAGTAATACGAATTTCGCCGCCGCCATTTCAGAATGTCCGAGCTGCTGATGCATTCCTGCGGCGTTCGGTCTTTTTGTTGTTGCAACCCGCTGCTATATTCGGTCATAAATCACTCTTTTATATAAGTCTCGATATCTTCCTTATATTCGGTGATTCTGCAACACCTTTTTCTGTTATTATCGCCGTAATCAGCTCCGCCTCGGTGACATCGAAAGCAGCATTATAAACACTTATACCCAATGGAGCAATCCTCCTGCCGGCGAAGCTCACCACCTCCTCAGCGTCCCGTTCTTCTATCGGTATCGCATCTCCGCTCGATATGCTCAAGTCGAATGTGCTCGACGGCGCAGCAACATAAAATGGAATGTCATTCTCTTTGGCAAGAACCGCCAGACTATATGTGCCAATCTTATTGGCCGTGTCGCCGTTAGCTGCAATCCTGTCGGCGCCGGTTATCACCGCGTCAATCCTGCCCTGCTTCATTAACCAGCCAGCCGTGTTGTCGCATATCAAAATTGTCTCGATACCTGCCTGCTGCAGCTCCCACGTCGTGAGCCTCGCGCCCTGCAGCAATGGCCGTGTCTCGTCGACGTAAACGACGAATCGCTTGCCGCTATTCTTCGCCTCGTACAGAACCGATAGCGCCGTGCCCTGGCCCGCGGTGGCCAGAGCGCCTGCATTGCAGTGTGTCAGGACCGCACCGCCGTCTTTGATAAACCTTTGGCCGTTCCGACCAATTTTAAGACACATCTCGACGTCTTCTTCATATATCGATTGCGCCGTCCGGAGCACACATTCTCTCAAGGCTTTGACATCAGCAGACGTCTGCGATTTGGCAAATTGTTTCGCGGCCTGTTCACATCTTTCGAGCGCAGCAAAGAGATTGACCGCCGTCGGCCGGGCCGAGCCAAGCCGCTCGCACGCCGTCTCGACCGATCCAATCGCCGACTGAAGATTTTTAATCTCCCCTGTCTGAAGCGAAAGCACAACACCGTAACCTGCAACAACGCCAATCGCAGGAGCGCCGCGCACAGCGAGTGTCTTTATCGCTTCATATAACTGCTCGACAGTTTCGCATTTGATTTTGACGATTTGCTCGGGCAGCCGACGCTGGTCCAGCAGCTCGAGGTAACCATCAATATCACCGACCCATCGAAGTGCCGAGGTAATCATAATCTCTCCCGATTATCTCACGGTAAAATTTTCACGCCGATACTTTTACCTTCCGACGTGTCTTTTTAACAACTTCTCCGTCCGTTTTGAGCTTTTTCTTGAGATATTTAGCTGTGTAACTTTTGGAATTTTTCAGTATCTCTTCCGGCGGACCAGCCACAACTACCTTTCCGCCCGCCTCGCCTCCTTCAGGTCCAAGGTCGATAATATAATCAGCCATCTTTATCACATCGAGGTTGTGCTCAATGACAACAACCGTATTACCCATATCGCACAGCCGCTGCAATACGTTGAGCAGATTATGAATGTCCGCAAAATGCAGTCCCGTCGTCGGCTCATCCAGCAGATACATCGTATGTCCCGTCGCCGCCTTTCCCAGTTCAGCCGAAAGCTTGACCCGCTGCGCCTCACCGCCCGACAGCGTCGTCGATGCCTGGCCCAGAGTCATATACCCAAGCCCCACGTCATTCAATGTCCTCAGCAGCCGAACTATCACAGGGAAGTTCGCAAAAAAGGCCGAGGCCGCATCAATCGGCATATCCAGCACGTCCGCTATCGTTTTGCCCTTATATGTCACCTGAAGTGTTTCCTGGTTATACCGCACACCCTTGCACTGCTGACAGGTCACATAAACATCAGGCAGAAAGTGCATCTCGATTTTCTTGGTGCCCTGCCCCCTGCACGATTCACACCTTCCGCCTTTGACGTTAAAGCTGAACCTGCCCGGCTTATAGCCGCGAATCTTCGCTTCGCGCGTCATACTGAACAGTTTGCGTATCTCATCGAACACGCCGGTATAAGTCGCAGGATTACTCCGCGGCGTTTTGCCTATCGGCGATTGGTCGATTTCAATCACCTTGTCAATCTGACTGGTGCCCAGGACGTTTTTGTGTTTGCCCGGCTTATCGCGCGAACTATACAGCCTTCGCTTCAGCGCCCGCAGCAGTATCTGCTCGATTAGCGTGCTCTTTCCCGAACCGCTGACGCCGGTAACACAAATAAAAGCGCCTAACGGAAATTTTACGTCGATTTCTTTCAGGTTATTTTCCGCCGCTCCTTTGACCTCGATACATCTTCGCAGATTGTACCTGCGCCTACTGGCAGGCAGCTCAATCTTCATCTTCCCGCTGAGATACTTGCCGGTTATCGACTCTTTGCATTTCTTGACCTGCTCGATACCGCCCTGCACGACTAATTCACCGCCGTGTGCACCCGCCGCCGGGCCGATATCAATTATATGGTCGGCACTTGCGATTACATCCTCGTCATGCTCGACCACTAATACCGTATTACCGATATCGCAAAGCCGCCGCAGAATTCCTAACAATCGGTCGTTGTCCCTCTTATGCAGACCTATCGTCGGTTCATCGAGCACATAACAGACGCCCACCAGGCCGCTGCCGACCTGCGTCGCCAATCGAATCCGCTGCGCCTCACCGCCCGACAGCGTGCTGCTTCTTCTATCGAGCGTCAGATACCCAAGCCCGACGTCCACCATAAACTTCAGTCTCGCTTTTATCTCCTTAATCACCGCCTGCGCTATATGGGCCTTTTCCTCGCTTAACTGAAGTTTGTTGAAAAACTTCTGCGCCTTTTCGATACTCAGCTTCGATAGTTCGTGAATATTCTTATCGCCGATTGTTACCGCGCTCGCCTCCGGGCACAGTCTCGCCCCGTGACAGCTTTTGCAGGGCTGCTCGCTGAGATAGCTGTGCAGCCGCGCCTTTACATATTCGCTGGTCGTCGTCTTCCACCTTCGCGTAAGGTTCGGAATCACTCCCTCGAACGTAATTCCGTATTTTCTCGAATCGGCGCCGCTTGTGCCGTACATCAGGACGCGCCTTATTTCCTGCGGTATATTCTCGAAAGGTGTCGCCTTGCTTATACCCACATTCCGGCAGAACCTTTTTATCAGCCGGTTATAAAATATATTCATCCGCTTGCCGCCCTTGCGCCAGGCATCTATCGCGCCGCTCTCTAATGAGATGTTCTTGTCCGGCACAATCAAATCCGGGTCGAACTCCAGCATAGTACCTAATCCGTCACATTCTCTGCACGCGCCATAAGGACTGTTGAAACTGAACAGCCTCGGCGACAATTCAGAAAGACTGCACTGCGGATGTTTCGGGCAGGCATACTTTTCGCTGTACATCACATGCTGCCAATCACCGTTGCCGCCGTTCTTCGCGTCATCATTGGGCTTTTGTACAAGGACAAGCATAATCCCGTCAGCTAATTTCAGCGCAGTCTCTACCGAATCCGCCAATCTGATTCTTACTCCCTCCTTTAGAATCAGCCTGTCAACCACAGCTTCTATATTGTGCTTCTTTTTCTTATCGAGCATCGGTACACCCTTGACGTCATAGATACTGCCGTCAACCCGAACCCTGACAAATCCCTCCCTCTGTATGTCGCCGAATATCTCGCGATGCTCGCCCTTCTTGCCGCGTATCAACGGCGCGCAGATTTGTACCTTCGCCCCTTCGCCGAACGAAAGTATCGATTCGACTATCTGCGTCGAATGCTGACTCGTAATCTCTTTTCCGCAGACCCAGCAGTGAGGCGTGCCCGCCCTTGCAAAAAGCAACCGGAAGTAATCATATATTTCGGTAGTTGTCGCGACCGTCGAACGCGGGTTACTGCTGGCGCTTCTCTGCTCGATAGCTATCGTAGGCGGCAGGCCGGTGATATTACCGACCGCCGGCTTTTGCATCTGCTCGAGGAACTGCCTCGCGTATGAGCTGAGCGATTCGACGTATTTTCTTCGGCCTTCGGCGTATATGGTATCGAAGGCCAGCGAGCTTTTGCCCGACCCGCTGATGCCGGTAATAACGACGAGCTTGTCGCGCGGAATATCTAAACTGATATTCTTTAGATTATGCTCCGCCGCACCCGTTATGCAGATTGCCTTTTCTATATCCGCAGCCATACTACCCTCAAAAGGTGAGCACCGGTGTACCATCAAATTCGCCCAAAATCGAAACCCCATATATTAACACAAAATCAGGCCCCTGAAAACCCCTTTTCGCTCAATGACTCAATCTGCTAAAATCCGCGTATGTTCTGGCTTAAGCAATGGCGGCGAAACCGAATCGCACAAAAACCGTTCCCCGAAGAATGGCTGACCATCATCGAAAAGAATCTGCCCTTCTATAACCATCTGCCCGACGCCGACAAAACCGAGCTGCAGCGGCACATGCTGTTTTTTCTGGCTGAGAAGCGCTTCGAAGGCTGCGCCGGCCTTGAAGTCACCGATGAAATGAAAGTCACCATAGCCGCACAGGCCTGCATATTACTGCTGCACCGAAAGACTGATTATTACCCCGGCCTGTACTCGATACTGGTCTATCCGCACGCATTCGTAATCAATCGTCCGCAGCACGTCGGCTCCGGCATAATCAGCGAAGGCCCACAGGTCCTGCTCGGTGAATCCTGGCATCGCGGCTCAGTAGTCCTGTCCTGGGACGATGTCGTTCACGGCGCCGCTGATATACACGACGGCCAGAACGTCGTGCTCCACGAGTTCGCGCATCAAATCGACCAGTCAGGCGGCAAAGGCGACAGTACCGAAGTCCTCAGCAACCGCACGCGGTATTTGGCATGGGCCCGCGTCCTGCAGAAAGATTATGAGAAACTGCGCAACGCCGCAATGCGGAACCGGCCGAGCCTGCTGCGGGATTACGCTGCTACCAACCCCGCGGAGTTCTTCGCAGTCGCAACTGAATACTTCTTTGAGAAACCGAAGGAATTGAAACGCAGGCACCCTGAACTCTACGACGAGTTGAAACAGTTCTACCACCAGGACCCGATTAGCTATCTACCCTGAATAACCGTTGCATTCCCGCTTATCAATACTATAATATGAATCTTTTACAGTATTTAGCATATAAGGTCTTAAAATTTTGCCTCTGTGAACTCTGTGTTCTCTGTGGCTAAAAAGAAAAACTCTGTGGCTGAGCACTTTTGACAGGACATGCATTATGGAAAATCATCGTATAAGCAAGATAAAGAAAAAACGCAAAAGCGGATTCCGGGCCAGGATGCGGACAAGCAAAGGCCGTGACATAATCAACCGCCAGCGCCGGGCAGCTAAATCGGCGTAACGTTTGCAGGGTACAGGTCTTAGGGAGTGGAAATTTTTCAAAGAGTCTTCTAAATTGCGATTTCGGGGGACAGACAACATACCGGCGGTCTTTGCCGCCCTGCTGCATTAGATACTGAATTCAACGTCCGATAAAATCACACTTATGTTACTATCTATCTATTTGTGTGAGCTATTATCCGCCTTGCCTGGGTCTCTCGACCAAGCCGGGCACAGCGTCATTGAGCAGCCATTTTAGTGCACGTTCGAGGATATCGGTGCTCTCCTGGAGCTTGCGTCTGCATTGATATTCGAGGTGCATTGACCTGTAAATCTCGCGTGCAGGCCACAAGATATTCCACGGATTTCGGCAGCAGCTTTTATACCCCTTCATATCATCCATCAACAACCTTACCGACGCCCTTTCGCGTTCCAGGGCCTCGTCTATTTGCTGCTGGGCAATTCTCTTGCGTTCGAGCACACCTTCAATATTCCTGACAATCATCTGCCTTGGCGTACAATACAGCGGCGCCCCGGGCTCGACCCAACACGGGTCTGAATCATTAGGATTACACGGGTCGGACCCCAGATAACCGTGATTGGCATTACCGCTGGAATCATGAGCGATTTGTCCCTGCCCCTCGGCAAAATCCCAGAAGCCAGCTAGATTACTGTCGGTAAGTTCAGGTCCGTGATACATCAATGCATTTATCTGGGCAGCCGAAAGGGCACAACTGTAAATGGCAACGTCGTCTATTATCCCGTGATGTGGAACCGAAGGGCGAGAGCCGTAACGCCACCCTATTTGTAAGGGGTACGGCGTGCTAACGTTTTGCCCTACACCCTCATCTGAGTTTGCAACGTTTTGCCCATCCACGTAGAGTCTCAGACCCGTAGCAGTTCTGACTCCAACAATATGGCACCAGCTATTCAACGGTAGTTGCGATGCATTAACAACGTACGAGTCATTAAGGACAAACTGCAATTGTCCGAAGTTAATTCTAAGGGCCCACCCTTCGTTAGCGGCCGTTTCAACTTTCGTGACGAACTTGTGATTCTGGTCACTGTAAAGATATACCCAAGCTGATACTGAGAATGGGCAAGTTCCGAAATCTAGACTCCCGTCAGGGGGGTCCGGGCAATTGATGTAGTCGTTGACTCCGTCGAACTCTAAGGCGCTGCTTTGCGGGCAGAGGGCGAAGATTTGTACATCTTTTTCGGCCTGTACTACATCGTTGCCTTCTGTGTATTCTGCGTAGATAGTCACTTCTTCGATTGGCATGACCAATTCGTAAGTACTCAGCAGGCCGGAATCATCGATATCAGCATAGTTATCAGGCATAACCGCCCATGTGGCCGAGTCGGTGACGTCCTTCGTACTGTTGTTGTCATAAACCGCAATAGCTGTATATTGTGTGACTGATTCTTCAGCCACTTCATTAGGCCCGACGATTCGGAGGTCAGTAAGTTGAACTTTTTCAGAATTTGCCCAGATATAATCAATTGCCAGTTCTCCGAATGTGGACCTGCTGTCATAAGTATTCTTCCTAAATATTACAGCCACTTCATCAATTGCCCTGTTTTCAACGGCATTTAGAATAAGGACATCATCCCAGAAAATTGACACCTCATCGGCAATTCGCTCGATTCTAATATTCGCTGAACCGCTAAGCGGCAGCGAGTTCAGGCCTGAATAAAAGAAAGCCCCGCCAATTATTGCGGCTTTTTCTCCTCTGTATGCGGGCGCTGAGTCATGGTAACCTGCTGAAACGATAATTCCGCCACCGCTTCTTAACCGTATAAATATACCCTGCATAGCAGAATTGTTGCCGCCGGAATCCCATGCTATTGTTCCCTTTATCGTGAAGTCTGCCGGAGCTAAAAACTTCTGTGATAAAAGCACGTGAGACCGGGCTGGTGCAGAGGACTGGTCTATAATATCTATATCAGTAACAGTAAGCAGTGTTCCTGCTTCACTGTACATCCAGCCCAGAGAATTATCAAAAATAATCTGCCAAGCTGGATCCAACATCTCATCGTCAAAATGGTCAAACACTGAATCTGCTAAGGTGCTGTTCGCACAGGCAACAATCAAAATAACAACAGCCGTTTTAACTAATCCCACCCCTACCTTTTTCATCTTCCTGCCCTTTCAGAGTTTATTTCAGGTTAATGCCCTGCCGCGCAAATCATCTCCCTCAACATTTAAATTACATTAAGAACTTCTTCCGCTTACGCATGCTCCTCCTTAAAAACCACCTTCCTTCATTACCTACCATTTTAGTCCGTTACTGCCGTTTGTCAATCTTTACTCTATATTGTGGTGTAAATATAGATGTTAATAATATTAGGACAACCTGGTTAAATAACTTTAACAAGTGTTAGTTGCTCACGAAACATAGAATCAAAATAAACTCTTCATTTTTAATTATTTTGATGTGTTTCCAACAAACTTGATTAAAGGTAAAGCTCGGCGAAACTGCGCTTACTTTACTCAAACGAGTCAGGCTCAATTAATAACTATTGCTTGTGATATGCAATTCGAGACAAGTCATAACATCTCCGTACTTGACGCTAGTTCCACGTGGAACAATTCCGATTCTCGATAAAGTTCCGCCTGCTTGGGAAGAATGACTGATACTCAAAGGATATATCTTTGAGCAATTTTCCTGGTGCCAGCCACGTTTCATTGACCAAAATATGGAAACGCCCTGCCATCATATTCCATCGAATTTTGTTTTTGGCAGGATTTTTTTCTTGTAATGCTGCCCAATCCAGGGGCCGCCTTTTCGTGAATTTCCCGCACCTATAGACTCAAACCAGGTGCGTCTAAATACAGTGTATAATCGCATTTGCGGGCAATATATCTTGTGACAACTAATGAATTATGAGTAAAAACAAAGATAGGGCGGTGTACTTTGGTAGGCCAACTGGGAGAGAGATAGATGTTCCACGTGGAACAATTTTAGGCAAATGAGCGATTTTGTATTGGTAATTTTACAGAAATTTCGCTAAAACATCCGAAAATAATGTGGTGCGTACCGCGCAACCGCATAACAAGGATGGTATTCATTTAGGCATAGGAGGCCTTATGAGCACGAAGAAACGTGAAAAACCGAGACATTTGGGCAGGGGGTTACAGTCACTTTTAGGTCCGATAACTGAAGAGGCGCAGATGGCTGAATTCGACGCAGCAATAGCAGGAAATGCAGGTAACTTCCCTCCAGATAAGGAGTTACATAATTCCCTGCGCTATGTCCCCATTAGCTCGGTGCTGCCGAATCCATACCAGCCACGTACGAGCTGGGACGAAAAGGGTATGTCTGAATTAGCTGATTCCATCCGGGCCAATGGCGTTGTTCAGCCTATCGTTGTTCGTCCTTCAGGCGGCGGTTATGAGCTTATAGCCGGAGAGCGTCGAATCCGGGCTGCGAAAGAAGCCGGCCTTGAGACCATCCCGGCATTGGTACGTCAAGCGACGGATGAGCAGCTACTTGAGCTTGCCCTGGTCGAGAATATACACAGAAGCGACCTCAATCCAATTGAGCGGGCAAAGGCTTACCAAAAATACCTGCATGTGTTTTCCCTGACACAGGCCGAGGCAGCCGAGCGTCTGTGTGAGAACCGCTCTGTGATCGCTAACTATATACGGCTATTGGAGTTACCGGATGAAATAAAACAAATGCTTATCAACTCAGACCTGTCGATGGGTCATGCTCGTGCTATACTTGCACTGCCGACCGAAGACCTGAGGCGCAAGCTGGCTAACAGGGCTATGGCCGGCAGATTAAGTGTTCGTGAGGTCGAACGCCTGGTTCGGCTGTATCTGCATGGCGGTGCTGATGCCGGCAAAAAGGTCAAGTATAAACCTCCGCATATCGCGGAACTGGAGACACGGCTGAGCAGGCACCTCGGAACCAGGGTAACTATTTTGACGAGAAAAAACGGCCAGCGGGGTAAAATTATTATAGAGTTCGGCTCTCTCGATGACTTCGACCGGATCTGTGAGCAGCTCGGAGTACAAATGCTCGAGGAGGTATAAGCATCTTAGTATTTTGGGCGGATTTCAAGGTAAATTTGCCACTGCCGATGGTATAATCGGTTAATGTAGGTTGTAAAGTTGTTAAGCGTTAATTATTAAAATTTGGAGGCTGTACTGTGGACAGAACAAGGATATTAGTTATTTACGGCATGATATTATCGGCGTTTGTGCTGCTGGCCTTAGCGGCTGATACAGCTGAAGAGAATGAGCCGGCAGATGATGAAACTGTGATGCAAGCTGAAGAACTGGACGAGGCCGAAGCTGAGTCTGCAGAGCCAAATGTACCTGAGACAGTGCTGAGCAAGGCGTGGTATAATGCCGACCGGGCGAGTGACAGTGAGTCCAAGCAGTGGCTGAAACTTGAGATGGAACAAAGAATAGACTTTGCAAGGGCGGCAAAGAGAACAACCGAAGCGCAACTTCATCTTCTCAAAATGATAGCCGAGTCGGAAGGTGCGACACAAACCGTCGCTGCAATCGATAAGATACTCGAAGCCAGGGCCGCTAAAGTGGATGAGGTACTCGACGAGGCCAGAGAAGCAAAAAGACAGGAGCGACTCAAAGAGCTGGAAGAAAGGCGCATGGCAAGAGAAGAGATGCGCCAAAAACGGCGAGAAAGGTCAAATCAACAACCACGACGCGACGAACCTTGATTTTAGAATCAGTGATTCGTTCAGCGAGGTTCTTAACGGGACGATTGCTGAAATATTCACTTATCAATACTCGTAGGGGATTTTTTAGTCATTCGAGGCTGAGGTCCTCGTCGGCATAGCAGGCGAGAATCTGGCCGAAGTAAATCCGGTGATAGTCGTCCGAAGGATAAAACTCCTTTTTAATGTCATCGGGTACGGCGCCTGCGACCATATCTGTTTTGTGTATTACATTGCATTGATAGTTGATGGGGCACTGCTCTATAACAGGAACGTCGGTTTCCTGAGCAGGGGCGGGTGTTAACTGGGCCTGGGCGAATTTGTCGCAATCGCGGCCCGACACACTTCCACAAAATTCAACTGCCGAGGCCAGGCCTTGTGTGGGGACATTTACAGTAAACTGCGGAACCTGCTCAAGAAGTGTATAGCTGTATCGTGACGGCCTTACCAGTATTATAAATACATCTTTGCCCCAGACCGAACCAATCGAGCCCCAGCCGATGGTCATTACATTTGGCTTGCCGTTTTTGTCAGAAGTAACGAGCAGCAGGCCTTCCTTGGTCATTCGCCTCATCGTCATGTCAAACACATCTTTGTAATCGTAAGGTATCTTGGCCATTGTGTTATCTCCAGCTCTTATGCATTAATGATTTCAATATTATTCAAATCTCCGAGCAGGCCGTCGGCCAGTTTCAAATACTGGATTTTGCGCGGGTTATGGCCGAGCAGCTCACTGCCGACTGCGTCGACCGCCACAGGGTCGAAGCCGGCCAGTAGCAGACCAATTTTCTTTTTGGTACCGGCCAGGTGCATTCCGGCAAGTGCAACGGAGGCATCGACAAGACACAAATCGGGTTTTCTATACAAACAGACATCAACGACGGATTTGTGCGTCGAGGGGGAATGCAGTTTCGATTTGTTCCACGAGCCTTTGTAGTATGGCTCAGGCGCCAGGCCGAACATGTTCTTCATTGCGATAGTTGTTTTTGTGAATGAGTGGTCTTTCAGTACAGGCAGTGAGATTATGAATGCTTCGTGTGCAATCTCGGGCAGGTAGAATTCCTTAAGAACAAAGGCGTCTTTTTTCCTGAGTCGGATTGCTTTTTCAGTATTGAAATCGAGCAGTCGTATTCCATATTTTTCGGCGAGTGCCGTATAGCCCTGGCTTTGATATATGTCGGCGGTTGTTCCATTGCCGGATCCTTCGCCGATGACTATTTCGGCCTTAGTGTGCCGTTTGCAGTATTGATAAACGGCCTGTGCGGCTTTGACGTTTGTGGTTACCGGCGGGGGGCTGTCGGTAGTGAGGTTTGGCTTGATGATAATCAGGCCCGATTGAGGCAGCCGGTCTACCGCACCGATAGCGTCGAGAGCGGCTGGGATACTTTTCCGGTATTCTTTAAATTTGACCTTTGCGACCCGACTCATAGTTATTCAAATCCAGTATCCAATATTCTGTATTCAGTAGCAAGTAGCCAAAATCCGTCTTTTCTGAAGCTTCGGCGGGCAAAAATGCCCAGATTGCCCAGACGGTATAATTTTGGTTTTTTTTTGGTTTTGCCCTCCTTCGTTTTCGACTACGTCGGGTAAAAATTGGGTTTGTTTTCATTTCTGCCGAATCATTGTATTTTTTCATAATGCCTTGTCAATACAGGGTATAGGTTTATTTTGGGTATTTTGCCAATTGGGTTTGAATTGGGTTCGTTCCGTCTTCGCCCCGAAAAAATCGGGGCTACGCCGTGATAAATTGGGTTTGATTGGGTTTGAATTGGGTTTGTTTGGGTTCGTTTTTGGGCATAATAGCGGTATTTGGCCCAAATACCGCTAAAATTGGGTTTGTTTTCTCAAAAAAGGATGGATTTGTAAAGGTCTCTCTACAAATGTAGCGCATAGCCACAGAGGAAAAAATACAATTTAAGCCACCGAGGACACAGAGGTCACAGAGGGATTTTTTTGACACAGATTTACACGGATTAACACTGTTTTTAGTTACTAAAGTCATTGTTTTTTTCAATTTTTTCAGGAAAATGCATTGTTTTTGTGGTTTTTAACCGCGGATTCCTTCGACTCCGCTCAGGACAGGTTCACGGATTTTTACGGATTTTTTGTATAGCCACAGAGGACACCCCCTGCTTACTGCATGCATCCGCGACAAAACAGTTCGAGGACAGGAGGGCAGGCGAGAACACAGAGAAATAGCTTTGGCAGGGGCGTCTTCGACAGCCCTTATATTCTCGTATTAAGGTTCTCTGCAAGCGAGCTTGCTCAAACCTTGCAACTCGACTATAGATATTGACATATCTGTTGCCAAAGCCTGGATTTGCGCTGTTTTTTATCTTGGGACCCATTCGACTGCGCTCAGGGAAGGTTTCACAGATTTCCTGTCATCCGTTGTCAGTCCTCTGTCGACCGGTTTTGAACTTGCCTCCGTCTTCGCTGAACGACAGCTACGCCGAGACAGGTAAGTTTACATTTTACCAAACAACATGGGTATTATACCATATATTGAACAATAGTCAAGAAGAAAAGGCCATTTTTTTGAAAATAATGGCCCTGTGACTCGTCGCCCGGCCCCTGTGACCCGTGTTTTATGACACTGATTACAGCAAATTTTTTAAACGCGGAGTACGCAGAAATAATCCGAAGGTGCAAAGGTTCAAAGGCACAAAACGTTTTTAGCCACAGGGACATAGAGGAATTGAATTACGAATGACGAGTACGATTTACGAACGACTAATTTAACCGCGGAACCGCCTTCGTTCAAACTACGGCGGACAAGTTTTGTGGATTAGCGCGGATTATAAAGAAGTGCTGAATTTGATTCTGGACCCGGCTTCGTCCCTGAGGGACTACGCCGTGGCAAGCAGGATTAAGGCGATAGTACCGTACTGTATCTTATACGGGATAGGTCCTCTTGAGGAGTGGGTTTGCGAAAGACGAAGAGGTGCTCGTGCATGATTAGGTAGAATTTATCCTTCAAGGCCTTGGATTTCCACTTACCAGTTGTTGTGCAATTGTGTTGGACCTTTATGATGTCTTCTTTCAAAACAAACCCGGCCTTGAGGAACCGCTGCATCACATTGAAGGCCAAAGGCACAAAGTGCCTGCCCTTGCGGGTATCGCCTACGAGGATTGCGCAGAACTTGTCAGGTTTTAATACCCTGAACAATTCGGAAGCGACTTTTTCCATCTCATCGCAGAATTTCGGAAGCGAGCTAATGTTCGATAAATCGCCTTCGATGTGCCCCTGCGAGTATTTGATGATATTCATATATGGCGGATGGGTTACTATAAGGTCGAATGAATTATCTTTTAAAAACGACAACTCTCTTGCATCAGCCAGTTTTACTTTTTGTTTTGTTTGGGGATGATGTTTGAACTGAAGCGATTTTTCGGAAAGTTTTACAGCGTCGGGATTGATATCTATGCCGAGGGCGCAGCGGCCGAGGAGTTTGGCCTCGATTAGGGTTGTACCCGCGCCGACCATTGGGTCGAGGATTGAATCGCCTTTTTTCGAGTACATCTCTATAAGATTTCTTGGTACCTGCGGAGCGAAGTTGCCGCGATAACTGCTATTGTGCGTAGCCCACGCGCCTCGCTGTGGAAACGACCAGACAGTTGTAAATTCAGGTGTGTATTCATTGCCTTCAGGCATTGGTCTGAATCCAAAACTTACCCGCCTTAACTAATTCTATACTGTTGTAGTCCTCCAAGTTGGTGAAGTGAAATTGCCAAATAGAATAAGAGTCACCGGCCTTTTCAAAGAAGAGAGTTAACAAGGGTTTGGCGGTGTGCGCCTGCCATTGACGGAATGGGTAGTAAAGTTGGCGAATGATTGTATTTGAAGCAGCAGCGTTCTTCGCTTCAACAAGGACGACATTATTTCGTCCTTCATATCCAGCATCAACCTCAGTTTGCACACTTTTGACGGTTATTTTGTGTGGCCCGACATTAAACGCGAATTGAGGAGTGTATTTTCGGCCGCGTATCGTTAGAACCAGAGTTTCATCCTGCATAAATGTTCGTATAAGACTGGATGCGTATGCAAAATCGAGGTGCTGCATTTCTGAGTTACCAACTATGGACGTGTCGAGAGGAAAATCGATTTTTGAGAGATAAAATTCTTGAGTACTGTCAATTTTAGGAAGATCTACGTAACCTTCACCCTTTACAATAACATATTCACCATTTTTTACAGGGAGAAGGAAAAGTCCGAGTTCAATAAATACGGATGGTCTCGATTGCCTTGTGTCTTGTTTACATAGTATTCTGACTTCTTTCTCGCCGGTTTTCAAGAAATTTTGGCAAGCCCTTTTTATTTGTGTTGCAGTAATTGTAAAAGGACCACGATCAAAATCGTGTTGTCCGATTTTGTATTCGTCGAATATTTTTTGCCAGGACTTATCGCTTGCCACGAACGTTTCCTCCCTTACTGATTTGTAATTATTAACTCTTTTATCCTTCCGCGTTTTGAACCTTTGCAATTTATTGCCCGTATTGCATGGACACTGTTGATCGTAAAATCAGAATAGTTATCCTCGAAAAAATGGTCTTTGGGATTCTCATTCTTTGGGTCTGAGTTGCTGAGGAGGAATTTGGAATCTCTTGCATCGATATCTTTACAGAATTGTGCGAGTCGAACCTGATCTCTAAGACTGAAATCTTCTTTGGTGTATGAGGTGAAACCAGCCGTTGGACTTATTGGTCTGTAAGGTGGGTCAAGATATACAAAGGTGTTCGCATTTATAAATCTTTCACTTTTTTCGAAATCGCCGCAGATTATCTTTACCTTGGCAAGAACTTTTGATACGGCCTTCAAATTATCTTCGTCACAGATGTTTGGATTTTTGTAATTGCCAAATGGAACGTTGAATAAACCTTTACTGTTAACTCGGTAGAGGCCATTAAAACAGGTTTTATTGAGAAAAATCAGTTTGGCAGGGTCGCGGTCAGTGTTGAATTGTGTGCGTATCTTATAGAAGAAATCTTTACGGCCTGTCTTTTTCCTTTTGAAGGTCGTGTCCAAAGCTTTTAATTCAGCAATCACTTCTTCAACATTAGTTTTAATCGCCTTATAGCAAGCGACTAAATCGGGATTTATGTCAAAAAGGTAAAAGTACCTAATTTCAGGAAAATGGCGTGCGATATGAAAGAAAACCGCGCCTCCCCCGACAAACGGTTCTACATACGTGTCGATTTGTCCGGAGCGTATCTCGCCCTTGGGCAGGCGCTTGGTTATTTCATCGAGCAGTTGCCCTTTGCCGCCGGCCCATTTCAAGAATGGTCTGACTAGGGTCTTTTCGTTACGCGTTGGACCGTTTCTCGCTATCACTAAAGTAAGTCCTTTACGTCTACACCAAGAGCCTTTGCTATCTTGGCAAGATTTCTAAGGCCGATGTTCTTTTCTCCGCGTTCGATCTGGCCAACGTAAGCTCGATGAAGATCAGCAAGGTGAGCAAGCTTTTCCTGGGAGATTCCTTGATCTTCCCTGATACATCTAATATTTAGGCCTACCTGCCTGTTAATATCTTTCATAGATAAACTCCAAATGAGAATTGTATGAACTGATACCTATCGGTCGACTACCTATAGGTAGCAATCTTAAAGGCACATGTATAAAGACGAACTGAGGGGCAGGTAAACAATGGGGCGGATGTTACAACTTTTTTCAAAATGTAGTGAGGTCGTATTCTAATTCGAGGCTGAGTTTGTGCCTGGCCTCTTCCTGGGCCAGCAGCGAGAACATCTGCTTAACCTTCGCGTCAGCTGATAAAGCGGCAAGTTTGGTATAGAGTCTGAAAGCAATTTTTTCTTTTCGCATGGCCACCTTAAGCGCATCAACGTAGCTCATATCCGGTGTGATATCGGCCGAGGGTGTCTTGTCGGCGAGGCCGAGACTGCCGACCAGTTCCGGCTCGAACTTAAATTCGCCGGTGCGGACGGCTTCGAGTCTTTCGGCGTGCTGCAATTCGTCGGAGGCCAGGGACTCGAATAGCCTGCGGACGTCGGGCTTTCCGGCGAGCTTTATCAGTACCTGATAGCAGTCGTACGATTCCTTTTCGCGCACGATAGCATAATCCAGGACGTCTTTAACCGATGTGAACGGGCCGGCGGGTATGTCGGCGGATTCGGAAAGTCTCCTGACGACCTTCTTGGGCAGGGGGCCTGGCATCGGCCGGGCTGAGGTGTCGCGGTCCGGGACATTGTGAGAATCCATTTTAGAATCCTCCCAATCAAAGGCCTTTGTAAAACGAAACCGGATACCAGTTTAACCACATTTTTCGCCGGGTGCAAGGGAGCGGCATTTTTTTTGACTTGGCAAGGTATTTGTGTAGAATGTTGCGGCTGCGCAGATAGAAGAAAATTGTGTATGGAGGTAAGACAAATGATTGAATTGACCGGACGGATACTATGCAGGATATTCTGAAAAACAAGGTTACAGGCGAAAACTACGCCAAACTGGCGGCCCTGGCGAATCCGAAGCTGCACGAGTTCGTGGCCCAGGCTATAGAATTATGTCAGCCGGAGCGGGTTTTCGTGACGAGCGATTCTGCTGAGGATGCGGAGTATATTCGGAAACTGGCGGTAGAAACGGGCGAAGAAAAACCGCTGGCCACAGAAGGCCATACGGTTCACTTCGACGGTTATTACGACCAGGCGAGAGACCCGGCCAATACAAAATATCTTCTTCGTCCCGGTGTGGATTTGGGTGAGCGTATAAATTCGATAGATAAAGAGACCGGCCTGGCTGAGGTGAAGGAATTTCTTGCCGGCTCGATGGCAGGGCGGGAGATGTTAGTCTGTTTCTGGTGTCTCGGCCCGACCGACTCGCAGTTCAGTATTCCATGTGTGCAGATAACCGATTCGCCTTACGTGGCGCACAGTGAATCGATTCTATATAGAAAAGGTTACGGGCAGTTCAAAAAGACAGGCGGTTCGGAGGCTTTCTTCAGGTTTTTGCACAGCGAAGGTGAGCTGGAAAACTTCGTCAGCAAAAACGTCGATAAGCGCCGTATCTATATGGACCTCGATGACAATATCGTTTACAGCACCAATACTCAGTACGGCGGCAATACCATCGGTTTGAAAAAACTCGCCTTGCGGCTGGCTATAAAGAAGGCCGACGCCGAAGGATGGCTGGCCGAGCACATGTTCGTTATGGGTGTGCACGGACCGGGTGGAAGAGTAACATATTTTACCGGCGCGTTTCCATCGGCCTGCGGCAAGACATCTACATCGATGCTGCCGGGACAAACTATTATCGGTGACGACATCGCGTACCTTCGCAAAAAACACGGCGAGATTCGCACCGTCAACGTCGAGCAGGGAATATTCGGTATCATTCGCGACGTTAATGCAGACGACGACCCTGTCATTTATAAAGCTATCACCACACCCGGCGAAGTTATATTCGGAAACGTCCTTGTCACCGACGACGGCAGACCGCACTGGCTGGGTATGGGCTGCAAACTGCCCAAAGAAGGAACCAACTACGCCGGCAAATATACCGAAGGTATGACCGGGCCGGACGGCAAAGAGGTATCGCCTTCACACAAAAACGCCCGCTATACCGTCCGTATCGGTGATTTGGAAAACAAGGACCCACTGACGGAGGACCCCGCCGGCGTGCCGGTAGGCGGAATACTCTACGGCGGAAGAGACAGCGATACATGGGTACCTGTAGAAGAAGCTTACAACTGGACCGAGGGCATAATCATAAAAGGCGCGTCAATAGAATCGGAAACAACCGCAGCAGCGCTGGGCGCCGAAGGTGTTCGCAAGTTCGACTTGATGAGCAATCTCTCGTTCGTGTCGCTGCCCCTTGGCAAATATATTCAGAACAATCTCGATGTAGCCGCAGGTATCGAAACACTGCCGCTTGTTTTCTCGGTCAATTACTTCCTCCGTGACAAAAATGGCAAATACCTCAACGGCATGGCAGATAAGTTGGTGTGGGTGCTCTGGGCTGAGATGCGGGTCAACGGCGATGTGAAGGGTATCGAGACGCCGACCGGAATTATCCCCAGGTACGAAGACCTGTCAAAACTGTTTAAGGACAAGCTCGGCCATGACTACAGCCAGGCTGATTACGTCAGGCAATTCACTATCAGGGTTCCGGAGAATCTTGCAAAGCTCGACCGCGTCGGCGCGATTTACCACGACAAGGTTTCGGACACACCGCGGATTGTTTTCGACACTTTCGGGAAAGTTCGCAAACGACTTGAAGCTGTGAAGGAAAAACACGGCGAATATATCTCACCATTCGATTTGACAAGCGCATAAGAAGAGAGTTACAGCGTCTTTATCTGATAGACGGCGAAGGCGTTTTTATTTTCGGAGGGTTTGCTTATGAATAAATCTCTTCAAGCTGTTGTCAAACTGGTCGTTTCGCTGGCGGCAACATTTCTCGCCGCGGGTATCGGTTCGCTCGGAATGGCCGGTGAGGGCACATGGGGGTGGTATGAACGGCTTAACAAGCCTTTCTTCCAGCCGCCTGACTGGCTGTTCGGGCCGGTATGGACTGTGCTCTATATCTTGATGGCCGTGGCCGTTTTTTTGGTCTGGCAAAAGGGTTTCGATAAAAAAGCCGTTCGGGTTGCGATGAGTTTCTTCGCGATACAGCTTGCTTTAAATGCCTTTTGGACAATTATCTTTTTCGAGCTGAACAGCATCCTCGGTGGACTTATCGAAATTGTTATACTTTGGGCGGCGATTGTCGTTACCACCATTCAATTTAAGAAGGTATCAACAGCGGCTTCGATACTGATGCTGCCTTACCTTGTGTGGGTGAGTTTCGCAGTTTTGCTAAACACGTTCCTTTACATTCTCAATCGCTGAGTGCCCCTTTGTTTTATTTCGTATGGACTTTTTGAGGTTGAACTTTGATTTCGCCGGCGGATTTTAGCATCGTCTTGGAGATGACCGGGCCGACCAGCTCGTGCACTACGGTCGCCCCGATAATGATACTGATGATAATATCTGAAAAGGCGGCAAAGGCGGGATTCTGCTTAATCAGCAATGCAAGGCCGATGACTATACCGCCCTGCGGAATCAGGCCGCCCCATACGTACTTTTTTACCTTAGGCGGAGCATTTGCAGCGGCGGCGCCGGTGACTGCGCCTGAGATTTTCCCGGAAGTTCTGAATATTACAAAGAACAAGACCAGGGGCAAGTGGCTGAAAAAGACAGCAAAGTCAAGCTGCATGCCGCTCATCGTAAAGAAGAGGACAAAAATCAGCTCCTCGGTATATCTTTCGAGCATACGAAAGACCTTTTCTTTTTTCGGGTTGAAATTCACCACGACCGCACCGGCGGTCATCGTGGCCAGAAGCTCATCGACGCCTATGAGGGTGGATGTTCCGAAACACAAAGTCAGCATCGCGAGGATAGCGACGATGAGAACCCCTTCTGTTTCCCTCCTAAGCAGGACGGTGAGCACGTTGAAGACCAAACCGACTGCTATGCCCAGAGCAATCGCGCCGAAAATCTGGTATGCCGGACTAACCACTGAGGTGAAGAGATCCAGATTCTGATGTACCGCCAAAACAGATGCCAGAGCAACGGCGATGCTGTAGTTGATGATTCCGAGTGTGTCATCGAGCGCGGCGACACCCATAATGGTCGAAGTGACGGGACCTTTTGCTTTGTATTCGTGTACAACGGCCAGGGTAGCGGAAGGGTCCGTGGGGCTTGCAAGTGAACCCATCAATAAGCCGACGGGGATAAAAACTGCCAGCCAGGTCGCGCCCTCGATATGGACAAAGAACGGCGCGAGCAGGGCTATGCCTACAGCGGTCATCAGGAACGCAAACTCACCCTCAAAAAAAGTGATAAAGGTGATTCCTTTGCCTAATTTTTTTATCTTGCTGTAATGTAACGTACCGCCGACCTCAAAAGTGATAAAGGCAAGGGCGACATTGATGACAATATCCGTATGCGATGCGAAGTCCATAGGGACGATATGGGTCAGCCTGGGATTTAGAACAATCCCGGCGAGGATGAAGCCGGTTACCTTCGGCAGGCCGACCTTGCGGGCAGCTTCGCCGCTTATAAAGCCCAGCAAGACAATCAGGCCGAGTATCAGTACACTCGACATAATTTCTCCCGAATTAATGCTGGTTTCAAATCAAACGCTTCGACTACTATAAAACTTCAGGCGCCGATTTGAAAGCAAGAATCCGCTATTAACTTTTTCGTCGCAGGCCGAAGATAAACACAACCGCAAACCATATCGCCACCGCCGCTGCGGCAATGAAAAAGACCTTCGGCGCTCCGATGACCGCGATTAACGGGATGGCCATACCGGTCCATAGTCCTCCGCCCATGAACGGCTCGTGGACAAGCTGCTTGCAGGCGAAGGCGTCGGCGGCGGGGGTTTCGTAATCAGGGTCAACGACTCTCAACAGCAGCAGACCCGTGGCGGTGACACCCATAGACTGGCCTAACTCGGCAATCGACCTTTCGAACCATGCGTCGGGCAGAATCCTACGGGCAAGGATGAGCACGCAAAAGACATTCCAGGCGATGCCCGCAGCAACAAGAATCAAAAGAGGCACAAGGCCCGAAAGAATTACGTTTAGTTTGATAGTAGCTATCGCCGCGACAACGAGAAAGTCCAAGGCCGAGTTCTGGATTCTGCGTGTGATACCCAGGTCGATTAAATTATGTTTGTCAAATCTCTGTTCGAACGCCTGAACAACGAGGCCTCCGAGCATGCACAGAGGGAAAAGCGGAAAGCTACTTAGAAGCTTGTGCTCCGACAGCCAGGGCACGGCATTTTCGAGAAGTACGAGTCCTTCTTTAGCAAGATATCCCAAACCGATAGCAATCCCGACGACAACAATGTGCAGACTGAAGGTTTCGATAGCGTCGCTGCGCACAGTCAGCCGGCCGGCCGACGGCCTGCGGTCGACCGGAATAATGCCGACACTGTCATCTTCAGGCAAAGCTGCAGGGGCATCTTTGTGGTGTGTATAGCCTTTGCGAACGGCCCAGTTCACTAAAATCATACCGACAATAATCGCAGACAGAATCCCACAGGTAGCGCTTGCCAAGGCAAAATCTTTTCCCTCGGCCCAGCCGTGATGAGCGAAGACTGGTTCCATTCCAGCCGCGGTTCCATGGCCCCCTTCGAAACCAACAGGTAATATACCGGCAAACATCGAGGGAAGCTGGGGCCAGAGCCATTGTAAAAGTACCAGCCATAATCCTATTGCTACAACGTATTGCCCCCAGGCCACGATTTGTCCGTAAGCAACCTGCGGGCCGGAACGTTTCCAAAGTGTCGAAATTTTGGGCAGCGTAACGCCGAGGAAAAGGCATGCAAAAACTACATTAATGAGAAAAGAAGGCAGGTTCGACCACGGCTGAGTTGACTGGCTAAGTACAACGTGTATGTGATTGAGTAGAGTGCCCTTGTCCTGCAAAGAATTAAAAATCTGAATTATAATAAGGCCTGCAATCCCTGCCACAACGCAACTGGGCAGATAGAGTCTTTGCAACAGCTTAATTCTGCTGCGAAGCAGGTGGCCCAGGCCGAGCAGGAGACATAACAGAATAAATGAAAGCATTTCGAATTTACCTAAAATGAATAACAGGATTATACTTAGCCGCAAAAATGCCGTTGTCAAGAAAAAGTAAGCGGGGAATTAATTAACCAGCCATTGCTGCCTGTAGGATGAAAAGGACAATAACAGTTAATATGCTCAGATATGTGCCGAGTGGTATTTTGCAACGAGCGATACAGGCGATTGTAAGAGTTACTATGAGTGCCAGCATAATGAAAGCATCAAAGAAGAAAATTACCATTAAAATGATTTGAGCCTGGGAAAAATCAAAAATAAATTGAGGGACGGCGAAAATCAGAAAAGCGATTTGCAGGTACTTTAGATATTCGACGCCTAGACTTTTTACCGACCCAGAACGGGCGATTTTGACTAATGACCACCACAGCCAGATCAAAAAGATTGGAACAACAGCAAATGCTGCAAGTAGGGTGAAGGTTATAACGTTATCACGTAGAAGACCTTGGGGAATCAGATGTAAAACAATATAGCCGGCAGCTAAAATTATCAGCGGGGTAACTAAGAGCCCGGCAAGTATGAAGATGCAGTAATAGATGCCCATCTCAGCAATAGACCTGTCTTCGAAATTTCGTTTGAGCCATTTATACATATCCCTGCCTTATCCGGTAAGAATTTATCATAAATGAACAACGGCCTTATATTCATTTTCTAAAGTGAAATTGTCAAGTAAAAGAAGAAGGTGCGGTCGGCGGTAAAACCAATCGCACCTTTGAGGAATCGATCGGTATTAGCAAAGCTGATACATCAGCTTTTAGTTTTTTTTAACCACTACCTGCGTCACGGCTTTTCCTGTTGTTGATTCAGCGATTGACTTTGTCGCGGAGATCGTTGGTTGCGGCTACTTTTCAGCATGAGCTGGTCCTTTTTATCTATTCGCACTGTAGTGACATGAATCAAAACATGCTCCTTTATGAAAAGAGATTCGAATATGACTTTGTCTTTGCTTTGGTGAGTAATGATACTAAGCCAGTCGTTGATTCGATTACGTTGTGTCTGAGTTTTCTCGGGGTACTCCAGAAATTCTGCCGCGGTTTTAGCAGAAGAGACCTCATACTGTTTGCCTTTCTCTAACTCAGCAAAGGCTTCGACAGCGGTCGTTTGCAGAAGCTTGGGCCAAAGTTGCCTGAACAGGTCTTGCGAACCATAAACCTCCGCTGTATTAAGTTGTTCATTGATTACGAAGACGAATCCCACGATGTGTTCTCTGTCCTTGATAATGTCTTTCAAAGCCTCGATATACTCCTGGGAGCCTGTTTTGACATCCTCGTTTTCGAGCGTTAATTCCAGACTGGACGGAGAAACCGGAGATTTGACGGAGCTTCCCGTGTTGGAAGTCAATTTATCCTGCAGCTCTGAGACGCCCTCCCAGACATCTTGCTGTGATTTTCCGAGCCGGTTCGCCACACGCAACTTGCGTGAAGCTACCTGGTTGCCGGACACGGAGAACTTACCGGCATCTTCATCTTCGCGTGCCTGCCAGCGTCCACTTTCAACACAAAACGACTGCAGGGGCATTTTCTTCGCACCGGGCGGTACGATGAAATCAGTGCCTAAAGTTCGGTCCTGTTTGCCCCCTCGAACAATATCACCGGCCTGGATGAATACATACTCCTCTGTATACTTGCTGGAGATAACAAGGTTGCTTACTTCCCCCGTCTCCTTAATCGTGACTTTCTTGTCCTTTAGGGCCTGTTCCAACGTAACAAACTTAGCCTTGCGGATGATATCGTCTCCCTTCACGAGGTATAGTGCAAGATTACGGTGAGTAAATGGGCCGAGAACCTCGAAGCGGCCGGATTTCTCAGTAGTGACGTTCTCCGACTCCGCGACGTGAGCGTAAATCAAAGACAGGCTCAAGAGAAAAACAATGATGAATGAGATACTGATAATTCTGTGCGTGTTTTTCATTTTCTTTCTCCTTTAATAAAAGTAAACTTTTTATACTTCTAAAAGAGCAATTGCACCTATTACCTATATAGTACATTAGCTGTGGCGATTGTTTCGTAAAAAGTATGTAAAAACAGATTCGGACTGAATAGTGACTCAAAAATCCCTGTGGCCATAAAAAAAGGCTCCGAATTTCGGAGCCTTTTCTGTGACTATTGAGTACTGTTTACTTATTCCTTACCTCCGCCTGTGCCGCAGAGAGCCTAGCAATCGGTACACGGAACGGCGAGCAGGAGACGTAGTTAAGTCCCGTCCGGTGACAGAAGTCGATACTGCTGGGCTCACCGCCGTGCTCGCCGCAGATGCCGACCTTGAGGTTGCTTCTGGTCTTTCGGCCGAGACGTGTACCCATCTCAACCAGCTTTCCGACACCTGCCTGGTCGAGCTTCTGGAACGGGTCGGCTTCGTAAATGCCCTTTGCGACGTATTCGCCGAGGAACTTGCCGGCGTCGTCGCGCGAAAAGCCCATCGCCATCTGCGTAAGGTCGTTTGTGCCGAAGCTGAAGAACTCGGCCTCGGCGGCTATTTCATCGGCGGTCAGCGCCGCACGCGGTACTTCAATCATTGTCCCGACCATATATTTAATTTTGCTTTTTCGTTGTTTGAAGACCTGGTCGATTTCATCGACTACTTCGTTCTTGACGTACTTAAGCTCGTCAATCGAACCGACCAGCGGAATCATAATTTCAGGAAGAACCGTCTTGCCGGCCTTTCGCACATTAAGGGCCGCTTCGATAATCGCCCGGGCCTGCATGCGATAAATCGCCGGATATGTCACCGCAAGACGACAGCCGCGATGGCCGAGCATCGGATTGAACTCATGGAGCTGCTCAACCATTTGTTTTACCGTTGCCGAGTTTACACCTAAGCGCTTCGCCATCTCTTTTTGGCTGGACGCATCCTGCGGCAAAAACTCGTGCAGCGGCGGGTCGAGCAGCCTGATAGTCACCGGCAGTCCCGTCATCGCCTTGAAGATGCCCTCGAAATCTTTCCGCTGATAGGGCAGCAGCTTCTTAAGGGCGCCCTCGAAGCGTTTCTTTGCGGTTGCATATTTTTTCTCAATCTGCTTTTTCTCTTCAGCAGTCTGTGCCGCATCCAGTGCCTTGAGCATATCGGCGTAATCGTCGGCCGCCAGAATCATCTGTCGTACCGGCCAAATCCTTTCGCCCTCGAAGAACATGTGCTCGGTCCTGCAAAGCCCGATACCCTCGGCGCCGAAATCTCTTGCGCGTTTCGAGTCGCCGGGCGTGTCAGCGTTTGTGCGAACACCGAGTTTGCGAACTGAGTCGCAAATCTTCATAAACTCTCCGAACGCGCCGCTGAGTGTCGGCTCGACTGTAGCCAGTTGTCCCTTCATCACCTCGCCGGTCGAACCGTCGACGCTAATCCAGTCACCTTCCTTGATGTTGAGCTTGCCAACGGTCATCTTTCCGGCCTTGTAATTGATATTCAATTCGCCTACTCCGGCGACACAGCACTTACCCATACCGCGGGCCACAACTGCCGCGTGAGAAGTCATACCGCCGCGTGCCGTCAGGATACCAACTGCCGCGTCCATACCCCCGATATCCTCCGGGCTGGTCTCGATTCTTGTAAGAATCACGTTCTTTCCCTTGGCCTTCCAGGCTTCCGCAGTTTCGGCATCGAAGACGACCTGTCCGACACCGGCGCCCGGCGAAGCAGGCAGGCCTTTGGCAAATACGTCGCGCCTGGCTTTAGGGTCGAAGGACGGGTGCAGGAGCCTGTCGAGCTGTTCCGGCTCGACCCGCATCACGGCCTGCTTCTTATTAATTAATTTTTCCTTCACCATATCGACGGCAATCCTGACGGCGGCCTCAGCCGTGCGTTTGCCCGTTCTCGTTTGCAGGATATAGAGCTTGCGTTCCTGAATGGTGAACTCCATGTCCTGCATATCTTTGTAATGCTTCTCCAGCCGGGTCATGAAACCGGTTAATTCTTTGTAAGCCTTCGGCATAACCTTGTTGAGTTTTTTCAGCTCGATAGGTGTGCGGATACCGGCGACGACGTCTTCGCCCTGTGCGTTCATCAGGAACTCACCGTAGAATTCCTTTTGGCCGGTACTCGGATTGCGTGTAAAGCAGACGCCCGTACCGCAGTCGTCGCCCATGTTACCGAATACCATTGCCTGGACATTGACGGCCGTGCCCAGCAGGCCGGTGATATTATTAAGCTGGCGATACTTGACAGCCCGCGGCGCCATCCAGGACTGAATCACTGCATTAATTGCGAGTTTGAGCTGCTCTTTTCCTGTCTGCGGGAAAAGCTTGCCGACGTGCTTTTTATAAACAGCCTTGTATTTTTCTACAACGTTTTTGAGCTGCTCGGCATTAAGCTTATTATCAAGCTCCACTCCGGCTCTTTGCTTTGCTTTATGGATAGCTTCTTCAAAGTAGTCATGACTGCAGCCCATTACTACATCGCCGAACATGTCGATGAAGCGGCGATAGATGTCGTAGGCAAATCTTGGGTTGCCTGTTTTTTTAATGATGCCCTCGATAACGTTATCATTCAGGCCGAGGTTCAAAACAGTATTCATCATTCCGGGCATTGAAATAGCCGCGCCGCTTCTCACCGAAACCAGCAATGAACGTTCTGGGTCACCGAGCCTGGCATTCATAGCTTTTTCAAGCTTAGGGATATTCCTGTCAATCTCTTCTGCCAGTCCCTTAGGCCATTTGCCGCCCGATTTGTAATAGTCATCGCAGACCTTGCTGGCGATAGTAAAGCCCGGCGGGACCGGGATACCGATGTTAGTCATTTCCGCGAGATTGGCTCCCTTGCCTCCGAGCATCTCTTTCATCTTCGCATTGCCTTCGGCCTTGCCGCCTCCGAAGAAGTACACATACTTCTGTGCCATTTCAGGATTCTCCTTTAGCTGTAGCGTTCATGTTTCAACGTCTTCGGTCGTATTTCTTCTCTGCATATCTACTATAAAGATATCAGGGAAAATAAAAATTGCCAATATAGCCGTCCGGGCAGGCAATGTCAACCAAAAACGCACACAGACCCTTTTAACAAACCGGCGTATACTACCCGGATGCAATCGCCGTGATTGGCGATGTTCTTTATGTCCAATAATTCAGCCGAAGACATATTTTTTTACTATTACTCTTGTTAATTCGGATTTGCTGAACGGCTTTTTATCAAAATCAAAAGCTATACGCTGTGGGCGGATGTTTTGGGATTTGAGCAGTCGCCGGCTTTGGCCGATACCACGAAACGGCACGCATGACCATCAAGACGCTGCTGAAGAGCCGGCAACCGGAGAAAAATCACCGGACGAGATGACAATTCTTGAAAAGCTGAAAACATAAGTAGACTCGAAGGGGATTGTCAATAAGAGGTTTGCGTCAGTGATTTAGATACTCCCTGTGTTTTTTCCCGTCAAAAAGATAAGCACCCTAAGCAAGACACAGTTCCCCGGATTAATATCCTTTTTGCTGTTCTGCAATTAGTTGTGGTTGGGGTTGGCGTTTTGAGATTGTTCGCAAAATGGAGCTCCGCTGATGTCAACCGGTGTTCGTCTTGCGAAGTTAGTGCACAGGTCGCAATGGCAGATACCGACTCTGCGAAGATGGGTTACTCCCGCTATTCTTTTGGCTTCGATGATATGAGCGCCCTTGGCCTGCATCTTGCGCATGGCAAGCATGCCGGCCCTGCTGTTACGTGAGCCGACCGCGTCAATCACAACAGTTACCTTCTTGTGTCGCTGGAGCAGACCAAGCGCTGTAGCCAGCACAGCGTCTTCGGCATTGGCGCCGACCAGAACAAACTCGCCGGCCCGAAGCTCGCTGAACAGTCTTTCTATCCGCGGCTCATCAAACGGGTCTGTACAGCGTTTGTGCAGGATTACCTGGTCGTAATCCTTCAGAAGGTCGTGCGGCAAATCGTCATGGCCGTCCGCAGGAAAACTTATCCGCCGCTGCAGAAGGGTATAGTGAATCTTTCGCTGCCCCTCGGTGCCGTCGAGACAGTAGTCCATAGCACTGCTGCCGTTGTTATTGGGATAAACCTGGCAGGTCGAGATGACGGGTACATTATTATGCCGGGCCCAGGCTAACATCCTTCGAAGATTAGTCAGGACCCTGCGATGATTCCTTATACAAGCCTTGCCCGCTGCGAGGAAAAGGTCCTGTTGTGTGCTTATGTCTATCAGGACCCTTCTACGGCGATATTTTCCTAATTGCCGAATCATCAGCAGCGATTCTCCTTGTGTTACCGCAGATACGGCCTTATACATCCTATAAATATTACGTATCACCCGCGGTACAGTTCAGGGGTTTTTATCGGTGAACAAATAGCCGCCCTTTAGCCGTTCAAATTTTCACCGCCGGTTGCCAAAGAAAGAGGAATCTCTTATCCTTATCGAATTATGATGAGATTCAAACTACTGAACCTGTTTTCCGGCGTTTTTAATCAATGACTCGACGCCTGAAAGATTATCCCGAGGTTAGCCTGAACAGTGAAAACTTGTGCGAGCCGATAGATATTGAAAAGATTTTCGGACGTTACGCTCCGGTTCATATCGAGATAGGCTCAGGCAAGGGAACATTTCTGGTCAGTCAGGCCCAGGCTCAGCCGCAGTTCAATTTCCTCGGCATTGAGTGGGCCCGTAAGTATTATCGCTTCGCTGTTGACCGCACCGGGCGATGGGGCCTGAAAAATGTAAAACTTATTCGCACCGACGCCGCCGATTTTATAATCCGGTTCATCCCCGACACCAGTGTTGCCTGCTATCATATATATTATCCCGACCCCTGGCCGAAGAAACGTCACCATAAACGCCGCCTCATCTGCTCAGGCAACCTCGATCACCTAATACGTACACTCGAATCCGGCGGTATCATCCAAATTGCAACCGACCACGAGGATTATTTCGAGCAGATGAAAAAGGTACTTGCCGAAAGGAAAGATGAACTCGAAGAAACAGAATTCGCTCGTCCCGAAGGTGCGCAGGACGGAGAAATAGTCGGCACCAACTATGAACGAAAATATATCAGGGAAAAACGTGACGTTTACACCATCGCCGTGATACGTACCGACCGGGTGTAAATGTTATATCATCGCACCTAATACAATCCTGTATATTACAAACATCAAATACTCTCAATGTATCGGACCGACGGCTTGTCGGATTTTAGTATAGCCGTTGCGGCGGGAAGGTAATTTTCAGCAAAACGGCCTGAAAATGCAAAAATTTGCAGTTTTAGCCAATTTTTTTGTTGCAAAGGAAAGGCCCTTGCGTTAATAAACGCTCTTAATCGGAGTATTTAAGGTTTTATTTTTGCATGGAGGATTTTCAATGGCTAAGAAAACAGCAAAAGAGATTTTGGTTGTGGCGAGCAAGGTCAAGGGCTACATCAAGGGCAAGAAAATGATGACCTCATCAGACGCACTTGGAGCACTCAGCGACAAGGTTTATGGCCTGCTTGACGACGCAATGGCCCGCACCAAGGCTAATCGCCGCAGTACGGTCAAGGCACAGGATATATAGGCCCGGATTGTCTAAGGGCCTGTATTTTGTGGTCTCCGGGGTTACTGTTTTACGGTTTTTCGCAAAAACCGGGCCTTTCGCAAAACCGGGACCCAAAATATTTTTCAAAAAAACCTGAATACGTTTTTGTGAAGAATCGGGCTCGCACCTGTTTCGCCTGATCTCGAGGGTCTGGACAACTGATGTGTCGAACAAGACACGTGAGTTTCTATTAGTCCCTGGGAATTAACAAAATATGTGCGGGCTCGCTTCACAACTCTCACGGTCGGATAATATTCGGCTTAACCTGTCAGCTTGGAAATGAAAATCATACCCAGCCGTAGGTATTTAGTTACATTTTTGATAGTCTGTCGCTGTTTTATGTGCGGCAAATGTGAAGTAATGGCCGGTAAAATCTGCGTTGCCAGTGCCAAAATCCGTGATTTTGTCTAAAATTACTTAACGTCTTGGCCCATAAAACCCGATTTAATATACAGAGACTGTAAAAAATGCTCAATTTTGCGGCGTTTGGGGATTAAGAGGCCAGAGGTTCCTGCCGATAAGTCCTGCAACCGCCTTGAGCAATGGTTCCGGCAGGCAGCCGGAAACATTTGAATTGCAGCCGCGGTTGTTTCTGGTTGGCTTTGGTTAAGTCTTTCTAAAACAAGCGATTACATCGCTTTTCGGGATGTGCCGACTATGAGAGTATTCATGCTGGGTTGGGAATTTCCGCCGTTTATCAGTGGAGGTCTGGGCACGGCCTGCTATGGGCTGACCAAGGCGCTGGACCAGCTCGGTATCAAAGTGACCTTCGTACTGCCTCGCATGGTCAGCAGCCTGCAAAACACGCACGTCAGACTACTTTCCCCGGAGCACTACCGAAACGCTACCAGATTCAAATATGAGCACCTGGCCAACGTACAGTTCTGTGCGGTAGATTCGGCCTTGGCGCCTTATGGGACGGCTGACGCCTACAGGCAGCGAATCGAAGAGAGCTTACGACTCAAACAGATAGCCCTGACCAAAGGCTCCTTAGCTCCTATGGCATCTGCGGGTCAGTACAGCGGCGATATGTACAGCGAAGTTCACCGTTACGCCGCCATATCCGCCGAACTCGCTATTGATGAAGATATCGACATTGTCCACGCCCACGACTGGATGACATATCCGGCAGGTATAGCAGTGGCGGCACTGAAGGGCGTACCGCTAATCGTGCACATACACTCCACCGAATTCGACCGCAGCGGTGAGCACGTAAACCAAATGATTTATGATATCGAACGGCAGGGATTTCACGCAGCCGACAGGATAATCGCCGTAAGCAATTTCACCAGAAACATCCTCATCAGCAGATACGGCGTCAGCGGCGAAAAGGTCGAAGTGGTCCATAACGGCGTTGAAAGAACCAACGGAAATGGCGCCAGTCTTGCCGAGGCCGGCATAAAAAGCGAAGAAAGAATAGTCCTGTTCCTCGGCCGCATCACTATGCAGAAAGGTCCGGAATACTTTCTCCAGGCCGCCAAGCGAGTGATTGAGGTTATGGATAACGTCAAATTCGTTATGGCCGGTTCCGGAGACCTTATGCATAGTTCGGTGGAACTGGCCGCTTATCTCGGCATCGGCCAAAAGGTCCTGTTCACGGGTTTTCTGCGAGGTGAACAGGTCCAGAAGATTTACAAGCTCGCTGATTTGTACGTTATGCCATCGGTCTCCGAGCCGTTCGGCATAGCCCCACTCGAAGCACTCAATCACGACGTGCCCGTTATCATCAGCAAGCAAAGCGGCGTCTCAGAAGTTCTCACTCACGCATTGAAGGTCGACTTCTGGGACATTGATGAGATGGCCAACAAAATCATTGCTGTGCTCAAACATCCGCCGCTCAGCGCGACGCTGAAGGATTACGGCAATTACGAAATACGCAAGCTCCGATGGACTGATTCAGCAGCCAAGTGCGCGAAAATTTATCAGGAGATGCTCGTCGGCGTTTGAGAAGATACAAAAGAGAAGGAGCTCATGGCTTCAATAGTTTTTTACTTTCAGGTACATCAACCCCTTCGACTGCGGCACTACACCATCTTCGACAAGAGCGGCTGTTACTTTGATGACCACAAAAATGCTGCCGTCTGCCGCAAGGTCACCAACAAGTGTTACCTTCCGGCAAACCGGATGATTCTCGATCTGATACGCAAATATCAGGGCAGGTTCAAGGTCGCATACAGCATAACCGGCGTACTGCTCGAACAGCTCGAACAATACAGCCCTGAGGTTCTCAGCACTTTTCACGCCCTTGCCCAGACCGGTTGCGTCGAATTCCTCGCCGAGACATATTATCACAGCCTGAGCTTTATTTACTCGCGGGACGAATTTCTCGAGCAGGTGGACAAGCACTGCCGGACTATGGAAAGGCTATTCGGCCAGACGCCGCGCGTGTTTAGAAATACGGAACTGATATATAATAATGAGCTAGCGAGACTCATCGAGTCGACGGGCAGATTCGATGCCATTCTCTGCGAAGGCGCCGACCACATACTGGGTTTCAGGAGCCCCAACTACGTCTATCAACCAAACGGCTGTGAGCACCTCAAATTGCTGATGAAAAATTATGCCCTTAGCGACGATATCGCGTTCAGATTCTCGAACCGCCACTGGACCGAGTGGCCCCTGACGGCGGACAAGTTCAGCCAGTGGGTCAACTCCGTTAACGGCAATGGTTATGTGGTCAATCTGTTTATGGATTACGAAACACTCGGCGAACATCAGTGGGAAGATACGGGTATATTTGATTTTATGAGGCACCTGCCGGAAGAGATACTCAAACATCCGGACAACAATTTCAAAACGCCCAGCGAGGCGGCAAGCGCCTATCAGCCGGTCGGCCATATTGATGTGCCTCATCTAATGAGCTGGGCCGACACCGAGCGAGACCTCTCGGCGTGGCTCGGCAACCCGATGCAATCCAACGCAATCCACGAGCTTTATCGGCTCGAGAAATCAGTCAAGGCAATTGGGGACGAAAAGCTCATTGCTGACTGGAGAAAACTTCAGACTTCGGACCATTTTTATTATATGTGCACCAAGTACTTCGCTGACGGCGACGTACACAAGTATTTTAATCCGTACGATTCGCCGTACGATTCGTATATTAACTTCATGAACGTGCTGGACAATGTGAATCAGCGCTGTATGCATACCGCCGTCTCTCGGGGGCACGGCGTGAAACCTGCAGCGGATAAACGGTCTGTGACCGCGGTCAATTAAACCTCTTTGGCGGCCGCCTGATGAACGACAGGTAAGAGAATTTGGACAAGACTCTTGCAACTTTGTTAACCAAAGAGCAGAAAAACATAAGCAGTACCTCCGGTGAAATTGCCTCTGTTATCAACCGAAAAAAAACAATCGAAGAACTCTTGAGCTATGAATACCTGCTTACCAATACGCGTGGAGGATATAGTGCAAGCACAATCGTCGGCTGCAACACCCGAAGGTATCACGGCCTGCTGATAGGCACGCTCGACCCTCCGGCAAATCGAATCCTGGGCCTGTCAAACCTGCTCGAAACCATCATCACCGATGGAAATTTATGTCACCTTACGACCTTCGAATTTAACGAAAAGTTCAGCCCTGCCGGTTTCGGATATATCGAGCGTTTTACACGGGATGCAGGCGTACATTTCGATTACCGGCTCGACGGTATCGAAATGACCAAGTCCGTTTATCTTTCACGGAACGATGACATTGTTCTTGTGCAGTACGACTTCAGGGCCGTCGAAAAAAGTTTTGATTTTACCCTGCGGCCGTTCGCCGCTCTGCGGGACTTTCACAGCCTGCAAAAATCCTACGCCCCGTTATGCTCAGCGCAGCTCGATGAAGGCTTGTTTATATGTCACGACGTGCCCGGAAGCTGTGAGCTGCTGATTAACTGTAACAAAATGACATTTGTGAAGGACCCGCAGTGGTGGTTCAATTTCGTATATCGCGCTGACCGAAGCCGCGGCCAGGACTTCCTCGAAGACCTGTGGGCACCGGGTTTCTACAAGTGCACGGTAAACAGTCCCCGCAAAATCGTCTTCAAAGCCTGTCTCGGCAATCCCTGTGACGTAAAGAAGATAGGCCGCACAAAAGTCAAAACAGTCGTTGCTGAATTGAACAAGACCCAGCATCTCATCGTCGCCGGCGCTAAGACAAAAGACGAAACAATAAGAAATCTTGCGCTGGCCTCCGACCAGTTTATCTGTCGCCGTCAAACCGACCAAAATATAAGAACCACCCTGCTGGCCGGATTCCCATGGTTCTTCGATTGGGGGCGCGACGCCTTTATCTCGCTGCCCGGATTACTGCTGGCCACCGGCAGATACGAAGAGTCACGCTCGGTGCTGACCACATTCGCAGCCGCTGCCGACGAGGGAATGATACCCAACCGCTTCGACGACCGCAGCCAGACCGCGTACTTCAACAGCATCGACGCATCTCTGTGGTTTATCAATGCGGCCTTTCAGTATCTAAAGGCCGCTGGCGACGAAACGACCTTCACCGAGCAATTGCTGCCCGTCATATTGCAGATTGTTGAATCTTACAGCAGCGGCACGCGCTTCGGCATCGGCGCCGACTCGGACGGCCTGATAACAGGCGGCAATGAAGACACCCAACTAACCTGGATGGACGCAAAGTTCGACGGCGTCGCCTTCACACCGCGCCACGGAAAAGCCGTCGAAGTAAATGCGCTGTGGTTCAATGCGCTTTGTCATCTTTCAAAATTCTACGCCAATGGTGATAACGAAAAAGCGAATCACTTCGACGGTCTTGCTAAAACTGTCAGCCGTAGTTTTATCGACCTTTTCTGGAACGAGAAAACCGGTTATCTAAACGACTGTGTCTATCCGGACGGCACAGTCGATACATCCTGCCGTTGCAACCAGATACTTGCAGTGTCACTTGAGTTCAGTCCTCTTGCCGGCGAACAACAACGCCGGATTGTTGAGGTCATTGAGTCCGAATTGCTGACACCTTACGGCCTGCGCACACTCAGTCCGAAGGATGCCAACTACAAAGGCTTTTACAGCGGCCCGCAGTACCAGCGGGACGAAAGCTATCACCAGGGGACCGTCTGGGCCTGGCTTATGGGGCCTTTTATCGAGGCATATCTGAAGGTAAACCGGTCCAGTCCGCAGAGCCGACAAAAAGCGCGGGAATTCATCGGGCCGCTCATAGAGCATTTGACGGGGCAGGCCTGTCTCGGCAGTATCTCGGAAATCTTCGACGGCGAGCCTCCGCACGAACCTAAAGGCTGCTTCGCACAGGCCTGGAGCGTTGCTGAGGTTATCCGTGCCCTGGGGCTGATAAACAGCTTATAACCTTCTCTAAAAGCTCCATTAGCGCACATATCTCTGGAGGCGCCTCGTTCGATAAAAAGGGTTGATGTTCCGTTAAAAATCCTTATAATAATCACCGGAGTGGAATGACTATGTACAAAAAATCGAGCCATCAAAGCTTAGCGGTATATGCATGGGTTGCTGTTGTGATGCTTTGCTCGGCTCTTTCCATGCAAATCCAGGCTTTACCCCAGGAGAATTTCGTAATAGTCAAGGAAGGTATTAATGATAGGCTCACGCAGATTGTCTCTGCAAATGCCAACGCCTGTTTCAACAGCCTGAATGAAACTTACTTCCAGATTGAGCCCAAAAAGCCGCTTGAGATACATCTTTTGCACAGCCCCGATGAAGTGCGAAAACTTATCGAAGACCACAGAGACCTCACTCAGGCCGGACTTCGGACAGCTCAGTTGGGTCGAGACTGGTTTTATGTCTATTCCGTCCCGGCTGTTTATACTTGTATAACCGATACCGACAGCAATCGCATTACACTTGAGCCGCTCTTTGCGTCCATTGTCGAGCACTTTATAGCCCGGCAATTTGACGATGCCCCCCTGTGGTTTCGCTCCAGTCTGATATCGTTCTTTAGCAAAGGTGCCCTTATCAACGACGGAAAGCTCGTACCGGCCGGGCCGTGTCCCCGCGCCGGTCTTGCTCTGCGAGCTGAAGTCGAGGCCGATACGAGACTCAACATCAAGAAGCTCTACGTGAGTTCGGATGAAAGATACCGCGAATGGCAATGCGGACCTCATCTGGCCTCGGCACTTTTGTGCTGGCTGTATCAGAACGGACATCTGGCGAATTATATCCGCCTGGTTCAGCAAAACGGCTACGAGCTCGGGGTCCTCGAAGAGGCTACAGGTTCACCGTCGGCCGGCAGAATAAATGTTGACCTGAAGAAATACATCGAAAGCGAATGTTGCACCGCCGCTTATTTGGCCCAGGCTCAGGACACACAAGACCCGGACGAAAAAGAAAAATTTCTCCAGACGGCACTTATAAAGAAACCTGGTTACCCCGAAGCTCAATTGGCACTTGCCAGATTCTACTACGACAAGGGCGAATACCAATCCTGCCAGAACACCCTTATGCCTCTGCTCGCCAATCCACAGGACAGTCGGTTCTTACCCGCCGCCAGGCTTGCAGCCGAGGTTCAGTACAACCTGAGCAACTACGCCCAGGCCCGTGACTATTACCAGAAGGCGTGGGAAAAAGCCGAAGATTACGTATATAAATACCAGATCGCTTACAAAATCGCCAACTGCTGTCACTATCTAAACGAACCTGCAATCGCCGCAGAGTGGTACAATCGGTTTATCGAACTGGATTTCCGGCCTGAGAAGCACCCGACCGCGGTCATTTACGCCGGCAAGTACGTCGAGACGTTCGGCTCGGAAAGAAACTGAAAAATTGAAACTGACATTACGGGTTAATCATCCACCCCCTCTGTAGTATCTGAACCGCTCCGGGCTGACTCATCCGCCGCCTGCCTTAATATCTCTATGCAGGCATCCATCCGTTCGCCGTACTCCTTATAGTACGAGGCCTCCGGCTGCAACAATTCCTCTCGCCATTGCTGTGCCACGTCAGCGGGCGTCAGGCCTTTTGTATTCTTTTTATCAGCCGAGGCGCCATTGGCCAGAAGCAATTCGACCATAGTGCGTTTAGCCCCAATTGCGGCAAAGGCGAGCGGCGTCATTCCCTCCTTATCCTCGTAATTCATATCCGCCCCATGTCTTATCAAAACCTCTGCGGACTCGTTGCTGCCGCATATAGAGGCAACGTGTAATGGCGTCAGCCTGCCCCTGATTGGCCTGTCAACCACCCAGCCTTTTTCAATCAATTTTTCTGTCTGCTCTGCGTCATTATCTACGGCCGCAATGTGAAGCTTGGTCAAATCCGAAAAAACAAGAGTAAAAGCAAGTATCGGGTGTAGATTTTGCAGTCTCGCGTTGGAGTCGGTCTGTTCTATTTTCTTTCTTATCCCAACCGCGGATAATATCAGCACGATAAATATCGCCAGGACCAGCAGTGTAATCTTATTTTTCAATTTCTATAACTCTAACTGAATACGCCCGGCAAATTTTTAGATGACCTCAAGTCTTTTCAGCGTTGCTCTTGACCAGCGTGCGGTACGTATCTGGGCAAGGAGCAGGCACAAAAGTGCAATCGCCCATACTACAACATACCGGAACCAGTATAATCCTTTAACAAATACGGTGGTGCATTCATATTCATTAATCCGACAGAGAAGCTCACTCGGCTTGAATGTCACTCCGAACAGTCCCCAGCCCAGCGCGACCTGCCACGGCACA
This sequence comes from uncultured Pirellulales bacterium, assembly GCA_964583405.1. Taxonomy (GTDB): domain Bacteria; phylum Planctomycetota; class Phycisphaerae; order Sedimentisphaerales; family Anaerobacaceae; genus JBBABK01. The sequence goes on from CAZOVR010000014.1 coordinate 56,906, forward strand.
ATCAGGGCCAGCAGTATTAAAGACAAGAAGAACGCCCGGCTGATATGGTTGATTCCTCCGAGTCTGCCCACCATAGATATTTTCAAGGTAAACAGAATCGAAAGACAGTACAAAATCGCCGCCATAATAATTACCGCATCAAGAGCGCGTATCGACCACATCACGTGCACCTGCCGCAGTTTAAACGGCAGCCTAAGTTGTTTTTTGGTTTTGGCTTCTGTTTTATCTGCCGTCGCATTGGCGTCGCCGGCCACCTTCGCCGCCGCCTGGTCCACCTGCTGTTTTACTTCGTCAACCTCTTGTTCCACTACCGGCGCTACCTGCCCTGTGTCGGAAGACCCGAGGACGACCTGCTCGGTCGCTGTCTCTTGCGTTACCGCCTGCTCATCCGCTCCCGATGAGTCGGGCTTGACCAGTCCCAAATCCATAATCCAGAAGCACAGCCCAAGCAGCAGCAGCCCGACAAACATCACTACAAAAAACAGGTTCTTCCAGCACCTGAATACCCCCACTGCCTCCAGGCAATCGGTGGTATCCACCAAATCCTTCTGACGATTCTGTTCGGCGCTCATTTGATTAGCCTCCCAATAAGAAGTTCCGTAATTCTCACCGATATTATCCACAAGGGCCTGTTAGAGTGCAAGAAGTTTATAAACTTCAGTACCGCAGGCCTCTGCTGCCAGTGGGTCAATTTTTCTTGCAAATAATGCTTGCTGGCCTATACTGTACGGTTTCAAAATTTGCCGGTTATCGCTGGTTCGGAGCAAAACGATGAGCTTAATGAAATGGTTTCGCAGGAATAACCGCAGGATAATAGCTGTCGCCGTCGTCGGTCTGATGTTTGTCTTTGTTGGCGGCAGTGCCCTGCGGATGAGTTGCAGATATGCAGGGCCTCGACGGGGCGGAGCTATAGCGCTTTTCGGCAAAAAAAACAAAATTGTTCCCGCAGATACCGACCGGGCAACCAGGGAGTTGGAAATTCTGCGCCAAATAGGGACCGAGTTCCTGCTCCGCTCACGTGATGTTCACGGTGTCCTCCTGGCCGAATTGCTCTTTTCCGACAGCAGAATCTCACCTGTGTCTGTCTCTTCACTTAAACAGGCGATAAGGACAAACCAGTTGCGAATCAGCGATGAGCAGATACTTAGTATGTCCAAAAAATACGAACACCCCGAAATCTACTGGTATCTGCTCAAGAAAGAGGCTGAATCCGCAGGCGTCGCAGTCAGTAAAGGGACAGTCGAAAATATACTGCGCCAGATTATCCCAAACCTGTCCAACGGTGAGACTTACTCAATGGTCATTAACAGATTCATCGACCGGGGATTTTCTGAAGAAGAAATCCTCTCGTCCTTTGCTAAACTTTTTGCCGTCCTCGAGTACGCATCGTTCGCCTGCTCGAACGAAGACCTGACTCGCATCCAGATAAGTCAGCTCGTAAGTGACGAGCTCCAGACAATGAACGCGCAATTTGTCAGGGTTCCCGCCGAGCTGTTCACCGACGAACAGGACGAACCCGACGAAAGCTTAATCAGCCGGCAATTTGAAAAATACAAGGCTTATTATCCCGGCGAAGTAACAAAAGACAACCCTTACGGCTTCGGCTATAAGCTCGATAATCGTGTGCAGCTTGACTATATCATCGTAAAACTGGACGACATTGAAAAGATGACCGAAAAGCCGACTCAGGAGGAATTGCAGAACTATTACTCGCTTCACGAAAGCGATTTTGTTGAACAAATACCCATAGACCCTAACGACCCGAATTCGTTCCTGATGGAACGTCCCATCAGCTTCGGCAGGGTGAAAAAGCTTATTTCCAACCAGCTCATCGCCGAGAGGATTGCACAAAAAGCGGAGGAAATACTCGGCCGGGCCGCCTGGCTTGCCGAAGAAAAATACGGTGACAGCGACGCCTCGGACCTTACAGCCGAACAGCTTAGGGCCCTGGCCGTCGATTTCGGCGACATCACCGACAAACTTCAACAGGAGTACTCCTTCGATGTCTATTCCGGCAGGACAGGCCTGCTCAGCTTCCTTGATATTCAGCAGGATGAAAATCTCCTCGGTCTGTTTTTAAGACCTGCCAGCCCCGGCCGAATGCCGTACGCCCTGGCTCGGTTGGTTTTTTCAATCGACCGGGCCGAATCTGCAGAGCTTGCACTTAGCGATGTGCAAACACCGAAGATTTATGAAACCATCGGCCCTGTCTTCGACCCCATGACACAAATAGCCGCCCTTATCAGGGTGGTCGATGTGAAAGACGCCGCCGAACCCGCAGGTCTCGATGTCACCTTCAGTTCAGCAAAGATTAAACTGGACCAGTCCGACACCACCGCGGATGACGAGGTTTACTCGGTCAGACAGAAGATTGTCGAAGACGTGAAAACCCTTGCTGCTATGCGGACTGCAGAAGAAAAGGCCGGGGAGTTTCTGTCCCTGGCGCAACAGGACGGATGGGACAAGGCCATAGAAACGTTCAATCGACAATATCCGCCAGACGGACCAGCCGAACCCAATAATTTCGGATTGACGGTCTGGACAGATTTGAAACGGCCATCGCCGGATTTGGACGAAGCCATCGCCGTACAAAACCGGGGACTTGTCGGAGCATATTTGTCTATGAACGCGCACAACAGGGACAAAATGATTCTTGACACTCTTTTCTCATTCGTACCTGCCGAGCAGGCCACTGCGACAGAGCTGCCTGTCAATGTTGAAATCAGGCCCGACCACAGCTATTTTTGCATCAGAAGCCTTTCGATTGATCGCGTTGACCGAAACGAATACGACAGGACCAAAACGCTTGTGGCATACCAATATAATCGTCTCGAAGGCCAGAACCTCAGCATTGTACACTTCAAACCCGAAAATATCCTCGAGCGAATGAACTTCAGGATGATAAAAGAATCGAAGCAGCCGGCTGAACCCAATGAGCCCGAAGCCGAAACCGCAGAAACCTCCGGGGAATCCTGATGCGAACCATCGCAGAAACAATCGACCGCGTAAATCACGGCCTGCTGCTGCTCATTGTCGTCGCACTGGGCTGGGCCGTACCCGGCGCAGCCTATCTGCTTCTGGGTGAAACAAAGCGAGCTTTTCTGGTCTTTGTTACTATCTCGATAACTTTTGCCATTGGAATTTACGTAGGCTCTATCGGCGTAGTTGACCCTCTTGCCGAGACCATCGGAATCCTCGGCAGGCTCAATCCCTGGTATCTCGCCCAGATACTCAACAGTCCCATCGTCTTTCTTATCGGCGAAGCCACCACCGCGGGCGCCTATCCGGTTTACGGCAAACCGCAGGAAATCGGCCAGCTCTATACCAGCGTATCAGGTCTGCTCAATTTGCTCTGCATTATCAACTGCATATACATTGCACAACTTGGAACCGCCATCGGTAAGGAAAAAAAGAATGTTTAATAGTACGGTACGGCTGCTGGCATCCTTCACTGCGCCCGAAAACATTACAGTCAACCCGCAGTCTATGCTCTGGATGCTCCCCCTGGCCGCAGCCGTCGCGGTAATCTATAAGGTCACAAAGCTGCCCAAAATTACCGCCCGTGTTTTCCTGAAAGAGACTGTCGTACTTTTCGCTTCAATAGTTGTATTCATCATCGCCACCGTCGCCGTCCTGTGGTTTGTCACCTGGCTCGCTATCGAATAACATAACCGGTCGGCGAAAAGTCTTCATTTCGACGACTTATGCAGAATCCCGAGTTCCATCAGCGCGTTAAAGGCCGCTTTTTGCTCGGCTTCTTTTTTATTTGTCCCCCAGCCGCTGCGGAAATGCCTGTCCGAAATCACCGCCTCGGTCTCGAAACATTTATTGTGGTCCGGCCCTTTTTCATCCAGCAGGTTGTAAACCGGTGTCACCCCAAGCCGCTGCTGGGCGTGCTGCTGCAAAAGTGACTTGTAATTGCCGTGGGTCTGCCCGGCGTCGGACCGTTCAATCATCGAATTAAAGATGCGAAGAACAAACTCTTTCGCGGCCGCCAGGCCGCCGTCCTGATAAATAGCCGCCACTATCGCCTCAAGTAGCGCCGACGAAAGTGAGCCTGTTATCGACCTGCTGCCTGACATGCCCTTGCCCACCATCAGGAAATCCTGCAGCCCGAGCTCCTTAATCACCTTCGCGCACATCCGCCGGGAGACAAGCACGCTCTTTATTTTTGTAAGGTCTCCCTCAAGATAGCCGGGAAATCGCTCGTAAAGTGCCTCGCAGATTACCAGACCCAGGACCGCATCACCGAGAAACTCCAGCCTTTCATTGCTCAATATGCGGTCCTCGACCGAAGAGGCGTGGTGAAATGCCATCACAAGCAAAGCTGGCTCTGAGAAGTGATAACCTGTAATCTGCTCTATTTTTTGCAGGTCCTGCGGGTTCATAGTCTTTCTAATTGTCTGAAAAAACCTGCGAGCAGATTACGAATATCGCTCATAAGGAGCGAGTTTCGTAACCGGCTCGTCAGCTATCCTTTATAACATAACTTGACCGCCGGGTCAAGAGCGGATTTTGCAAGAGCCGACTAAGCGTTCACTATCTGCAGCGAAGCCAAGGCCACGAACTTGTCATCCACGAACTCGAACACGCCGTCCAGGCCGGTAACCGTAAAGACGCCCTTGGTCGCAGCGGCTACGCCGCAGAACAGCAGCTTGTGTCCGCAGTCGGTCAGCAGCTTGCGCAACTTGAGCATCTTCGACAGGCTCGACGAGGTCACAATGTCCACCTCTGAAAAATCGATGACCACGTCGCAGTCGCCGCGGTCGCGGACCATACTTGTAACGTTCACAAGCTCTTCGCCCATCTCCGGTTCCGTCGGCAGGTCCACCAGAATTACATCTTCCGACCAGTTCTGTATCCCCATCTGAATACCTCGTGTTAAAAGTAGGGTTTCTCTTAATATCGTTTATGAAAACTTTATCGGCATATAAACGACAGCAATTAACCAAAAACATCCAAAGCACACCTGTCTGATGTGAAAAAAGCCCTATAAAAACAGCTTGTTTCGCTCAAGGAATACGCGAACTATCAGCGCGAGTGAGGGTGTGTAATAATGAACTGTTCAACTGTCCATATTATTAAGTATAACCCCAAAAGACGAAAGTAAAAACGCACAGACCAAAAAATACCGCTCAGCTCGCCGGGGCTCAGGCTATTTGCTTTGAACATTTGAAATTCGGCCATTGTGGCTCGGTCATCCCATATATTCTGGACTTTCTCCTTGACAAAATTAGTATCTCTGGTTATTTTCCGGCCATTCTTTGAGGATTTGAGGAGTAAGTCGAGGTCATGGAGGCACAAGTGAATCGGAGGAGCAATCCTGCATCCCCATGACTCAAGGTGATTGTCTGCGCTGAGGCCCAGCGAAAAATAAAAGACTGATTAATTATGGATGGAGATTAACATGATAAGGGGTTACATTTTATATGGCCTTGCCTTGGTGTTAATTGTGACACTAACCGCTTGCACACAGCAGGACACCATCGCGCGCGATAAGCCGGAAAGCGGGGCAATGCCTCTTCAAAACGAAGACGTCTTGTGGGTTTCGTCCGTACCACTTGGTGCAGATGTCTTTGTTATTAGTGACATCGAATCATACAAATCTAATAATAAATCCAACGACCCAAACGCACCAAGTCATGACGCCCCGTACATGTCGACGCACACCATTGAAAGCACCGCCATTCAGCATGAAAAAGGAATATTTTCTCAGCCCGCCGTTGGCAAGACTCCCATGGCTTTAAATGTGCCCGACGGCAATCTTATTATCGGCGTCCAATTAAACGTAAATGACCAGAACATTGCGTGGGAGCTTTTTAATCAAGCCAATAAAGCCGAGTTGTCAGAAGATGAGTTTTTCGCAGAGATGTGGACGAACGTAGAAATCTACGACGGCCTGCCGAATGGTGAAATAGGCCACTCCGGCAACGGCACCAAGTATCTTAACGATGGCAATCAGGAACTTTGGGCGATTATCACAGATGGTATCATCCGGAAAATTGGCAAAACATATAAAGTGAAAAAAGAGCCCGGAAAGGCCGCGACGGTCATCGCACTGTTTCAGCGAGAAGATGATGACCCTGAGGAGCTATACAAAACACTGCCTGAGGACTACAAACTGCGAACCCGAACGATGCTCAGCGCGCCAATCTGGGAGGTTACGGGTGTTCCCAAAGCCAATTGTAAAAATTTTCATAAAAGAATGATACGCGGAGGTAAAGCAATATATATCGGCACGAAGAAACAGGTCATGTGCGAATTTGTTCCTTTGGACCATGCTGTTCCCAACAAGCGGACAACCGGAGGTTTTACAATGCGAATGGTTGGAGGATTTGATGATTGACTCCCGGCCAGTCACGATTTTGCTGTATGGCTTAGGCGCAGCACTATTAAGAAGACGAAATCGCTGATTGCATTGATTATTATTGTGATCTCTGCGTATTCTGCGTGCTCTGCGGTAA
>CAZOVR010000015.1:0-62737 GCA_964583405.1 uncultured Pirellulales bacterium
ATCTCGAGCGCGAGCATATCGACGAAAAAATCCTCGATAATATCTTCAGCCAGTTCTGCATAGGTAAGTAAAGCCACAGAGTTATTTAGCCACAGAGCACACAGAGCTCACAGAGAATTTATAATAAGAATAACTCATCATGTCATTCCCGCGAAAGCGGGAATCCAGATTTTTAAACCTATATTCGAGGTTCAGTAATAATCAAATAAATCTTTACGCTGTACGCGGAACGTAATTTTCATGATTCAGGAAAATTAAACACTGCATATTCCCCGCGACCCTCCTTCGCTGCCTTATCGTATGCCCTGGCCGCCTCTTTCTCATCGATAAAATAACCAAGATGCCTCCTTCGCCCGTTAACAGATATCACCGCCGCCCACTTCTTGACGTGCTTATGCCACTTCACGCCCTTATATTGTGATTTCCCTCTGCCCATCCCGCATTTACTGTTCCAGACATTCTGTGTAGGCGTCGCAAGCCGAAGGTTCGCCTTGCGATTATCTAGTCCGTCCCCGTTTATATGGTCAACAAACAACTGAGAACGCCGTTTTCTGTCTCCTGTCTCCTGCTTGCCACGGCGTAACGAAGTGAAGACGGGTCTCTTGTCTTCTTGTATTTTGTCAGACATTATCATTCTGTGCATCTTCTGCATTCTGCTGTTCACCGCGTAAAATTTTCCCCTGCCGCTGTTTGTATGCCACTTGAATTTCATCAGCCACTCGTAATCTTCCGGGTCAACTATTGCATACTTCCCTCTCGTCAGCGGCACCCGCCTGAAAGCGTACCCGTAGTATAGTTTCCGATACAGAAGAATCAGCCAAATGGAAATGTTGTATAATCTTGTCGGAACATACATTGAAAATGAGATGTCAATTTTTGTAATGCGCATTTTCTTCTCCACTTTTCAAGCCATTTAACCCGCGGAATGGTCGCGGGTCATTGATTTGAACATTCGAATTTTTGTGTTTTGAATTTGTTTCGGATTTCGAATTTCGATATTCGGATTTAACAACGTCTTTCTACTATTGGACGAACTTGCGCGTTTTTACGAAATTTTCAGAAATTTTTTGAAAAAATTTGACGTAAGTCCTTACCAGTAAAGGGCGAAATTTTTTTATAAATAAATTTTTTACCCTCGTACCCCCCTGCGCGCTTTTATTGCATTATCTTGCTACGCAAAAAATAATGCCAATTTTAGGGTGTTTGGTATGCTATTTGCTATGCAACGATAACCGGAAATTGGAGTAAATTCGCCCACGTCGCAAGCGACGAGGCTAACCGAAACGACTAACCAATTTTATTGCAAGAATGCAATATTTGTATTATCCTGACGATTATGGCGAGATTATTCGGATATCATCTTACATGGACAACTTACGGCTCCTGGTTACAGGGAGATAAAAGAGGGTACGTCAAGAATGGAAAAATCCTTGACGGTGACGAATCATTACTCGAATTGTGCAAAAAACAACAAACCGGCTCAACATTTCTTTTGGAAAATTACGAAAGAAAACTCGTTGAAATTATGATTTTAAATGAGGCCAAACGCATTGGGCATATCATTGAAGCAATCGCAGTAAATCCGAATCACGTGCACATCGCGGCAAGACGATGCAATAGGTCAATCGAAACCATTGTCAGTATGTACAAAAGTGTTGCGACCCGCGCGTTACGCCGCGAAGGCCGAACCGGCAAAATATGGACGTCCGGATTTTATAAGACATATTGTTTCACGCCGGAGGAATTGGCGGTCAAAGTAAAATATATCCAAAAACATTTTCTGGTTAACCCCGTTGCTTGCGATAGGGGCGTTTAGCCCCGCTGCTTGCGGCGGGGGAATTGTTTAGCCCTGTTGCTCGTGACGGGGGAATTGTTTAGCCCCGCTGCTTGCGGCGGGGGAATTTGTTTAGCCCCGTTGCTCGCGACGGGGGAATTGTTTAGCCCTGTCGCTTTTATCTCGGCGTAGTCCCGATGTTTTCTATCGGGACGGAGACGGATGCGGCGGGTGGATTATTAACTGTGGTTTATGAAATCCGTCTTCGTCAAGACTACGCCGGACAAGTAAAATTGGCAGAAAAAAAACGATAAACTGAGAGACCTTTCGACAGGTCTTTGATTTTATTAATTACCAAAGGGGTCTAAACGGTGTAAGTTGCTTATTGGTATTTCAAGAATTCTTACAATTCCTTTAGTAGCTTTTGGTGGTAATCCATTTTTCGGCATATAATACCCGACACAACCACGTTGCTTTTGGAGCAAGGGATCGCCCAGTTGCTTCCAATCATAAATATTTAAAGCGAACATACAGGCCCAATCTCCATTATCCATTTGTTCCCAAACGCACTCGTATATACATTTACCATTAAAACATTCAATTCTATCAATTCTTCCTGCTTTACGATTTTTCTTTATAGTCTCTACAAGTAGCGGAAAGTGTATCGAGCTTTTTTCCAACTCTATTTTATTATCTTTTTTTATAGCTGAAAGAGGAGGTGGGTCAAACCAGTTTGGGGTATCTCGAGGCAAGTACTCTCCATAAAGGGCAGCGTAGAAAGCTTTTACACATCGACCTATAAAGCCACGAAGATTCAAATTTTCTAAGGCAGTTATAGGTTGTTTACTTCTGGGATCTTCATAGACACCTATTTTTACTCTGGTTTTTTCCTTTTCGGGATATATACCATGCAAAGAATAAATAAGCTGCCCGATAATTTCATCTGCCCAAGATTCATTCTGATTGCAATTATAATGAGCAGGCAATATTAAAGGATTCTTGCGGTCAGAAGGAAGAAAAACCGCTTTTGGCGGTACATGATCGCGAGTTACGTTATCATCATTATTGAAGTTACAGCCACAAAAATAACAAAATGGGAGGTCTCGAATTTCTTGTAACTTCTTATGCGTTTTTATTTCCATAAAATACAAGCTTCACATAAACTGCATAATCAACAGCTTGTTAGAACAGTCAATTGATTTATTACTTTTCCCTTAAGCGAAAAAATCCACATCAATCCGTGGTTAAACTAGTCGTTAACATAATATTTCTAATCAGTGAAATCAGCGTAATCAGCGTCTAAAAAAATATAATTATCGTCGCGAAGCGACTCCGCAACTCAAAATTAAGCACTCAAAATTCAAAATTCGTTTTTCTGTCCGCTAACATTGCCCGATGTCTTCCTTCCATAACTGAGGATTTGCATCGATAAAATCACTCATCAGCCGTTTACATTCGTCGAGGTCCAGGTCAACGACCTCAACTCCCATAGACTTCATAAAATCAGCAGCCCCTTCGAAGGTTTGTGATTCTCCGGCGACGACCTTTTTAATCCCGAACTGCACCACGGCCCCTGCACAAAGATAGCACGGCATTAATGTCGAATATAGAACCGTACCTTTATAGCTGCCTATTCTGCCCGCGTTGCGAAGGCAGTCAATCTCGGCATGTATAACCGGGTCGTTATCCTGAATGCGTTTATTATGACCGGCCCCGATGATTTTGCCGTCTTTAACTAAAACCGAACCTATAGGAATCCCGCCCTCACCCAGGCCTTTTTTCGCTTCGGCGATTGCCGCTTCCATAAACACCTGTTCTTTTGCATAAGCGTTCATAACCACCTTTAAAATCAGCGTTTAGCGTTCAGCGTTTAGTTAATTTTTAATTACTTCGAAATCCTACACCTGTCCTGAGCGGAGTCGAAGGATTCGAAATTCGACATTCAATTCCTCTGTGGCTACATAAATACTTTTTCTCTGTGGCAAAAAATCCGCGTTAATCCTTTTAATCCGCGGATAAATTAGTCGTTAATAAATAATCCTGTCTATCCTGTTATCCCGTCTAAATCCCGATAAATCGGGACAGTGTTAATCCTTCGACTTAGTTCAATGTTACTCACCACAGGTCGCTCAGGACAGGTCCGTGTCTAAATTTTTGTGCCTTTTTGTGGCTACTTTTATATTTAATTTTTTAATCCGTGCAAATCCGTGTAATCCGCGGATAAATTAGTCGTTAGTCTTTAGCCGTTAATCAATAACAAATAGAAAATAGTAAATAATAAATCTCTGTGGTCTCTGTGTCCTCTGTGGCTATATAAATCCTTTTTCTCTGTGGCAAAAAATCCGCGTTAATCCTTTTAATCCGCGGATAAAAATTAACCAATTAACCACTAACCAATTAACTGACGAATAGCCGCTTCGCGGCTATTCGTCCTTTGCTTCGAATTCTGCATCGATAACATCATCATCTTTTTTGCGTTTTACCTCGCCTTCGGCCGGCGGGGCCTGCTGGTCGGCCGGGCCTGGCTGGGCTGCGCCCGGCTGTGCGGCCTTTTTCTTGGCAGCCTCTTCGTAGAGCACCTTACCAAGTTCCTGGCCTGCTGTATTTAGGTTATCGACAGCCTTTTTTATAGCGTCTGCGTCTTCGCCTTTGGCAGCTTCTTTGAGGTTATTGACTGCGCTTTCGATATTGCCGCGTGTACTGCCGGAGACCTTATCGCCATGCTCTTTGAGGGTCTTTTCCGTAGCGTAAACAAGCTGGTCAGCCTGGTTCTTAAGATCAACGACTTCACGTCGTTTCTTATCCTCTTCCGCGTGCGATTCCGCGTCTTTGGTCATATTTTGTATTTCAGCATCGCTCAGGCCGGAGCTGGACTTTATTTCGATAGACTGCTGTTTTCCGGTTGCCAGGTCCTTCGCCGAGACGTTGAGGATGCCGTTTGCGTCTATATCGAAGGCCACTTCAATCTGCGGCAGGCCTCTCGGCGCCGGAGGTAGGCCGGTAAGCTGGAACCTGCCTAAGGTACGGTTATTATTTGCGAACTCGCGTTCGCCCTGCAGTACATGGATATCGACGCTTGTCTGGTTATCTGCTGCCGTAGAGAATATCTCCTTCTTACTGGTCGGAATGGTTGTGTTGTGGTCGATGAGTTTTGTCATAACTCCGCCTAACGTTTCGACACCGAGTGACAGCGGAGTAACGTCGAGCAGCAGGATATCTTTTACCCCTGCGTCCCCTGCCAGCACCGCGCCCTGGATAGCCGCTCCGAGTGCGACGACCTCATCCGGGTTGAGACTCTTGTTCGGCTCTTTGCCGAAGTGCTCTTTTACAATCTGCTGGACCTTCGGAATCCTTGTCGAGCCGCCTACCAGCAGTACTTCAGCGATATCGTTAGGCGACAGTTTTGCGTCGGCCAATGCCTTTTCGCACGGGCCTTTTAGCCTGTTGAAAACCGGCTCGGCAAGCTGCTCGAACTTACTGCGGGTAATCGTAATCTGCAGGTGTTTCGGGCCTGATGCGTCTGCGGTTATAAACGGCAGGTTGACCGTCGATTCGAGCTGGATACTCAGCTCGCACTTTGCCTTTTCGGCAGCCTCTTTGAGCCGCTGATGGGCCATCGGGTCTTTCCTAAGGTCGATACCCTCGGTCTTTTTGAATTCATCGGCGAGGAAGTTGATGAGCACTTCATCGAGGTCGTCACCGCCGAGATGGGTATCACCGTTGGTACTCAAAACTTCGAAGACGTTATCGCCGATATCGAGTGTTGAGATATCGAAGGTTCCTCCGCCGAAGTCGAAGACCGCTATTTTTTCGTTGGCCTTTCTTTCGAGTCCGTAAGCGAGCGCAGCGGCGGTAGGTTCATTTATAATTCTTTCGACCTCGAGTCCCGCGATTTTGCCGGCGTCTTTTGTGGCCTGTCGTTGCGAGTCGTTGAAGTATGCCGGGACGGTGATAACGGCATTGGTGATTTTTTCGCCGAGATAATCCTCAGCCGTCTTTTTCAGGTCCTGGAGAATCATCGCTGAGATTTCCGGCGGGGTATATTCCTTGCCGCGGACGTTGACCTTCACCAGCTCCTGGGCATCGCCGGTGATTTTATACGGTACAATTTTCTCTTCGGAGGCCACCTCGTTATGCCTTCGGCCCATAAACCGCTTTATTGAAAAGACCGTATTCTGCGGATTGGTGACCTGCTGGTGTTTCGCAATCTGCCCGACAAGCCTTTCACCTTTGTCCGTAAAGCCGACTACACTTGGAGTCAGTCGTGAGCCGCTGGAGTTGATGAGCACCTTCGGGGCAGAGCCCTCCATCACCGCGACCACTGAATTTGTGGTTCCTAAATCTATACCTATTATCTTAGCCATCGTATGCTTCCTTTCGCCTGAATGAGATTGTTATTTATCCGTGTTAATGTTGTTGCAAAGGGCGTGCCAAAAAACCTCTCCGGCGAGGTTAGTTATCATAACTCTATGATTATTGGATAGTTATGGGTTTATGATGAGATTGCAACGAGTGGTTATCGGGTGGTTCTGTGCCATTTTGGCAGTTAAATCAGGCAAGTGCTCGATACCTGATACTGGATGCTTGATGCTCCCTGCTTCGCACAAGGCTACGCAGGGCAGGTGATGCTCGATACCGGATGCCGGATACTTGAAGCTTGATACTGGTTTTTTATTGCGTTCTACGCTCCGGGTGCTATTTCATATAGTACTCCGCGAGTTCGGCAAAATCAAGGAAATTGACGATGTCATCTCCATCAGGTGGAGGTGGGTAAATATCTGCTAATGAGTCGCTTTGCAACCAGTCCTCGGCCAGAATTGCCAAGTCCAATATATCCACATCGCCCTCTCCGGTTATATCGCCCAGTGAGGCTGGTTCATCAAATTGCACTACCGTCGATGATGTTTGCCCAGCAGCCTGGCCCGTATCTACAACTTCGTATGTTACTTTCCAGATTAACTCTGCCGGATTAATTTCCTCTGACCTATCTACTCTCAGGGTACACAAGTCCACGCTTGTTTCTCCATCGTTGCCAGTAATATCAGGGAAGTCATATACGTAGCGGTCGATTACTATCATATTATTAGGTTCGCTCAGTATCTCAAACTGAATAACTTTTACAGTTAAAGGCGAAAGGTTCTGCAGTTCAACCTTACAATCGTAGTCGAACAATGTCCTTCCAATTCGCCTTTTTTCTACAACGATAAAGTTGGCGTCGAAAGGCAGGTCGCCAACTACCAAACTTTGTGTAGCGGAGTTATTGCTGCTGTATTTATCAGAGAAATCCGGTTCAAGAGCAGCTTCAATAAAATACACGTCTTCAGCGGCGTTGGTCCAGGTGACAGAAACAGAATTACTGTCTCCGGGTTGAATTTCATCAATATATTGCGTGTGGCCGATTTTATATCGGCTGCCGCTGCCGTGCTGTGCGTGAAAAGTAACCGGAATGCTGTCCATTGGGCCCAAATTGTCCGAGCTGGTGTGTACGGTAGCTCCAATAGATATAGTTTCACCAAGTTCCGGATTAAGATTGCTGATACTGATATCGCAGGGATTTAGAAAGGCATCGGGCAGTATATCTACCGCATAGAAATAACCATAGCCTTCGTGCTGAATAGCATTAGTATCTATACCAGTTACGGTGATATTAGCCCTTCCCAGAGCGGTCGGATCGGTAAACAGCAGAGGATTGTTATTACAATAAGTGTAACGATTCAGCGACTGGGAACCACCGCCCGGTACGACGCTATCCGGCTGGATGAAGCGGGCGAGTTGCGGGTCGTAGTAGCGAGAGCCGTAGAAGTACAGGCCGGTCTCCTCGTCGAGCTGCTGGCCGGTGTAGCGGTTGGTTACGCTAAAGGCCTCGGTATTGTTCTGGTATCTTTCATTGCCGAACGGCATATAGCCGTATTGCTGGACCAGGTCGCCGTCGGCGTCGGTCATTATGCTGGATGAGCCTAAATGGTCGGAGTGGTAGTAATGGCTTGGCCATGCTGCGCATAGAAGACCGGGTTGTCGTAAATAGGCGTACCGGCATAAACTATTATCAGTAAGATTGATAAGTGCTATAAGCTATATACTGTTTTATATTAACCTGTCAAGATAAATGCGTGGCTTTCCTTGGTTGTTTCTGAAGTTTCTTTTGTTTATTTTTAAGGTCTCCAGCGTAATGTCTCAATTTTATTCTGAGTATAAGCCAACGCATTATTTGGATCATAATAAACGATTCTCCCATCTCTCAAAAGAACAACAGGATTTTCAACTTTGGCCAATTTTTTTTCTAATGTATCTCCAGTCCCATGTTGATTCCAATCCCCATCAACTCTAATAATAAGAACCGTTTCACTATTTACATTAGAAATATTCATTCCTGATAAGGTTTCATTAAAAGCAAAATTACATTCGGCAGCATACCATCTGGGGAGTCGAAAATCTCTTTCAAAAAGATCGTTATCCCCCGATAATAAAGAATCGCACCAATTTTCTGATAGGGGGAGATGTCCTTTATTGTTTACAACATAATAGTTAATTGCTTTAGCCAATTTTTCTATCTGGTACACTCCTGTAAATACTTTACCCCTTTGTTCTTTAGCAATATTAAAAGTGATGAAGCAAAATGAAATAATAATAAATGCCGAAAAAGTTATTGCTATGACAATAAAGAGGTATTTAAATGCAAATAATCTCTGTATTACAATTATAAAAAAGGCCAAAATTCCCTGTATCAATGCCGCCAAAAAAAAGAATGTTGCTATCCAAGAAAAGGCTGTTGCAAAAAAGCTGTCTTCATTATATACACTTGAATAAAATGTCAATAAAAAGGTGCATGTCATAAATGTTGCAATACAACCGCAGCATATAGTTGAAAGGCCAAGGTAAGTTACTAAATGTTTTTTTTGACTACTCTTGATTTGTTTTTCTTTGGATTTATACATAATTATAACCTATAAGCACTTGTAAAATCAATTCATTAATATTATCATCTTTGACAATCAGAGCAACTTATTTTTTACTTAAAAAGGCTTTCTTCAGGAAACTCCCTATGCCCTTTTTTTATCATATGTATTTCATTCTGTGTAAGGGAGTGATATGCATCTTCAGGACTCGGTGCAAAAAGAGTAAGGCTGCCCCACTTTCGTACAAAATCCGAAGCAATTCCAGCACCTTTCCAAGACTTGCCAAAACCTATGGCAGTATCAACATCTGCTCCTGCTGCACGAAATACCATACCGATTCCATGATAGTTAAGTTCTGCACCAGTCATTACTCTACCATCAAATAAATAAAGTTTGTCGTTTAGTGGTTTATGCCAATATAGACTATCATTTTTAATATAAGTGAAAGGATTCATCCTTCCCCACCTGGTTGACGTTTTCTTTACTATTCTACCTCTTAAATCACTCATACCACTATAGAATTCTTTGTAATTAAGATACTTTATCCCCTGTGATTCGAAATATATTTTTGCATTATCAACACTAGTTAAAAGTGAATTTACACCTCTTAAAATATGATCCTTCAAGTTTGATAAAAGCGAAACATTTTGATTGTTAATAGCTACTGGGAATATAAATGGAGGAACAGGAAGCGGTAGAGTAATTATAGTTGTGCCATCAGTAGAGGGGTCAGTCATTTTAATAGCATAACTAAGTATAGATGAAACGCCTGAATTACCTTGACTAGCACTAATTTGTTGAAGGTGTTCTTGGGCATGGCTGTCTACACCAGAAGTGCCTGGTTGAGGGCTTAAATTCGAGACAGCTTCAACCCCTAAGTGGATAATTGCGGCTGTAGCTGCCGCCATTCCGGGATCACTACCAGTAACAAGCGCTCCTAATGCACCTCCCGCAGCGGCACCTATAAGACCATAGCAACTACCGACTCCACCCATAGCTCCAATAGCGGCCCCTTTCCAAGCATTACCACCCTGTGCGGCAGCGATTCCAGCTCCAATAGCTGCACCAATTGCGGCATAAGTCACAAGCTGCATAATAGCGGCTGTCTGAGCTGCTTGAACAGTAACGGCTAGTGTGATAGTTAAAGTTATAAAGTGCCCCGTGGGGTCAGTGAATTTAAGTGGATTATTAACGCAATAAGTATATCTGTTCAGTGACTGCGAACTGGCATCCGGGACGATGCTGTCGGGCTGGATGAAGCGGGCGAGTTCGGGATTCCTTCGGCTTAGGTTTGGCTTTGCTCACCACGGATTGCTTAGGACAAGCTCGGTAGCTAAATCCTGTTTTTCCGCTGGGACTGTCCCTATGGTTTCCATTTTAATGGACTATAAGGAGTTTCGCCTTTTTTATGATATTCTGAAAAAGCTTTTTCTTCTTCATACGTATAGCCAAAATCACTATAATCAAACATTTCATACACCATCTTCTTGGCAAGAGAGATGGCTTCATCGTGCATTCTATATTTGGCGACAGTGCCATCTAAAAACAAAATATAAACATACCTGCTTTCGGCAGAAAAATATTTATCTTTGGCATGCTCCTTTTTTAACAACTCCGGGCCTCCCGACAAATTAAACTCACCATCAGCTTCAAACACTAACACAAGATTGCCAGGCAAACCTTTTTTTGGTAAAAGACTTAAATTTTTATTAAAGGCAAAATGATATTCAGTAGTCCCCAGTTGGGGTATGTTAAAATAATATCTCCTGACCAGGTTTTCTTCCTCAAAATACCATATTATACTATCACACCATTCGTAGCGTTGTGGGAGCTGGTCGTTTTGTTCGTAATACCGGCTAAATGCTTTACTAATTTTCATAATCGAAGAAAGTCCGCCGAGTTCTATAGCACGTTTGGTCCTCAAGGTATTTATACCACCGAACAATTTCGGAGGCCGGTTGTCTTGTTCCAGATCATGGTTAGGTGTTTCACTGATTTCCATAGTACGTTTTGATGTTCTGTTATTAATACAGCTGGCAAAAAAAACAAATATGACAATAGTAATCAATAAAACGCCTAATATGACAAAAAGAACCTTCGATACAAATCCTAAAGCGTCCATTTTGAATATCTCCATAAAATAGACTTCTTATCTATTCGTAACCCCACTTATATAATAATGCCTTTCGACCATATTTATAATAGAATTTTTCTCTGCTATTCATCATCTTATATGGTCGCCCCTCATATTGAACGCCATTAATTTTTTCATAAATTATATTATACATTTTCCAACTATGGCCTAATCCCCACTGAATCGGTCTAGGTGTCCAGGCTAATCCTGCGCCGACACCAACGTAATTAATATCGTTTCCTTGTGCAAGCATCTTATTTTTAATATCATAATACCATTTATAATTTTGCCACATGGGAGTCGTCCCTTTATAATAAGTATCAAAACTTGATGTTGTTTCTGCTTTATTAAGAACAACTTGCATAAATTCATCAAAATCATCGGGTGTTATAAAACCACCAAATTCTTCATTGATCCATATTTCTCCTATTTTCGCTAAATCTTCTATGGGTACTTCTATATAGTAAGCATCTATTTCTAAATCAATGTTACACATTAGTAAGACTAGTTCCTGGTTTTGCCCCTGGCTTTCAAGGCTATCTAAGTAATCTCCAATAACTCGACCAAGTGCAAAACTTGCAGCCGCAGAAGCTGCTCCCCACATAGCACCTTCGCCGAAGGAGCCGCCTGTTATTTCGGCGGAGATTCCTCCTGCAAGGGCACCGACACCTGTTGAGAGCACTAATCCTTTGAAGAATTCACCAGCAGAAGCACCTCCAAAACCGGGCATGGGATTAATTCCGCAGGCAATTGAAACTCCGGCGTTAATACCTGCTGTAGCTGCCGCCATACCGGGGTCTCCTCCTGTAACCAACGCACCCAGAACACCGCCGGCTATCGGGCCTACGATAAGTGAAAATCCTGCTGATGCGGCGCCGCTAACTACTCCTCTCCAGAAGTTGCCGCCTTGGGCAGCGGTAATAGCTCCGGAAAGAAATGCAGTACCCGCAATATATGCAATGGTTGCGGCATTTGCAGCAGCAAAGGCGGCTATGGCCGCGAAAACTGCAAATATGAAGTGACCTGTTGGGTCAGTAAATTTAAGAGGATTGTTGACACAATATGTGTATCTGTTCAGGGATTGCGAACCACCGCCTGGTACAACGCTGTCAGGCTGGATGAATCGGGCGAGTTCGGGGTCGTAGTAGCGCGAGCCGTAGAAGTACAGGCCGGTCTCCTCGTCGAGCTGCTGGCCGGTGTAGCGGTTGGTTACGCTAAAGGCAGGTTTTGGGTCGTTGAAACGCTCGTTGCCGAATGGATAATATCCGTAATGCTCCACCAAATCACCGTCGGCGTCGGTCATTATGCTGGATGAGCCTAAGTGGTCAGAGTGGTAGTAATAGAATATCGGATCGTCGTATGTGCCAGTTTACTATTTAGAAAATCCAATTTTTGAATTCTTTACCATTCTGCAGGAATTTCGTTTCTTTGTTTGCCAAAATATAACCGAAGATAATGACCGACTGACTTGGTCAAATTAACTTTGACCTCACCAGTATTAGGATTGTAAAACAATCCGCCTTTACCATTTAATTCTCCGTATTCCTCCCTGTTCCCATCTATATCTGTTATGTATTCCCCAAATGGGATCTCTCGTAAATGCGAATTGGGATTTTCTATTGCATAGGTATTGATTTCAGAAAGAGACATAGGAAGCCTGTTATTAATTTCCTTGAATCTTTCAACATCTTTTCTTGCAAGTTGTAAGCTAAACTCTGTGGAGAAGATTTTTTTGGGATAGTACCGGACTTCTTCAATCCAAAGGAAAAAAGCTATGCAGATCAGCAAAAAAACGCAAATAACTATTTTAAATCTCATTTTCCACCACTTCATGTGTATCACTCCCGCATTTGTTCAATTTTTCCACCATGGTTTAAGGTCATTAGATGTGACTTCCTTCCAAGTGCTATTGAAGCCTTCGATGCTTTCCCAGCCACACCCTGGAAGCCAGTACCCATACGCCTTTCCAGTATAACCATATACTCTTGCTTTTGGTAAACTAGTCTTAAATCTGTAAGTTATTGATCTTTCACCATAAACAGATTGGCAAGCTTCAAGCTCTATGCGAGCATCTTCGGAAAATGCTTTTATAGTTTTTTCATAATATTGCCCCGGAGGTTTGCCGTCAATTATATCGTACGATTGTAACATACCATTGCCATAAAAAAGGTCTCCTTCTAGGCCATGGCCAACGTATTCAAAGAATGTTATTTTCTCATTGTTCAATATAACTTTGTCTAACATAGCTTCATATGGATTATAATCACTAGCTTTATCCATCCACCATACTTCCTTATAAGTATGTTTTTTACCTTCAGAATCAACTGTTTTATATGTAACATGAGCTTTTTTGGAAACACCTGCATATAATTCTGTAAAGAAACTGTCTAAAGCGTTGGTTATAATGAAGCTAGCTGCTGCTGAAGCTGCTCCCCAGAGGGCGCCTTGGCCGAAGGAGCCGCCGAAGATTTCGGCGGTTATACCACCTACGAGCGCACCGACGCCGGTTGAGGCCGCTAATTGTTTGAAGTATAGTTTTGAGCCTGAACCACTAAAAGAGAATATCCCGCCTTCGTTGAACAGGCCGAACGAAATGGTTGCAGTAATAGCGGCCGTAGCGGCAGCCATACCCGGGTCCCCACCGGTTACAAGAGCTCCTAAAGCACCGCCGGCGGCGGCGCAAGCTGCAAGGCCAACATAATTACCTACAACAGCATAAGCACCCCAGCCAATTCCAGCGCTAAAACCTGCAATAGATCCCGCTAAAGCTCCCATAGCAATATTACCACCCTGAGCAGCGGCAATACCAGCACCAACACCAGCACCAACGGCTGAAAATAGCAATAAAAGCCCAAGAGTGATTACATGGCCTGTTGGGTCAGTGAATTTAAGCGGATTATTGACGCAATATGTGTATCGATTCAGGGATTGAGAACCACCGCCAGGAACGACGCTGTCCGGCTGGATGAACCGGGCGAGCTGCGGGTCGTAGTAGCGCGAGCCGTAGAAGTACAGGCCGGTCTCTTCGTCGAGCTGCTGGCCGGTGTAGCGGTTGGTTACGCTAAAGGCGTCGGTATTGTCCTGGTATCTTTCATTGCCGAACGGCATATAGCCGTAATGCTGGACCAGATCGCCGTCGGCGTCGGTCATTATGCTGGATGAGCCTAAGTGGTCAGAGTGGTAATAATAGAATATCGGATTATCGTAAACTGGTGTACCAGCGTATGCCATTTCGGGCGTCGAAGCGACAAAGACCGAGGAAATAATGACAAGGCTGAAGAACTGGCGATAAGGGCTGCGATAGAAGAATAAATATCCGCCGTGCTCATCACGTCTTCGCCTGATGCCAAGATAAACGCCGGCCAGGATACCAAATCCGAGGACTGTGAGCGGGGCCCTTCCGCCGCCGAACATGCCTGCGTAAGTAACGCCTGCAAGGGCGTGGGTCTTTTTCAGGTAAGGATGCCTGTCTAAAAAGGCAATCCAGGAGTCGGCAGGTTCGAAGGTGCAGATGAGCTTATCACCGGCATAGACGTGACAGAGTATGTTATCATCCTTTTCCTCGTAGATATCGCCAATCCAGACCTGGGTAACTTCACCGTTGACCTTTTTGTACAGCCTTGCCCCGCCAGGGCCGTAACCGAACTCGATTGTATTGGAATCTCTGACTACACGGATAAGGCGATTGCGGGCATCGTAAGTAAGCGTATCACCGTCTCGGCTGGTCATATTCCCGCATTCATCGTACTCGTATTTCTGGTCGCCGCCGTCTATATGCGTGACGGCGTGCGGCTGACTATGAGAATGACCGCTTCCTTCGTAGGTGTATGTACCGCTGCCGTAGTCATCGTTGGTCAGGATATTACCGAGCGAGTCGTAGGAATAAGCAAGATTAGCATCGAGACCGCCTGAATGCAGGCTGGTCAGCCGATATAAATCGTCGTACTGGATGTTCGAGAGCATGCCGTTAGCGCCGAGTGTATAAACATCGTCGGTAATACTCTTGATATTCGAGACCTCATCGAAGCAATAGTTTACATCCTGCAATTGGGTTCCGCCCATATAGGTATGTATTCGTTTGAGCCTTTGAGAATTTTCGTAGAATGTGTATCTGGTCTCAACGCCGTTGCCGTAGTTGATTCCTGTAAGTCTGCCGTGCTTGTTGAAGCTGTTCGGCTCATAGAAAACAACATTACCATCGGGAACTCCGTCGGTCCCTTCAACCTTAACCAGGTGCCCGACATCGTCGTAACTATATTCCATAGTGGCCCAGCCATTGGGATAGACCACCTCTGTGACTCTGCCTGCATCGTCGTAAGAGGTTTGAGTTGTGTAGGTATAAGAATCTTCGTTTTCAATGTCATAGAAATACTGGGTTGATTTAATAACACGGCCGCGGCTGTCATAACCGAATTTTTGTTCCGAAATGTTTGCGTCAGCTACTTCGTCATATTGGTTTACTTTATAGAGCAGGCCTTTATGAACGGTGTATCCATCACTGCCAGTGTCGTAATAGTAGGATATTGTCTCAACGTGAGTTGATGAGCTGTTATAAATTTCCTTATAATCTATACGGTCGATATTCGGGTCATAAACAATTTCAACGACATTTCCTCGGGCATCTTGCTGCTCGACGAGTCTGCCGAGGTAGTCGTAATAGTAAGTCCAGACGCCCATATCAGGGTCGTCAGTTTCTATCTTCCTGCCGAGGCTGTCGTAAGAGGCCTCAATAACATTATTGGCATCGTCAATAGTCCTGATGAGCCTGCCAAGCACATCGTATTCATACCGCGTCTCAATATTATCGCTTTCGGGAATCACCTCGACCAGTTCTGTAACGCGGCCCTGCGCGTCGAAGTACTGCTTTGCTACATTGCCGTTGGGGTCGGTGGATACTGTTACCCACAACTCGTCTCCATCCCGGAAATCAGTATACGACGGAGCCGTAGGAGAACCAACATCACCTTCTGGGGGGATGACCTTAAAAGCGCGGCCTATAGGGTCAAACTTGGTGAATACGCCCTTGACGCTGGTGTCAAAACCTGTATATCCGGGACTATCACTGAAGTAAGGCAGAGACTTGAAGTAAACATTTCCACGAGAGTCATAGAATACATCAGCGACCCGGTATTCGCCCTCGGCGGCGATTTCAGCACGTACGCGGTACTCGATGCTTGATAACCCCCAACATAAAGAAAGAAACCACTGCCGCATCCGTCTTCGTTGCACTTCGCCGAGATAAAAGCGGCCGGGCTAACCAAGCTGGATGTTATGACTGGCTGCCGAGAGAAGAACGGATGATTTTGGCCCGCAGAGCGTCGCGGTCGGAAGGTTCGAGAGTCTGGCCGTAGTTGATTTGCAAATGGGCAGGCAAGGTTAGCATAAATAGACGATTAATTGTGCGGATTGAAACAGTCGATGATGCATCGCGGCCGGCGCCGAGGGCGTATATGCTCTCGATACCGGGTGTCGAAGCGCCCATGTGCTCGTGCATATTGACGCCGAGACGAAGGTGACTGAGAAGCAAAAGAGCTTCCTGTGAACTTATCAGGTGCGCACTTTTGAGAAGCGCCATCGCGCGGGCGATTTTGTCATCGAGCACACTAATGTCGCTCTTAAGGAGTTTCTGTCTGGCCTGGTGCTCATAGTCAACAATCTCCGGGATAACAGTTTGTTCAAACTTTCGGATAATTTCCTGCTCACTGATTCCGAGCGTGACCTGATTTGAAAGCTGATAGAAATCGCCGGTAGCTTCGGTGCCCTCACCAAACAAGCCGCGGACGGCGAGGCCGAGGTCCTTGGCGGCGTTGAGAAACTTCTGAATCTGATTGGTCATCTTCAGCGCGGGCAAGTGCAGCATAACAGAAATCCTGATACCCGTTCCAAGATTTGTCGGGCAGGCGGTAAGATAACCGTACTTCGGACTGAAGGCATATTCAACCTGCTGCTCAATCATATCATCTACGCGGTTTACCTGCTCGTAACAATTGGCGAGCTGCAAGCCGCCTTTTAAGACCTGGAGGCGGAGGTGGTCCTCCTCATTTATCATAGCAGTAAAAAATTCACGATGGGCGATGACGACTCCGCGCGGGCCTTTACCGTAGGCGTGGTTACGACTGATAAGATGGCGCTCGACGAGAAAATTGCGTTCGAGCAGAGGGGCTTTGTCGATACTCAAATATGAGACCTTATCGCCGAGGTCAAGTGACATCAGTACGGCCTTTAGCTTTTCAAGAATCTCAGCCTTTTGGCTGTCCGAACAGCGGGAGAGAAATTTGCAGCCGGCGAGATTTCGGGCCAGTCGGATTCTGCTCGATATAACAACATCGGCAGACGGCCCGGTGCCGTTGAACCATTCATTAACATCGTTACTTATATCTGTAAGTTTCATTTTCGTACTGAGTTCAATGTGCCGCGTTATTTTTCAAGAGTGCTGATTTTATCGCGCAGTTCGGCGGCGGTTTCATAATCTTCGGCCTTTACCGCTTCTGCGAGCTGCTGTTTAAGAGCAAGTAATTCAGTTTGCTTTACGGTCTCAGCCGGGGCCCTGGTTGGAACTTTGCCTCTGTGGGCGGTCGCGCCATCGTGGGCCTTTTCAATAAGCGGGGCCAATACCTTTTCAAAAACTTCATAGTCGTTCGGACAACCCAGCAGCGCGTCTTTGCGAAACTGGTCGAGTGTTTCTCCACAAGCCGGGCAGACAACGTCATCGTCGAGACTTTCACGTAACTGGTCATCATCCGGTGCGGCGGCGAGCAGAGAACTGAGAAGCTCGTTGAGCGACATCTGACTCTTGGCGGCGATTCCCTGCTCGATGGCACAGGCCTGGCAGAGGTGCATCTCGATACGTTTGCCGCCGGATATCTCGGTCAGATGAATCGTTGCTTCATTTTTTTGACAGGCCTGGCAAAACATTGTCTTTGCTCCTTCAACCCATTATAGCACAGTCAAGCCGGCAGATGTGTACCAAAGTTCATCTTTGCTTCAACTCGCTGTCAGAACTATCTTTACATAATCGTCAATTTCACCTTGCTGCTACAGTACGAAAGGCTCATTCGCTATACGCGGCCCGGCACTGCGGCTCTTCGGTGACGATAACCTCGGCAAGTGTAATGCCCTCTGGCAGTAGTTTTTTTAGCTCTTGGAATATATACTTTGCCATAATCTCTGCTGTTTGGCCTTTTTTTGCAAAATAGTCGATGCGACCGATATTACCGGCCTGTGCGATACCGGCGGTAATCTTGTCGAGTGACTGCCTCAGGCCGCAAAAATCCATGACCATAGCCTTGTCATCAAGTACCTCAGAGGTCAGCTTTGCAGTTGCGCAGAAGTTATGGCTGTGTACGGCCTCGGTTGTGCCGTCGGGCATAAGGACTGAATGGCCGGCCCAGAAGTAACTGTCAATATAAAGAGTGTACACAATAACCGCCCTACTTCAAGTCGTGCTGCCTTTCGGCGAGCCTTTGGCGCAACTTTTCATAAACGTTTGTTGGTATCAGATTCGAGACATCGCCGCCGAGCGAGGCGACCTCTCTTATAAGGGTCGAGGTGGTAAATCCATATTGCTCGCTGGTCATAACAAATATGGTATCGATACCTGCAACGGCTCGATTTGTCATAGCAAGCTGGAACTCATACTGTACATCGGTCAGGCTTCTTAAGCCCCTGAGTATAACGTCGGCCTTTTTTCTTGCAGCATACTCAACTGTAAGACAGTTAAAAGTCTCGACCGAGACACGCGGTATGTCCTTTATTAACTCGGCTATCATTTCGACCCGCTCGTCGGGTGTAAAGAGAGGATTTTTAATCGGGCTCTGGCCGACGGCGACAATCAGCTCGTCAAAGAGCTTGATGCCGCGCTTGATAACGTCGAGATGGCCGTTTGTAATCGGGTCGAACGAACCCGGAAATATGGCCCTTATGAATCTGTCGCTCATATATCAATTCCTTACGAAAGGAATCATTATAAGAAAAAAAAGACTTTGGTCAACGCCAGACTAACGACTAATTTATCCGCGGATTACGCGGATTGACGCGGATTTTTCTTTTATATTGTGTAGTTAAAAGGCATAATATTTTTGTTTAACCGCGGATTACTCGGATTCACGCGGACTTGGGATTAAAGAGCAAAGGGCATAAAGAAAATAATCAATGATTATTAAATAGGCCTGATTTGCGAGAATAAAGAGTTTCGTTTCGGGGTAAAAACGATTCAGATGGAGCAACACTTTAAGTTATATACATGGCAACTGCCCTCTTGGGATATCGCCAAGGAAGCCCGCGACCCTTCTAAGTGCGTACTAAGATGGAAAGATATATGGCCAAGGTTACAGCCTCTTTATGAAAAATTAGCAAATAAGGCAGGCACTGCTGATTTCGTGTGGTGCTTTTCAGCGTATGAACATTGGAAGCAACCTGAAATATCTAAACTCTGGGTGCTTGATGTACCTACTTCAAAGATATTCAAATTCATAGATTCCAATGTATGGGGGATGATGGTACAAGATTCAGAGGACAATAAACAACCTGAAGACAGCAGTTGGGACAACTTGATTATGGCCAGAAGTGATGGAATAAATAGACTATCTGCTGGAAATAACGATATTACCCCACTGGTACTTGTCCCAATCTGCAAATCGATACGGGTTATCGACAAAAGCAGATTTAACATGGGACCTTCACATTCCAGCGCTAAATACGAAGATTTGCCTACTTCTGAGTGTGAGGCAAAGAGATACCGGGGTGAGGTATATAATGATAATAAGCGACAACGACGGAAAGGACTTAATTTGCTAAAACACAAGAGATTGGATTAATATTGGAGAATCAACGGAAACTTCTTATATGGATGGCATAATCATTATTAAGCATAAGAAACTAAAGACATGACAAATATGGAAGTGCCTTGGAATGAAGCAAAAGTTAGTGATTTTGACAAGTTTAACTCGCTTATAACACAAATGGAGAACAGAGCACATTTAAGTGTGTATGATATCACCATGATATTTAGGGGGCAGGCAAAATCAGAATGGACTCTTAAACCAACTTTACTAAGATCACTTTCAGAATCTAAAAAACTTCAGTTTTCAGAGATAGTAGACTTAGAGTTTAAAGAACTTGAAAACTTTAGAAAGTGCGCGCACCTCTTTCACAAAACTTCTTTGATTAGAGATGAAGATACTATATTGGACTGGTGGACCTTAATGCAACATTATGGGTCGCCCACAAGAATGCTGGACTGGACTATTTCGCCTTATGTCGCGTTATATTACGCAGTTTCAGAAAAATTCGACACAGATGGAGCAATTTGGTTTTTGGTCGTTTGGAATCTTATTGAAAAGACGAAACAACTCTATGAGAAACAATGCAACCCCCCAAAAGAAGATTATGAAAAAATAGCAAGAGACCCAAATGCGAAACCTATAACGCATGTTTACGCTAGAGGAGTACTTACAGATAGAATGATTAATCAGCAAGGATTATTTACAGTCTACCATAATGTTTTGGAGGATCATGCGTATTCAATAGGAAATGTGTTGAATAAATATGATAATAAAAAAAATTGGCTTTGGAAAATTGTTATACCTAAAGAGCACAAGATACGATTTCTTGCAAGGCTTCATGCTATGAATATCACAGGAGCATCGCTATTTCCTGGAGCAGATGGTATTGGAAGGTACTTGAATGAACTAATGCACATCGAGTCCAGTCATAACATTCCCGAAATAAAATCAATGCAAAAAAAAGAAAAAACGTAAAAGTCGTTAGGCGATGACCCCGCCACTGGCGATGAACTACATCGTGGAGATGGCGAGGATAAGCAGAAGGCAGAATGATTGACGAATATCGAACTTCGAACATCGAACGCCGAACGTTAAACGAATGACCCGCATTCACGGGAATGACAAAAAAATAAAACGATGGTAATCAAAGAATCACGCGGGGTGGTCGGCGTCGGGGGCGATGCTTACAGGGATGTCGAGCCAGAAGGTAGAACCCTTATCAACCTCGCTTTTCATTCCTACGGAGCCGGCCAACAAAACGGCCAACTCCTTACTGAGGGCAAGGCCCAGGCCGGTGCCGGTCGTGCCCCTGGTCAGTGAGCCGTCGGCCTGTCTGAACTTTTCAAATATGGTCTGCTGGTCCTTTTCGGCGATTCCGGGGCCGGTGTCGGTAACAGCAATTCGCAGCATCTTCTCGTCGAGCATCGAGGCGTGAATTTCAACGCGGCCGCGGTCGGGCGTGAATTTTACGGCGTTGCTGACGAAGTTATAAAGAATCTGGCGCAGCTTACCGGTGTCGGTATTCAGCTCGGGGAGACCAGAGTCAACGGTGAGTTTCACTTTTATTTTTTTGTTTTTGGTCATGACGGAAAATGAGGCGACCAACTCATTGAGAAGAGCAGCAACAGAGACCTTATCTATATGAAGCCTCATCTTCCCGGCTTCGGTCTTGGCCAGGTCGAGCAAATCGTTAATCATATTGAGCAGGCTCTTGCCTGCCGTGATGATGTTCTCGGCGTATCTGCGGTTCTTTGTCACGTCGGTGCGTGTGGTTTTTTCCCGGAGTATCTCGGCGAAACCGAGAATCGCGTTGAGCGGCGTTCTGAACTCATGCGACATATTGGCAAGAAACTCACCTTTGACCTTGTTGGCCTTGAATAGCTCGATGTTTCGCTCGGAGAGCTGTGCGATTTTCTGGTCGAGCTGTTTGTTCGCGTCGCGCAGCTTATGCTGAGTATCCTGCAAGCTATCGAGCATGTGATTAAAGGCTTCGGCAAGTCTTTCGTATTCGTCGCGCGTGTTAATCGAACTTCTGATATCGAGATTGCCCTCAGCAACATTATTTGCCAGACCGCGGAGTTGCCTTATGGGCCGAAGGATAACCCTCTGTGTTATCCAGTAAAAAGCAACTATCGCCCCGACCAGAGCAACGGCAAAGGCACAGGCTATCCAGACCCAGTTCAGCAGAACCGTTCTTGAAAACTCAAGCTGGTCGGCTGAGCGACGAATTACGGCTGCACCGATGATTTCATGACGGCTAAAGGGCCGGGCCGGGCCCTGTGGATTATGGCAGGATAAACATGAGTCCTGTGCCCTGAATATTCTGATGTAATCACTGTAGGTGATACCGCCCTGCTTGACGAACTCAACATCGTCCTGCTGTTTGTTTTTAATAATGTCGCTAAGAAGGTGTCTCTGTGATCTTTCGAGGCCTGTGAGCCGCTCGCCCTTTTGCGGTTCTTTAAAAGGAATCCAGTATATATCAGTAGTATTGGCTTCGATTGGGGCGCCGGTACTGCTCAAAGCAGGCAGCGTCGTTTGCTCAGAGGCCTCGTCGAGACGAAAATGCCGTGCTAGAAGATAGTCCGAGCGTACACGACCGGCGTTGAGGAAGGCGTTCTTGGTCAGTTGCCCCATCCAGACATAAGGAATCAATAGCGCAAGGACCAGCACAAGAACAACAGCGATACCAAAAGCCAGCCTGCACTTTTCCGCAAGCGACAGCGGCGAGAGGTGCAGGAACACAAGTATTTTGTGCCATATTTTCGTAACGGTCTTAGGCATTTGTTTTTTTCCGCCGTTACGACAGCGTACCGTTAATCTTCCTTTTCCTGTACGGCACGCAGATGTTTCTGCGTCCGCAGATTCAATTCATCGAGCTGCCTGGCATCAACCTCGCTCGGTGCACCGGTGAGCAGGCACTGGCCTTTCTGCGTCTTCGGAAAGGGGATTACATCTCTTATGTTATCAGTACCGGTAATAAGCATTATGAGCCGGTCCAGTCCCAGAGCAATGCCGCCGTGCGGCGGCGCACCGTATTCCAGAGCGTTGAGGAAAAATCCGAACCTTTCTTTTGCCTGCTCGTCGGATATGTTCAGCAATTTAAAGACTTTTCGCTGAATATCCGGGCGGTGAATACGAATACTGCCTCCGCCGATTTCCGAACCGTTGACGACTATGTCGTAGGCCTGCGACTGAATTGAGGCGGGGTCGCTCTGCAGCTTCGGCAAATCTTCTTCTACCGGCGCGGTGAAAGGATGGTGCAGCGAATCGTATCGCTTTTCGTCTTCATTCCAATCAAACAGCGGAAAATCCACCACCCAGACGAACTCAAACGCTTTAGGGTCATAGAGCTTGAGCTGACGTCCCAAACGACATCGAAGCGGCGCCAAGGCCTTGTTGGCGATGTCTTCTTTGTCAGCGATAAAGAGCAAAAGGTCGTCTTCTTTGGCATTAAATATCTCGATAATCTGCTGCAATTGCTCAGATGAGAAAAATTTGGCGATGCTGCTTGCCAAAGTCGGTTTGCCGTCTTCGGTTTTTACCTTGAACCACGCCAGGCCCTTCGCTCCATAGTCGCCGACAAAAGCGGTCATGGTTTTTTCGATGTCGCTTCTGGAATATTTTCCGCCGCCGGGCGCGCACAAGCCTTTTACAACACCGCCGTTTTCGACCGTGGAGGTGAAGACTTTGAAGGTTGATTCGGCTGCAATATTGGTGATATCATGCAGTTTCATATCGAAGCGTAAATCAGGCCGGTCGATGCCGTAACTATCCATAGCCTCTTTGTAAGACACTCGGCGAATGGGTGTCTTGACATCGATATTCAAAATCTCTTTCCAGATTTTTGCAATCAGGTTCTCGTGTACAGTTATGACGTCGTCGGCATCAACAAAACTCATCTCGACATCGATTTGGGTAAACTCAGCCTGCCGGTCGGCCCGCGGGTCCTCGTCACGGAAACAGCGAACAATCTGATAATACCTGTCGATTCCGCTGACCATAAGTATCTGCTTGAAAAGCTGAGGCGACTGCGGCAGCGCATAAAAACAATTCTTAAGCAGGCGGCTGGGCACGAGAAAATCCCTGGCGCCTTCCGGAGTGCTTTTGGCGAGCATCGGCGTTTCGACGTCCCAGAATCCAAGCGCATCGAAATAATCGCGGGTTATCTTGCTGACCTTGTATCTGACCTGTATGCGATTCCGGACTTCGGGTCTGCGAAGGTCGATGTATCGATTAACCAAACGGATTTCTTCATTGGTTTTCTGAGCGTCGACGATTTCGAACGGCGGAGTCTTTGCAATATTGAGGATTTCGAGCTGTTCGACGGCAACTTCAATCTGGCCGGTAGGCAACTTTAGGTTTTCCATTCCTTCGCTTCGCGGCTGGACAATGCCACGGGCAGCGATGACCCATTCGTCACGAAGGGTCCGGGCATCCTTGTGGGTCTGGGGATGTGTGTCGGGATTGAAAACGAGCTGACACAGGCCCGAGCGGTCGCGCAGGTCAATGAAGACCAGGCCGCCGTGGTCGCGATAAGAATGCACCCAGCCGGCAAGTGTTACTTTTTCGCCGACATTATCAATCCGCAGCCTGCCTAACGTATGTGTCCGTTTGAGCATGAGCTATCCTGTAAAAAACCACTTCAGCAAATACAATCATAGGACCAATTCTAACTGCGTAAGGATAGCTTAAAGATGGGCAATAGTCAACTACAGGCCATGAGGGCTTTTTGTTTTGTACATCTCTTGAGTATTGATATACTCACAGAGCAGGTATCAGGCAAAGATTTTAAGGGAAGTATCTATGAAAGAAAAATTGAGCTGTCAGGCCAAGCCAAATAAATGCTTATTTATGCCCCTGTCTATATGCGTTTTTATTCTTTCGTTACTGTTGCCAGGCAGCGGATGTGGTAACAACGAGAAGCAATACTTCAAATCCGGCCAAACTCTGCAAAAGCAGGCTGTTTCAGTTGACAAGGTCTTCAACGCACTTAACGAGTTCGAGGAGCTGTTCACCAGCAGAATAAAGACCGCCGCTTCGGAGATAGACCAGCTTTCCAATGAACCCAAGGTATTGAAGATGACCATCTTGTGGCGAACCCGTTCGATAGCAGCATTGCATAATATCCTCGAACAACCTGAGCCAATGGCGGCATTGGTGGATTGCTGGGTTCTTTGCATCAGGCAAAGCGACTATTTTGAAAACGGCCAGGGCAGTACACTTTTCGGGCCCGGACAGGACATCGCAATTGAGACCTCTAAGCAATTAGAGACCAGGATTGAGGACATCGCCCGGCAAATGCTGAGTGAACAGGTTTTTGAAGAAACCGAAAAAAACGTGCGAAGCTTCGCACTGTCTAATCCCATCCAGAGCGGTTTTGCCAAAACCCTGATTTACGCGACTGAAACAAAACAAGGCCAGACAGGCCCATTCGAGACAGTCCTGAACATACCTCTGGCACCGTTCAGGGCACTTGAGGGAGTCGACCAGACACCTATGGCAATTTACGATTTTGCCAATGCGACGCGACGCCTGACTGATGTATTGGAAGAACTGCCCGAATCAAGCAGATGGCAGATGCTGATGCTTCTTTACGAACTGGAAGAAACAAATATGGCCAGGTCGCTTTTAGACAGCCTTGACAAAATAGCCCAGAGCAGCGGCAGGATTTCTGATACTATGGAAAATCTTCCGCAAATGTTTGCCGAAATTGACCAGCAGCAGGAAAACGTCCAAAAGACCCTTGAGCAAATCGGAACAACCACAAAACAACTCAATGAATTTTTATCGCGCACCGAACAAACAGCCGAGGCCTTTTCTGCAACCGCAAAAGATGTAAACCAGGCAGCAGCCGCCTGGGCTAATGCGGCAACCGCGACGGAAACCGCGATAAAAACCATGCAGCCCAAGGGCAAGCCGGATAAAGAACCACGGCCTGACCTGAAAGAAACGGCAGAAGCAATTACAAAGGCAGCCAATCAAATCCAGCAGATAAGTGAACAAATGCCGGCACATATTGAGCAAATAAGCTCACAGGTAAACTCGATAAGTACGAGTGTAATGATAAAAATTGCTTTTCTTATCTTCCTGACTTTTGTGATGCTTTTAGGGTACCGCCTGATTACACATAAACTAATCAGGGGCAAATCAGAATAAAACAAAATACTGCTTTTGTGCACAGGTTCTTATGGATTTTCGTCCTCCGGTTGAAAATCCAGTGCGGCGGAGTTTATGCAGTAACGCAGGTAAGTCGGGGCCGGGCCATCCTCAAAAACGTGGCCGAGGTGGGCGCCGCAGCGTGCGCAGCGGACCTCGGTGCGGGTCATTAACAGGCTCTTATCCTCGCGCTGTTCAACGCTGTTAGAATCGGCCGGTTCGTAGAAGCTCGGCCAGCCCGTGCCGGAATCATATTTCGTATCGGAGCTGAACAACTCTTCGCCGCAGGCGACACATACATATTTCCCCTTGCCTTTGAAGTTGTAATACTCGCCGGTGAAAGGAAGTTCAGTACCGCATTTTTGGGTGATACGATACTGTTCCGGGGTGAGAATCTGCTTCCACTCTTCGTCGGTCTTTATAACTTTGTCGTTCATATCACCTGTAACTTTCTGTAGTTTTTTTTCTTCGGTCGGCTGGTCCGTTGGCGGACAATTTTTGCAACGGCAAGAGGTAGCGGTGGTAACTACCACCGCTACCAATCCTATAGCAATAACCCTTGAGCCACTCATAAGTCTGACTCCGTCGCGTTTCTAAAAAGTTTTACTCTCACTTTGCGTATTTGACCGTGCAGCCGTAAGGTTTTGTCTTCGGCACGGTAACGTCTTTGTCGGCCAGCAGTTCGGCAATGGCGTTGCCCACATAATTTACTTTCTCGGTTTGGCCTTCGTTGAGCTTGCCAAGCGGTGCGTTGTCGATTGCACCGTGGTAAGCGATTTGTCCTTTCTGGTTAATGACGAACAATTCGGGCGTACGCGCAGCTTGATACGCATGGCCGACATCTCCTTCGTGGTCGTCGAGGACGGCATAAGGAATGGAATTCTTCCGGGCGAAGGCCTTGTTCGTCTCGACTGTGGCATAATTTGTACTGTTAATTGCCAGCCAAACGACGCCTTTGTCGGCGTACTTTTGTGCAAGGTCCACCATAGTGGGCACTTTTTCGTAGTGATGTTTCACGAACGGGCAATCGTAATTGAACCATTCAAGCACAACTATTTTGCCCTCAAAATCCGCCAGGGACACTTCCTGGCCCTGGTGGTTGGTCAAGGTAAAATCCGGCGCTTTAGGGCAGGAGGATTCTGTATCCTGCGACTGTTCCTTCGATTTGTCACAGCAACCGGAGCCGGCATAGCTGATACCGATAATCAGCAAAGATACTATCAGGCTCACTGTTAAAAAAAAGGTTACTCGGCGGGTCATTTTTGTCTCCTTAAAAAACCTGTTTTCCAAACCTTATTGCGGCCTTTCTAAGTCATACTGCCGGTTTTAGCATCTGTTCTAAAAAAGACATATTTTTTCACAGGCCAATAAAAATCATTGCAATCCGATAAAAATTATGTTAAAATATTTTTTGCTTGGTCAAAGAGCGAAAATAAGCTCTATACGGAATAAGGTGGAGGGCCATGTTCTCAGGGGGCAAAAAAAGCTTTTAAATTGCCGTCGCCAAGCGTGAACTTTTCGTGCGATGGCAGCGTAACTATATACAGGACAAGAAAATAAACTACGGGCTGGGGTTTTCCAAATTCCTCTTTCCTCCCTCCCGACCTCAGCCCAATTTTTATGCGCATTTCAGAGTGTTCGAAAATAGAAAGTACCGAACGTTTAAACATTCCTCCTGCAACTTTTAAGGATTATATCGATTATAACAAGGCCGTGCTGAAATATCTTTCAGCCCTGTCGGGCAAAACGGTGGTGATATTACCTGGAAATCTTTTGATAAGCTGCCTTGCGGCCCAGATATTGGCTCCGGAGCTTATGCCTACAAGCATTCCGTAATCCCTGCCGAGCTGCCTTGTGGTCTCGATTGCATCGTCGTCGGTCACTTCTACAACGTCATCCACCAGAGACACGTCCAGCACACCCGGAATAAAGCCGTCGCCGATGCCCTGAATCTGGTGCAGCCCGGGCTCGTGGCCTAAAAGTGCAGAGACGTTCTTGGGTTCGACGGCTATAACTTTAGCGTCGGGTTTATGCTCTTTAAGGAATTTGCCTACCCCCTGTAATGTTCCTCCTGAACCTACCCCAGCCACGAAGCAGTCGATATCACCGCCCATTTGCCGCCATAATTCCCTCGCTGTCTGCTCGTAGTGTACGCGTGGATTTTCAGGATTCTCGAATTGCTGCGGTACAAATATCCTGGGGTCGGCGGCAGCCATTTCTTCAACCCTTCTGACGGCGCCAGGCAATGATTCGCTGTCTGGGGTAAGGACCAGTTCGGCTCCGAGGGCCTTTATGAGCTTTTTGCGTTCTTCGCTCATTCCTTCGGGCATAACGATGATTACTTTGTAGCCCATCAGCCTTCCAACTAATGCCAGGCCAATGCCGGTATTACCGCTGGAAGGCTCGACGATGACAGAATCGGCCTTTAATTTGCCGTCTCGCTGGGCTGCTTCGAGCATAGCCAGAGCGACCCTGTCCTTGATACTGCCGCCGGGATTGAGAAACTCGGCTTTGGCAAAGACCTTTTCGCCTTTTAGCTGCAGCAGAGGTGTGTTTCCAAT
Organism: uncultured Pirellulales bacterium; assembly: GCA_964583405.1. Lineage (GTDB taxonomy): Bacteria > Planctomycetota > Phycisphaerae > Sedimentisphaerales > Anaerobacaceae > JBBABK01. The sequence continues at coordinate 28,308 of CAZOVR010000015.1, forward strand.
CAACTCCAGGATGTTATCTGTCAGCATATATGCCTCCGACCGGGTGGTCAACCAGTACGCAATTATAGTAAGCGGGCAGTTTACACGGTTTATAGGAATGTTTCAAGCGCGTTCAAAAGGCGGATTTCTACCAAACCCCTAAGGGGAATTACTGATATTGACGGGAGATTTTCCTGTTTTTACAGGTTAGAAAAAAATTTGAAAAAAAATGTTAGACATAATACTACGGATATGCTAAAATCCTAACAGTAAACAACAGGGCTGGGATTTATCTCGCTTTCCTCTCCCTCCGCATCTCAGTCCTGTTTTTTTATTTTGGGGTTTGTTTAATTTCTCAGCATCCTCCCTCCATAACATGGAAGTTATATATAGACGGATGCGGCGCCTGTAACTAAGGTGTCGCATCCGTAACTTTTAAGAGGAGCCCTCAGAAGATATACGGTGTCGAGATTTTCTTTGCCAATTCTGCGAACACAAATTAAAATCTCGCAGCGTATAAAAGATAAAACCGGACTCAAACACAGGGCGAATTCAAAGGAAGGTATGCGGATGAAAGTACTATTACTTGGAAGTGGAGGGCGTGAGCACGCGATTGCGTGGAAGCTGTCACAGTCGAAGGAGCTGTCGAAACTTTATACCGCGCCCGGCAATCCCGGAACGGCACAGTGCGGCGAAAATGTCCCCATAAGCGCAACCGACATCGATAAGCTGATTGAGTTCGCACAAGAAAAGAAAGTAGACCTGATGGTGGCCGGCCCGGAAGCACCTCTGGCAGACGGTGCGGTCGATGCGTTCGAGCAGGTTGGAATAAAGGCCTTCGGTCCGTGCAAAGAAGCGGCAAAACTCGAAGCGGACAAGGCATTCGCAAAACACCTTATGCGTTCCTGTGCAATTTCGACGGCCGAGGGACGCGTGTTCGACAGGTTCGACGACGCCAAGTCGTTTATCGCGTCCCGTGATGAAGCGGTAGTCATAAAAGCAGCGGGCCTTGCCGCAGGTAAAGGTGTGTTCGTCTGCGACGAACCGTCCGACGGGATAATTATCGCGGAAAAGATTATGCTTGGCAAGATTTTCGGCGAAGCGGGCAACAGAATTGTCGTCGAAGACAAACTGCTGGGTGAGGAAGCATCGATACTCGCATTCGTTGACGGCAGAAATATCTACGTAATGGAATCAAGCCAGGACCACAAGCCCATCGGCGACGGTGACACCGGGCCGAATACAGGCGGAATGGGCGCTTACAGCCCGGCACCCGTGGTCACCGACAAGCTGATGGACCATATAAACCGTGAGATTCTCGTGCCGGTGGTTGACGGGATGAATCGCCACGGCTCGCCATACAAAGGCGTACTCTACGCCGGCATTATGGTTACGGCCGCCGGTCCTCGCGTGCTGGAATTCAACGTCAGATTCGGCGACCCGGAGACCCAGCCAATATTGATGCGGTTAAAGAGCGATTTGCTGGAAGTAATGCTGGCGGTATGCGACGAAAAGCTCGATGAGGTAACGTTAAAATGGGACCCGCGGCCTGCGGTTTGCGTAGTGATGGCTTCGGGCGGTTATCCCGGCGATTACGAAAAGGGCAAGGTCATTACCGGTATCGACGAAGCTAACGCGCTCGAAGATGTTTTCGTATTCCAGGCGGGCACAAGACAGCAGGACGGCAAAGTGGTAACCAGCGGGGGCAGGGTATTGGGCGTAACGGCTGTCGGGGCCGATGTAAGTGAAGCTCAAAAACAGGCGTATAAGGCCGTCGAGAAAATCAAATTTGACGGCGCGTACTATCGCCGTGATATTGCCGATAAGGCACTGAGAAGGATTAAGGCTTAGCACTTAACGCAAGATGTCCTTCAATTTTAAAAAGACAAAGTCCGGAGGCGAGAGGAAAAAAATTGCGCGTCGCGTAATCGCAGCTTTTGTACTGGCCGTAATAATTACGGTCGCGTTCATAATAGAAAGCAGATATCTTCCTCCGGTCGCAATAAATCAGCTTGCCGAGCTGACCAATACACGCGTCAAGGCGGACTCGGTAAGTTTTAGTCTTAACGGCTCGGTGGTGATTCGCGGGCTGCAGATAAAACCTGCTGAGCAATTGCCGTACGATAATACTATTTTGCGGGCGCGCAAGGTTTACATACGCTTCGGTATACTGAGCCTGATTAGATTCAGTCCCAGGCTGAAAAAAATCAGTGTGCAGGATTTCACACTTGATGTGCAGAACGACCTGGACAAAGGAAAGTGGAACATCGAAGCGATGAAAATTACACCGGGCAAAGGAGGCGGCGTCCTTCCGTCGGTTCGTCTTAAAAACGGCCGGATTTCCTACAGTAAAGTATCACAGGGCAAAATTGAAACCGCGGTCGGAATACCCGTAAACGCAAGCCTGAAGCGTTCGAGAGAAATCAGTAACGGCTATGAGTTTGAGCTGGCTACAGCTGCGGGCCCGCAACAGCGCCCCAGCAGCATCGTCGGCATCTACGAGCCGGGTCATTTCGCACTGAGCGGCAGCATCAGCAGTGAAGATATACCTGCGATGCAGCAAACCTGGTCGATGAACGAGGTGATAGCAGATTATCAATATGACAGGGCCGGCGGTTTCGAACTTGAGTTTCAGATAAAGGATTTCACCACTAAGGACAGAACGGCAGCATCAGCAATTCTCGGCAAGACCAAAGCCCTGAAGAAAGTAACAGCCGCCTCAGCTATCTCCCGATTATTCGAACGATACCGTCTGGCCGGCGCTGCCGATGTGGAACTGAAGGCCCGGGGCGATATCAACCAATTGGCGCAGACGAAACTGGCGGGTGTAATAAACTGTAAAGACGTCTCCATCCTATACACCGTTTTTCCTTACTTCATTGAAAACATCACAGGCTCGATAGATTTTTCAGAAAATGTGATAACATTGAACAACCTTGCAGGCAGACATGGCGATGTGAATCTTACAATCGGCGGCGGCTTCGGCGATTTCGGTCTGGGCACAAAAGGACAGGTGGAGATACGAAGCAAAAATATGACGCTTGACAGGGACCTGTACGAAGCATTGTGGCCGGTGCAAAAAAAACTGTGGGACGATTTCGAGCCCAACGGAATCGTTGAGTTCGATTATACCCTGCGCCGCGAGCCGAATATTCGCAACAAATACTGGATAGACGTGGACCTGGCGGACGTCAACAGTATTTACAAACACTTCCCTTATCCGCTGGACAATCTTACGGGCAACCTGTTTTTCGACCATAACAGTATAAAGGTGACAAATCTGAATTCGAAAAAGCTGCCGAGACAAATCAACATCAACGGCAAGGTGATTGACACGGACACATCGCAGCCGAAATTCGACCTTGTCATAGACGTAAATAATATTCCTCTCGATAACGTACTTGCAAATGCCCTGCCGCAGAGAGAAAAGAATCTTTACAACCAGTTTGGCCCGTCGGGCAGCGTCGAGGGAAGGATACTCGTCCGAAACGAAGCAAAAGATGCGAACAAAGCGAATTTTACTGCCGATTTGAATTTCACAGACACAATCCTGTGGCCTCCGATGCTGCCCCTGCCGATAACTGACATCAACGCCAACGGTATATTCAAACCTGGTTACATAGAATTCAAAAAATTCAGCGGTATATACGCCGGCCAGCCGGTTTCAATAACAGGGACATTCCAGCCCACCAAAGACGGCAACGACCTTACGTACGCTATGACTCTGGGCAGCAGCGACGTCCGGATTGACGCAGAGCTGCTCAATCTTATTCCGCAGAGGATGAGAGGTACGATAAACAAGCTTAATCCTTCCGGGCAGATAGCATATACAGCCAGGCTCAATAAGAAGGCACGCGACAGTGACATTGATTTCGAAGTGGAGGTGCAATGCAAAGGTGTAACGGCAAAACCAGAGGTCCTCGATTTCGTCCTTGATGACATCAACGGCAAGATTTCCGTAAACAGAAACGCAGTAATACTTGACAATCTTGTTAACCAGCCGGCCGAAGCAAAAGCCCCGAGTGTAAAAATAAACGGCAGTATAGAAATAGCAGGTGACGCCGACGAAGGCGACGGCATCATCGCGGCTCAGGTTGATCTTGACGCTAATAATTTCCCCATACAGGATAAAAGGATTTATAACTTAAAGACGCGTCTTAAATACGACCCGAACCACAAGGCCTGGATTGCCGACGGTTTTGCAGGTAACTTCTACGACGGCCGGATGACAGGCCGTATTGAACTGGCCGCCGAAGAGCTGTCCTTCGAATTGCAGAGCGGCTTCGACGGCGCGAATCTGCAAAAGTTCCTGGCTGACAGGGAAAAACTGCCGGATGGCTGCAAAGATGAAAGCTGTTTCAGTACCGGCAGGATGAGCGGTACGATAAACGTCGCCGGCAGGCTAAACGAAATATCGAGCTATCTGGGGACATGCAGAATCGAGATTATGAATATGCAGGTGGGCAGAGTTTCTTTGACAGGTAAACTGCTGAGTTTATTAAAGCTCACCGAACCGAGCGACTATATTTTCGACAGGATGTTCTTTGACGCGTATATCAAAGACGGCAGACTTAATTTCGAGATACTGGAACTGTCGGGCGCGGCGCTGACGTTTGCCGGTACAGGATGGATGGATATGACGAACAAAAAACTGGAGCTGACTCTTGCGGCCCGCGGCCCGCGAATAGCCGCAATGAAAGAAGATATAATCGGGTCGCTGACAACAGCAATAAGCCCCGGTGTGCTGCAGGTGCTCGTGACGGGCAGTGCCTACGAACCAAAGATTGAGATTAAACCGCTGCCGGTAATCGGCAATACGCTCGAACTGCTCGGTACAAAAAAGTCACCCGCTGATAAAAAGTAATTGGCTTGCTGTGGGTGAACGGCCGGGTTTTTTAAGAGAATGAATTGACAAAAGCCGAAAGTTACGGATACTTAGGGGCCATGACCGAGAAAAAGGCGGCGACTAAAGGCGATTTTACGGCGGTTGTAACCGCCAATAAGCATATTTCGACCTGTTTTTATAAGCTCAGCCTGCAGTTCCTTCACGAGGGCGCAGAGGCATTTGCTCAGGCCGTGCCCGGACAGTTCGCCCAGCTCGATTTGTCCTCAACCGCCCTGCCGCCGTCTGACAAACTCAAAGAGCAGCAGAGTGATGTAATCGGCCGGGGGATTATACTGCGGCGACCGTACAGCTTCTGCGAGATAACAACCAAAGATGACAAGACCTCTGTCGAGATTCTGTATTGCGCGTTGGGTCCGGCATCGCTGCGAATGACTACACTCAAACCGGCTGACAAAATCAACGTACTGGGCCCACTGGGCAACGGATTCTCCATACCACAAGGCAAAAAAACGGCCCTTTTAGTAACAGGCGGTATGGGCGCCCCGCCGATACAGCACTTAGCCGGCGTGCTCAGCCTGGAACATTCGGATATTTATCCGCTTGTTTTCGCCGGCGCTAAGACAAAGAACAAACTGCCCTTTGAGGGCCGAATCGACGAGATATCAAAGGAGATAGGCTTTCCCATCCACGCCCTTGCCAGATTCGGCGTCGAGTCACAGATTGCAACCGATGATGGCTCAGTTGGTTTTCACGGACCGGCAACACAATGCCTGAGCCAGTGGCTGGGTGAAAATGAAGTCTCGGCAGAGCAGACGATTATCTATGCCTGCGGGCCGGAGGATATGCTGGCCGAGGTCGCGCGAATTGCCAACGAGAAAAATATCGACTGCCAGATAAGTATGGAACGAAGGATGGCCTGCGGAATTGGTATTTGCCAGAGCTGCGCGGTCGAGTGCCGAGTCGGCGACAGCCCAAAGACCGAATACAAGCTGTGCTGCAAGGACGGCCCGGTCTTCGACGCAAAGGAAGTAATCTTTCACTTGGAAAAGGACGCCCACAGATTGTAATAAAAAAAGCCATGGAAAGTAATGTTGATATTTCAGTCGAGTTTGCGGGATTGAAGCTGGCTAATCCGGTGTTCACGGCCTCGGGGACGTGCGGCTACGCCGACGAATTGGCTGAGTTTACAGATGTAAACAGCCTCGGCGGATTCATCACCAAAAGCATTACCGCAAGGCCGCGTATGGGCAATCCCGTACCGAGAATCGTCGAGACGGATTCGGGTATGCTAAACGCAATCGGCCTGGCGAACGTGGGACTGGACAAATTCATCGAAGAGAAACTGCCCGTATTACAAAAGATGAAGCCTGCTGTTTTCGTTAATGTAGCGGGCGAGACGATTGAAGATTACTGCAGGGTCGCACAGAGACTCAGCACCGAACAGGCTATAGCAGGTTTCGAGTTGAATATCAGCTGTCCGAACGTCAGGAAAGGAGGAATCACGTTCGGAATCGACCCGGTTCAGGTCAAAGAGATTACAACCGCGGTCAAAGCGACGGCCGGACAAAAGGTCTTAATGGTAAAACTGTCACCCAATGTCACCGACATCAGTATAATTGCACGTGCCGCCGTCGAAGCCGGCGCCGATGCGCTGAGTCTGGTCAATACTTTTACCGCGATGGCAATAGATATTGAAAAACAACAGCCGGTGCTTGCGAACCGCACCGGGGGACTTTCGGGCCCGGCTATAAAACCCATAGCGGTTTATATGGTCAATAAGGTTTATAACGAGGTGACTAAGGAAACGAAGGTCCCGATTTTAGGGGGCGGCGGGATACGAAACGCGTCGGATGCAATCGAGTTTATTCTCGCCGGAGCGTCGGCTGTGGCGGTCGGGACGTGGAACTTCGTAAATCCGGATTGTACCTCGAAAATCGTCAGCGGTATCAAAGACTATTGCCGGCTCAAGGAGGTGTCGAGTATAAAACAGCTTATAGGCGCAGCAGGTTAATATGGAAACGATAAAGAAACTAAGTGATTATTTTCCGACGGCGGTTTATACCGGTAAGTGCCTGGTCTTCGTAAGTGAAGACTGGCGTGTTGAACTGACCGAGCATAAGGACAGCGACTTTACCAAGGCCGGTCAACAGCCTTCCATCATCCGTATCAAGGTCTTCAAAAAGGCAATCAACGGCGAGCTGATACCCAGCTACCACGAGGATTTTCAAATAGCTTCGCTGGGCGAACTGGCCGAACAGATAGAAAAATATGTCCAGATGGCCATCGGTTCGAATCTTCACGAAGGTTTTGAGTAATTTCATAGTCGAATTAAATTTGTCGAGAGCAAGGCGACCCCGCTATTATGCGGGGTCGGTATTTTATGGGTAAGCTCAATATCCGACAAAGCGGCAACACGGTTTTCCTGAAAGTCAAGGTCATTCCCGGCAGCAGCAGAACGGCCGTTGCAGGAATACTCGATGGGATGCTGAAAGTGAAGATTGCCTCGCCTGCCGAAAAAGGCAAGGCCAATGCCGCCCTGACAGAATTACTCGCAAAAAAACTGTCGGTAAAGAAAACCGCAATAAGGATTGTATCAGGCCTTACGGGCAGCGTTAAAGAAATCGCAATAGAGGGTATATCAGCCGGGCAAATCGCAAAGCTCACCACAAAATAGAAATTCCACCAATGACCGAATCACCAGCAACACGCAATCTTATCAGCACAGACAAAGAGGCGTCGCTCAAATATATGCTCAGGCTCGCCGGGCCGATGGTGGTGACGAACATCTCGTTTACAGCTATGCAGTTCATCGACCGGTTTATGGTTTCGAGACTCGGTACCGAAGAGCTGGCCGCGATATTACCCGCCGTGATGGTCTCGTTTCTGCCGTCGAGTCTTCTGCTGGGCATAATGACCAGCGTCAATACGTTTGTAAGCCAGTCGCTTGGTCGTAAACAATACAACGACTGCTCGAATTACTGCTGGCAGGCCATCAACATGGGCCTTGTCTACTCGGTAATTTCACTGATTATAATGTGGCCTGCCGCAGGCTGGATATTCAAAACCATGGGCCAGCCCGAGGCGGTAACAGGACTGGAGGTCACCTATTTCAGGATAATGCTCTATTGTCAGTTCCTTGCTGTTTTCACCTGGGCGTCCAGCCAGTTCTTTATGGGCATTCATCGGCCGGTAATTACGATGTGGGCGGCGATTGTTGAACAGGTTGTAAATGTCTTCTTCAATTATATCCTGATATTCGGTCATCTCGGTTTTCCGAAGATGGGCATCGCCGGCGCAGGCTGGGGTACATTTATCGGGATGACTGTCGGGGCGGCGATACGGATGACAGCCTTTATGGTCGGCCCCGTCAATGAACAATACAAGAGTCGAAAGAGTTTTGGTATCGACCTGCCGAGGATTTCAGACCTCATCAAAATCGGGTTTCCGGCGGGAATATCTCTGGCTGTAGGCGTGGCGTTGTGGGGGACAATACTGTTCGCACTGGTGGGCAGATTCGGCAAGGAACCTCTGGCGGCGACAAGCGCGGTGCTTTCCTGTATGAACGTTTCGTTTATGCCTATCGTAGGTATATCTACGGCACTGACCGCGGCGGTTGGTAAATCAATCGGCAGCGGGCGAAAAGAGCTGGCCGTCAGGCAAACGAGTCTTTGCGTGCGAATAGCCGTTTGTTATATGGGTTTTATCGGGGCATGCTTTTTCCTGTTCAGGGGCCCTATAATGAAGTTCTGGGCACCGCTGGACGATAAGGTCATAGCAGCAGGTGTTGATATATTACTTTTTGCCGCTGTATTTCAGTTTTTTGACGCACTGGTGATAGTATACATCGGCGCGCTTCGCGGAGCTGGCGATACTGTATGGCTGGCAGGCGTTTCCGCGGTAGCGTCTATTTTAATATTAGGGCTGGGCGGATTTTTAATCGTTAAATTTTTTCCCGGACTCGGAGAGCTGGGGCCGTGGACGGCGGCGCTTGCCGAGATTATATTTGTCAGTCTGGCAAACAGATGGCGGTTCAGAAGTAAAAAATGGATGCGCATAGATTTGTTCAAACGTCGTGTCGCCGGGATGCCGGCTGAGATCGGACAGACTATCGAATGAAAAGGTCAGTAACAATACTCGCGTTGATTTTTGTACTGTGGCTTGCTACGGCGACTGTATGTGCCGCTCCTCTGGCGAATGAAAATTCACCGGGTCTGTACATCCGCAGTATTAACCAGATGCTGCGCCTCGAGCCGGACGAAATAGACATCGGTACCGCTGCGCTAATCGTAGCCGAGGAATGGTCGGATATGGTGCACGGCAGGCGATACCAGGCCGCCCTTGACGAGATGGCATACGAAATCCTGGCCCGAATTAACGAAAAGGGATTCGCCGGCAGCTACAAGGCTGTGTACGTCCTGAATGACTACCTGCACAAAGAACTGGGTTTTAAGTCGGTCAAAGAAGCAAGCGACCCCAACGACCTTTTCCTGCACTCGGTAATGGACAATAAGCAGGGCTATTGCCTGAGCCTTTCTATTTTGTATCTGGCGCTCGGTGAAAGACTCGGTCTGCCACTGTACGGTGTGGTCGCGCCGGGACATTTTTTCGTCAGATACGATAACGGACGAGTTCGATTCAATATCGAAACCACCAGCGGTAGTTTCCCGGACGACGACCACTACAAAAATGAATTCAAAATACCCGAAGGTTATGAGCAAAGTATTTATATGCAGAGCCTTAACAAGCTCCAGACAATGGGCTGCTTGTTTAACAACTTCGGGACAGTATATATGGCCGCCGACAATATAGACGCAGCTCAGCAGGCAATGGAGCTTGCGGTTGAAATAAATCCGGCCCTCGCCGAATCACGAATTAATCTCGGCAATATCTACATGCGGAAAGAGCGTGTCGACGACGCGATTTACGAGTACCAACAGGCCATAGAAATCAATCCCTCGGACAGCAAAGTCTATTACAATATCGGAAGTGCGTATTCGCGCAAAGGCTGGACGAATGACGCGATGGGGGCCTACGAACGGGCCATCAGGCTCGAACCCAGCTACGTTGACGCCTACGTCAATCTTGCCGTCACCTACGGCCGGACAGGATTATACACAAAGGCACATCAGATGCTAAAAGAAGCTGCATCAATCGACCCGGGCCGCAGCGACATATATGTCATGCGAGGCGACACCTACTTCCAGAGTCAGGACTACGAAATGGCCCTGGAAGAATACAAAATAGCATTGCGTATCAACCGTAACGACGCCACAGCTCATTTCGGCACGGCGATTTGTTACAACAAACTCGATATGCCGCAAAACGAGATACAATCATATAAGCAGGCGCTAAAGATAGACCCGGACATGCTCTCAGCAAGGGCCAGCCTTGCAAATGCATACTTCGCCCAAAAAGATTACTCCAGAGCCATCGAACAATATCGGCTCTATATCCGGCTTGACCCGGACAATGCTACAATAAATTACAATCTCGGCGCCGCTTATTCGAACAAAAAGAAATATGCCGATGCGGTGCCTTTTTATGAAAAGGCGATTGAGCTTGAGCCCGAATTAGCTGATGCCCACCGCAACCTCGGCTACGCCTGCTACAAGCTCAAGGACTACGACAAAGCCTATAAGCATCTCACAATTGCCGGGCGTCTCGGCGAAGAAATCGACCCGAAGCTTCTCAAAGCAATTGAACGAAAACTCCCCTGAAAACCTGCACAAGACCTAATTGCCCACCGTCAACATAAAAACATTGATGTCTGCCCTGTTAGTATATATATTTATCTTTTTATAAATGAGCTTTTTGGGAGATAACACAGTGCAGTTAAAAGTCATTATTTTCGCCGCCGTATTTTTAACAGTACCGGTCACAGGTACCGGGCCGGCCGACTACAACGACCTGAGCGATTATTACGGATTCGGCCCGATGGAGGTAATCAAGCTCGATTGGGGCGTCGGCGGGATGCAAATCGCTGATTTGAACGGAGACGGTCGAAACGATATTATCGCAGCCAACAACCGCAAAGCAAAGATTGAAATCTTCGTTCAAAAGGAAGGCATCGGCCCGGCCGAACAGGACGTGACCGTCGACCCCGAAGATTACGAAATCAACTCCATCACCCCGCCTACCCGTTTCGACAGACAGCCGCTGCCCCTGTCCGAAAGGATATACAGCCTGGTCTGCGGCGACCTGAATTCCGACGGGATGCCGGACCTGGCTTATTACGGCGAGCCGAAAGGTCTATATGTAGTGCTGCAAAAAGCTCAGGACAACATCGCCCAGGAAAAGGAGGAACTGAGCTGGCAAATGAAAAAGAAAATTAAAATCGAGGATGGCCTGCTCACGCCATACGGTCTTGTTTGTGCCGATTTGAATAACGACGGCCATGACGACCTGGCCCTTGCCGCAAGGGAAACTATCTACCTCGTTACGCAAAAGCCGGACGGCACACTTGCAGAACCGGAAAAATATCCATCCACCTCTACAATCAAAGCCATCAAGGCCACAGACCTTGACGGCGATGACATTGAAGACCTCCTGATGCTGACGGACGATGTGGAAAAACCCATTTCGGTTCGCTTCGGCTCGCCCAACGGACAGTTCGGCCCCCAGCAACAACTACTTTGTGAAACACCGTGGGCGTTGGATCTGTTCGATATCGACGACTCAGGCACAGAAGAGATGATGATAGTCGACAGCATCAGCGGCCGATTACTTTCTTACGAGCTTGTAACCGATACCGATTTAGAGGACGACTGGCCGATTCTTTTCTATCCCCTGCCGGCGGGCAAAGGCGCCAGCAAACGCGACCTGGCTGCGGGCGATTTCGACGGTGACGGACTGACGGATATCGTTATCAGCGACCCGGGCGCCGCCGAATTGATGTTCTACAAACAGCTTTCGAATATCGGGCTTGCCGAACCAAAGAGATTCCCTGCGTTCTCAGATATAACTAATCTCAGTGCCGCTGATATTAACGGCGACGGCAAAATCGAACTTGCTGCTCTTAGCATCAAAGAAAAGATAATCGGCATCAGCCGGTTTGAAAACGACAGGCTCACTTTTCCGGAACCTCTCGACTGTGTTGATGAACCCGTAGCTTTGACCCTTGCCGACGTCGACGCCGATTCGACTATCGACTGCGTTTACGTTGCACGGGATACCAATGACCTCAGATGGCTGCGAGTATTATATGATGTAGCTTCCTATACCGACCTCGATAATACAATGTTGGCCAAAGAGGAGTTGGACCTGCTCGAAAATCGTAACAACACTCCGGCCTTAAAACTCGAAAAGCTGTTTTCAAATCCGGATGGAATCAGGGTTCTGGACACGGACTTTGACAGCCTTCTCGATGTGCTCATATTCGACAAATACAATCCACCGCCGCTTTTTGCCCGCCAGGTTGAAAAAGGCAGGTTCGAGCTTGTCGATTCGGCCAGGGCGCAATCAAGCCTCATTAAAGATGCAACACCCGCATCGATTGCAGTTGCGGACATTGATAAAACAGCAGGAGCGGAATTGCTCGTGGCTCAGAACAACTTCGCAAGAAGTCTGCTCTTCGAAGATTCCCGGATTTGGCGGGTGCTTGACCAGTACAACGCAAAAAGTACCGAAAACACCATATCGGCAGTAGCTGCATTCTACCTGTCCGGCCTGGATTTGACCGACAAGCCTGCGATAGTCTTACTGGACGGCTCTAAAGGTCAGCTTCAGATACTCACACCCGACGAAGATAAGACTTATCGTTTTGAAAAGCAAATTGATGTCGGCAAATGGAACTCAGCAACACATCTGAAAATGCTGCACGAGTCGATAAAAGGAACCGGCACAAAAAGTGTCCTGCTTTTCGACAGCGAGAAGTTCGCCGTCATAACGCCGCCGAGTCTCGAACATCCGTTAAGGCATCTCGAACAGCTGTTTAGCTACGAAACAAAAATCAAAGACGGCGTGTACGGACCTTTCACGGTCGGTGATATTAACTCGGACGGCCGTGTGGACATTATAATGCTCGAATACAAGGGCAACCACATCGAAATTCTCGCGCTCGACGCCGACTATAAACCCGTACCTGCCATGCGATTCAAGGTCTTTGAGCAAAAGAGTTATCGTGACAGCGACAAACGCTCCGCAACGAGCGTCGAGCCGAGAGACCTCAAAGTCGCCGACGTTACAGGCGACGGCAAAAACGACTTGGTCATGCTCATACATGACCGCATTATCATCTATCCGCAGGACTAATGAACGCTTCGAAGAAAAAAGTCTTCGTGGCAATAAGCGGTGGTGTCGATAGTTCAACAGCCGCGGCTGTCCTCCTTGAGCTCGGATTTGAAGTCAGCGGCATTTTCATGCTCACCTGCGATGAGTCTCGTTTTGCTGAAACCAAGGCCAGACAGGTAGCAGAAACTCTTGGTATAAACATGCATGTTCTTGATATGCGCAAGGAATTTCAAAAAGTGCTGGATTATTTCTGCAGCGAGTACAGGCAGGGCCGAACTCCCAATCCCTGTGTTGTGTGCAATCGCCTGATTAAATTCGAGAAGCTGTGGAACTTTGCAAAAGATAACGGTGCACAGTATTTTTCCACCGGCCATTACGCTAGCGTCAGGGCAACACCCGACGGCTTCGGATTATATGAAGCCCCGACCGAAAAAGACCAGTCTTACGCACTGGCGATGATAGACAGAAAAATTCTGCCGCACCTTATATTCCCGATGGCCGACTACAGCAAGGAGCAGACACGGCGATTATCACGTCAATTCGGACTCGTTGCCTCCGAGCACAAAGAATCACAGGAGATATGTTTTATCCCTGACGATGATTATATAGCGCAGCTCGAGAAACTCGCGCCCGATCTCGTCAAAAACGGTGACATCGTAGACACTTCAGGCAAAGTGCTGGGGACACATCATGGCATCCACCGCTATACTATCGGCCAGCGTCGTGGCCTTGGTGTTGCGATGGGCCGGCCATATTATGTCGTACACATCAACGCTGACAACAACATGGTCACATTAGGTCCGAAAGAAGAGCTTATGCACAAAAAACTCTTCGCAACGAACGTTAACTGGTTAATGGACCCGCCTGGTGGCCCGTTCCGGGCGAAGGTCAAAATTCGCTACAACGACAAAGGCTCACCCGCAATCGTACACATCCGCGGTGAACAAATCGAAGCGGAGTTCGACACGGATGCATCTGCTGTTACACCGGGACAACTGGCGACAGTTTACATCGAGGATAGCAGCGACTGGCGCCTGGCGGGCGGTGCATGGATAGAGCGGTGGTCCGATTAGCAGCCAAAATCGACCGGCGTCTCAGGGCAGTTGACCGCCCCGGCCGTTGTGATATAATGACTTATTTGGAATCGGAGGGGCTATCGTAGTTAATGGTTATGGACCAAAGTTTTAAGGCACACGATTATGACAGAGAAAACACTTGCTGAACTGGCGGGATATGTTGATGGACAGATTAGAGGCGACGCAAAGACAATCATAAAGTCCGCAAGCACGCTCAGCCGCGCCGGCGAAGGTGATATCAGCTTTCTGGCCAACAATAAATACGAAAAGGAGCTTGCCGCGACAAAGGCATCGGCTGTAATAATCGGCAAGGACATGGTTACCGCCACAAGTGTTCCACTGCTTATATGCGAAGACCCCTACTACGCCTTCATGCAAATAATGGTAACGCTCCATGGTCACCGCAAGCATAAGAAAGTCGGTATAAGTCCAAAAGCCGAAATCTCGGACACTGCAAAGATTGGAGTCGATTGTCATATTCATCAATTTGTAACCATAGATGATAATGCTAAAATCGGTAATGGTGTAATTATTTACCCCTGCTGTCATATCGGCTGTGACGTGGAAATCGGAAACGACTGTATCCTGTACCCGAATGTTGTAATCTACGACGGCTGCAAACTCGGCAAGCGTGTTATTATCAACGCAAATTCTGTTATCGGCGAAGATGGTTTCGGATATGCCAGCCACAAAGGGATACACCATAAAATTCCTCAGGTCGGCACCGTTGTCATAGAAGACGACGTTGAAATCGGCGCATGCTGCGGTGTCGAGCGCGGAACTCTCGGTGACACTGTAATCAGCCAGGATTCTAAAATCGGCGACCTTGTGACAATAGGCCACGGCAGCAAAATCGGACCACACTGCCTGCTGGTCGCTCAGGTCGGCATCGCGGGCTCGACGAGTCTCGGGCATCATTGCGTAGTAGGCGGACAGGTCGGTATAGTCGGTCACATCAATATTGGAAACAATGTTATGATAGCGGCTCAGTCAGGTGTTATTAACAACGTGTCAGACAACAAGGTTATTCTCGGTGCACCGGCTATCGACGCAAACGTCGGCAAACGCGCATACAGCATGATTCAATACTTGCCGGATATGCGACAAACCATAAAAGAACTCAGAGATAAAGTGCGGCAATTGAGTGATGCACTTGAGCAGAACAACAAGAAGTAGCTCAGATATACAGGGCTTACAGTCGCATCTTTCGAATTTTCTTTTCACGGACATAGAATGGCTGATTCAAAAACACTCGGCCTGATAGCAGGACAGGGAAGGCTGCCCTTTCTTGTCGCTGCAGGCGCAAAAAAAGCTGGACTGAAAGTCGTTTGCCTCGGTCTTGCCGATAGTACATCCGAAGGGCTCGCTGAACAGGTCGATGTATTTTATGAGGTCCCGCTGGCAAGACCGGGCGTATGGATAAGAAAATTACGAAAGCACAACGTCACCCGGGCGATTATGGTTGGCAGGGTACGCAAGACAAGAATTTTTACGCCCTTTAGAATCCTGAAGTACCTGCCCGACTGGCGGGCGCTACGAATATGGTACTGGCGGCTTCGCAAAAAGGACAAGCGAAACGATACACTTCTTTGCGCTCTGGCCGACGAGCTGGCCAGCGGAAAGATTATCCTGGAGAACTCGATTATGTATTGCGACGAACACATTGCAGCAAAAGGTGTGCTGACAAAACATCAGCCCTCAGCATCGATAAAAAACGACATTGACTTTGGCTGGCCGATAGCTCGGCAGCTTGGTCAGCTCGATATCGGCCAGGCCGTCGCGGTCAAGGAAAGAGAAATCCTTGCCGTCGAGGCGATTGAAGGAACCGCCGAAATGATTGAACGCACCGGGCAGCTCTGCCCTGCCGGAGATTGGACACTGATAAAAACAGCAAAGCCGAACCAGGATATGCGCTTCGACGTGCCCTGCGTTGGCCCCGATACAATCAAGGCCCTGGCCGCCAATAAGGCAAAGTGCCTCGTCGTCGAAGCTGAAAAAACGATTATCCTCGATAAAGACGAAACAATAGCGCTCGCCGATGAGCTCGGAATTATTATCGAAGGACACTGATTTACTTTGGCGGCGCATTGCAGATGACTAAATTATCCTTCGAATTGCTTATCAAAAACATCACCCCCGACAATGGTGACCGTGTGCTGATATGTACCGAGCTTCTGCGCCATATTCCTGGCAAACGCCGCGTTTATTCCGCCCTGCTCGATAATCATAAGGTCATAGCCAAAATTTATGAAACGAAATTATGTGCAAAATCACGCCTGCTCAATGAATGGTTGAAGCTCGAACACCTGCAGCAGGCCGGCCTGAACTGCCCGCGGCTGCTTTTCTACGGCCGATGCGAAACCGGCGGATGGGCAATCGTTACAGAATATATAGAAGGCTCCGCTACCGCACTGGAACTTTATTACAAGGCCGATTCTCCGAAAGAAAAAGTTCATATCCTGCAGCCTCTGTTCGGCGAGCTGGCAAGGCTGAATGAGGCAGGCATCTTCCAGAAGGACCTTCATCTCGGTAACTTTCTGATAAGCGACGATAAGGTGTTCTCGCTTGATACAGCTACGATGAAATTTGAACCACACCCCGTCGACAAAACTCGGTCCCTTCTACAACTTGCGATACTAAGCTGGTATGTTCCTCAGGAAATACGAGCCGGGGTTCTGTCAGGATTGTTGAACTTGTACGCCGATACTCGCGGCTGGAAGCTGACTTCCGATGACAGGCAGATTATAGAAAACTATATGAAAAAACACATCCGACGGGAAATAAAAAGACAATTGAAAAAAACACTGCGCTCGAGCGGACGGCAGGTGCGTACAAAAAGGAACGGCATGGCGGCTGTGTTCGACAAAACTTTTTATGAAAATCTCGATACGATTCATTTTTTGTCGAAGATTGACGGACTTATGGAGACCGGGCAAATTCTAAAATCCCGTCCTACGTCATTTCTGTCGTGTATCAACGTAAACGGCAGCGACATCGTGATAAAACGCTACAACCACAAGGGCCTCTGGCATTCAATCAGACAAAGTCTCAGAACAAGCCGTGCCAAACGCTCCTGGCTGCACGGCCATCGCCTGGCTATGCTGGGCGTTAACACACCGAAACCTCTTGCCTATATTGAAAAACACATCGGGCCGGTGCTTTGGAAATCTTATGTATTAACTGTTCACGTTCGTGGACACAACCTTGCCGACGAACTTGGCGACTCGAATATTTCCGAACAGAAAAAACAAGACCTGCACCGTCAGATACGAGAGCTTATGACTACCTTGCACAACAACCGCATAACCCACGGTGATTTTAAGCCTACGAACTTTGTCATAGCGCAGAACAATGTCTATGTCACTGACCTCGATGCGATGAAAGTGCATTATTGCGGATTGCTTTTGAGAAAAAGATGTTCGAAAGACATCCGCCGGCTCGAACGAATGTTCTCACAATAAATCGACCTACTCTCCGATACAATCGGTGATGATTTTTGACAGCTTTTTGCCGAGAACCGCCCTGTCAAATCTTCTGACAAATCCAGCCGCTGCTTCGGCCATCTGCTGTCTCGATGAAGCATTGTTAATCAGCTCGGTAATCCTTTCGAGCCACTGTTCATTATTCTCGGCGAGTAGTCCTGCCCCGCTTTCTTCTATATACTGCCGGTTCGCCCCGACGGGCGAGGCTATTACAGGCAGTCCGGCAGCCATATACTGCAGCATCTTATATGCGCACTTGCCCCTGGTAAAACGGTTGTCCGGCAGCGGAGCCAGCCCGATGTCACTTGTCGCCAAGTCCGCCGCCTGTGTTTCCAGTGACCATCGCCGCTGTTCGACAGGAATATCTTCCAGTGTAAAAAACGAATCGCATATAATTCTCAAAACCAAATTCTCGAACCTCCGCCCCGCCTCTTCAAGCACAGGCCCCAACTGCTCAAGATATTTGAGCGTCGCCTTGCTGCCAATCCAGACCAGCCGTACCTTACCGTCATTCGGCTTTGACGCGCCGCTCTTGTAGTCATCGACCGACAGTCCCGTCGGAACGATATGCACATTCGAATTGAACCTGCGGGCTTGTTCTGCGAGGTACTCGTTGCCGGCGATTATGCAGTCTGCCAGTCTCGTTATCCTGCCGAATAATCGCATGTGTGATGTATGCTCACTTTCAGGACGGCTGGCTTTGTACATCACGGCGTCGTCAAAATCGTAAATTATTTTTCTCGCATGTTTTCGCAAAAAACCTGCATCGAAAAAGTTGAGGCACTTTTTATGCAAAAGCATCGCGTCGAACTGGGCCGCCCTTTTAAACAAGGCCCGTCTTTTGATGTGACCTGCCGGCAGCTTATGTACTTCGCTCTCGAAACCGTCGGTACGAAGAAGGTCGAGAAACATCTCCACTCGTTGCCGAAAGCTCGGCCGAAGCGGATTGTTACTGATTACAAGGAGCTTCATCTAACGACGACTCTTTACATCGAATCCAAAGAATTAGTATAGGTTAATATAGACAGGCAGAATTTTCGCCTCATGCAGTACTTCTATGACCTCCATTATCCCGATAAGCCACACGAACCACATTGCGTCAAAGAGACTTTTTCGGAAAACTTTTGCTCGAACAACATATTCATCCGGCTCATGAAATCGCCGCAGGGAAGGTATGAAACCCGGAACTTCTTTGCGATATTGCTCGTACTCGGCGCCGTGAATTTTGCTAAGACGTTTTTCCTCGACCCGAATAACGAACGGGTAGTATACGGAAAAAACAGCCAGAAACAGCACGGCAATACTTATGGTCTCCGTCGTCAGGCCAAGACCTATAGCGCCAATCAGGCTGAAAAAATACAGAGGATTTCTGCACATCGAATATGGTCCGGCTATTATCAGCTTACCGCTTTTATATCCGCATATATACAGATTACACCACAACCGCCCCACTGTCGCCACACCCACCATAAACACCCCGACGGCAAACAGAAAAGTGCCGTACACGTCGAATGCTTCCCAGCGGCTGCCGGAAAACAGAATCAGAACACCGACCGCCGCTATGAATAATCTGGTAAAAAAAATACGTTTTTTCTTAATAAAATGTCCTAAACCCATTAAAAAGTCCTTCGTCTTTATTCATCCAGTGAATTGTCCGCCATGATACTCGCAAACAATTCCGAAGTCATTACCTTATCATATTGTTTTTTATACTTTCGCTTGGTCCTCTGCCGCAGTGAAAATTCCTGCGGATTAACCGCCTGGGTTGCGTGGGCCAGGTGAACAACATATTTACCCACCAGCCGCTGGGGAAGTTCGACAGTCTCATAACCTCTGTCGAGCAGGTCGAAGTACAGCATTCTTCCTGCTGTCATCCCATCCTCCCTACCCATCAAAAAAGTCAGGCCTTCGCGCCGCAGAACGTCGGTTCGGTATATGCTGTATATGGTCCGGTTAAAATATCTGAACTTGCCTAACGGGTCCGGCTCACGCAGCAATCTTCTCTTCAAAGCCTTGACATCCAGGTTTTTCTTGAGCCATATCTGCCACGCAGGCTGCAATTCTATCTTGCCCGTACCTACGCACGCGATTTTTTCGTCGTCTCCAAAATACCTGATTAAATCGGTCAGCCAACCGGCACGCTTGATAAAAACATCCGAATGCAGCGACACGAAAAACTCCGTATTGCAGTTGGCAAGGGCCATATCAAGCGCCGCCGCGTGTGAATACCCGCCGCCGGGTTCGTCAGGCTTACTCTTTCGCTCCAGCAGGCGAATCCACTTGAGACTTCGCAGGTAATCGAGCGATTCATCGTCCGAATCGTTATCGACTACTATTGCCTCGCAGGGATGAGAAGTGAATTTGCGTATGCTGCGAAGACAAAGCCGCGTAAAATCGAGCGTCTTATATTGCACGATACCTATCGTGGCCTTGCCCCTGGTCGGTTCCCTCATTTATCCGGCTACCTGTCCCTGTACATCCGCTCGTAATATTTCTGATAATCACCCGACACAACGTTTTTCAGCCAGTCTTTATGACTGATATACCAGTCAATCGTCTTTACAATCCCCTCTTCGAAAGTAACCGAAGGTTTCCACCCGAGCTCACCGATTATCTTCGACGCATCGATTGCATATCGCCGGTCATGGCCGGGCCGGTCCTTTACATGTTTTATGAGCGATTCGCTCTTGCCCAGCCGCTCGAGTATTATCCGCACCACTTCCAGGTTCGACTTTTCGTTACAGCCGCCGATATTATAAACTTCGCCGCTCTTTCCTTCGGTCAGTATCTTCCACACCGCCGTACAGTGGTCATACACATACAGCCAGTCGCGCACATAAAGCCCGTCGCCGTAAATCGGAAGCTCCTTATCATTCAGCGCGTTGTTTATCATTAGCGGTATCATCTTTTCCGGAAACTGATATTCACCGTAATTATTCGAGCACCTGCTGATAATGCAGTCGAGCCCCCACGTATGGCCGAACGCCTTTGCAAGATGGTCCGCCGCCGCCTTACTGGCCGAGTAAGGCGAATTGGGACTGACCGGCGTCTGCTCCATAAATTTATTGTCACTGTCCAGGGACAACGCGCCGTAAACCTCGTCCGTTGATACCTGCAAGAATCGCTTCACGCTCTTGTCCCTCGCCGCCTCCAGAAGGGTCAACGTACCCGTGACGTTGGTCTCGATAAAGACCTTAGGCTCGTCTATTGAGCGGTCAACGTGACTTTCCGCCGCGAAATTAACTATCACGTCTATACTGTGTTCATCTATAAGCCTTTCGATAAGCTTACCATCACAGATGTCACCTTTAACAAATACATGAAGCGGATCGTAAAGAAATTCTTCAAGGTTTTCAAGATTACCGGCGTAAGTAAGCTTATCAAGATTCACAACCAGATGCTGGGGATGCTCCTGAAGCACCATCCGCACAAAATTGCTGCCGATAAATCCTGCACCGCCTGTAACCAATATACTTTTCATAAAGTTCTCATGTATTCTTCGAGCGGTCCCTGCCACGGCCGAATCGGTTTATCCAGCACCGCTGCTATCCTGTCGCAGCAGAACCTGCTGTTCAGCGGCCTTGCCGCCGGGCTTACAAACTCACTGCTCCTGCACGCGCTTAGCTCGACGTCGATACCGAGCTTATTAATTATAAACCTCGCCATCTCGAACCTGCTTACATACCCGGCCGCGGCAAAATGAAACAGACCTTCAGGTTTCTTCTTCAACAAATCACATATCGCCGCCGCCGCTTCCTTTGTCGCCGTCGGCGAGCCGAACTGGTCGTCAACGACCTTCAGTTTTCCGGTTTCTCGCGCTCGCTGCAGCAGCTTTTTTACGAAATTATTACCCGCCGCGCCGTACGTCCATTCAACCCGCATTATACAGTTACTACAGCCGCTTTCAACAAGGCCCTGTTCACCCTTAAGTTTGCTTCTGCCATATTCGCTTATAGGTTTAGGCTCGTCGGTCTCAACGTAGGGCCTGTCCAGTTCGCCGTCGAAAACGAAATCCGTACTTATATGCAAAACATATTTACCTTCTTCTGCCGCTAATCGTCCGAGCTGTCCCACAGCCTCGGCGTTGACCTTATAAGCAAGCTCACGTTCCGTCTCGGCCCCGTCGACATTCGTATATGCCGCGCAGTTGACTATTTCACCGTAGTTTTTTACCACCTCGGCAAGCTGCTCAGTATTGGTAATATCGAAATCGGGCAGGTCGAAGACTTCATAAGCGATGCCGTTCTGACGACACGCCGCCGCCAAATCCGTACCTAACATACCCCTGCCGCCGAGTATCGCTACCCTGCTTTTGTCGTCGGTCATTGTCTCGCCTCGTATCGCGGCAGCTTATCTGTGGAAATATCTTTTAGTCGCGGTAGCGCCGAATCCTTCTGCGAAATTATCGGTTCATCTATCGGCCAGTCAATCCCGATATCGGGGTCATTCCAGATAATACCCATCCCAGCCGAAGAACTGTAATAATCCGTACACTTATACGAAAAAATAGCAGTCTCACTCAATACACAGAATCCATGAGCAAAACCCGCAGGAATATACATCTGCCTGTGATTATCAGCCGACAGCCTTACACCTGTCCATCGACCGAACGTCGGCGAGCCGACACGTATATCCACCGCAGCGTCAAGAACCTCTCCCGAAAGCACCTGCACTAATTTGCCCTGTCCCTGTGGATTCTGAAAATGCAGGCCGCGCAAAATCCCCCGACTCGAGCACGAAACATTGTCCTGCACGAATGTCTCGTTTATCCCCGCATCGGCATATCTCGACTGAGACCAGGTCTCTAAAAAAAAGCCTCGATGGTCTTTGAACACATCCGGCTCAATAACTACAACTCCGGGCAATTCTGTCTTAGTGACTTTCACTGCACGTGTCCTTTGACCATCTCAACCAGGTACCGACCATAGCTGTTCTTGCCGAGGGATTTAGCCAGCTTGAGCACCTGCTCGCCGTTTATCCAGCCCTGCCGATAAGCAATTTCCTCCGGACAAGCTATCATCAATCCCTGCCGCTGCTGCACCGTCTCAACAAAGTTCGACGCGTGAAGCATCGATTCAGCCGTGCCCGTATCGAGCCACGCTATCCCCCTGCCCAGAAGCTCGGCCCGCAGACTTCCGTCAGCCAGATAAACCCTGTTCACATCGGTAATTTCAAGTTCGTTTCGCTGTGAAGACTTTATGTTCTCCGCGATTTTAGTTATCCGCTCATCATAAAAATAAATCCCCACCGCCGCGTAATTCGACTTCGGCTTTTGCGGCTTCTCTTCGATGCTCAGCACATTACTCTTATCGTCAAATTCAATAACTCCGTACCTCTGCGGGTCCACGACCCTGTATCCGAAAATCGTCGCTCCTTTTTCTTGATTGACCGCGCGGGCCAGTGATTCGGTCAGCCCGTGCCCGTAAAATACGTTGTCACCGAGTATCAGGCACGCCGGCCCGCCGTCGATAAAATCCTTGCCGATGATAAACGCCTGCGCCAGCCCCTCAGGCCGAGGCTGCTCCGCATAATCTATCGAAACTCCCCATTGATTGCCGTCACTAAGAAGCTTTTCATAAACGGGCAAATCAACCGGCGTGCTGATTACCAGAATCTCCCTGATTTTAGCCAGCATAAGAGTCGTCAGCGGGTAATAAATCATCGGCTTATCATAGACCGGGATAAGCTGTTTACTTAGCGCCTTGGTGACCGGATAAAGCCGCGTCCCGCTGCCCCCCGCTAATATAATACCCTTATTTATCAATCCTTACTCCTGTACCTTTGATTTTTTACCAAGCATCAAGTATCGAGCATCGAGTATCCAGTATCAAAACTGTTTGAGAAACCGTATATCATTTTCAAATAATAACCGTATATCATTAATTTTATACTTTCGCATCGCGAGTCTCTCGATACCGAATCCGAACGCCCAGCCCGTATACTTCTCACTGTCGATACCTACCGCGTCGAACACATTCGGGTCGACCATACCGCATCCCCCGACCTCCATCCATTCGCTGCCGCCGTCCTTAGTCTCCCATAGCAGGTCAACCTCGGCGCTCGGTTCGGTAAACGGGAAGAAGCTCGGCCGCAATCGCCATTTAATCTCAGGCCCGAAGAACGTGTGAATGAACTGGTTGATGGTAGTCTTCATATCGACCATACTCACGCCTTCATCGACAACCAGCGCTTCGAGCTGATAAAACATATACATATGCGTCGCATCGACCGTATCAGGCCTGTACACCCTGCCCGGCGCAACGACCCGAATCGGAGGCTTGTGCTTTTCCATCACACGAATCTGAATCGTCGACGTCTGCGTCCGCAGCAGTGTATTATCATCTATATAAAAATTATCAAGCGGGTCCCTCGCCGGATGTTCCGGCGGAATATTCAGCGCTATAAAGTTATGCCACTCATCTTCCACCTCCGGCCCGTAAGCAACACTGAATCCCATCCTGCCGAATATCTCCAGCAGCTCACTAATCGTCTGGGTAATGACGTGCATCTTGCCGATGTTCGGACGAATTCCCGGAAGAGTTACGTCAATCAGCTCTTTGGTCTTTTGCTTTTCGGCTGTCGAGAGTTTGTTTTTGAACTGCTCGAACGCTGCGCTGACTTCTTTCTTGACCTTGTTCGCCAGCTGCCCCGCCGATGCCCTTTGTTCTTTGGGCACTTTGACAATTTCGCTGAGCATCTGCGTGACAAGCCCTTTTCTGCCAAGGTACTTAATCCGAAACTCCTCGAGACCTTTCAAATCACGAATCTGCCTGAGGTCTGTCAGGGCTTCTTTTCCGATTGTCTCAAACTGCTCCAGCATTTTCGGTTAATCCCGCATAGCGCCACTCCTGTACCCACAAGAAGACACATGAGTAACGGTGAAAACAAATTAACCAATTAACCATTTAACCAATTAACCAAGTACGGCCTTGGCCTGTTCGACGATAGCGTCGAATCCCGCCGCGTCGGCGATAGCAATCTCGCTAAGCATCTTTCGATTTAATGTAATGTTGGCTTTTTTCAGACCGTTGATAAGCCGGCTGTAGCGTATCCCTCTCGCACGACAGGCCGCGCTCAGTCGGGTTATCCACAACCCGCGGAAATCTCTCTTGCGCCTTCTCCTGCTGACGCGCGCGTTGACCTGTGCGCGAACGAGTGCTTCTTTGGCTAAACGGTACGTACGGCCCGCGGACCCGCGATGTCCCTTGACCGCCTTGAACAGACGCCTCTTTGCCTGGCGCCGTGCTGCGCCTTTTCTTACTCTTGGCATATCAGCTTTCCTTTCATCTTACTTTTCTGGGGGTCGCTGGCGGCAGCTGATATCTCCACATGACACCTTACGATGGAGCCGAGAAGCATACCCCACAACTTTTATTTACTATTTGCCCATTGCGGCCTTTATTCTCTTGGCCTCCATAGGTTTAAGGATTCCAGCCGTTGCAATCCTGCGGCGTCTTTTGGCGTTTTTGCTGCTCATTAAGTGCCCGCCTCCGGCGCGCTTATGCTTCACCTTGCCCGTGGCAGTTATCTTAATTCTTTTCTTTAAACCCTTATGTGTTTTCTGCTTAGGCATATCTTTCCCTTAGTCTAAAATCCTTACCAAAACCTAAAACCGGCAATTTAAGCGATTTACACCAGCCGGTCAACCAAATTCCCCGCCCCTTTTGCTGTAAAATCACCTTGCCCCATCCCCAGCGAAAACAATTGAAACCAGCCCTCTCAACCGATAAAGTAAGCGATATTCGACGTTCTATAATGCCTGTCAGAGGACCGGATTATGAAGATACTACAATCGATTGCAGAACTTGGCCAGCTTGAGAAGGGCTGCGTCCTTACAATCGGCAACTTCGACGGCCTGCACATCGGCCATCAGGAAATCCTCTCTACCGCAAAACAGCTCGCCGCTAAACACAAAACCGATCTGCTTGTGATGACCTTCGACCCGCACCCGGCCGCTGTACTGCATCCGGAAAAGTCTCCCGATGTACTGACGCCGACCCCGTTAAAGCAGCAGCTTCTGGCACAATCCGGAAGTGACTGCTGGCTGATTATAAAAACAGATAAAAAGGTACTGTCCCTGTCAGCCCCGGATTTTATCCAACAATTTGTCGTCGAACCAATCGCCCCGGTCGCTATGGTCGAAGGCGAGGACTTTTATTTCGGCTCAGGCCGAAGCGGCAACATTCAATTACTCCAGCGCCTCGGTCCCGCAAATGACTTTGATGTCATAGTAGTATCAGCTAAAGAAATTGAGCTGAGCCAGACCGTCCGCGTCAGCAGTACTATGATTCGCTACATGCTCACTTCCGGCGACGTCGCAGATGCCGCCGCCGCCCTTGGCAGAGCATACAAGCTAATCGGCAAAATAATCCCCGGCCACGGTCTCGGCCGAAAACTCGGATACCCAACCCTGAATATGCAAATCCCCGACCAGCTCGTCCCCGCCGAAGGCGTCTATGCGGGCTTCGTCACTATCGCCGATAGTTTCGATAACGCCTGCACCGAAAATCAGAATCTGCCCGCCGCGTTCAGCATCGGCCAGGCAAGGACCTTCGGCAACCAGCACCCCCTGCTCATCGAAGCACACTTATTGACCGAACTCGAAAGTGTGCCCGAAGGCAAATACATGGCCATGGACTTCGTCAACCACATCCGCCGCCAGCACAAATTCACATCGCCTGATGACCTCACCGCACAAATCGCAAAGGACTGCAAAATCGCAAAGGATACTCTCAGGGAATGATTAAAGGGATAACAGAACGTGAAAATAAGCCGTGAGGACTTTCGTCGGCCTTCAATTATCGCGCTCATCGCAGCTAATCTCTTTCCTCTGGTTGGCGTAATGTTCTGGCATTGGGACGCGTTTTACGTTGTCCTTCTCTACTGGGTCGAGAACCTTATAGTTGGTTTCTATACAATTCTAAAGATATTCTTCGCTAAAGCCGAACGCCCTGCTTTCAGGTTTTTCCGAATCTTTCCAGCCGCGTTTTTCACTCTCCACTACGTCGGCTTCTGCGGAGGTCACGGCCTCTTCATTTTATTCCTGTTCGGCGATAAAGATGCTGAGCCGTTTCCACAGGGAGAAGCCTGGCCGTGTTTCCTTGTTTTTCTCCAGCTTCTGATTAACGTAATACGACAGTTGTTTGCGGTTCTGCCGCGGCAAATGCTGTTGATTCTGGCAGGATTATTCGTAAGCCACGGTATAGCTTTTGTGAATAACTATCTGCTGAACGGCGAATATCTGACCGCAAAAACAAAAAACATTATGGGAGAGCCTTATCCCAGAATTTTCGTACTTCATATTGCCATTATCATCGGAGCCTTTTTCACAATGGCCCTGGGCTCTCCAATAGCCTTGCTTGTGGTGCTGGTTATCCTCAAAACCGCCTTTGAAATCTCATGGCAGCTTAAACGAAAACAAAAACCCAAAAATCTCAGAATGCTTGAATCATTGCTTCTATAATCGTATAATTTTTGTCTTCACCGAATTGTAGAATTTTTGTAGAAGGGTGCTAATGGTTTTGACAGATGATTTTCAAAACGCGATAGAACTAATTAGTAAATCGCAGAACGTACTAATTACAACCCACGTTCGCCCGGACGGCGACGCCTGCGGCTGTGTTGTGGCTATGACCGAAGCGCTTCGCACACTGGGCAAAAACACAAAGCCGATGCTGCTTTCAGAACTTCCTCAGTGGTACGAATTCCTCTTTGAAGAAAAAGCACCCCTTTACGACCGGGACATCAAACCGGACCAGCTCACCGACATAGACCTTATAATTATGGTCGATGTAAACAGCGACAATCAGCTCCCGAAATTCTGCGATTACCTCAAAAACCAGAGAGATGGCGCCAGGGTGCTGGTACTCGACCACCACGTAACCAACGACGGCCTCGGCGACGTGGAAATTATCGATACTTCTGCTTCAGCAACAGGCCTGATAGTATATGACCTTCTTGAATTCGCCGGCTGGCCCGTCACCGAAAAAATCGCCGCTGCACTCTTCGTTGCGATTTCGACCGACACAGGCTGGTTCCAGTTCTCCAACACCGACGCCCGGACCCTCATCACCGTCGGCAAACTGACAGAATACGGCATCAACGCCACCGACATTTACCACAGGCTGTACCAGAACTTCACCCCGCAGCGTTTTCGCCTTATGACCCGGATGTTCGACAGCCTTGAACTTCATTTCGAAGACCGTTACGCCGTCCAGCAGTTGACCCTCAAAGACTTCGAAGAAACCGGCGCATCATATACAGACACAGAGAACCTTATTGACCGCTGCCGATGCATCAACACCGTCGAAGCCGCCGCCCTTTTCATCGAGCTCGAAGACGGCCGTGTCCGTTGTTCCCTCCGCAGCACCGGCAATGTCGATATGCGCCTGGTCGGCCAGAAGTTCGGCGGCGGAGGACACGTCGTAGCCGCCGGAGTACACCTGCCCGGCCCGCTCGAAAATGCAAAACAGCTAATCTATAATGCGGTGAAAGAACAACTCAAAGCCTGACGGACCAGTTCGATTGTTTACTGTGTAACTATCCCCCCGGCGCAGATATTCTGGTCGCGGACAAGGACAAATCGGCCTAACTCCTGAACATCGTTGAAATTCTTCACTGCTATAGGCTTTTTCGTTTTGATAATTACTTCACCGACCTCGAGATTTTCCAGTACCTTAGCGTCTTTTTCCAGCACTTCCAGCGTCGACGAGTTAATCCGCTCTTTGATTTGCTCGATTTTGCAGCTTGTCTCCTGTGTCGCACACCTTATCGCGAGCTTCTCATCGGTACTCAGCGGCCTTTTCGACATCCAGAATACACTCGCCGAAACCCTGTCGCTCATTTCAGGCCCGCTGCCCGGCCGGCACACAATCGCGCCGCGGTCCAGAAAAACTGCATCGCCGGTTGTAAAACCAATGCATTCACTCGCTACGGCACTGCTGCGTTCTTCCATAAATCTTTCTATCGACTTGACCCTGGTCTTCAGTCCCGTCGGCAGAATCTCTATATCCTCACCCTCTTTGATAATGCCCGCCTCAATCCGTCCGACGTTGATGCGCTTATCATCGACCTTATAAACATCCTGAATCGGCAGCAGCAACGGCTTGTTCTCAACGGCCTGACGGTTTTTCAGTCCGTCGAGACTTTCGAGGAACGTCGGCCCGTCATACCAATCCATATGCTCCGACCTGCTCGCCACATTATCACCCTTCATCGCCGATATCGGTATGCACCTATTCGGCTGTATTTTTATGCTCGCAAGAAATTTCACAGCATCGGCCTTGACCTTCTCGAAGCGCTCCTGACTATAATCGACAAGGTCCATTTTATTGAATACAACGACCACCTGCCCCAGCCCCAGAAGCGACAGCATATAAGAATGTCGCTGGGTCTGCTCTTTGACTCCTTCTTCCACGTCCACAATAAGCACCGCCGCCTCAGCCTGCGATGCGCCCGTTATCATATTCTTGACAAACTCAACGTGCCCCGGCGTATCTATAATTACATAATGTCGCCTGTCCGTCTTGAAAAACACCTGCGTGGTATCGACTGTTATGCCCTGCTTGCGTTCTTCTTCCAGGTGGTCCAGCAGGTACGCGAACTCAGCCCCCCTGCCCCGCTCAGCCGAGGCCTTTTCCATCTCGGCTATCCTGTCAGGCGGCAGTGACTGAGTATCATACAACAGTCTGCCGATTAGCGTACTCTTGCCGTGGTCGATATGTCCCACTATCACGAAACTCAAAGTATTATCATCAATCATTACTATTTTCCCTGCCACACCATTATTGTTAGCTCCCATCTCTGCTGGGTGTTTTCATCTAATCGAGTATTCAGCATCGAGCATCTACTATCGAGTATTACATATATCCAAGTGACCGCAAACGCTGCATCATATAGTCATCTTCTTTATCCTGTGCCCTGCCGCTGCGTTCAGAAACCTTCGACGTTCTCAATTCTTCGACTATCTTTTCGATTGTATCGGCCTCGGAATCCACAGGCATACAGCAGGTCTCACAGCCGATACTGCGGTATCTCTTTCCGTCCTTGGCGAAGTAAAGGTCAACCACGGGAATCTTTTCTCTTTGTACATACTCCCATACGTCAATCTCTCGCCAGCCTAACAAAGGATGTACTCGAATATGCTCTTCGTCTGCGGCCTTGGTCTTGTACTGGTCCCACAGCTCCGGAGGCTGGTTCTTATAATCCCACTCGAAGTCCTCATCTCTCGGGCTGAAAAAACGTTCTTTCGCCCGTATCCCGTGCTCATCCCGCCTGATGCCCAGGTACAGGGCCTTGAACTTGTATTTGGCGATGGCCATCTTCAGGGCGTTTGTCTTCAGCTCATTACAGCACGTAAGTGCCCCCTGTTTACAGTTCACTCCCCGCTTCAGGGCCTCCTCATTTCTGGTGATTATCAGGTCGAAGCCCCACTCCTTTACGTATTTGTCGCGGAATTCGTATATCTCCTTGAATTTATAGCTCGTATCGATGTGCATAACAGGGAACGGAAGCTTGCCGAAAAACGCCTTGCGAGTCAGCCACAGTAGCGTCGTCGAATCCTTGCCTATCGACCACAGCATAGCCACGTCGCGGAACTGGTTATACGCCTCGCGGATAATGTAGATACTCTGATTTTCCAGCTTATCCAAGTGTGTCAGGCTCATTATTACTCCTCATAGTCAAATAAACCGAACTATGCATTATACTTAATCATTGCATAAATGCAACAGCCCTGTATTTATTTCCACCCGCCGCAAAATCAGCTCTTGATTTCCTGCCATTGATAGTCTAAAATAGCTGTGTTTTTTGGAGCGAAGTTCTTTAAGGAGGCAAGCTATGAGGACCGTAATCTCACTTATATTTACGATACTGACCATACCCTCTTTCGCCGCTACTTATATCGTCGATGCCAACGGTACCGGTGACTACCCAACTATCCAGGAAGCTATCGACGACGCCAATAATGGCGATGAGATTATCCTTCTGCCTGGTACTTACACCGGTGAAGGCAACCGGGATATAGATTTCCTGGGTAAAGCAATTACCGTGCAAAGCACTGACCCAAATAATCCAATAACCGTGGCTGCTACAATTATCGACTGCAATGGTAGTAAGTCCGAACCTCATCACGGGTTTCATTTCCAAAATGGAGAAGACAGCAATTCTATTCTAAGCGGCTTAACAATAATTCATGGCTATAACGAATCAGGGGCTTCCGGGATTTTCTGTGAAAATAGTGGACCGACTATAAGAAACTGCGTCATTCGTAATAATAGCATTGGGGAGGGAATTGTCTGTGCTGGATTTCCTGGTGCTTTGGTCATAGGATGTAACATATCTGATAACACAGATTGTGGGATTGTATTAGGCCATGGGGGTCCTTCTGTAATTGACTGCAATATTAGTAATAATCTTTGCAGCGACCCATTTAAAGGTGGGGGCATTTCTTGTTTCCATAGCTACCCCGAGATTGTAAATTGTAATATTTCCAGAAACAGCTCTGCAAAAGGAGGTGGAATATATTGTTTTGAAAGCGGGCCTTGGATCTATGATTGTAATATCATAGATAATGAAGCTACTGACGCTGGACTACAATATGGGGGTGGTGGTATTTATTTTTATGATAGTTACCCGGTCCTAAATGGATGCCGTATAAGCGATAATAATGCAAATGATGCATATGGAGGAGGATTATATTTTTTCAATTGTGACTCTCCGCCTATGCCCATGTATTATACAAGTGCCATTAGCGATACGATTATAATCAACAACATTGCACAAAAAGGTGGAGGTATCGCCTGTTATGAATCTGATCCGTGTATAGTAAGTTGTACGGTTAAGAACAATTTCGCTGACTTTTACGGAGGGGGCTTTTACTGCGAAGGATGTCACCACCCATATATTTGCAACACAGTAATAACAAGAAACGGAGCTCGTAGAGGGGGTGGATTTTATTTAGACCGTTCTCGTTCTATCATCGTAAACTGTAATGTTATCCGCAATATATCTGAGGATATACCGGCAGGTATCCGTTGCGATTCGTCACCTGCAACCTCCACCTCCATCATCAATTCTATATTATGGGATAATGCGGATACCGATTGTTGGCCGGAATATAATACACAAATACAAGGTAATGCACAAATAATGTATAGCTGTATTAAAGGAGGTTGGCCCGGTGAAAATAATATTGATGAAAATCCAAAACTTACTGCTAACGGTCATTTATCTATGGATTCTCCCTGTATTAACACCGGCACAAACAATTATGCACCTCTACAAGACATAGACGGTGAATTACGACCAGCCAGTGGAGAGATTGACATTGGCGTCGATGAGTATGTTGATGCTGATATGGATGGTCTCCCTGATTGGTGGGAGATAATGTATTTTGATTCAAACATTGTTGCGGATTCAAATTCTGATACTGATGGCGATACTCTTATTAATCTTATGGAATACTGGTACAACACATTTCCTAATATTCCTCCGAATATTTTTTATGTTAATCCAATAACAGGAAATGATAACTACGATGGCTTATCATCAAATTACGAAGGTTCAAACCATGGTCCTAAGAAAACGATTCAGGCTGGAGTTGGCCTTTGCAAAACACAACAGAATGATATTGTTATCCTTGCAGAAGGTACTTACTCAGGTACAGGGAATCGCGGAATTAGTTTTGGCGGTCGCGCCATAACTGTAAGGAGTACAGATCCTGAAGACAGCAATCTAGTGTCAAATACTATTATTAACTGCAATTGGCAAGACCGTGCTTTTAAATTTGTAGATGACGAACACCGTGGCTCAATTCTAAGCGGGCTGACAATATGTTATGGTGAAGCTCCGTTTGTGGAGATTTTGCGCGTCGGCTATGGTCTTCGGGGTGGAGGAGCAATTTTCTGTAATTTGACAAGTCCGACGATAGAATGGTGCTTAATGACAGCTAATTCTGCCGATGATGCAGGAGGAGCGATCTATACATTTGCGGGATCACCATTAGTAAAAGGGTGCAAAGTTATTACGAACGCTGCCCCTAAAGGAGGGGCGATTTACGCTTTGGGAGGTAGCCCTGAAATCAACAATTGCATTATAGATAAATACCCATTATATCCTTTTGAATATGGACAAGTATATTTTGATTGCTACTCGAGTCCTCTTTTAACGGATTGTCAAATTGGCATTTCTGGCGGCGGCCAAGTCTACTGTAACGGTTCGGGCGGTAAGATCCTAAATTCAACCATAACAAAGGGCGGTGGCCTCTACTGCGATGAATATTGTAACCTTGTGCTCAGTGATTGCACTATTAGCGATAATCTTCAAAGTGGTATATATTGCTGGCGCGATTGTAATCTTATTGTAACAGAATGTAATATAAGCGGAAATGCTGAAAGTGGTATTTATTCGCCCACTGCTAACAATACTGCAAGAATTACAAAGTCTTGTTTAATGGAAAATATTGGAAATAATGGTGGAGGAATACACTGGCAGGGTAGTAATATTGTTGTTAGAGAATGTGTGATTCGACAAAACACTACGGCTCATAAGGGAGGAGGGATGTTCTTGTCTGGTTATGGCTTAATAGAAAATAGCATAATTAATGGAAACCAAGCTGGTAATTACGGTGGTGGCCTTTATTTAAACAATTATAGCTTGGTGCACAAGAGCATTGTCTCCGACAATACAGCCTACACTGGTGGAGGTATAAATGAATGTGGTACTGTGATGAACTGTACGATAGTAGGCAATTTAGCACAGGATAAAGCCGGAGGCTTGTACAATTGCGATATGGTTGAAAATTGTATTGTGTGGCAAAACAGAGCGCCCTCTAAACCGCAAATTGATAAAGACCTTCAAGATTTCCTCGGCTTTAACTGTATACAGAACTATACAAGTGATCTTGGAGGTATTGGTAACATTGACTTTGATCCGTGTTTCATTGTACCCGGCTACTGGGATCCCAACGGAGACCCACCTGGGAAACCTGACGAAAAAAATGACTTCTGGGTTGATGGCAATTACCATTTAAAAAGTACCGGCTGGCGATGGGATTCTGTCCGTCAGCGCTGGGATTACGATGAAGTTACCAGCCGATGTATCGACGCAGGCAGTCCCGGCTCACCTCTCACCGACGAACTTTTCACAATTCCCGACGACCCGAATAACATATGGGGACACAATCTCAGAATCAATATGGGCGCCTACGGCGGAACAGCCGAGGCCTCGATGGCCCCTTACGACTGGGCCTTGCTCAGCGATATCGATAACAGAGGAACAACGGATTTTAGTAATTATGCTCGCTTTGCCAAGGTTTGGCTGAAAAACGATAAACTCTTCGCCGACTTTAATCGCGACACAAAAGTTGATGCTAATGACCTGTACCTGCTTACCGAAGACTGGCTAAAGACCACAACCTGGCACTGAAAACACTCTCACCTCCACTAAAACGCAGTACGCAGCTTGTCCGGCGTAGTCCCGATGCCTTCTATCGGGACGAAGACGGATACGCAGCTCTCGGAAAGAAATTGCATCACAGAATACTATCTTCAGTTCCATTCCTGGATATACCCGTTATAAAAAAGTATATAAGTATATGCATATATACTTATATATTTGCTCTATGGAATCGACATGGAGTGATAAATCTTTTACGCGGTACGCAGTACGCACAACGCAGTACGAATTATATTTTCCCCACAACCAGGCACACGGCCTGTCCGCCGAAACCTCGGCGAAAGCGGATACGCACAACGAGTTAAATCTTCCCCACAACCAGGCACCCGTTATGTCCGCCGAATCCGAACGAATTGCTCAGTG
>CAZOVR010000016.1:0-60114 GCA_964583405.1 uncultured Pirellulales bacterium
TGATGACGCTCGAACAGTACGAAGACATGATGAAAGAGCGGCAGTACGGTGAAGATGAAGCCCAGAACGCGGAAGATTTCGAGGAGGACAAAGAAATAAAGGCTGAATCTGCCGAGCATGTCTATATAACCGAAGGCCAGGAAGGCTACACGCACATCGACGATGAGGAATTCGAGCAATAGCAAACCTGTTTATAAAGGTTTAACCGCTCGATTCTGAACTTTCCAGTTTGCTGCACTGCTCGATTGTCTTTTTCACCTGCCAGCGGACAAAATGCGGAGCACCGAGGATTAAATAAACAGCGGGTATAATAAGAAGGCAGGGGAGAATGTAATCGGCCCCAAACCTGGGCCATAAGCTGGTATCGAATCCAGACCTTTTATTAATCATGATAAAATAAAGCAGTTGTGTAAATTTTGTTGCCGATACAAAAAGGCAGTATAAACCTGCGAAAACACAGCCCATGCGGAGAGTAATAGGAAACCAGGGATAACTGCGGCTATCGTCTGTAATATCTTCGCTACCTACAATTCTTTTTGCCAGAAATGTACGATTGTATATGAAGAAGTATATCAAGGCCCATGAAATCAGTCCGACCAACATTGACACGATGATAGTGGTGTGCAGTAATTCAAAAGAATAACCTGTGATCAGGCCGGAGATAAGAAAAACAATCTGAGGGACCAGTCTTATCAGAAAGAAGATTCCAACGACCGATAGCAGAATTTTGGTAAGTGCAAGAGTTTTTTCCATATCGTGTACCTTTCGAATATTAGTTTAGCAGCAGTATTTTCGCACCTGCCATCTGACATAACGGGGTGCACCGCAAATAAGGTAAATAATCAAAAGCAGGCTTATTATTACACGCGTGACATCTACCCAGTACCAGGGGTTCTGGGGCAACTGGTGCGAATATCTGTCCAGTCCGAGTGAGACATGGATTAATGCTCGTAAAGATATTGGCAAGCCCGGCAAAAATTTTAAGTATTTGAACGCCTTGGGTAGAAGCATCAGGCCGGCAAAAATCATAACAGTCCGCAGAATCCTGATGAACTGCTCAGTATTTATAGCGTCGTCATCTGCAAGCTGGGGCACGAGTTTCTTTGTTAGCCAGTCGTTATTGAGAATCATGTACCAGAAAATAAAGCCGATGATAACAAGCGGAAAAAGGTTGGCTATAATTCTGTTCAAACTTTGGGCATCTGATGTGGAGGTGATGAAAAAATCCACGTATCCCAAGAAGAGGGTAACGGCACATATGCCGAGCAGCGTGACTAACATCTTTGCGATGAGTTGTATCCTTGACATTTATCACCTCTCTGAGGTCTGGACCGGAACAGTCTAATCATAAAGACGTCTGGGGTCGAGATTTCTTCAGCGTTTTTGCCAAAATCAGCATTTTCAGTACTGATAACAGTGGTTTTTGGCCGATACATATTTTTTAACAAAAGGCTTGATTGCCCCGGTCAGTTCGATTAACTTGTTGCACTTATAAGCTCTGCCGCAAGGGGTAGTAATTCGAGTTTTGAGTTGAAAACTTAGAACTTATAACTCAAAACTGAAATTGGGGTCAGCAGTATCACGGCGTGGCTGACTCAAGCCTCCGGTAGAGTCCTGTCAGGCCGATTCGTTGGCCTCCGTGACAGACGAATGAGCAAAAGAACACAAGAGCAAAATACTTATGCACTTATGACTTTTGCACTTTTATTACCCGGTGGTGTAATAGGTAACACATGGGCTTTTGGTGCCCATATTCCAGGTTCGAGTCCTGGCCGGGTAGGTAAAAGCATGGTTAATTGGTTAAATGGTGAGTAGTTAATTAGTTAGTAGTTGATTTATGAATGCTTACAGCTTCGAAAATCTTGAAGTATATAAGAGCGCAAGGCAATATAGAGTAAAGATTTATGGGCTTGCTCGTCAGTTACCTGAATTTGAGAAATTTAACTTAGTTTCACAAATGCGAAGAGCAGCTTTATCGCTTACAAATAATATCGCTGAGGGCCACGGCAGGTATCACTGGCAAGAAAATATCCAGTTCGTAAGATAATCGCGCGGTTCGCTGCAGGAATTGATAGACGATTTGAATACTTGCTTGGATGAAGAGTATGCAGAAGAGACATTGTTGGAAAGATTGAAAGAGGAAGGTTACGGACTGCTTAAAAAGGTTAACGGATACTTGAAATATCTAAGAGAACGCAAGGAATCGGAAGCTTGGGTTTGTGATGCAAAAGGCAGCCGACAACCTGAAATTAACCAATTAACCAGTTAACTAATTAACATAAATATCTATGGATAAACCAGTTGCGATAATCTTAGCCGCGGGTATCAGCAGCCGAATGAAAACTCGACTGCCCAAGGTGCTGCATGAGGTCTGCGGCAGGGCGATGCTGGGGTATGTCATCACCGCCTGCCGTCAGGTCGGCGTAGAGAGGATGTATGTCGTTGTCGGCTACGGCGGCGAGCAGGTTCGGCAATGCTTTGCAGATGCAGGTGATATTGTCTGGGTCGAACAGGAAGAACAGCTCGGGACGGCCCATGCGGTTCTGTGCTGCAGGGAGCATTTGAAGGATTTTGACGGCCAGACACTAATTCTCTGCGGCGACGGACCCCTGATTCGCACGGAAGTCCTTCAATCACTTATAGATAGCTACCGGGCGTCCCGGCCTGCCGGGATTGCCGCAGTCCTTGCTACTGCGGTACTTGACGACCCGGCAGGGTACGGCAGAATCGTCCGCGACCAGAGCGGTCACATCAAGGCTATTGTTGAGCACAATGACTGCACAGACGAACAGCGCAAGATAAAAGAGGTCAATCCCAGCTACTATTTGTTTAATAACAAGATACTCTTTGAGGCACTGGCCGAGGTCAGGCCCGATAATGTCAAGGGTGAATACTATTTAACCGACGCTTTGGCGATAATCCTCGGCAAAGGCCATGCCGTCTCGGCTGTAACCACGGTTCGGCCGGAAGAGGCAATCGGTGTTAATGACCGTCAGCAACTAAGTGTTGTCGCAAAGATAATGCAGCAACGAATTCAGCAGGACTTTATGCATAACGGTGTTACCATAGTTGACACCACCAATACATGGATTGACGTTCGGGCAAGTATCGGTCAGGATACTATTATCGAGCCCTTTACATATATTCAGGGCAGTGTGAAAATAGGTAATTCGTGTCGAATCGGCCCGTTTGCTTTTCTGACTGACGGAGTGGTTATTGATGACGGCAGTGTGGTCGGGCCTGGCTGGATGTTTTCAGAAAATAACGTAAAGGCTTTTGAATCGAAAGCTTAGCACGGAGGTAAGACAAAGGACATGAAGAACGATAACCTGAAAATCTTTTCCGGTACAAGTAACCCAGACCTTGCCAAAAAGGTCTGCGAATATCTCAATACCGAGCTGGGCCGGTCCGAGATAGAGGTTTTTCCCGACGGTGAGAAGGTCATAAAGGTCGATGAGGATGTCCGCGGCAGGGACTGTTTCATTGTTCAGTCAACTTCTCGGCCGGTGGAGGTGAATCTCGTTGAGCTGCTCATATTTATAGATTGTCTGCGAAGGGCTTCGGTGCGGCGGATAACCGCCGTCATACCGTACTACGGTTACGCGCGGCAGGACCGAAAGGACGAAGGCCGAGTTCCAATCACCGCCAAGCTGGTCGCCAACCTTATTACTACCGCAGGCGCCGACCGCGTCCTGGCTATAGATTTGCATGCCCCGCAGCTTCAGGGCTTTTTCGATATCCCCGTTGACCATCTGACGGGCGAGTTGGTCCTGAGTAAGTATTTCAAGCAGAAGGGATTCGAGAAGCTTACCGTTGTTTCTCCGGATGTGGGCAATTTGAGAATAGCCGCTCGATATGCCGGACACCTCGGCGGTGAGCTGGCGATAGTGCATAAGAAACGCTTCAGCGGCACCGAGGTTCAGGCCCGTGAAATCATTGGTGATGTTAAAGGCAGAACCATTCTGATGTGTGATGACATCATCGCTACCGCCGGTACGGTCTGTAGCGCAGCCAAACTGGTAAAGGAGCGCGGCGCCGACCGGATATACGTCGGGGCAACGCACGGTGTCTTTTGCGGTTCCGCCATTGAGCAGCTTGATAAGGCGCCCGTTGAGGAAATAGTGGTCACCGATACAATTCCGCTCTCAGGCGATGCCGAAAAGCTCGGCGTAAAGGTCCTGACTGTCTCCAATATGCTTGGTGAAGCAATAAACAGAATTCACAATAACGAATCGGTAAGCAGTTTGTTTGAGGACAAATGATTAAAGAGGGCTGTTAAATCAGGCCCATGGTTGCAGATTTAGGTATGAGGTTATGGGAAAAAAATTAGATTTCAAAGTTCAGGTTCGTGAAAAAACAGGCAGTAAACCCGCAGGCCTTGTCCGCAGCGAGGCAAGGATTCCCGCCATAGTATACGGTCACAAGGAAGAGCCGGTCGCCGTCTCGCTTGACAGCCATGATTTTGCCGAGGCTGTCCATCACGGCCAGCGCCTGCTCGATATCCAAATCAAGAGCAGGAAGCAGAAGGTCATAATCAAAGACCTGCAGTACGACTACCTTGGTAAAGAGATTATCCATGCCGACCTGATGCGCGTAAGCGCTACCGAACGCGTCAAGGTGGATGTGCCCATCGAGCTCAAAGGAATAGCCAAGGGAACACACGAAGGCGGAATCGTCGAAGAGCACCTCGACCACATGGAAATCGAGTGCAAAGTAACCGAGATACCCGACCGTATCGTTATCCGGGTAACTGATTTAGGTGTGGCAGATAGCATACATGCCCGCGATATTGAGTTGCCTGAAGGCGTTAAACTGATAACTGACCCCGATGCACTGGTTGCGGCATGCCACGTAGTGGCTGCTGCCAAGACCGCCGAGGAAGCGGAAGCGCCGGCTGCGCCCGAGGTGATAGGAGAGGCAGAGAAACAAGAAGAGGAGGCTGAAGAAGAAAGTAAATAACCTTGTTGGGTCCCCTTTAGATGGCAGGCGAACAGATATCGATGAAAGTAATTGTCGGCCTGGGTAATCCGGGAAAAGAATATGCGGGTACGAGGCACAATATCGGCTTTAGGGTAATAGATGTACTTGCATCGGTTCTCGATATAGACGTCAGAAAAAGAAAATTCGGTGCACGTTTCGGCGAAGCTGAGTTCGAAGGTAAAAAGTTAATACTGTTGAAGCCCTGGACCTATATGAATCGTAGCGGCCAGGCTGTTGCGACGGCGGTCGGCTTTTACAAGGTTCCTCTGAAGAAACTTTTGGTCATCACTGATGACATGGCCCTTGAGCCGGGCGTAATTCGCATGCGTCCGAGGGGCTCTGCCGGAGGTCATAACGGGCTAAAGAGCGTTATTGCGGCGCTGGGCAGTGAGGATTTCTGCCGGCTGCGCTGCGGCATCGGTTCTGCCGGTACGAATGACGCATATGACTATGTATTGTCAAATGTGCCGTCCGAGCAGCGGGCCGTTATTGATGCTGCTGTAGAAAAGGCGCGTGACGCAGCTTTTTGCTGGATTAGAAACGGTGTTGATGAGGCAATGAATGAATACAACAGGCCTGCACCCGCGTCTGGCGACACGGGTCGGGCCGCAGAATGAATAAGTGCATAAGTATTGTACTATCGTTGTAATAGAAAAAACGAATAAACGTTTTACTGGAGGTATGTAACTTGAAGACTGTTGCAGCCAAGCTCTACGAAGGGATGTTCCTGGTGGATTCGGCCCTTGCCGCGTCCGACTGGCAGGGTGTTATTAACACGATACGGTCAATTCTTGACAAGGCAGGTGTCGAAATTGTTTCGGTGGACAAGTGGGACGAAAGAAAGCTGGCCTACGGCATCAAGGGCAAAAGCCGCGGCACATATATCCTAGCCTACTTTAGGGCTGATGGTTCGCAGGTCGCCCCAATCGAACGGGCGGCGCAGCTTTCCGAAGATATTATCAGGGTGCTTATCCTTTGTGTCGAGGACCTCGAAGAGCGATATCTAACCGGAGTCGCTAAAGGCCGCCGGACCGAAGAGTCAGCACCGGCCCAGCCGGATACATCGCCGGAGGCACTCGGTGATGAACAGGTCCTGTCACCATCCGATACAGGGCAGGCCGAAGCCTCCCCGCCTCGCCGCATAGCGGCGGGCGAGGTCTCGCCAAAGGCGGACGGCGAAAATGAACTGAACGAGGTACAGGAACAGGATGAAGTAGAGGAACCCCGAAACATCGGGGAGCTGTAATCCCGATATATTGGGATTGAAAGGCAGGAAGATTATGGCTAATTACAACAAGGTGTTGTTAATCGGTAACCTGACGCGAGACCCGCAGCTTTCGTATCTTCCCAGCCAGACTGCTGTAGTCGAATTCGGACTGGCTGTTAATCGGCGCTGGACGGGCAAAGACGGCCAGGCACGGGAGAGTACCTGTTTTGTCGATTGTCGCGCTTTCGCCAGACAGGCTGAGACAATAAATAAATATCTGACCAAAGGCCGCCCTGTTTTTGTTGAGGGCAGACTGGATTACGATACGTGGACGGCCCAGGACGGCACCAAGCGCAGCAAGCATCGGATTACCGTAGAGAGCTTCCAGTTCCTCGGCGGCGGTGGAGGCAATTCGAGCGCTAAAGGCGGTACGGATTATGACACCGGCAGCAGTCAGGGCGCCCCTGATGCCGGACCGGCTGCCGGGACTGATGATGATATACCGTTTTAAGGACGGATGAAAAGATACTTGTTTTAGAATTTTGGAAGTGATGTTAGTGCTTTAGGATGTTAGGTAAAATTTATGGCAATGCAAAGAGCGAAAACAAGAACAACAGGTGGTGTCACCACCGTGCGTGAGCAAACCCAGTGCCGCTTTTGTCGAAGCGGCGTCAGTTACGTCGATTATAAGGATATCGATACTCTGAGTAAGCTGATGACGCATCGGGGCAAGATTTATTCGCGAAAGAGAAGCGGCAACTGCGCTTCGTGCCAGCGCAAGGTCAAGAAGGCTATCAAGCGGGCACGCTTCATGGCCCTGCTGCCTTATACAACGTAATGCTTTTTTACTTTCAACGTCCAACGTTGAACGTTCAACGTTCAATGTTGAACTTTGCAATTTGTGAAAGGATGAGACGTGAAGGTACTTTTAGTGGAAGACATAAACAAGCTGGGCTGGCTCGGCGACGTGGTCGAGGTCAATGAAGGTTACGCGCGGAATTACCTTCTGCCGCAGGGCCTGGCCAAGCCGGCCACGGATGCAAACATAAGGGCGATAGCCGATGAAAAGGCCAAACGTTCTGAGGTGCGCCTGGCCGACATGAAGCACCTCGAACAGGCCTGTGCCGCGGTCGATGGCGCAGAAGTAGTTATCGCATCGAAAGCCAACGAGCAAGGGCACCTGTTCGGCTCGGTCACAGAAAAACATATCGGCGAGAACCTACGCGCTCAGGGCTTTGCCGTCGCTGATGAAGTTGTGCGGCTGGGTGAGCATATAAAGCAGGTCGGCAGTTATCAGGTAAAACTCGTATTCGCGGACGAGCTGACTGCAACGGTCAATTGTTTAGTTGTTGCAGAAGGTGTAGAAACCGAAGGCGCAGAAGCAGAAACCGTATCAGCTGAATCCGCTGTACAGGAAGTCGAAGATGACTTAGGCGTTGATGTTCCCGTCAGGGACGTCCAGTCTGATGAACAAAACGACAATGGTGAAAGAGGATAAAATATCTGTTCGGCCTGTAATGACCGAGTTTGAAGCCCGGAGAAGGGCCCGGTCGAGGGTCGAGCATTTGGGCACGTCGAGCCATGAGGTTGGGGCCCGCGTAGTCCCGGAGTCTCTTGCTGCCGAGGCAGCCGTGCTCGGCTCGATGGTAATTGACCCTGCCTGTATCGGAGAAGTAATTGAGTATCTCGGTACAGACGGCGCGAATGCTTTCTATCGCCTCGAAAACCAGATTCTTTACGATGCCCTTATCTATCTGTATGACAAAAATAAAGGCCGTGGTGTCGATGCGGTCCTTCTGCGTGATGAACTTGAAAAACGTAAGCAGGTCGAAGACATCGGAGGGGTCTCTTATATCGCCAAGATTCTCGAATCGGTCCCGTCCTCGGCCAACATTATGTACTACGCCCGCATCCTCAGGGACAAACAGATGCTCCGCGAGCTGATAACGGCGGCCAGTGAAATCCTTGATTCGGCACATGATTTAGATGGGGCGACCGAAGAAAAGCTCGACACGGCCGAGCAGAGAATCTTCTCCATTACCGACAGGAAAATTACAGGCCAGGCCTCTGCAATAAAAGATTTGGTTACAAGTGCATACGAGCTGATAGAAAAGCGCAGCGGCCACCATGTTACCGGCCTGGCTACCGGCTTTTATGAGCTTGATGAGCTCACATGCGGTCTGCAGAGCGGAGAGATGATAATCGTTGCAGGCCGGCCCAGCATGGGCAAAACATCACTCGCTCT
The DNA here is from genome assembly GCA_964583405.1 of uncultured Pirellulales bacterium. Taxonomy (GTDB): domain Bacteria; phylum Planctomycetota; class Phycisphaerae; order Sedimentisphaerales; family Anaerobacaceae; genus JBBABK01. The sequence goes on from CAZOVR010000016.1 coordinate 8,433, forward strand.
GAATATCGCCGAGCATATAGGTGTTATTGAGCAACAGCCTGTTGCTATATTCAGCCTTGAAATGGGAAGACAGCAATTGGCTGAAAGATTCCTCTGCGCAAACAGCAAGACAGACTCACAGCTTGTGCGAAAGGGAATGCTTACAACCGAGCATTACCAGAGACTTGTCGAATCGTGCGGCAGACTTTCCGAGGCCCACATATATATTGACGATTCAGCCGGTATCACCCCGCTCGAGCTGCGTGCCAAGGCCAGGAGGCTCAAATCGCGGCACGATATCAGGGTCTGTCTGGTCGATTATATGCAGTTGATGTCGCTCGGCGCAGGCCGGGTAGAATCTCGCCAGCAGGAAATTACCGCCATCAGCAGATACCTCAAGGCTATGGCCCGCGAGCTGGATATACCGGTCGTCGTGGTCAGCCAGCTCAACAGGGCGCCCGAAGGCAGGGAGGGCCATCGACCCAGGATGTCCGACCTGCGGGAATCGGGAAGTATCGAGCAGGACGCCGACGTCGTTATGCTCCTGCACAGAGAGGATTACTACCATCGCGGTGAGTCTGGTTATCAGCAGGACAATGCCGCCGAGGTCATTATCGCAAAGCAGCGTAACGGCCCGACCGGAGGAGTAAAGTTGACTTTCCTTGAAAAATTCACGAGGTTTGAAAACCTTTCTTCTGCCGATGAACCTTTTTAGGAGCACGGAAGCAATGTATAAATCACGATTGATTCGCCTTGCTGTAATCGCATTGTGGTTTTTAATTGTATCATGCGGCGCACAGGCCCGTCCCGACCCCGATTTATCGGGGGGGGGACTTACTATCGGCAAGATTGAAATTGTCGGCAACCGCAGTGTTACCGATTCTCAGGTCCTTGCCGCGGTCCGCAGCCGCGTCGGGGCGTCTTTTAGCTCTGATATGGCCGACGAGGACACCGAGAGAATCGCCCGTTTACCCGGTGTCGAATACTCTTATTACAGCACCGCTGTTGTTGATGACCGCATCGAGTTGACTTTCGTGGTCGTCGAAAGAAACATTGTCCGCGCCATCATGTTTATTGGAAACGAGAAGTACAAACCCAGCCAGCTTATAAAGGAGTTCGACTTCAAGCTCGGCGACTACCTCGACCCTGTCCAGGCCAGGGCCGGCGTCACCGCGATTGTCGATTTTTACAAGAGCAAGGGCTTCCCGTTCGTCGCCGTTACTCTCGACGCAGACAAACTGTCCGAAGGCAGAATCATCTACCATATCAATGAAGGCCAGAGGGTCAAAATCAGCGACGTTCGATTCAGTGGAAACGAAAAACTGAAAACCAAAGACCTGATGAAGGTGGTCAAAATCCGGAAGAAGAAATTCGTCGTCTTCACGAGGTATTACGTCGAAGACGAGATTGTCAAAGATGTCACCAACCTGCAGAACGTTTACTACCAGAGAGGTTTTCTCGACAGCAAGGTCGAGCCGAAACTCGAATACAGCGAGGATAAAACTTCCGCCTTCCTCATCTTCCAAATCACTGAGGGCAATCCCTACACAGTCAGTCAAATCAAGCTGAGCGGCATCACTCACTTTGACCAGAAAGAACTGCGTGAAAAGCTCAAGCTTGAGATTGGCGAGGTTTATAACGAAAAGAAGGCCGATTCGGATGTCAAGAAGCTGCTTGCCGATTATCGGCAAGAGGGTTTTATTGAGGCGAATATTGAAAAGAAAAAGCAGTTTGTCGGCGAAGACAAGGTGAATGTTGAGTACGACGTCAAACCGGGCAGCCGGTTCAAAATCGGCCGAATTAATATTACCGGCAACGAAGAAACCCAGGACAAGGTCGTCCGGCATGTCCTCGACGAATATGATTTCAAACCGGGCCAATGGTACAACGCCGAAGTAGCCCGCGGAGACGGAAGCGGATACCTTGAAAAACTCATCCGTAACATGGCAGTAACCGAGGCGGCAACTGTTACACCTTCAGGGGATGACCCCAATTTCCGGGATGCTCAGGTCAATATCACCGAGGGACAAACAGGCATGATTCTGCTTGGCGCCGGTATCGGCTCCGACAGCGGCATCATTGGACAGCTCATATTTGAGCAGAGAAATTTTGACATTAAGGACAAGCCGAAGAGCCTGTCGGAATTGTTCACCGGCAAGGCATTTAAGGGGGCAGGCCAGACGTTGAGATTAGCAATTGAACCCGGAACAGATCTCAGCAGATACTCACTGTCATTTACCGAGCCGTATTTCCTGGAGAAACCCATCTCAATGGACATCATTGGCTCAAGTTTCCAACGGGGCCGCGAGGCTTACGATGAGGAGAGAATAAAAGGCTTCCTCAGCTTTGAAAAGCGATATAAAAACCACTGGCGCAGAAGTATCTCCACAAGGGTCGAGCAGGTAGATGTCGCCGGCCTTGATACGGACGCACCTCTCGAAATACGCGAGGACAAAGGCAAAAACAATTTGTTCGGCTTAAGACTCGGAACCGGCAAAGATATGAGAAACGACCGGTTCAATCCGACCGGGGGATACACCTTTGATATAGGCTATGAGCAGGTTGCGGGCGACTACACATTCGGAATCGTCGATACGACCTACAGGTATTATAAAACTATCCACGAAGACCTTGCCGAGAATAAGACCGTCCTGGCCGTAAAACTTCTCGGCGCTACTACCGTCGGCAACGCACCTGTTTTTGAAAAGTTTTATGCCGGCGGCAACGGAGCATACGGCATCAGGGGCTTCGAGTACAGGGGCGTTAGCCCGAGAGGCCTGCCGTATAATCCCAGGACTAAAAAGTTCGGCTTAGAGAAAGAAGACCCCATCGGCAGCAAATGGATATTCCTGGCTAATTCCGAAGTAACTGTTCCTCTCGGAGGCGAAACGTTTTCCGCCTTGTTCTTTATCGACAGCGGTATGGTGGACGAAGGCGGATACCGCGCCGCTGCGGGCACCGGAATCCAGATAATGATACCACAGTGGTTTGGGCCCGTACCAATGCGGTTTGAAATTGCCGCGCCGCTGATGAAAGACGGCGACGATGAGACCCAGGTCTTTAGCTTCTCTGTCGGAAGGCTGTTCTGATTTTTCAGGGCACCTTTTTTGCTAAAAGCAAAAAATGGAACTTATATATTATTGAAGAACAATTTTGCGAAAGGACGAACCGATGAGTAAGAAAACCTTCCTTGCCTGTTGTATAGCGGCTATTGTCGTTATGACGTTGGCTTTCGACGGCAATGTAGCACAATCGAAATCCGAACCGGGCGGTTCCATGAATATTGGTGTGGTCAGCATTAAGCGTGTCTTTGACGAGTCTAAAAAATATACCAGCTTCGAACAGGAAATGACATCTGAGCAGGAGCAGGTGCTGGCCCAGCTTGAGAGGGCCAGGGCTGACGTCGAACTCGAAAGGGCGGGACTGAAGACCCTCAAGCCCGGCAGCACCGAGTACATGGGGCAGGTGAAGGTGCTTATCGAAAAACAGGCCAAGCTCAATGCCGAGCAGGAATTCCAAAAACAGCGGCTCGCAGTCAGGAATCGCCAGTGGATTGAGCAGATGCATGGTGACATTATGCGCATCGCCGGCGAGCTGGCCGAAAAGCGCGGTCTTGACCTGGTCCTCCAGAATAGTGAAATTGACATAGCTGAGGTCCCCGATGAGATGCTGGTCCTGAGTATCCTTGCACGAACCGTGATGTACGCCGGGGGATGTGTTGACATCACTGATGAAGTCATAGCTCAGCTTGATGCCGGAAAGTAAAGCGTTCCGCTGGTGTTGAAAGCTGTCCATAACCATGTTTACCACAGCTCAAATTGCTGAGAAAATAGGTGCTCGCCTCGAGGGTGACAGCTCAGTCGAGATAAAATCTATTGGTCCGGTCGAGGCGGCATGCGAAACCGATATTACCTTCGTTGTCGATGACAGGCGCCTCGCGGCGCTTACAAAATCTAAAGCCGCCGCAGCCATAGTAAATAAGCTTGTAGATGACTTTCGCGGCGCCCAGCTTATTGTTAAAGACGTAAACGCCGCCCTGATAGAGACTCTTAAACTTTTTGCGCCCAAGCTGAAGCCCGCGGCTCGCGGTGTTCATCCTTCTTCTGTAATCGGTCGAAATGTCGAGATTGCCGAAAGCGCTTCGGTCGGTCCAAATGTGACTATCGCCGATAACGTTCACATCGAGGACAACTGCGTGCTGGCCGCTGGTGTACGGGTCGGTGAAAACAGCATAATCGGTCATGATAGCCGTCTGGATTCTAACGTTGTTGTTTATCACAATTGTCGTATAGGCCGCGGCGTAATAATACAGGCAAATACAACCATCGGCTCGACAGGTTTTGGATACGCCCAGGTTAATGGCAGGGCCATGCTGATTCCTCACATAGGTGGTGTTATCATTGAGGATTTTGTGGAAATCGGCGCAAACTGCTGCATCGACCGAGCCAAATTCGGAAACACCGTAATCGGCGCCGGGACCAAGATAGACAATCTTGTCCAGATTGCACACAATGTGGTTATCGGCAAGTGTTGCCTGATTATCGGTCAGGTCGGTATCGCCGGTAGCAGCAGGCTTGGCGACGGAGTTATACTTGCCGGCCAGGTCGGTCTTGTGGACAATGTAACCGTCGGCGACGGAGCCGTCGTCGGGGCACAGGCCGGCGTAATGCGCGACGTGCCCGCCGGGAAAAAAGTCCTCGGCTCGCCCGCTATAGATTATGCCGAAAAACTCCGGCAGATTACTATCACGCAGCGCTTGCCCGAGCAACTGAAAGAATTAACTAAAAGGGTGAATGCTCTTGAGGCTGCAGCAGACGATAAAAAATGAAGCCAATCTTTCCGGTCGAGGACTCTTCGCCGGAGACCCTGCGCAGGCGACTTTTAAACCGGCGCCCGTAAATACCGGTATAGAATTCGTGCGGACCGATACGCCCGAACGGATTACAATTCGTGCGATTCCCGCCAGTCTTGCCGAGCGACCCCGACGCACCAGCCTGCGAAAGGGTACTGTCGGCGTCGAGACCGTCGAACACTGTCTTGCCGCAGTTTCAGCGCTGGGAATCGATAATCTTACAATTGAGGTCAACGCCTCGGAGTTGCCCGCCCCGGATTGCAGCAGTGTTAAATACTTCCGCACGCTTAAAGAGGCGCAGGTCATAGAGCAGGATGCCGAAAAGAGAGAGTTCGTAATCACCGAACCAGTCAGTATCAGCCACGGCGGAGCCTCGATATACGCTCTGTCCAGTAATGACGAGCAGGGCCTGAGTATCACTTACGACCTCGACTACACAGGCCACACCGGAATCGGCAGACAGATTTTCGGCTGCCGGCTTACACCTCAAAGCTTCGAAAAGAATCTTGCGCCCGCGAGAACCTTTTTGCTCGAGGCCGAAGCGAAACAATTTCAGTCGCGTGGAATGGGCAAGCATCTCGGACCGAGGGATATTCTCGTTATAAACTCGGACGGCCCGATTAAGAACAGTTTTCGTTTTCCCGACGAGTGCGTCCGCCATAAAATCGTTGATCTCATTGGCGACCTGGCACTGCTCGGCCGCGCACTGCGCGGAAGAATCGTCGCCTACAGGAGCGGCCACACACTTAATCAGTTGCTTGTCAGAAAACTATATGACAAGGCAGAAAAGGCCGAGCGAATCGAGAAATCCGGCACCGATGCCATCCTCGATATCCGCCGCATACAGAAAATCCTGCCTCATCGTTATCCCTTTTTACTCGTTGATAAAATAATCGAAATCGACGGCGACCGTTACATCAAGGGAGTCAAAAACGTTACCTTTAACGAGCATTTTTTCCAGGGTCACTTCCCGGGCACACCTGTAATGCCGGGCGTACTTGTCGTTGAGGCTATGGCCCAGGTCTCGGGACTGCTTTTTGCCCAGAAGCTCGAGCACGCCGGTATGCTCGCAGTGCTGCTCGGTATGGACGACGTGAAACTGCGAAAGCCTGTTGTTCCCGGTGACCAGCTTATACTTATCGCTGAAACCGACAGAATGCGAAGCAGAACCGCACAGTGTAAATGCAAAGCTCTTGTGAATGATGCAATCGCTGCTGAAGCAAATATAAAATTTATGCTTGTTGATGATGAAAAGATTTGACAACAGCCGCAGGAGAAAGACGTGAAATGACCCAGGTACACCCCAGTGCAATAGTTGACAAAACCGTCGAATTGGGCCGGGACGTTATCATCGGACCAAACTGTATTGTCCGCGAAGGTGCAGTCATAGCAAGCGGGACTGTTCTCGATGCGAATGTATTCATCGGTCCGAGTGTCAGAATCGGCAAAGATAACAAGTTCTTTTCCTTCAGCGTTGCCGGAACCGGTCCGCAGATAATCGCCCTGAAAGATGGCGAACCTGTCGGAGGGCTGACTATCGGTGACAACAATACTTTCCGCGAGCAGGTCACTGTTCACCCCAGTATGCACCCCGACGGCTGCACAAAGATAGGCGACGAAAATTTTCTGATGATTGGTGTCCATATCGGGCATGACTGTACACTCGAAGATAGACTCGTACTAAGTAATTACGTTCAAATCAGCGGCCACTGCAGGATTGAAACCGGCGTCTGGCTCAGCGGTATGGTCCTGCTGCATCAGTTCGTTACCGTCGGCAGGTGGTGTTACGCCGCCGGAATGGCGGGCCTAAATCACGATGTCACGCCTTTTACTATTGTCAGCGGGCACTACCCGCCGGAAGTACGCGGTGTTAATAAGCGAGGACTTGCCCGTGCCGGTCTGTCAGAACAGCAGCAGGAAAATATTATCGAGGCGTACAAGCGGCTGTATCGAAACGGCCAGCCGCTGCTCGAAACTGCAACGGAGATGGCCGCCGAACAGGACCACGACGAGAACGTCCGCGCGATGGTCGATACGATAATCAACAGCTCAAAGCACCGTTTCGGAAGATACCTCGAAACCTTCAGATGATAAGCTGAGGTTCGGACCTCGATATTCACCGGGACAGTATATGGCAGATGAAAAACTCAGAACAGCGGTTATCGGCGCCGGGAAAATGGGGCAAATCCACGCGAAGGTCTATCACCAGCTGCCCCTTAGTGAATTAGTGGCTGTGGTTGACAGCGATGGAAAAAAAGCAAAACAGCTTGCAAAAAAATTTCGATGCGATTACTTCACGGATTGCACCGAGATACTCGATAAAGTTGATGCCGTGACCATCGCTGCCCCTACGATATATCACAAAGAGCTTGCCAAACCTTTCATCGAGCGCGGCGTTGCCTGTTTAATCGAAAAACCGCTTGCTCTCAATGTTGACCAAGCCAGGGAAATAGTAGAACTGGCGCAGAAGAATAGCACCACAGTTGCCGTGGGGCACTCCGAGCGCTGTAATCCTGTCGTCCAGGCTGTCAAGCGACTTAACATCGAAGCAAGATTCATCGAGTCACATCGAATCAGCCCGTACCCGTTTCGCTCGACGGACATCGGTGTTGTTATGGATGTGATGATTCACGATATCGATATTATCCTTTCTCTCGCGGCGAGCAAAATAAAGAAAGTCGATGCGGTTGGAATCGGAGTAATTGACGCGGATAAGGAGGACATCTGCAGCGCGCGCATAGCATTCAAAAACGGCTGCGTTGCCAATGTTACCGCCTCGCGCTTAGCGCTCAAAACCGAGCGAAAGGTCCGCGTCTTCAGCAAACAGGCCTACCTGAGCCTCGACTACTTTAAAAAAACCGGGACTATCATAAAGGCCGACACCGATAACCTGGAGGTCGTGGAGAAAATCCGCAAACTCAAAAACACCGGCAAATTCGGGCTGCTCAAAGCCGGCTGGACCGACCTTGTCCACTATGAGACACTCCAGATTGACGACAGAGAGCCGCTCCGCGTCGAGCAGGAATCTTTCCTCAGGGCCGTTGCGGACAAATCTTTAAGACCCGAAGCTACCGCCGGCGAAGGCCTTGCCGCTATGCAGTGTGCGCAGATGATTCTCGAATCAATGAAACAGCACAAGTGGCAGTGACGATTACACTCTTGCCTTGATTTTGCCCACTTCGATGTCGGCAAGACGTGTCGGCTCTGGTATTCGGTAGCGCGTCGCACAACCAATAACGAAACTTATCGCTTCATCCAGCATGCATTTATTTCCGACCGAGACAAATACCGGCTTGACTTTGCTTCGGGTGCGCACAACCGCGCCGATTATTTCTTCGCGGTTATAAAGGTAACTATAAGAACCTTTCTCTGCCGCGGGCATTTCGTATGTCCCCGTCAGCCTGCTCTTTGCACAGCCGATGATTGGCTTGTTGAAGAACAGGCCTAAGTGTGCCGCGAGACCCAGCCTTCTCGGATGTGCAATCCCTTGGCCGTCAATCATAAATAAATCGGGGCTTTGTTTGAGTTTTTCGACCGCGTCGAGACAGACCGGCGCTTCGCGAAATGAAAGCAGGCCGGGAATGTATGGAAAGGTAACTTTTCTCAACGCATATTTTTCTTCAACAATTTCAAGTTCGGGATAGTTTAGAATTACTACACAGCCTATTATTTTCTTTTTGTCTTTTGTAAAAGCACAATCGATTCCTGCTATGAATTGGGGATTGGTTTTTACGGGTTTGTGCTGGATTTGTCTGGAAAGCTTTTTCTGCAATTCAACAGCTTGTGAATAATCAAGATTCCAGTCATGGAGCTTTTTCATAGCTTATAGGATAATTGGGGTTTGCAGCGGAATCAACTTATTCCAAGTTATATTTGACTTTTAAGCCGTTTTATAGTACTATTTATGGCCGAGGCGATGGTGATGAAAATGAAACTTCATGCTTTTATTTTGTTTATGGTGATTTTATCGGCTTTCGCAGTGGAGTCTTTTGCTGCCAATCCACAGGTTACTCTGCATGTAACCGGAGCCGTCACCGGAGACATCGTTTTAGAGCTTTATCCGGACAAGGCCCCTGTCACAGTCACCAATTTTATCAATTATACCCGGAGCGGTTTTTTTGACGGCCTGATATTCCACCGTGTTATAGATGAATTTATGATTCAAGGTGGAGGCTATGATGCTAACATGGTCAAAAAAACACCCGGTGATGCGATAATAAACGAAAGCACGAACGGCCTTTCAAATTTAATTGGCACGGTCGCAATGGCCAGAACTCCCTATCCACATTCAGCAACATCTGAGTTTTTCATAAATGAGGTGGACAATCTATTTCTGGACTTTGGTGGAATCATCTACGACCCTCAAAACAACACGTATTACAAACCTGGTTATTGTGTGTTTGGAAAGGTAATAAACGGAATGGGTGTTGTTCATAATATTGCCGCATTACCCACACAAGATGTAAATGATCCATATCCTGATAAACCCTTGGATGATATTATTATTGAGAGCGCAACAGTAACTTTGGAAGTCCCTTATTGTGCTGAAAAATTAAAAGGCGATGTTGATGGTGATTGTGATGTGGACGCGGATGACCTTATGAAATTTTCAATACAATGGCTGAATCCAAAATGCCAAGGGTGTTACAGTGCTGATGCCAGCGGCGATGGTGAAGTAAATCTTGCCGATTTTGCAAAACTAGCTGCGAATTGGTTAAGTTGTAATTCAATTACAACTCCCTGTGATTAACAAAAAGCCGCCCTGAATTGGGGCGGCTTATCGGACATATTTCATAAATCGGCCGGCTTACTTGACTTCGAGCACCGAATTCATATCACCGTACGGATTGGTCTCCGTTACTTCGTTATATGGGTCTTGCTGCCATTTTCCGTCAACGACCATCCGGTAACGATATTTTCCAGACGGCAGTTGCAGTTTTGTTTGCCATATCCCGCTGCTGCCGACTTTTTCCATCTTTGTTTTAGTCGGATGCCAGCTATTGAAGTCACCGGCGATATAAACGTCCTTTGCGTGCGGATAGAGGCTGACGAACATTACTGCGTCGTTAATTTGTGTCACTCCATAGTAGTCACTTAGTTTCTCGTCCATGGTTCCAAAATTCGACTTATCGAATTTTGGGGTCCCGTCCATACTTTTAGGGGCTTCCTTCGGCTCAGCCGCCGGCGCCGCTTCTGCGACGGCGGGCTTCTGCGGCTCGGCAGAACTTATCGCAATCGGCTCACGTGTCGCCCTGCGTTCCATACGCGGCGAAACGGTCTTTGCTTCTCGCAGAAGTTCGTCCGCTGTACTGCTTATCTTCTCGAGCTGTCCGGCCAGTGTATTGACCATCTCGTGATGCTCACCTTTGCCTTCGGCGCTTATCAGTTCTTCGGCAAGCGTCCTGAAATCAGCCTGGCCTCTGCTGGCCGGGTCGTACTCACCAATAGGCTGACCGAAACTCGCCGCCTCTTTTATCTTCGTGTTGAAATTCACCACCGTCTTGAACATCTTGTCGCCGAAATGGTTACGCAGCTCACCCAGTATTTCTCTCGCCATCTTCGTCCGTATATCGTACATACTCGCCAGGACTATCACATTCACCTGCTGGCTGCACCGTTTGCACAATATATTGAGCGTCTCTAACTGCTTGCTCAGCCCGTGCAGCGCAAAGTAACCCGTCTCGACGGGCACAATCACGTCCGTTGAAGCCCGCAGCGCATTGAAAGTCAGTAGCCCCACCGCCGGCGGACAGTCGATTACTACGTAGTCATACAGACCTTTTACCTCGGCGAGAACATTCTTCAGGCAGCTTTCTCTTTCCATAATACCGACCATCTGCTGTTCGAAAGCGCTTAAATCAATGCTGGCAGGCGCCAATTCCAGCCGGTCGCCTATCTGCCAGAGAATCTCTTTCAAACGAATCGGCTCGCCGCGGCTGTTGCTTATCAGCACGTCGTAAATGCTCTGCTCAATCTGGTCCTCCGGCACAGCCAGACCCACCGCGCAATGAGACTGCGGGTCCGAATCGACAAGCAAGGTTCGCTTACCAAGCTCCGCCAGCGCGCTTGCAAGATTGATGGAGACTGTAGTTTTACCGCATCCGCCCTTTTGGTTAACAATGGCAACTGTTCTCATGGTCTTCTCCGTAAGACTCATCGGGCGATTATGCTGCCCGTTTATTGTGTTCAGCGTCCTTGCCAGTACTGAAATGGCACTGTTATACTATAATAACTTTCGGCTTAAACACAGAAGAAACTTTATAGATTTATGGGACTTGGCCCGTAAAAAAGTACTGCTTTCAGTCCTGAAACAAGCGATTATCGGCCTATCTCCGTTTGGCCGGTGTCGATTAATCGAAGTTTGACGCATCTTCCAGTAATTTCCGCACATAATCAAGGAACTGTCCAGCGTAAGCCCCGTTGGCTATCCTGTGGTCAACAGAAAGCGTAATATTCATCAGCTTTCGAATCACTATATTCCCAAGGTCTGGCACCGGTGTATCAATAATCGCGCCGATGCCGAGGATACTGCACTGACCCGGCACCACCACGGGAATAAACGACTCGACTCCGAACGCACCGAGGTTACTAACAGTGATACAGCCGCCCTCCAGGTCGTCGGGCGACAGCCTGCCGTTTTGCGCCCGCTCTATCAGTGCTGCTGTATCGCGTGCAATCTGATGGACGTCTTTTTTATCAGCGTCCTTAACCACTGGCGCCACTACGCCGCCCGGCACCGATATAGCAAGGCCCACACCGATACTGTCAGCAAGCTTTATGGCCTGGCTTTCCACCTGGCCTGTCATTATCTCGAACCGCTCCAGTCCCATCGCCGCCGCGCGGATAATAAAATCGTTATAAGAAACCTTCGGTTCACCCTGGCGATTGATTTTCTCTCGGTACTCTACCAGGCCGGTCACGTCTGCCCGTGCCGTCAGGTAAAAGCACGGAATTTGCTGCTTGGACTGGAGCATCCGCTGACCGGTCAGCTTCTGCAGTCGGCCGAGTGGAAAAACCTGACCGAGTTTGTACTGTCCCGATACATCATCGCCGGCCCGGACCGCCTCGGAAATCTCAGCGTGCGTCGCAACAGTCGGCGATTTGCCCATCGCAGTAACAACCCCGGCGGCTTTTGAGTCCCCCTTCTTTTTGATTGAATCAATAAAATCCTGCGAGACCTGCTCGTCTTTATCGCCCAGAATCAGTATCGGTTCATGTACTGCGACGGTCTGGCCCGGCTCGACTAGTATCGCCTTGACAAGACCCGAATCCGGCGATTCTATTTCCACCGTAGCTTTATCAGTCTCGATATCGAAAAGTACGTCGCCTCGGCCGACCTTGTCCCCGGCCTTCACCAGGCATTTGATAATGATACCCTCTTCCATTGTCTTGCCGAGTTGCGGCAGCCTTACCTCTGTCGCCATATCCGAAATCCTGATAAGCAAAAATCAATCAATAGAAGCAGGGCGTAGCTTACCAGAAAGGACCGCTGCGGACAATCACGAATCACAGACGGACAGCCCTGCCTTGGATTTGATTTATAAACCTGGGTATGACATAATGGCGCCGTCACGCAGGTTTTTTTGAAGGCCGTCAAAGTGAAAAGGAAGATAATATTTGCGATAGTGCCTGCTTTGCTGTTTCAGGGAGCCTTTGCAGGTTCGCCACAAACTCCGCAAATCGACCGTTACGCCCTGGTTAATCGGCACAACGTGTCAGTGACCGGGTTTGATGCCCTTGCACCGCTGTCTGTCGGCAACGGCAGGTTTACCTTTACCGCAGATTTGACCGGCCTGCAGTCCTTCCCCGGCCTTTATCAAAAGGGCATCCCTTTGACGACAATGGCCGAGTGGGGCTGGCACTCGTTTACCAATACCGAAAATTATAAGCTCGAAGACACGTTGGAGCTGGTCGACACCTTCGGCCGCCCGGTGCCTTACAACCTCATCCGCAAATCACCTGCCGCCGCCTACCTTCGAGCCAATCCGCATCGAATCAATCTTACCCAAATCGGTTTCGATTTGCTCAAGTCTGACGACTCACCGGCATCTGTTGAAGATTTGAAAGACACTCATCAGAGCCTCGACCTTTGGAGGGGTATTCTGAACAGTACCTTTGTGCTCGACGGGCAGAAAGTCGAAGTCGAAACGCTGTGTCAGCCTGACCTCGATATGCTCGCGGTCAGCGTCAGGTCCGCACTGCTCGAATCGGGCAGACTTCGGGTATCTGTAAAATTTCCCTATGCCTCCGGCGAATGGGGGCCGATTGTGTCGAACTGGGACGAGCCTGATAAACACACAACGAGAATTTTGAAAATCGATGAGCACGGCGCCGTTCTGCTTCGGATAATGGATGACCTGAAGTATTACTGCAACCTGAGATGTTCTGCGGTGGGCAAATTGAAAGAAATCTCGAAACACCACTATCAACTGATGCCGCCTGCCGATGTGAACTCCTTTGAATTATGTGTGTTGCTTTCGAAGAAGAACACGGAGCCACCCAGCTTTAATTTTAATTTTAAGGAGACAAGAGAAAAATGCGGAAATCACTGGACACAATTCTGGGCGACCGGCGCTGCGATAGACCTTTCGCAGAGCAAAGACCCCCGCTGGAAAGAGCTGGAAAGAAGAATTGTTTTATCGCAGTATCTTACTGCTGTTCAATCCGCGCAGAAGTACCCGCCGGCCGAGACCGGACTGACGTGCAATAGCTGGCACGGCAAATTCCATTTGGAGATGCATTGGTGGCACGGCGTTCATTTCGCGCTGTGGGACCGCCTCGATATGTTCGAGAGGTCTCTCGACTGGTACAGGCGGATTTTGCCGGTTGCACGAGACATTGCCCAAAGGCAAGGTTATGACGGAGTTCGCTGGCCGAAGATGGTCGGCCCAGACGGTGCCGATGCGCCTTCCGATATCGGGCCGCTGCTAATCTGGCAACAGCCGCATCCGATTTATTACGCCGAGCTTGTGTACCGTCAGAAGCCGACAAGGCAGACACTCGAAAAATATAAAGATATTGTGCAGCACAGTGCCGAGTTTATGGCGTCCTTCGTACACTTCAACGAGCAAAGAAAATATTTTGAGTTAGGTCCTCCTTTGCTTTCCGCAAGAGAATTTAACGTCAGCGATTTTGCCCGCACAAAAAACCCAGCCTTCGAGCTGGCTTACTGGGCATGGGGACTGGATAAAGCCAACCAGTGGCGACATCGCCTCGGACTTGAACGCGAACCGAAGTGGGACCACATCATCAAAAACCTTGTGCCGCTGCCGGTGCATGACGGGATTTATTTGGAACAGGAAACTCCGCTGGTTGAAGAAGGAGGTCATCCCTGTATGCTTGCAGCTTACGGTTTGTTACCGTCCACTCATTTAATCGATCAAGAAACGATGGGAAAAACGCTTCGACACGTAATGAAGAGCTGGGACTATAAAGAAACCTGGGGCTGGGATTATCCTATGATTGCAATGACCGCTGCCAGACTCGGTGAAACCAATCTTGCAATTGATGCCCTGCTGCTGGATACGCCGAAGAACACATATTTACCTAACGGCCATAATTACCAGACTGAAAGCTTACCGATTTACCTTCCGGGTAATAGTGGCCTGTTGACTGCGGTCGCGATGATGGCCGCCGGCTGGGATGATTGTCCCGATAGAGTCGCTCCCGGCTTTCCAGACAACGGCCGATGGACTGTCAGATGGCAAGGTTTCAACAAAATGCCGTAACACGAGCCGCTGTTAATTTCGCTAAGGCGCAAATCTCCAGCGCCTGTGTCTGCGGCTGACGACATAGAGCCGGTTGCTGCCGTAAAAATATCTGCCGCTTGTGAATTGGCCGGCTATCTCAATGTTGTTGAATCCGGCACATAAATGTTCCATACAATCTCTTTTGTCGAACCATGCCATGATATAAGTCTGTTTGCGCCCCCACCTATGCGCCTGAAATATACTAAAGTATCGCGACTGGACTTCACCCGGACAGAAGACAAGCGGTACGTTACCGTTGATATCGCAGCGGCGTACACCTGCCGGCATAGAAAGCATCGCCAGAATCCATCCCCGGCTGTTGCTGTTGAGGACTTGCGGCATACAGAACAGTTTAGCCCTTGCCGGACCAATCACATTCGCCGTGCAGTAGTCCGGCTGTGACAACTCGATACCATCATCGACAATAAGTTCAATTTGGTGTTCCCCCACAGGCAGTGCAATTTCAGGATTCATTCCATTTACCTCACAAACATTCGCTGACGGTATTCAGACAGCCGGAAGTACTGGGATTAGCACGACGAGCCGCTTTTTCATCTTTTGTCCTCCGGCTGAAATTCGCTGATGAATAGATTACCCCATTGAGGGCCGTAAATCAAGAAAAATATTCAACTGATTTTGCAGTTCCACAGCACAAAAAAAACGACGCGGGCCGAAATTCGATCCGCGCCGTTTTAATATCATTTTCTAACGACTATCGACTAACGACTATCAACTAATTATTGTATCGGCTCTTGTCCACCCTGCTGCTGTTGCTGCATTTGCTGCTGCATCAGCATCTGCATTCCCATCGAAATCTCCATTATGTGCTCTTTCGGAACAGCCACGTCAGCTACTAATTTGCCGTCACTTACTTTACCTGCAAAAGCTATATTGCTTTTGGTCGGTATCTGGTCGAATGGAATCGGCATAGGTGTCGGCATAAAACCCATGCCCATCGACATCAGCCTGATGAAATTGAACGTCCCGAAGAAGTCAGCGTCTTTTGCGTCACCCAGCAGCGCCATCGCTGCAGTAGTTTCAGCGTTGGGTTGCTTGTCCGCACCGGCTTTTACCGAATCGACCATCTTCTTTATATTGCCGTCCGGGTCTCCACCGACCGCCATCAGGTAAATGCCGTCCACGTACCCCATACGGTACTCGAAGCCATCGCCGTACATGGCGTTTATCATCTGTCCTTCCGGCGAGTTCATATCGGTGACCTTCATTGTCATCTTTGCCGAATCGATAGTAACGCCGTTGTATTCGCTTGTGCCGCGCTTGACGTCGAAAGACATCTCTATGCCCATGTCCTTATACATCTTGGCAAAACAGCCAATCTTCATCAGTTGCGCCGACTCCTCGAACACCTTGTCGTACTTTTCTTTGTCTTTAATTTCGAGATAGTACTCGAACGCAAATGGGGGCCTGCTGCCCGGATTGGTTTTTAGTGAAAAGGCAAGTAACTGGCCCATCGAATCGACACTGTCTTTGCAAAGCTGCTCCCACTTGGCCGTCTCATCCGCCGCGTTGGCGTCGCCGGAGCCTATGGCCTTCATAAAGCTTATCCCTATTTTGGTGAGCTTTTCCATCCAGGCCTTGTTCATTTTAACCGCGGCGGTTAACGCAGCGCCGTCTTCGAGCTGTGCAACGAGCTTATTCTCTTTTGGCAAAGTTGCATCGGCGGTCAGCAGCTTGGACATTTCGGTACCGGGCTTCGCCGCGAGGGTTTTCTTTATTCGCAGCACCGAAGGCTCGGGCTTTAATGCAATGGTCGCGTATTTACCCTGCTCCAGAAATGCCTTTATCATATCGAAATAGACTTTCATAATCTCATCGAGGTTTTTCATCTGCGGCTGGCCGGGCGCGCCCTGCATGTTTTTGAGCTCATTTTCCATCTCGGCAAAGCCTTTTTCTATCTCAGCTGCGAATGTCTTATTGACCTGCTCGATATCGGCGTATGTCCATATCGGCATCTCGGCGGCCAGCTTGGCCTGGTCTGCGTCGACTTTTTTCGCCATTGAAGCCTGACCAGATGAGATAGATTTTGCCAGCTCAATAAGTTGCGAACGTTTATTTTCAGGTCCGACCATGGCGAACTGTCCGGCCTTGGTGCAGAGCAAGATTTTTGCCGGAGGGGGTGGTGCATTGGGGTCGGCAGGCATGGCCATCATGGGTCTTATCGAAATTGTGCTGACGCCTTCGGCATCAGGCTCGCCGACGTTTTGACTTAGATTGATAAATTGCTGGTGGTCTTTGACCGGCAGTAACGCGGCGATAAATATATCCGGTTCCGCATCTGCAGTTTCTTTGGCTTCTGCCATACCGAATATAACGAAACTGCCTGCCGTGTCTATGCCCTGCAGCATAGGGTCGCCTAACATATTGGCCAGTTGCATCCGGGCTATCATAGAAACGCCTATCGGCGAGGTGCCTGCCAGGAATGTGTCGAGCTGGCTGAGCGTGTAATCGAAATTGTTCAGCCTGATGCAGAACACACAGTCGGCCGGTACTGTCTCTAAGGCTGTATCACCGGCAACAGCGGGACCGCAGAATACACAAACAAGCGGTACAACAGCCAGCAAGAAACAGACTAATCCCCTATTGATTCTTTTTGCTTTCATAAATAGTACCTCCAGTTAAAAATTAGCATTATTTGCTCCCAAAGAGCAGGTACTATACGCCCGCAGGCCGTCATTGGCAAGCCAAATCAGATGCGTTTTTCGGCAGAAACGATACACCGTAAGTACCCTGACAGACCCGCAACTGCTATATCAAGACGCACACAAGGACCGGAATTTTCAGAAATTTTTTGAAAAAGAAAGAATTTTCAGCATCTGCTGCTAGATACCGGATGCGCTTCAGTTGTTATCCGACTCGTCAGATTTCTGCAGTACGTAGTATTTTGGTTTCATGCCGCGCTCGGTAACATCGCCTGATAACCAGGGGAAGAACATATAAAATTGGCCGTTCATCTTCTTGATTACGTAATCGGCTTTGGCCTTGCCTGATTCATGAATTATTTTGCCGTCTTTCCACCTGACAAAGGAGGAGGTGGTTCCGTTACTGCGAAAAACAATTGATTTGAGGTGTAGCCTTCCTGTCCATATCTTATGGCCTGGAAAAAAATCTTCGATTTGACTTACAAAATCGACTGACTTCCAAAGACCAACCGGATTTTGGTTTGTCCCGACGACAGCGCCTTTTAGCTTATCGAGTTCTTTTTCGGCTCGAAGCGGATTTTTTACAAATTCGATAAACCTCCGGGGGTTTATAATTCGCCCGCCCGAACGACATGGATAAGCGGACACTATGAGAAGGTCTTTCATATATTGTGGGGAATAATCGGGTTCGATTTGCCAGCCGAGAGCAAGTACGCCGGCCGTGTAAGGAATAGACCAGCTCAATCCCCCTCGCCCGTTATATTGGTAACTGAAGTTGTCCGGCTCATACTGCTCGGCGGTAGTGCGCGGTGAGCAAGGCGCGCAAACGGGGCGAGTTGACACGGAATCCTCTACGCCTGGAAAGCCCGGCCTGCATCTTCGCAGGTCATCCGGTGTTTTGAGGTCATAATAACAGGGCCCTATGAAGCCTGTGTGGCTTGTGCAATCGAGAACGGCAATGCCTGCTTCTTTGGCACGTTCGCGGGCTTCATCCCACATCTGGCATTTTTCCGTGAAGGGTGAACCCTGTCCGGACGGCGCCGCTGAGACAGATACAACACGAATTTTTTCATTGATCGGCAAAGTGGCGTTGAGTTCCAAAATCCAGTCGAGGGCTTTGGCATAATACGAAGCGTCACCCTTCCAGGATGGGACGGCGGCGTAATAGACTTTCGCTCCCGGAGCCGTGCCGCACTTGTCACCGACAAGCAGACTAACCACAGCCGGGCCGTGCATACTCGTGGGCGGACCGTCACACTCCGTATCATAATAAGCGACTATTTTTCCTTTGAACTCCGGGTGGTCCTGCAGCAACGGCTGGTCAATTATCACTATATTGATTCCCTGGCCTGTGATACCCTCTTCATGGAGCTTCTTCACACCGAGAGGAGGAACCATGGCTTTTAGCATCAGCTCTTCAGCAGCGGGCTTAATCTCTTTCGGCCAGACTGTATCTTTGTTGAATGTCAAAGTATCCAAACACTTTCGCAAATCGGCGACATCAATGCTGCTCAAATCCTTCCAGCGGACGTCGTCAAACTCGCTGACCGAATCAACCGGTTCGATAGCGGCGATTCCGGCTCGGCCGGGAGAAACTATCAGGATTAAAAGGATTATTAATTTTGCTGTTGTCATAATTCCTCCGTAGTAAACATGCACATTGGTAATTTTATATGGGTATCTGCTGATATGTCAAATGAAATAAAATCGTTTGTGGAAGGCTGCGCAGGCGAGAACGCATAGAAAATTGAATATTTAAGTTTGAATAATGGGTATCAAGGCTTCTTGAAGGGAACGTTTTTTTGTTGATATAAATGGTGTTATGGATATAGTCTGATGGGGTATTGCTTTTATAAACAGGGCACCGATGGGATATTTAATCGCAGCTATCATTGTCTTGGTTATCGCGGCCTGGCTGTTCGGCTGGGGCTTGTTATCAAAGAAGCGACTGTACGGGCCGAAAGGCCATAAACGTCACCCTGATATCTATGTGTTGGCGATGCACGGCAGGGTGAAAAAGCACCTCAAGAAGGTCAGCTTCGATGGCCTGGCTCAGGCGGAAAAAGTCTGCTGGAGTGTGTTGTGGCTATGGAGGCTTGTGCAGATAGGCGGTTTCGGGAATTACTTCGGCGAGTCGTTCGCCGATTATGCGGTTGAGGCGGCGGATGGGTTCGAGGCGATTGGCGCGCAACGATTTGCCGATATCGTCCGGCGGGCAAATGCGGTGTTCGAGAACGGCCGGCCGCCGAGAATCAAAGAGCTTCGAAAACAACAGATTGAGCAGATGACAGAAGAGGACAGGGAGATTTTGTATGAGCTTGACGAGGAGTTCCAAAACTGCGAGGATGATTTTCAGGTGCTGCTGGCCGAATACATAGCTGCACATCGGCAGGAGTTTTTGAGGGTGTAATGCTTTGCGTTAATCCCGACCAACCGGGACAGTTTTAGTTCGGAGGACCAGATATGACGGTACACAACAAAATCCCAAAGGCACACAGAAGCAATGGTTATGCTATGGTTATTCTGATTGTGATTATAGGCCTGGGCGTATTGGTGTTTTTTCTTCAAAAGGCGGGAGTATTTAATCCTAAGCCTAAAGACCCCAATACGCCGGGCATTATGCCCTGGGCCGAATGGAAAGCGCGCCAGATGAAACAGGCCGAATCGCAGTCGCCGCCGGCAGAGCCGAACTTGATTGAGATTCTTAAACTTGACGGCAACGTAAAGGAGCCGCAGACAGGGGACCCTCGCGGTGAAATCAGGCTTTACGTCGGCAGCAAGGGTGTTTCCGGCGGTTGGTACGGCAGGTATCACAAGGGTCCGGAACTGCAGTATGACATCACCGGCGCCGGCTTTGCGGGCAGCTTTTATCTCGATAAAAAATATGTGGACGAGGATGGAAATGAAAACCCCTCAAAATTGTACTTCCTGTGCATGGGTGAATTTCAAATGCAGGAAACCGGAAGAAGCATAGTCAAAATACTCTCAGGTGAGATTTACGTCCGCGGCTGGCTCGATAAGGACGATAATATGCTGGAAGGAAAAATTTTTATCACAAGTAACTACAAGGATTATAAGGAGTTTGAATTCAAAGGCCGCGCCAGGCAGCCGCAAAGTATATTTTAACACAGTATTTTGTTTATACCGAATAAATGTGAAGAAGCTATAATCCGGCTGTTTCTGATTAACCTTTTCGCGGAGTACAAAAAATGAAATCTATAAAACAATTAAGCCGTGTAAAATATCACAATGGCGGTTTTTTGCTGCTTCTGGTCCTTGTGTCACTGGCCATAGGTTTGCTTGTTCTCGGAGTATCGATGATAAGCATGGACCCTTTCGCCGCCTTCCACGGTTCCGGCGCCGACAGATACGCCGACCCGAACGCCATGCCCTGGGATGAAGGACAACTGTTTATAAATCCGGCCCTGGACTCCTATGATATGGGCGGAAGAAGAGACCCTTTCCCTGTGCAGCCGAAGTTCGAAAAAACGACTCATTATTACGTCGATCTTAACGAGGATGGGCAGTCCCGCGGCAACGTCAGCATTCGCATCAGTCCCGACGGCGACGTTGCCGCTTTTTGGGAAGGAAAATTCACACTCGACGGTGTTGAATATGCAGTGCTGAACGAGAGAAATGAAACCAATGTCACCAGTGTTTTCAAAGGGAACATCGCTCCGCTGAAAGTGTACGAGGATGAAAACGGCGAAAAACATTACAGGAAGCTGTATTTCATTACCAGCGGCTATGCTGTGGCAGCGAGCCAGGACGGGGACAGAATCGAAGGGCTGGGCTACGTCACAGGCTGGATAAACAGGGACCATACCTGTTTCGGCAAGCTCTGGATGGTCTCGGGCGATAGTGAATCGCCCGAAGTTTACGAATGGGAAGCAGTCGAACCTACAGAACAGTAACAACAAGACAGAGTTCAGCCGGGCCGGGGAGGGTGTACATCCTATCTTTAGTAACCATCAAAATGGTCACTTGATGAGTCTTACCTGACCGGCTATCATTAACATCATCAGCGCAACGCCGGTTAATATAAGGGTAAGCAGCAATGACTAAAACCGAAAAACTCCAGATAAAGAGCAAGGGAAATAACGACGTAATCAACATAACCGATTCTGTCGTCGCTGCTGTTAAAAAATCCGGTGTAAAAGACGGTATCGTAACCGTATTTGTCGTCGGTTCGACGGCTGGTATAACCACCACCGAATATGAGCCGGGACTGGCAAATTATGACCTGGAAGCAGCCTTTGAAAAAATCGCACCGATAAATGCGCGGTACGAGCACGAGCAGACTTGGCACGACGATAACGGCCACGCCCACGTCAGGGCCTCGCTGTTAGGCCCGTCTGTTACTATACCGATTGTAGGCGGCGAACTGACCTTAGGCACTTGGCAGCAGATTATACTTATTGATTTCGACACACGGCCGCGGACAAGGAACATCATTTGCCAGATACTGTGCTGAACTTATCGACCGCCGTGGATTACTGAATGTACAGTCAGGTCCGGAATTTCTGTGAAGACTGAAGAGTTAAACATTATCCTGCTGGTAGGTATCGCGGTTTTCTGTGGGACTATCGGTGCTAAGATTATCCAGCGGTTTCGCATCCCGCAGATAATCGGCTACGTTATCGTGGGCGTAATCATCGGGCCGGTACTCGGCGTTTTCCCGCCCGAAGCTGTCGGCGTTATGAAAGCTTTCAACGTTCTTGCGCTTGGGGTCATCGGTTTTCTGGTCGGCGGTGAGCTTAAGCGCGAGGTGTTTGTAAAGTTCGGCAGGCAGGTCTGGATGATTCTGCTGTTCGAAGGTCTGGCGGCCTTTCTGTTTGTCGGTGTACTGACTTTTTCAGTCCTTATTTTTTTCTCGACGTGGCAAATGTCTGTTGCGGTCGCGGTGGTTTTTGCGGCGATTTGTTCGGCGACGGACCCTGCATCGACGGTCAGCGTTTTGTGGGAGTATAAGTCGCGCGGGCCTTTGACGGCGATGCTGACGGCTATCGTCGCGCTCGACGATGCGCTTGCGCTGCTGCTGTACGCGGTGGGCGTTAGTGTGGCCGGTGTTATAACTAGGCACGAGCAGAGCGGATTGTCGCACGCGCTGGCGGGTTTGGCTTATCATATTCCGGTTGCAATTTTATTGGGCGGCGCATCGGGCCTTATCCTGATTCGTATCCTCAAAAAAATCGACGAACCTGAGAAGATGCTGGCTTTTACACTTGGCTCGGTTTTGTTGGTCATCGGCATAGCAGTCAAGTTCGACCTCGACGTAATCCTGGCGACTATGACACTGGGCGTGGTGCTGGTCAACGTCGGACGTAAAAGAATGGCCTCGTGCTTCAACCTTATGCGAAGGTTCTCGGTCCCTATTTACATCCTGTTCTTTGTCTTCGTCGGCGCGATGCTCAAGTTCGAGCTGGGTAATATAGTGACATGGCTGCTTGTCGCCGCTTACGTCATCGGCAGTATCGTCGGTAAGACTTCCGGTGCGTATCTCGGTGCGGCCTACTCCGGGGCCGTTAAAACCATCAGAAACTACCTCGGGTTCTGTCTTTATCCGCAGGGTGGTATAGCCGTCGGCCTTTTGATTATGGCCAGCCGGAAATTCGACAGCCAGACAAGTGCTGAAATGTTGCTGGTCGTTATCATCGGGGCATTCATTCTGCAGATGATAGGGCCGCTGGGCGTCAAGTTCGGCGCGAAAAAGGCCGGTGAGCTCGGCCTGAATATCACCGAGGACGACCTGATAAAAACTTATACGGTTGCGGACATAATGGATACAAGCGTACCCGTCATAGACGCCGGCATGCCGCTGAGCGAGATGATAAGGGTGGTCGGGGGTACGAGCAGCCCGTGTTACCCCGTCGTGGATAACGACAATAAGCTGGCCGGCCTGATTACGCTGAACGGCATCAGGAACACCTTTGCAACACAGGAGCTCAACGAATGGCTCGTAGCTCTTGATATTGCCGAGCCGGTGTCGGAATCACTCAAACCGGACGCGCCTCTGTCGGATGCCCTGGATGAAGCGAAAAATCTCGACGCAGAATTTTTACCTGTAACGGCAAGCGACGATGGTGAAAAATATCTCGGTATTCTGGATGTGCGGGCGGTTTACCGAAGGCTCAGTGCGGAAGTACTGGCCAAACAGAAAGAAGCCGACAGTATGTACGGCCTGCCAGCTCGACTGTCGTCTCGAAATGAGGCGGCTGGTCCGGCACGTACTTAGATAAAATCAGGAACAATGGTTATGAACAATAACATTGGTAGAGATGTTTTCGATGTCAAGGCGGCGACGTGGGACGATAATCCGCACCGGCTCGGGATGACAGGGGCTATCGTCGACAAAATAAAGCAGTCCACGGCACTTAATAAGGATACCGAGGCTATGGATTTCGGATGCGGAACGGGACTTGTCTCGATGCTGCTGGCCGATTCGGTAAAATCAATCACAGCGGTCGATACCTCGGAACAGATGCTAAAGATGCTTTTCGATAAACTCGCAAAAAATAACATCAATAATGTCACGATAAAAAAAGCCGACCTGACTAAAGAAAATCCGCTCAGCGGGAACTTCGATTTTGTCTTCAGCTCTATGGCATTTCATCATATTGAAAGACCGCAGGTGCTGCTTGAACGATTCTTCGACCTGCTGCGTCACGGCGGCAGGGTCGCTATCTGCGACCTCGATAAGGAAGACGGCAGCTTCCACAGCGATACGAAGGTTGCTCATAATGGATTTGGCCGCGATGAGTTTACCGACCGGCTGAAAGAAGCCGGTTTTAGCCAGATTAAAACACAGACCGCACATGTTCTAAACAGGCCGGATTCACAGGGGACATTGAAGCAGTATCCGATTTTTCTAATTACAGCTTCAAAACGATAATCCGCAGCCAGAAGGAGAAATCGAAGATGAAAATTACAGTTTTTAATGGTTCACCGAAGGGCGAAAAGGGAAATACATAGGGGCCTTTGGCGAAGATAAACACACATAAGGGGTGCGGGTAGAATTGGCTTGACTGCCGTTGCGCAAACGCCTACTATTTAACGGCTTATTGTTGAAGCAATGCTTTTTGGGGTAGTGGATATGACAGCAGGCTTATTCAAATCACAGTGGGATACCCCACGTGGTGTCCCAATACTCGTTTGTGTTTTGACGGCAGCTGTCCTTATGTTTTTTGCAGGCTGCGGCGGTAAAGACAAAACTGACCCTGCCGACCGTTTTGACCAGTCCACTGTCGGCGTCGAATCCGGAACCACCATCGGACAGGTAGCGGACATATTTTCACCTGATTACATTCCGGTGCAGGGTTACGCTATCGTCGGTGAGTTGGCCGGTACCGGCTCAGCCGATTGCCCGCCGAACATAAGAGAATATTTGAAACATTATATACTGCGCTATGTACCCAGCACTGATATTGATAAATTGATAAATAGCCTTGATACTTCGGTTGTTATCGCCGAGGGCCTGGTGCCTACTACAGGAAGAGGCAGTTTGTTCGACGTGCGTGTGGCGGTCCCGGGCGCAGCTCAGTCAATCAGCATCGAGCACGGCCAGCTTTACGGTGCCGAGCTTCGCGCCATCGGCAGCTTCGGACTTACTACGAAGGTACTGGCGACCGTGGAAGGACCGGTCTATATAGATAAAATCAACCCGACTGGCAACCTGAGAGTAGGCTATATCCTCGCCGGTGGCAAGGCCGTTGATAACTATAAGATGATGATTTCGCTGCGCCGGCCGGATTTCTTAGTGTCTGGCGCCATCCGCAATAAGCTCATCGAGCGATTCGGCCAGGACACGGCCAAAGCCGTATCGGCCGGCCAGGTCGAAATGATGCTGCCCCCGAAATACAAAGGCCATAAGAAGCACTTCATTGATATAATAAATGCTACTTACCTGGCCTTGAGCAGCGCCGACAGGCAGAAGAAAATTGACGAGTCAATCGGGAGCCTGACCGGTTCAGGTGACAGGGACAATGCTGAAATCTCTCTCGAAGCAATCGGCAAAAGCTCGCTGGCGGAGCTTGACAGGCTTCTCAGCTCGCCCGACGCGGACGTTCGCTTTCGTGCCGCCCGGACGATGCTCAATCTCGGTGATGATAAGGGGCTCGATATTCTAAGACGTACGGCCTTTGATACCGCCTCGAACCGGCGCATCGAAGCTGTGGATGCTATCGGTCGCAGCGCCAAGCGAAGTGACGCCATCGCCGTCTGTCGCCGTCTGCTTCGGGACGATAACGTTGAAATCTTACTGGCTGCGTACGAAAGGCTTAGAAAATTGGACGACATCTCCATCAGCGACGAGCTGATTGGCCGCAGCTTCTACCTCGAACAAATCACACTTGCCCGTAAAAAGCTCCTCTTCGTCGCACGCAGCGGCCAGCCGCGAATAGCAATATTCGGCGGGCCGTTGTTCTGCAAGGCCAACCTGTTCGTACAGTCGGAAGATGGAGCTATAACACTCAACGCGCCGTCGGGACAGGAATATGTCACCGTTATAAGAAAGATTCCGGGCAGAACGGAAATTCCGCCTATCTCGCTTAAGTGCTCCTACGAGCTTGGTGACATCATCCGCTCCCTCGGCGCCGAGCCGACAAGGAGGACACCGACCGACCAGGTCGGACTGGCCGTCGCGTATTCTGACATCATCGCGCTGCTCGATAAAATGGTTCAAAAGGGCGCGATTGATTGTCAGTTCCAGGCCGGGCCTGTGCCGCAAATAGGCCTCAAGTGAAAACAAAGCACGGGCCGATAAGAATAGTACCAGCCGAGGTTTAACCCGGAAAATGAATATTTCTTTTACAATTATCGGACATTGAACGCAGGGTACTGATGAGACTTGAGAAAATTGTACTGGACGGATTTAAAAGCTTCGCTGACAAGACGGAGCTGAACTTCGAAGGTTCCATAACAGCCATTGTCGGACCAAACGGATGCGGCAAGAGCAACGTCGTTGATGCAGTCAGGTGGGTGCTCGGCGAACAGAGTGTAAAGAGTCTTCGAAGCGACCAGATGTCGGATGTGATATTCAGCGGCTCGACCATAAGAAAATCGCTTGCCTCAGCCGAGGTCAGCCTGTGTTTTGCCGATACCTCCGGAACACTGCCCATCGAAGCAGACGGCGTACAAATCACTCGCCGAATCTTCCGCAGCGGTCAGAGCGAATACCTCATAAATAATAAGCCTTGCAGGCTGAGGGACATAAAAGAGCTGTTTATGGATACCGGCGTCGGCGCCAAAGCCTATTCCATTATCGAACAGGGACAAATCGGCCAATTGCTCCAGTCCTCGAAGGTAGACCGCCGCGCAATCTTCGAAGAAGCGGCTGGCATCAGTAAATACAAAGCACATAAAAGAGAAGCGCTGCGAAAACTCGAAAGGACCGAGCAGAACCTCCTTCGGCTGGCCGATATACTCGGCGAAGTCGAAAAACAGCTTCGAAGCGTCAAGCACCAGGCCGGCAAGGCCCGAAGCTATCTCAGGTATACCGAACGGCTCAAAGAGCTGCAGGTCAACTATTCGCTCGTCGAGTACGCAAGGCTGGATAAGACCTCCGGCGAAAAAAAACAGCAGCTCGACGAAGTACAGCAGCACTTCGCCGCAGTGGCAGCCGAGGTCGCTGGCAACGACGCATTGGTTAGCGAGCTTGGCCGGCAAATCATCGAAACGGAGAACAGAATAAATCAGACCGACAACTCGCTTGTCGCTGCCCAGAGCAAGATAGAGCAGCATCTCCAGCGCATCGAGTTTTTAAGGACGCGAATCAGTGAGCTGGACGAAAGAAAACAAAACGCCGCACAGCGCGTCGAAAAGCTCCGCCAGACAAAAGAGCTTTTCGTAACAGACCTTGCCCGATGTAAAGAGGACCGCCGGCGCTGCTCGAGCGAATTGGAAGAAAAGACCGCGCAGCTCAAAGAGCTCCAGGCAGTCATAAATCAAACTAACAGTGAATGTACTTCACTGGAGGATGAGCTTGAAGACGAAAAAAGCGGCATCATAGATATCGTCCGCAGGACCGCGCAATTACATAACGAGCTGCAGAGCCTCAGCGACTATCGCAGCAGTCTTTCCACCCAGAAAGACAGACTGAACGGCCGGGCCGACACCGCCAAACAGGAGCTCGAACAGCTCCTGACTGAAAAGGCCCAGTACGAAACCCGCGCCGCCGATGTCGAAAAGAACATCACCGAGCTGACCCAGAACCTCGACGTGCAGAACAAAAAGGCCAAACAGCTCGACGAGCACATCCAGGCCGACACGAAACGCCTCGCCCACGTCAAGGAAGCACGCAGCGCCATCACCAGTGAGCTTGCAATCCTGACCGATATGGAGACCCGCTGCGAAGGACTCGCCTCGGCAGTCAAAACAATCCTCGAAAGACGCCGCTCAGATAACAGGTTCGATTACATTGAAGGCCTTGTCGCCGACTGCATCAGCGCCGACGTCGAGCACGCACAGGCCGTCGAAGCCTGTCTCGAAGGAAAAACAGATTCGGTAATCGTTAACAGTGCCGAAAAACTCTTTGCCGATACCGAAACCATAAATAATCTTGACAGCAGAGTCACCTTTCTGTGTCTCAACCGCATCGAGCCTTTCTCCGATTCGACCGACCTGAGTAAATACGAGAGTGTCAAAGGCCGGCTCGTCGAATTCGTAAAATACGACAACAAATATGCCCCGCTTGCCTGGCAGCTCCTCGGCAAATGCCTGCTCGTCGATTCTGTCGAATCCGCGATGGGGCTTGTAAACCGCTTCGGCCGCGAATACCAGTTTGTCACCGCCAAAGGCGATCTTGTAACAATCGGCGGCAGCGTCAAGCTCGGTCCGCTCTCAAAGGCCTCGGGACTTATCAGCAGAAAGAGCCGCATATGCCAGCTGCGGGAAATCATCGCCAATATGGAGGCCGAGATAACCGAGCTCGAACAGCAGCTCGCCGCGGCCGGCCAGTCAAAAGAGCATTTCGCCAAATTGCAGACCGAGCTGCGAACAGCCGTTTACGAATCAAACACGGAAAAAACCGAGATTGCCTCGAAGATGAGCTTCTACGAGAAGAGCATAAAGCGTCTGAGCGAGGAACAGCCGCTCATCTGCGGCGAAATAGAAATGCTCGAAGAGCAAATCGCACAATCGGTAAAGCGGGAATATAACTCAAGACAAAAGCTCGAAGAGCTCGAAACCGTCAACCAGCAGCGCAACGATAGAATCATACAGCTCGTAGCCGATAGCGCTCAAAAACGGAACCTGCTGCAATCGCAAAATGAGAATCTTACCGAGCTTCGAATCTCATTAGGCCAAACCGAACAGCAGGCTAAATCCCTCACCGAAACAATCGAATCGCTGCAAAAGCAATTAGCCGATAGTGACGGCGCAGAGACAAGCACACAGCGGGAGATGCAAACTTGTACCGAACAGGCCGAACAGGCCCAAAGAGATATCCTCAGCTCGGAGTCAACAGTCTCGCAGCTTTACGTCGAAAAAGACCAGACCCAGCAGAACAGCAAAACACTGCACGGTGAAATAGAACAGTTGCTCGAAAAACAAAAACAGGCTCAGGAAATTGTCCAGCAGAAGCGCGCGGAGCAGACACAGGTTGAAGAGCAAATCAGCGAACTGAAAATCGAGCTTGGCCAGCTCGAAGTCAGGCAGCAGGACCTTATCGAGAGAGTAAAAGATGAGCTGCAAATCAATCTTGTCAACGCCTTTGACAATTACCAGGACAAAGACGTGGACTGGGAAGCCGTCCGGCAGGAAATTACCGAACTTCGTAGCAAAATTGACAGGCTCGGCAATGTAAACATCGACGCCATCGCAGAGCAGGAGACCCTCGAAAAACGTCACGAGTTCCTCTCGACCCAGGTCCAGGACCTCAACAGTAGCAAGGGCCAGCTCCAGCAGCTAATCAATCGCCTCAACAAGACCAGCCGCGAGAAGTTCGAGCAGACCTTCGAGCAAATCCGCGACAACTTCCAGCAGGTCTTCCGAAAACTCTTCGGAGGCGGCAAAGCCGATATTATCCTCGAAGAGGCAGAGGACATACTCGAAGCCGGAATTGAAATCATCGCCAAACCGCCCGGAAAGGAAACGCGAAGCATATCACTGCTGTCCGGCGGTGAAAAATCCATGACTGCCATCGCTCTGCTCTTCGCTGTGTTCAAGACAAAGCCCTCGCCGTTCTGCTTCCTCGATGAAGTCGACGCCGCGCTGGACGAAGCAAACAACGAGCGATTCAATATGATGATTCGCGAGTTCCGGAAAGACTCGCAATTTATAATCATCACGCACGCCAAGCGAACGATGAGCATCGCCGACATACTCTACGGAATCACGATGCAGACAAAAGGCGTGAGCAAAAAAATCAGCGTCCAGTTCGACCAGTACGAACCGGAAGAAGAGGCCGCCGCCGTCGCTTAGGCTTTTATCTTACGGCCAGAACGCCGCGACTGCTATCACAAACCATATCACAACGCCGACCAGAAGTTTCATTGATGAACCGATGAACTGACCTATACCCGCATGCATCGCTACTTGAGTTCGCCTGTTCTGCCCCTTGGCCCCTGATAGAATCGCAGAGCCTGCCGCCGCACCGATAGCCGAACCTACCAGTGTGCCCATAATAGGAACCGGGATTAAAAAAGTACCGAGCAAAGCTCCGCCTATCGCGCCTGCAATCGCACCGAGCGAACCCCAGAAGCCCGCACCGGCCCTTTTGGCGGCGCCCATACCACCCAATAACTCCAGTAGCTCACCGAGAATCGCCAGCAGCATAATTGTAATGAGCGTATAAACTGAAATAAAGTTTTGCTCGCGCAGCAGCCAGGCAAAGACTGCTGTCGCTATCACCATCAGCCAGTTACCCGGTATCGCAAAAGCCACTAGCAGAAGGCAAAGCCCATTGATAAGTATCAGCACAACCGACCAGAAGTATATCATCTCAATACCGCGGTTCTTGTTCCGCCCGCTTCATGCAGTCCGCGAATGTCTTTATATTATTCGCCCATTTTTGTGCTTCGAGCAAATCAATCTCGCCTGCCTTGACCAGGCGCGCGAGGTGACTTTCCATTGTAATCATCTTCTCGCCCGGCTCATTTTTTGTTTTCGTTTGCAGTTGCGAATATATTTGCTCAATCTTTCCCGTCCGTATATTATTGGCGCACGCGTAGTTGTTGTTGAGTACCTCCATCGCCACGACGCGTCCTTGGCCGCCCTTTCTCGGTATGAGCTTCTGGCTGATGATACACCGCAGCCCCAGTGACAGTTGGTTTCGCACCTCCGCCTGTCTGCCTTCCGGGAAATAATCGAGTATCCGGGTAATAGTGCCGGTCGTGTCCCTCGTATGCAGCGTCGAAAATACCAGATGCCCCGTCTCCGCAGCCATCAGCGTCATCGCGATCGTCTCTGGGTCGCGCATCTCGCCGACAAATATAACGTCCGGGTCCTCCCGCAGCATCGACCGCAGACCGTCAACAAAGCTCTTAACGTCCCTGCCGATTTCCCTTTGCGAAATTATCGAGTGTCGCTGCTCGAATATATATTCAATCGGGTCCTCCAGTGTAATCACCCGGCAGGCCCGCTTGCGGTTAATTTGCTCTATCAGCGAAGCTATAGTCGTGCTCTTACCCGCGCCGGTTATACCTGTAAGCAATACCAGCCCCTGTTTTCGGTTGACGATGTCCTCCCAGACATTATTCGCAAACCCGATTTGCTCTATAGGCGGTATATCCAGCGACAGAGCCCGAATAGCCGCGCATATCCCGTCGTTCTCCCTGAATATATTAATCCGGAATTGCAGCATGCCCAGCCGGTACGAGCTGTCAACACTGTATTCATTTTCGAGCTTGTAAAGTTTTTCTTCGGTCAGCAGCGGGTAAATTAACTGCTTCGCTATCTCCGTCGTAACCGTCATTCCCTTAATCTTCTGCAGGTCGCCGTTGACCCGGTATGTGATCGGCGCACCGACCTTAATATGCAAATCCGAGACCCTCATCGCACCCTGCTCCTCGAAGTAGTGGAGCATATCGTGCATACTCAGCCGTTTCAAATCCTCTGTCGCGTACACCTTGGTGTCTATTGAGTACCCTTCAGCCATCGCAGCTACCCCTTAAATTAAGATGTGCATACTCAGCCATTATAACCTCTAAATCACCTCTGTAAAAGCGCAATAACTTTTCCTGCCCCTTGCATTACCCCACCATACCGTTAAAGTATCTGTTTCGGATTTCGGATTTCGTACTTTGTATTTCGGTAAAAAATATGGACACTCAAAAACCGAATGACCTCTTCGACCTCACCGGCCGCGTCGCTATTGTCACCGGCGCATCGCGAGGCCTGGGCTATACAATGGCTGCCGCCCTCGCCGAATACGGCGCAGATCTGGTCATCGCCAGCAGGACAAAAACCGACATCGACAAAGCCGCTTCCGAAATCGCCCGAAAGACCAGCCGCCGTGTAATCGCGACGGTTCTCGACGTAACAAATCGCAAAAGCGTCGAAAATATGGCTGCTCTTACCATCGAAGAATTCGGTAAAGTCGATGTCCTTGTTAATAACGCAGGTATTAATATCCGTTCACCGATTACCGAGGTGACTGACGAGGACTGGAACAAAGTCCAGCAGGCCAACGTCACCGGCGTTTTTTATTGCTGCCGCGCTGTCTGTCCCTATATGCTCGAGCGAGGCTTCGGCCGAATCATCAACATTGCCTCGACGCTCGGCTTGGTCGGTATGGCAAATCGGGTCAATTATACTGCGAGCAAAGGCGCCGTCGTCCAGATGACAAGGACCTTAGCTGTTGAATTCGCGCAGAAAGGAATAACGGTCAATTGTTTATGTCCCGGCCCATTCGCCACCGACATCAACCAGCCCGTAATCGATGACCCGCAGGCCTCTGCCGATATAATGTCGCGTGTCCCTATGAACCGCTGGGGCGAGCTGGATGAGATTAAGGCCCCATTGATTTTTTTGGCGAGCCCGGGCGCAAGTTACGTCACGGGCTGCGCCCTTACCGTCGACGGCGCTTGGACCGCCCAATAACCATTTATGGATTATTTCTTATATTTAGCCCCGGGCATGGTCCGGGGTTGTTTGTCTTTATGAAACATGATGATATGGAACTTTTCCGCGGTTTTTCTTCTGAGACATCTTATCCCGATGTATATGGCAATAAATCTCATGGTTATAGATACTCAGGATATTTGTGCAGTTCGGAAACGCGCATTTCCGGTCTCTTGCCGAAGTTTTGAGGGTTTTTCCCATTTTAATCCCTTTAGGTAAATCACAAAAAAACGGTAAAGATTAGTCCTTTTCATCCACAGCCACAAGACGTCCTGAATCTCTCGAAGTATATCACTTATACTCTATTATTGGGCCTTGTCAAACAATCTCTTTCTAACCAACCGCCCCAAAAGCATCCGGCCTCGCCCGAACAATCAGTTCTCGCCGCAACCAAAAGAGCAGCCCTGACCATCAACGGCGCCTGGACCGCTCAATGACCCCTCAATCGCCGCGATGGCTGATTCTTAGCTACAGATTTCACAGAGTTCAAAAATATATTTTTGGTAAAAGTCAGGGCCGACTCAATACAAAATTATAGAAACTGCAATCGCGAAGCCAGAGCCGTCTTGGATTGAATTATTCAACTTTTTATCTTTGCCATCCTTCTATCCTAAAGACTTTTTCCATTAGTTTTCGTTCGGCTTCTCCTGAATCCGGGACAAACCATACTTCAAAACGTGCAGCATACGGTTTGCCCCAGTCGCCTTCGAAAATAGTAAAATGTGTATTAGATAAGAAAAGTTCTTCAGAATTATCTGACCACCCAATCCATTCGTTAGAATAATCCTTCAATTCATACTCCGAGAGGATAGTTTCTTTGGTAACTTCAAAAGCTTTGAGATGAACCATTCCAGATTCACCTGGATTGAGCCAAATTTCAGAGTCGTAGATTCCCGGTTGAAATGAGTTTTGCAGTTCGAATGATGGTTCTCCATTCCTGATGCTGCCAGGTGGAATTAATTCTTTAATAGTAGTCCAGTTAGGATTCTCTGCCAGAGATTGGAATTCCTGAAAGATGTAGTTTATGGCCGTCTTTGTTAGTCTTCGCTCCATCGCTTCGGATTGCTCAAAAATTTCGACGACTAGGTCATTTGCCGTTATGACACAGTGGCTTTCATGCATACCATTGCCTTTTGAAAGATACACTTCAGTAGTATCTCCAACTTGCAGACGAGTTGTGTACCTGTTTCGTCTCGCCCATGGAATACCGGAAAATCCGATAGTGAACCGCGACTGGAAATCTTCGATGCCGGCTTCTGACCATATATCAATATCATGTTTTGTGTAGTAACCGTGAAGATGATATCGCCACTTTGAACCAATCATCCACCTTCTTGTAGCAAATGTGCCTTTTTTGGAAAATATTCCTCTTTCATCTTCAAAGACTCGCCATGAGGGGCTGGTAGCAAGATACCGGCGGAGAATATCAGGATTCTTTTGATGCAATGTAACTAAGGAAGAAATGTCTGCGGTTATAGACGTATCGTAATTGCCGTCGAGTTCAAGGGTGTTGAGCAATTCCGCCTGAAAGGCATCCTCAGGTGCACCCGGCGCGGCAGGGATTTCTTCCGTAGGCTCGGCAATGTTAATATCCTCCGGAATCGTTAGATTGTTTGCAAAACCGTCTTCGCTTGGTCCCAACATTGAGACAAACATTGTGAGAAAAAGAGCAACAAATGCTACTATACCACAGACAGGAAGCATAACGAAGTTCATCGCTCCTTTTACCCAGCGCTTCCTGATAAGATTCCAGATTGAGGCTGACAAAATCCCTGCGAACGCAACACCCAGGCAGATTAACAGCAAATCACCTATGATGATAATAGTCTGCCAATTTATTGCTAAGATAGTGGTTAAGACCGCTAAAGCAGTAAAGACTGCAAGTAACACAAGGAAGACCACAGCAGGGAGCCACAAACTATTGAAATAGAACGACAGTGTTTTCTTAAGAGGTACTTTCATTTTATTACAACTAACTTATAAATTTACACCAACATTTCCACAGATTTTATTCTGCCAATTGTTATACTATCTTCAGCGTATGTAAAACCGGTAATTATTTTTTAATTTCCACCTGAAGTCAGAAATTTGACCATAAATCCCATTCCCGCGCCGGCAAGTATTCTGTTAATAGTCTGTGCATTTAACATCTGTTTTTGATTTGACGGATTTGTCTCAGCGCGGATTTTGCGGCAGGGCGTTTTTGACCTGTTTTATGAAATCTGCAACCTGCGAAATCATATTGTCTTTATTGTCGAGGTTATCTTCGATGATTCGAACGATTCTCGAACCGATTATAACGCCGTCGGCCCCGGCCGCAGCCACAGTCGCCGCGTGCTCGGGCTTGCTGATGCCGAAACCGACGCATACCGGTACGCTGGTAATTTTTTTAAGTTTGTCTACCAGGCCCTGCACCGAATTTGAAAGACTGTCCCTGCTGCCGGTCACGCCGAGAAGAGAAACCGTGTAAATAAAGCCGGTTGTTTTTGAAGCTATCAGCTTTATCCTTTCAGTTTCGGTGTTGGGCGTGACCATAAAGACGGTATCGAGTCCCGCGGCCTTTGCAGGCGCGAGGACTTCATCAGCGTCGTCGATACTCAAATCGGCAATAAGTATGCTGTTGACGCCGGCCTTGTGGAAATCGGCGAAAAATTTGTCCGTGCCGTACTGGAATATGAGATTGTAATACATCAAAAGCCCGATAGGTATGTCCCTGTAAGCCTTGACCTGCCGTATGATCTCGAGCGCCTTGTGCACGTTCATACCGCTGTTGATTGCCCTGATGTCGGCCTTTTGAATCGTTGGCCCGTCCGCAATCGGGTCACTGAAAGGTATTCCTAATTCCAGCACATCGGCACCGGCGTCGATTGCGGCTTTTAGAAGTTCAAGAGAAGTCTGGCTGTCCGGGTCGCCGATTACAAAGAAAGGAACCAGGGCCGCCCGATTCAGTTTTGAAAACAATTCACCGTAACTTATCATTGCAAATACCCTTTAACCCACCGGCCTGCGTTTTTCTACGATACCTACATCCTTATCGCCCCGGCCGGAAAGATTTACCACCGTGACCGTGTCGGGACTTAGTTTGCCTTTTAGGCTAATCAGATACGCCAGCGCGTGCGCGCTTTCCAGGGCGGGCAGTATCCCTTCTTTTTTGGTGAGAATTTCGAACGCGTCGAGCACCTCTTCATCATCGGCCGCGACGTATTCGGCTCTGCCGGTGTCTTTCAGGTAACAGTGCTCAGGCCCGACGGCAGGATAATCGAGGCCTGCGCTTACCGACTCTGTTTCGGTTACCTGGCCGAATTCGTCCTGCAGCAGATACGACTTGGCACCGTGAAGGATGCCGACCTTGCCCGCAACCAGAGTTGCAGCGTGTTTGCCTGTGCCGACGCCTTTGCCTCCGGCTTCGACGCCGATTAATTTGACCTGTTTATCGGCGAGGAAACCCGAGAAGATGCCCAGTGCGTTGCTTCCGCCCCCGACGCATGCGACGACCATATCGGGCAGGCGTCCGAACTGCTCTTTGCACTGCTGCCGGGCTTCGGTGCCTATGACGGTTTGGAAGTGCTTGACGACCGTAGGATACGGATGCGGCCCGCAAGTCGAGCCGAAGACGTAGAACGTATCGGTGACGTGTGCCGTCCAGTAACGCAGCGCATCGTTAATTGCGTCTTTCAATGTCCCTGTGCCGCCCTCAACGCTGATTACCTCGGCGCCACACAGTTTCATCTTGTGGACGTTGACGCTTTGGCGTTCAATGTCGACAGTTCCCATGAAAATTTTGGTTTCCATACCGAACAGGGCCCCGACCATGGCCGTTGCAAGTCCGTGCTGACCGGCCCCGGTCTCGGCGATGATTTTTTTCTTGCCCATGTATTTTGCCAGCAGGCCTTGGCCGAGCGTGTTATTAATCTTGTGCGCACCGCCGTGCATTAAATCTTCCCGCTTGAGATAGACCTTAAAGCCAACGTATTCGCTGAACCTTTCGGCAAGATAAAGCGGAGATGGTCTGCCTGCGTAGTTTTTGTAGAGCTTTTCCAGCTCGGCGACGAATTGTTTGTGCTGATAGTATTTGTAGAAGGCTTCCTCGAGCTCTTCAAGCGCCGGTATCAGAACCTCCGGCACATAGAAGCCGCCGAATCCACCGCACCTTCCGTCGTGTTTCATTTTTTTTATCCTTGTTTATGCTCTAAAGTACCTTATGTTTTCGAAAAGCTGTTTCATTTTCTTGTGGTCTTTTTTCCCGGGCCCTGCTTCTACTCCACTGCAAATGTCGATTCCATATACGCCGAGTTTTACCGCTTCGACTACATTTTCGGGATTGATGCCGCCTGCCAGGAATATCCGTTTATTTATATGGCCGATTATATTCCAGTCGAATTGCAGGCCTGTACCGCCGTACTTATCGGGGTCGAAGGCGTCCAGAAGGATGGCGTCGGTGAAGTACTGCTCGGCCTTTTTGATGTCCTCATAGCCTTTGACCCGCAGGGCCTTTATTGTGCTCAGGTGCAGCGAATCCAGGGAATGGCAAAACTCCGGCCCTTCGTCGCCATGAAGCTGTAACCAGTTCAGGGAGCAGTGCTCCATAGTTTCT
Organism: uncultured Pirellulales bacterium; assembly: GCA_964583405.1. Classification (GTDB taxonomy): domain Bacteria; phylum Planctomycetota; class Phycisphaerae; order Sedimentisphaerales; family Anaerobacaceae; genus JBBABK01. The sequence continues at coordinate 45,324 of CAZOVR010000016.1, forward strand.
CTTATAGTATCATAATCGGCGTTGACGAATAATCCTACGATGTCCATAAATGCCGGCAGCTTCGAGATTATTCGTTGAGCTTCTCTCGGTTCGATATAGCGCGGACTTTGAGGATAAAAGTTGAAACCGAGCAGGTCTGCGCCTGCGTCCATCGCCGCCTCGGCATCCTCGAAGTTTGTTATCCCGCATATTTTTACTTTTGGTATCAACACTTTCTTTTACCCGCAGCCATCAAAAAGCCTTCAACTGTTTGAAACCTTTATCAGCCTGGCCAGACAGCTCTGTGCCTTGCCGTTGTCTATTGCCTCTTCGGCAAGGGCCATACCGGACTCGAAATCTTCGGCGATATCCGCTACTATAATCGCCGCCGCGGCGTTTAGTACAACAATGTCTCTTCGCGGCCCTTTGTCTTTTCCTTCGAGAACGTCGCGAATGATCGCCGCATTTGTCGTGGCGTCGCCGGTCCTCAGCTCGTCGATATTTGTCCTGCCTATGCCCAATGAGGCCGGGTCCAGCTCGCTCTGTGTAATCTTTCCGTCCGTCAGCCTGTAAATTTTCGTTTTTCCCAGCGTGCTGATTTCATCCATACCCTGGCCGTGTACCACCATTGCTCTTTTTGCTCCGAGAAGTTTGAGTGTCTGTGTGATTCTTTCGGTCAATCCTTCATCGGCAACACCCATCACCTGTGCAGTGACCTTTGCAGGATTGGCGAGAGGCCCGAGAATATTGAAAGCTGTTCTGAAATCGAGGCTTTTTCTTATCGGCTGAACGAATTTCATGGCCGGATGGAACATCGGCGCGAACATAAAACCGATGTGCGCTTCCTTGATACACGCAGCCACTTTTTCCGGTCCCGGGTCGATTTTGACTCCAAGCTCAGCGAGGACGTCAGCCGAGCCGCACTGACTGGTGATTGCCCGGTTGCCGTGCTTGGCTACATAAGCACCGGCGCCGGCAGCCACCAGTGCCGCCGCCGTTGAGACGTTGAATGTTTTTATTAAAGCCCCGCCCGTGCCGCAGGTGTCGATCATATTATCGATTCCCGTTATGACCGGCACGGCGTGGTCACGCAGGGAGCCGGCCAGGCCTGCAATTTCTTCTGCGGCTGCCCGCTTCATTCGCATCATCGCCAGGAACGCCGCTATCTGCACCTCCGAGATACCACCTTCGAAAACTCTATCCAAAAGGGATTTAGCCTGGTCGAAATCCAGGTCCCTGCCTTCGAGGATGATTTCCAGATATTCGGTTATATTTGCCATTGTTTACTGTTTCCTCTTTTTTTTACCTGACGCTATTGATAGAACATTCTCGATGATTTTTCCGCCTGCCGGTGTCAGAATACTTTCCGGATGAAACTGCACGCCGTATATGGGAAGGTTTTTATGCTCAACGGCCATAATCACATTCTCGAATTCCGCTGTTTTTTCCAGGCAATCCGGCAACTCCTGTGCGATTGCACAAAGGCTGTGATACCGGCCGACCTGCAGCGGGTTTTCGACGCCCTGAAAGATTCCTTTTCCGTTATGGGTCACCCTTGAGCCTTTGCCGTGCATAGGTTCGGGTGCATGGCCGACCCTGCCGCCGAAGTGCTGCACTATTACCTGGTGGCCGAGACATACTCCGAATATGGGCAGCTTGTCTTTGAAGTAACCGACGGCTTCAAGGCTGATGCCGGCCGTATCCGGCGTGCCGGGGCCGGGTGATATTAACAGCAAATCAGGCCCGAACTGCTCTGCAATTTTTTTTAGCTCATCGAGAGGAGTGTCGGCGCGGTAAACTTTCGCGTCGCAGTTGCGCTTGCAGAAATCATCCACCAGGTTGTAAGTGAACGAGTCGAAATTATCTATAAACAGGACTTTGAACTCTTTATCAGTCATCGGTATTACCCCTGTTTAGTATCGGCAAGTGCGCGCATACACGAGCCGGCTTTGTGTTCGGTTTCCTCGAATTCGGTCTTGGGCACCGAGTCGTGTACGATTCCTGCGCCGACGCGGATATAGGCCGTGTGGTCTTTTACCTGAAGGGCGCGTATGGTAATGCAGCTGTCGAACTGTCCGTCCACCGTCAGGTACATCACCGCTCCGCCGTAGTAACCGCGTTTTGTCTTTTCCAGTTGCCTTATTATTTTCATCGCTTCGATTTTCGGCGCGCCGGTAAGCGTCCCCATATTCATTGTCGCCAGGTATGCGCTTAGCGCGTCAAGGCCGTTTCTAAGCTCGCCTTTGACGTTGCTGACAAGGTGCTGCACCGATTCGTATTTTTCGGCAGTCAGGAGTTCGGTGACAATTCTGCTTCCCGGCTCGGCCACGCGGGCTATATCGTTGCGGGCCAAGTCAACAAGCATTATGTGCTCAGCCAGCTCTTTTCTATCGAGCTTAAGCTCCGCCTCGTATCTGAAATCGGTATCTGCGTCGATTGTTTTTCCGATTCTGCCTCGCGGCTTGGTGCCGGCAATAGGGCGAATTTCCACGCTGCGTTTCTCGGTGCCGCTTACACGCAGATTCAATTCCGGGCTGGAACCCATCAATATCGTATTGGGAGTGTTCAAATAAAACATATACGGCGACGGGTTTAGTTCACGCAGCTTTTTGTAAACGTCAAAAGGCTCATCGGCGCACGGCATTATCTTCGTTCTCGAAAGGACTACCTGAAAGATGTCTCCGTCAATTATGTGCTGCTTGGCGGTGCGAACCATTTGTTTATATTCGGCCTGGTCAGTATCCGTTGATTCCTGCGACAGGGGGCTTTCAAACTTTTGGCCGGTGGGCGTGTCGAACCGGGCAATGTTTTGGTAATAATCGAAACAGTCCTGTGCCTCGCGCATCGCTTCTTCGCGGTTGCCATTGGTTACGATTACATTGACCACGACATAGCCTTTGCCGTGCGCGTGGTCCATCAGGAATATATTGTCTGCGAAGTAAAGCTCGTAGTCCGGATTACCCAGTAAATCTTCGCTGTTGGCGGGGAGCTTCTCGAACTGGTCGATGAAATCGTAGCTAAGCGCGCCGAGCAGTCCGCAGGTTACCCTGAAGGGTTTGCTGGCCAGCCTGAATGCGAAGGCCACAGCCCTGAGGACGTCCATCTGGTTGGTGGTTGAAAGTCGGCTCTGCTCGTCAACAGTCTCACTTGTCTGTTTTATTATCCCGCTGATAAGTTCTTCTTCGAACCGGACTGACTCGCAAAAGGCGAACCTGTTTTTGAGCTCGGTAAGATACTGCAACATCCTCCTGCCGGTCTTGCCCAGAGCCCTGATTTCAAAATCCCTGCCGGTACCCGTTAGGTACAGTGCCGGTCTTGCGGTGCCGAAACTAAGTGCAGCCGTGTCGGACAGGTATTCCTTTGACTCGAGCAGACAGCAGTTTTTGGCCCTGCCGTAGTCACTTACCTTGGCGAAGAAGTCCATCGGGTCGGTCATTTCTATCTCTTTGACGATGGGGATTATCTGGCCCGGCAGGGCACTATTGATTATTTGTTTGTAATCTTCCATATTCTGTAATCCGAATCTGGTAATTTTTAGCCTTTATACAGCCCAAATACAAATAAAAAAGCAGCCTGCTTTATCAGCAGGCTGCGCTCGAATCTTCCACCGGATTTTAAGTTTGGTAAACTATCGCAAACCTGCCGCTTGTTTATTCAGCAGGCCACCACCAATAACCGTAGTTGTTGCGATAATTTTTCTTCATATTTAGCCTCATTAAACCAGATTTTAGAGTATTTGTCAAGGATTAGTTGCGTGTTGAGCGCAAAATAGTAAGCCGGTCCGGTAAAAAACTTTAGACAGACCGTGTGAATATCCAGGTTCCGGCGATATAAGTCCCTATTACACTGCCCAGATTTGCCAGGGCGGTGACGAGCAGAATCTTGAGTACGGGATTTTTCCACAGACCTTTGAAGGTACTTGTGGCGTTTGGCAGGTCCTCGAAGTCGGCCACTGTCGGGGTACGTATCCAGGCCTGGACAAGACCTGCGACCCAACCGGCCGCGACCAACGGATTCAAACTCGTTAAAGGAGCCGCTAAAAATGCGGTGATAATCGTCACCGGATGGCCGAGCGCCAGCGCCGCGCCGGCAGCCGAAAGCACGCCGTTGACAAAAATCCAGATGTAAATGTTTTCGGCTGTATGGGCGGCGCCCTGTCTGAAAAAGCCGTAAATTATCAATCCTATAATAGCCGCAGGTATTGCCCACTTGAAGATTTTCGGCCAGAGTTTTTTGGGAGGCAGTTCGAGCAGCTCATCGACCGGTTCGTCGTGGTCTATGTATTTCTGTATGCCGGGGGTATGACCTGCGCCGATTACAGCAACGACTTTCGAACCGGGGCAGTGGCGGATCTGTTGAGCGAGATAGATGTCCCGTTCGTCAATCAGGCGTTTTTTGATTTCCGGAAACTTCTCGGCGAATTCCTCCAAAACGGTTTCGAGCTGGTCCTGCTGCTTCATCTTATCAATCATCTCAGCATCGATTTTTTCAGGTACGCAGATACTGACCATAAGGTGCATCATCAGACGGAACTTGTCCCAGAATCTCAAATAGCCCCACACTCTTTTGAGTGTGATTTCAACCTGTCTGTCCGCCAGAACGAGCTTTGACCCATTTTCACCTGCAAGTTTAGCGCCTTCGAGCATCTCAGCGCCGGGTACGGCTCCGAGCTTCTCGCCGAGTTTTCGGTAGAAGGCGCCCATGATAAGCTGGGCAAGGAGCAGAACAGCTTTTTTCTGGCGGACAATCTTGAAGATATTCATTTTCTTCCAGATGTCCTTCCGCGTAAGGGCGTCGTATCTGCCTTGGCATAGTTCGATGCATACGGTATCGGGCTTGAGTGCCTGGATTGTTGTCCGTACGTCCTGGACACTCTCGTTTGATATGTGAGCTGTCCCGACGAGGTAAACGTCCTTGTGGTCAACTTTAATATGTGTTACCCGTTCGGGAAGCTGTAAGCCTTCGTCTGTCATGTTCAGCCTTTGATGTAATAATTCGTTCCTGTGACCAAAAGAGGGGATTATAACGAAACCGAGGGTAATTTACAAAGGCATTCACTCGCTTGAAAAAGTCACTGTTTATTCTTTGCAGTTGATTGACGGCCCGTTATGCTTTGCTCATCTTTTGCCGGCATTTTTGATTGGGAGGCACTTATTATGAGTGTAAAGGCTCAACAATTGTTTTTGTTCGCAGTTATTTTGATATTTTGCCTGAGCTTGTGCGGCGGTACTTAGTATACTACACCCGGAGGGCCCGCTCGCATGTCTATCTTCAGCAGTGTGCCTAAAGAAGCTATGATTGCAACAACACCCGAAGGCGGTTCTAAGGTACCGGCTCTTGAAAAGACCGACATCGAGATTGAGCATCGCGAGCCGTTAGCCAACTTTCCTGCCAACATCGTGTACGTTCGTGTTCAGGAGCCGGGTTATAAATCATACACAACCGAGGGCAAAGGTACCGGTGCATTCAGCGTTGTCTTTGCCCGCGACGTCGAAAAGGAAGAGGACTGGCAGGGATTGAATCACCTTGTTCATGTTGCTCAGGTAGGCCCGCTGAGCCGGCTGCTCGTGCCCGACTATTTACAGTCCGAAAAAGACCTTCGTACTGCAGCAGCCTGCTTGAACGCCGATATGCTGCTGATATATACACTCGACACCACTTTCTTGGACCGCGACACATCCGCCGGCCTGACTGTTATCACGCTGGGTCTTGGCCCGACCATCAACGTCCGTGCAACCTGTACCGTCTCGGCGTTGCTGCTCGATACCCGCTCCGGTTATGCGTACGGCGTTGTCGAAGAAACCGCAATAGCCGAGAAGAACACCTCGGCCCTGTCGAGCAAAAATGCTATGGACAATATGCGGCTGGGTGTCGAACGCCAGGCATTCGAGCAGTTTATCGACGAGTTCGAGCTGCTCTGGAAGAACGTAGCACAGCAGTACAGCAGTAAATGAACCTGGCGGCGGCGCAAAATAATATCCGGCAGGCTTTTCCGGCCTGCCGGATATTCTCGAAGGAGGAGGAATTGCTTACCTTGTTTTTTTGGCTTCTATGATTAAGTTAATTGCTGTAAATATAAGAAAGCTTTGTTTTCGATTTTTATTTTGAATGCCCTTGTTCATAACTTTTGCTCTCACAGGCTCTTAGCTCAGGTTCAATTTCCTTTGGCTCTCTTTTTCACCCGACTATACGGCAGGGGCAGCGCCTGTGTTCGCAGAAATTATTTTTTTCCGCTTTGTATCGAAGGGACAATCATTTTTGTATCTTTGTGCTTGACTGGGTAACCGGCGGATGGTTAATTGGTGAGTGGTTAATTCGGAACGTCGACGAGCCGGTTAACCGTTTAATTGATTAACGGATTAACTAATTGCGAAAGGAGGCCATTATGACAAGATTTATTCTGACGGCGAACCTGCTGGCATTAGTGATATCGCTTTACGGATGCACCGAAAGCAACAGCGGCCGGGGGCAAATAATAGCCGATAAGGTGAGGCAGGACACGGACCGTCACGCGGTAATCGAGGCTGCCAAAGACAAGGAAGTCGATATAATCGAAGATATGTCACTGCACCGCCGCGCGTATCGCCAGAGCCTTGAAGCGCTGATAAAGTATTACCGCAATACCGGTAATTATATGAAGCGCGAATGGGCACAGAAGGAGCTGTCGGCGCTCGACGCCATACCGCAGTATAATTACATCATAGAAGCTGCCGTCGCCGGGCCGGAGCTGACAGCAAGTGAGGAAATACCCGAAGCTGATGATTTATACTACGAAGCCCTGATAATTGAAGACGAAGCCCGCAAGCTGATTCTGATTAAGAATTCGGAGAAGTTGCGTCGTGCCCTCGACAGGTACAACCAGATTATAAGACAGTACCCGACAAGCGACAAAATTGATGACGCTGCGTTCAGGGCCGCTAAGATATACGAAGAGTTCAAGGACTATTCCATTGCTCTTATTTACTATCAGCGCACATATCAATGGGACCCCGAGACCATATATCCGGCTCGATACAAAGCCGCCCGCGTGCTGGATGATAAGCTGCATCGCCGGGCCGAGGCCCTGGAGCTGTATTCCGAGGCACTAAAATACGACCCGCTCAATGCCGGCGAGAGAGAATATATAAATGAAAGAGTGGCCGAGCTGTCTGTGGGCGGCAGGTCGAGCTACTGATTGAAGAACTGGTTCCTTGTAAGATGTGATTGAATATGGGCCCGGCGACAATGCCGGGCCTGTTTTTTTGCAGATGCTGTATGCTGGACGAATTCGAAAATGAGGTCCTGACTTTTGTGCGTGCCGAGCAGTTATTCGGCGATGGGGACAAACTGCTTCTTGCCGTCTCCGGAGGCGCCGATTCAACGGCACTTATGCACACGTTCTGGTCACTGCGGGCCGAGAGCTGCATTAAGACTGAACTGCTCTGCGCACATTTGAATCACAAATTGCGCAGGAACGAATCAGAGGCTGATGAAATATTCGTTGTTTCCGAGGCGAGCGGGCTGGGAATTGATATTGTAACCCGCCGGCTCGATGTAAAACGGTATGCCTCGGCGCATAAGCTTTCTATCGAGACCGCCGCGCGAAAATGGCGAATCGAAACACTGAGCGAAATAGCGAAACAGAACGGTTGTACATGTATTGCCACAGGTCACCACAAAAACGATAACGCAGAGACTGTTATTCAAAGACTGATGAGGGGTACAGGATTTCGCGGACTGGCCGGAATCCACCCCCGACGCAAGTTCGATGAGGGTACATTTTTCATTCGCCCGCTGCTTTTTGTTACAGAAGACAGGATAAAACAGTATCTCAAAGGCCGTAATCTCGGATGGCGGGAAGATTCGAGCAACCTCAGCGTCGAGTTCAGACGTAACTTTATTCGTCACCACCTGCTTCCTGAAATCCAGAAGGATTGCACTGGGCCGATTGTTGAGCAGTTATGGCAATTGTCCTGTCAAATGCGCAGGTTCCAGGATTATCTGGAGCGGCAGGTCGAGCCGCAGTGGAGCAGGCTTGTCAAACTGTCCGCCGGCCGAGTCAGTATCGACCTGCCGGCCTTTCAGTTACTGCCCGAGCCGGTAAAGATAGAGCTTGTTCGCCGGACGCTTTCAGTGCTCGGAAGCGGTGAACGCGACCTGACCGAAGGCCACTTCGAACGCGTCATCGAGATATCGAATCAGAACATCAGTAACCGCGTGCTCGAGCTGCCGGACGGCTTTACCGCGTGGCGCGAATATAAGAAGCTGATTTTTTCCGCGCCGCAGCAGGACGGTTCCGGTGAGCAGGGCAGCGCCGGCCCCGCAGTAGAAGTTAAAATTCCTGGACGGACAAACTTCGGAAACTGTGTAATCGAAGCAAACATCACAGAGTATGACAAGGGCGAGTTCGAGAAGTTTAAAATCCGAAAGAGCGATTTCGTCGAATGGTTCGATGCAGATAAAGTTACATTACCGCTTAAAGTAAGGTTCCGCAGTGACGGTGACAGGTTCGTTCCGCTGGGGATGGAAAATGAAAAGAAGGTAGGCCAGCTTTTGACGGACGCCCAGATCCCGCAGGACATCAGGAACAATGTGCTTATTATCAGCGATGCGCAAAAAATTATCTGGGTCTGGCCGATTCGAATCAGCGAACAGGTAAAAGTAACCGACAAAACCACAAAATTATTGCAGCTTAACATCAGGCCTTGTTAATCAATCCCGGCCGACAACTTTCTTTTTGCGCAGGATGTGATGGTAGTGCTGCGCGAAGCGGTGGGCCTCGTCGCGGACGTACTGCAGCAGTTTCAATGCCGGTGCAGTGCGCGATAATCTCAGCGGCCCGGTATTGCCCCGGATGTAAATCTCTTCTTCTCTTTTCGCAAGCGCCGCTAATTTCAAATTGATTATTGTTTTCTCTGCGAGCTTTGCGTGCTCTGCGGTGAACAGTTTTTTCAGCGCATCTTCGGCTGCGTGCAGTTGCCCTAATCCGCCGTCGATTAAAACCAAATCAGGCCAGAGCTCTTCGCCTTTGAGTGCATATTTGTATCTGCGCCTGACGACCTCTGAAATCATCGCGTAATCGTCAATGCCTTCGACCGTCTTGATTTTGAATCTGCGGTAACCGCTTCTGAAAGGTCGGCCGTCGATGAACTTGACAAGCGAGCCGACCGCCTCGCTTCCGGAAATATGCGCAACGTCAATTCCCTCTATGATTCGTATTGGCTCATCTGCTTTGAGCAATTTTTGCAACTGCTCAATTGCCTGCGTCGGGTCCGAGGCAAAGACCTCCGGCTGGACATCTTCCTGCGGTGTTCCGCGCCTGTCTAATCGTTCAATCAATCGAATTCTGTCTCGGTACATAGCAGCTTCTTCATAGCGCATATCGGCCGAGGCCTCGTCCATCTTTTGTTTCCACTGGCGTGTGATTACCGAGCGTTTCGATTTGAGAAACCTGCCAAGGTCGCTGATTATCTTTTTGTAGTTCTTTTGGTCTGTCAGGGCAGCGCAGGGAGCGACGCATTGCCTGATACTGTAGAGTATGCAGGGGCGAAAGAATTTGCGTTTCAGGTCGTCGGCGCGGATATCGAGTTTGCACGTTCTGAATTTGAAGATTTTCTGAAGGACAACGAGTGTCTGACGCAAATCGTAACTGCCGACGAATGGCCCGAACAGCCTGCTACCTTTTTCGCGCGGCTTTCGAGTGATGTAAACGCCGGGGAAGTCGTCGCCGGTAGTGATTTCGAGATACGGAAAGGTCTTATCGTCTATAAGGTCAGTGTTATAAGGCGGGCGGATGTCTTTTATAAGCCGGGCCTCCTTCAGTACTGCATCGACCTCGTTTGCGGTCTCTAAATAATCGACCGTCTCGACCTTTTCGACCATTTCGGCGATTCGCGGTCCGCGGGAGCTGTCCAGGTCGGCGCTCGGCTGAAAGTAGCTGGCGACACGGCTTCGGAGGTTCTTGGCCTTGCCTATATAAAGGACTTTTTCCTTTGGGCCTTTCATAAAGTACAGCCCCGGTCCGGCCGGCAGCTCCTTTATTTTGTCCCTTATCTTCTCGATTCGCGTTTTGTTCTTTTCAACTGCCATATCCTGCTGCTATTTTATCCGCCTAGGGCGAATGATAAAAGCCCTTTTGACCGGTTATCGCCTTGGTAAAATAGCTGGAGTAGGCAAGATGCTTAAGGAAAAGGCCTAATGGCTGACGGACTTCAACTCAAATCCAGCCAGAAGATAGTCTTTATCGGTGACAGTATAACCGACGCCGGCAGGCTGCAGCGGGCCTATCAGCCGTTCGGCAACGGCTATGTAAATTTCACCGCTAATTATCTCCTTGCCAAGTACCCACAGTTCAATTTCAGCATTTTTAATACTGGTATCAACGGTAACACGGTGCGCGACATCGAGAGAAGATGGGAAAGAGACTGCCTGGCACACAGGCCTGATGTGCTCAGTGTGCTGATAGGGATTAACGACCTGTGGCGAATGCACACGGCCGGCAGGGAAAAACAGGGCGTTAAGCTGCAGGAGTATGAATCTACATATCGGCGGTTGCTTGCCGCTGTAAGGCGACAAGGCGATTGTCAAATTGTCCTGATGGAGCCGTTTATGTTCTGCGATGACGCAAAGGATGAAATGTTCAGGAGCTTACCCGCATATATAAACGCAGTACACAACCTTGCCGAGCAGTTTGACGCGGTACTCGTACCGCTACAGTCTGCGATTGACGATAAAATCAGGACGGTAGCGTCCGATAAATGGTCTGACGATATGGTGCACCCGTATGTCTGGGCGCATGCGTGGATATCACAACGATGGATTGAAGCAGCTAAAGTTTGATTGTTAGTTGTCAGTAAAAATTTTTTCTTTCGTAGATACAGCAGCAGCAAGCACTAATAAAAAACTTATTGTCTTTGCAAAAAAATCGGCACTTTCTTCTTGGCAGGTTTTTTGGAATCGCTTATATTCGGCAGAGTCGTTTTTGCACTATATGTTGTGCAGCACTTTTCTTAAAATCAATATATTGGGTGCCCAGGGAGGGCATTTTCTTTGCACGGAGGCAACTGAAATGACGCCGGTATTTAACCCTCAAAATCCTTTCAAGAGCACAACAGTGAAGAAGGAGGTTGCAGTGACAGCAGGGCAGTCAAGAGGATTGAAGGTAGAGCCGTTTTTCTCGACGCCCGGCACACATCCCTTTGATGAGCTTGTTTGGGAAAGGCGCTCCGCCAAAATCTCCAGTGATACCGGCGAGGCCATCTTCGAGCAGAACGACATCGAAGTACCGACTACCTGGAGCCAGCTTGCCACAAAAGTGGTAGCCAGCAAATACTTCTACGGTGACCTGGAGTCCGGCCGGCGGGAAAACTCGGTCAAGCAGCTTGTTCACCGCGTCTGCCGTACAATTGCAGACCGCGGCAAGAAAGACGGCTATTTCAGTACTGATAACGACGCCGAAAACTTCTACCAGGAACTGACCTGGCTGTGTGTCAACCAATACGGGGCCTTTAATTCGCCGGTCTGGTTCAATGTGGGGCTCTACGATGTATACGGGGTCGAGGGCAGTGTGCACAATTACCGCTGGGACCTGCAGGGCCAAAAGGCCGTTCCCTGCAGAAACTCATACGAATATCCTCAGGCCTCAGCCTGTTTTATCCAGTCGGTCGCCGATTCAATGACCGACATAATGCGGCTTGCCGCCAGCGAGGCAATGCTCTTTAAGCACGGCTCAGGAACCGGGACCGACATGTCGACCCTTCGCAGCAGCAAGGAGAAGCTCTCGGGCGGCGGCAAACCTTCAGGCCCTCTGAGTTTTATGCGGGTCTATGACCAGATAGCCGCTGTTATCAAGTCTGGCGGCAAGACTCGTCGAGCAGCCAAGATGCAGTCGCTCAAGGTGACCCACCCTGATATCAAAGAATTTATTACCTGCAAAACCGAAGAAGAGCAAAAGGCCCGCGTGCTCATAGAGGCAGGCTACACCGGCGAGTACAACAACGAGGCCTATAACAGCGTTATGTTCCAGAACTCCAACCTGTCGGTCCGGGTCAACGATGATTTTATGCACGCGGTGGAAAAAGACGCAAAATGGGAAACGAACGCAGTTACTTCAGGTGAAAAAATCGGGGAGCACTCGGCGAGAGAGCTTATGGACCTGATAGCCGAGGGTACAAGGTTTTGCGGCGACCCCGGCCTGCAGTACGACACCACCATCAACCGCTGGCACACCTGCCCGGCTTCCGGTCCGATTAATGCATCTAACCCCTGCAGCGAGTATATGTTCATCGACGACTCGGCCTGCAACCTTGCGTCGCTTAACCTGATGAAGTTTCGTAGGGACGACGGCTCGTTTGACGTCGCAGCCTTCAAGAAAGCGATTCGCCTGTTCATTATCGCACAGGAAATTCTCGTCGATAACGGCAGCTACCCGGAAGCCTCGATTACCGTCAACAGCCATCGGTTCCGCCCGCTGGGTTTGGGTTATGCAAACCTCGGCTCTTTAGGCATGAGCCTTGCCATGCCGTACGATTCTAACCAGGCCCGTGCGCTGGCCTCAGTGATAAGCGCGCTACTGACCGCAACTGCCTATACTGTTAGTGCGGAGCTGGCACAGTTAAAAGGAGCGTTCAAGGAATTCGAGAAAAATAAAGAATCGATGCTCAAGGTCATCAATATGCACCGTGAGCACGCCAATAATATCCCTGAATCGCAATGTCCCGACTATCTGCGGAACGCAGCCAAAGATACCTGGGACGAGGCCTTCGATATGGGCTCGAAAGTAGGTTTTCGCAACGCCCAGGCTACCGTTCTGGCCCCGACCGGCACTATCGGCTTTATGATGGATTGCGACACCACCGGTATCGAGCCTGACATCGCCCTGGTAAAGTACAAGCTGCTTGCCGGCGGCGGGATGCTCAAATTAGTCAATAAGACCGTACCTATGGCCCTGGAGCGGCTGGGGTATAGCGCCGACGATATCAAGAAAATCTGCGATTATATCGACGAGAATGAGACCATTGAAGGGGCCCCGAAGCTGCAGGTCGAGCACGAGCCGATTTTCGACTGCGCCTTCAAGCCGCGAAACGGCAATCGTTCAATCCGCTATATGGCGCATATCAAGATGATGTCCGCCGTCCAGCCTTTTATCTCAGGCGCTATCAGCAAGACGATAAACATGCCCAAGGAAAGCACGGTCGAACAGATTACCGAAGCCTATATGGAGGGTTGGAAGCTGGGCCTCAAGGCCGTGGCTATTTACCGCGACGGCTCGAAGCTGCTGCAGCCCGTCCAGACGAAAAAGCATAAAGACGCCGCCGCCAAGGCGGCTGAAGCTGGCATCCCGGCAAGGCCTTACAGGAAAAGGCTGCCTGATACCAGAAAGAGTATCACGCACAAATTCTCGGTAGGACAGCATGAAGGATACCTGACGGTGGGGCTGTATGAGGATGGTCAGCCTGGTGAGTTGTTTATCACTATGGCCAAGGAAGGCAGCACCGTCGGGGGTCTTATGGACGTCATAGGCACGTGCACCTCGATGGCCCTGCAGTATGGCGTGCCGCTTATTACGCTGGTTGATAAGTTCCGCCATGCACGGTTTGAGCCGGCCGGTATGACCAGTAACCGGGACATCCCATTCGCCAAGAGTCTGATTGACTACATTTTCTGCTGGATGGGCTGTCAGTTCATGCCTGGTTACGCCGAAAAAAATACGCCCAACAGGAATGTTGTCCCTGCCCCCGACAATAAGAACACCACCACCGCCAGACAGCTCGTGGAAAAGACCAAAGACTTGGCCCAGAAGATTGTCGAGGCCAAGGTCAAGACGACCAAAACCAGGACATCGGCGACAATCAAAACTCCTATCAGGGAAACGGCACCGCAAAGTAAAGGCAGATTGGCCCAGGCGGCAGGCCGGATAAGGGAGCTGGTCGGCGCTGTCGTAACCGACGCTGAAACCGATACCGAAGGCGAGATGAAGGTAATGCAGCAGTTCAATGCCCAGTTCGAGCACTTCCAGGACGACGCCCCTGCCTGTGACGTCTGCGGCGCGATTACCGTGCGTAACGGGACCTGCTATAAGTGCTACAACTGCGGCAACTCCATGGGCTGCTCATAAAAATACCCGTTAACCGAACTTACAAGGGCCGACTTTCAGGAAATTGACTTTTTTCTTTTGGGTAAGCATCCCCACTGATAGACTTTGTCCGTCTTGAGAAGATAACATCGAGCGGATTTTGAGGCAAAAATTCGTTGACACCTCACCTGTAACTGCTAAAATCCATAGTTTTCTGTGAAAATGGGGAATCGTATATGAAGAGTTTTATGGCCAAAAAGGAACAGGCTGAGCACAAATGGCTGCTCGTCGACGCCGACGGTGCGATTCTCGGTCGAATGGCAGCTAAGATTGCGCCTATACTTATGGGAAAGCACAAGCCCACATATACCCCGCACGTCGACATGGGGGACTATGTGGTGGTTGTAAACGCCGACAAAATCCGGCTGACCGGCAAAAAGGCCCAGACCAAACAGTACGACTACTACACGCACTATCCCGGCGGTCACAAGTATGTCAGCTTTGACGATATGATGACCAGAAAGCCGGAAATGGTGGTGGAGCTGGCGGTCAGGCGAATGCTGCCCAAGAACCGCTTGGCAAGGCAAATGCTCAAAAAGCTAAAGGTTTACCGCGGGCCGGAACACGAACATCAGGCCCAGCGGCCCCAAAAGATAGAAATCAATTAATAGCAGAGAAATAATATGGCTGAAACTGAAGAAAACGTTGCAGGCGAAAAGCTAAGTGTTGATGTAGCGGTTAGCGAAAAGAAAAAGGCGC
>CAZOVR010000017.1:0-59637 GCA_964583405.1 uncultured Pirellulales bacterium
AGTCTTCCGGGTCAACTATTGCGTACTTCCCTCTCGTCAGCGGTATCCGCCTGAAACCATATCCGTAGCGAATCTTTCGGTATATAAGAACTATACACACCGCCCATTTGACTATAACAGTTGGAAGAACTATTATTAGACTAATCCTCGTCGTCTTCATAATTTCCCCTTTCTTACTTCTGATTTGTCATTCCCGCGCACGCGGGAATCCATCTTTTTACTTTTTACTTTTTACTTTTTACCTCCCTCCACCTTTGGATGAACTTGCGCGTTTTTGCGCTATTTTCAGAAATTTTCTGAGAAAATTTTGCGTAAGTCCTTGTCAATAAAGGGCGAAAATTTTTTGAAAAAAGATTTTTTACCCTCGTACCCCCCTGCGCGATTTTATTGCATTATCTTGCTACGCAAAAAATAATGCCAATTTTGGGGTGTTTGGTATGCAATTTGCTAAACACTAAGGATTTCACCGCAGAGGACGCTGAGACCGCGGAGAAAAATGCCACTAAGGACCAAAAGCACTAAGACAAAGAAACCACAAATATCGCGGATTTTAGTTCTAAATTCAGTATTCTACATTGGATATTGGATATTCATTTTGCCGAAGGCAAAATGACTTGTCTTTGGCGGAAATTGGAGGGATAATAGTTAACTGCGGATTTCATGGATTTTCACGTATTTTGGTTCTAAATTCGATATTCTATATTGGATATTCATTTCGCCTGCGGCGAAAAACCTTGTCTTTGCCGGAAATTGGAGTAACATTAACCACAGATTTCGCAGATTAACACAGATTAAGAAAATCACTAATGCGGAAAGTGAAATAAGAATTGGCAGACGTCGTGTTGGTTCTTGTTATTTTTGGAAGCGAGACAGAATGAAAATCCAGATGTGTATCTTCGTTTTCTTAATCATAACCGCTTCATCGTGCTCAAAGTCTAAACAGCCAAAGATGGATTTGAGCACCCCCGAAGGTGCTATCTTATGTTTAGAGGACGCCTATCGACGAGGTGACATTGAAGCCGCCGTCGCATGTAAGGATTTCTGGCTCGAGGCCAAATGTATGCTGGAAGACAGCAAGTTCGCAGACACTTTTAAAGATGGTGGCATTGACGAAGAAATAATTGCCAAGGCAGCAGATACCCTCGAGAAGGGTTACCGAATGGAGATGGAACAGAATGGATTTCCCGACTTCAATGGATTAAGGTCAACATTTTCCAGAAAACAAAAGGTCAAAGACAATATCTATAAGGTCACGGAGGTCTGCTATTTCCCGGACGGCGGCAACTCCGTCCAAAACATACTCGTCGGCTACCGGAATGGGCAGTGGAAAGTGCTCTACCCGTTGGATTAATGACATATTTCGAATTACAGATTGCAGATTCTTAGAATCCGAGTAATCCGCGTCTAAAACCGTATTTTACAACAAATTTTTAAAAAACCTGCTTGTTTTATAATTATATCAGCATTATAATATAATTATGGACGATATAGAGTTCAGCTGGGATGCACGAAAGGCAAAACAGAACAAAAGTAAGCATAAGGTGTCTTTCGAAGAGGCATCGACGGTATTTTATGACGATAAAGCCATCGAATATTTCGACCCGGACCATTCCAAAAGTGAAGAAAGGTTCCTGATGCTGGGAGCCAGCTGGAGATTCAGAACATTAGTCGTCAGTTACTGCCTAAGAAAGAAAGGTAAAGAGATAAGAATTATCTCGGCAAGAAAAGCTACAAAGAAAGAAAGGCAAACATATAGCAGGTGAAAAAAATGAGAAAAGAATATGATTTTTCAAAAATGAAAGGGCGCAAGAATCCCCACGCCAAACATTTGAAGAAACAGGTCACCCTTCGGCTTGGGGTTGATGTTATCGATTATTTTAAGGAGCTTTCCGGTGAGACCGGAGTTCCTTATCAGAATCTGATTGATTTGTATCTTAAAGACTGCGCTCATTCGGGAAAAAAACTCACTCTTAAGTGGGCATCCTGATTAATGGATTCCTGCCTGCGCAGGAATGACAAAACAATATCCTTTTATCCCGTCTAAATCCCGATAAATCGGGACAGTGTTAATCCTTCGACTTCGCTCAGGACAGGTCTGTGTAAATCTGTGGCTAAAAAAATATTAAATATTATCTTGTAGACCCGCTTTTACCGATATACAATAGTGGCTGTATCCCTGACGGTACACCTGTGCTTGTCTTTGTGAAGCCGGATAATCTTTTTAAGGCACATTTTCTTGAAAGACCGATTATATGACTATCAAATTTTACTGGTCATCTCGTCCGATTTCCGAAGACCCGCAAGCTATTGAGACCAAAATCCGCGAGGTACTCCAACATACTGACCTTCAGCCCTGCCACCCCGGGCCTCTTTCCGTCTTTCTCGCTGCCGGAGGACCCTTAAATACGACATTGACGGGTTCCGCTAAGTGTCACTGCGATAGGACTCTGGCCACCTTCAGAGGCAACAGCCAGGCCGCAAACATTGTCATTACCAACAGGCAGCAAATACCTGTACAATAACCTCCAAGGACGTTGTGCGCCGATTCACCACGCATTTGGCAGACAAATTTAATTCTGTATTACTTTCTTACTAACGACTATCGACTAATCACCGCCGCCCTGTTATAATCCGTGAAAGGAATAAATTAAATTCGGAGCTTTGAACTATGATGAATAAGCCGGTGATTATCTCCTTGTCTTTTACGACGATACTTTTGTTGTCGGCGGGTTGTGAGCCGGACTCTTCAACTTCTTCCGGCGCCGTCAGGGGCGACATCGCCGAGTTTGAAAGTTTCAACAAAGCCTACCAGCAGGTCAAGGCCGTCTTTCTGCCATTAAGTAATGTCCAACCATCGGATAAAACCACTGAGCCTGATACAATCACAGCATACATCGCCCTGCAGGACAGCGTCGGCTCATCAATCAAGGCCCCGGCGGTCTTTCGTTTTGAGCTTTATAAATTCAGGCCACGTTCAGCAGACCCCAAAGGAAAGCGTCTTTATATGTGGGAAGATATAAGCCTGAACGCATTTAACGAAAACAACAGGTATTGGCGGGACTATCTGCGGGCCTACGAATTCAAGCTCCGGTACAATTGTCCCGAATGTAAAAACTACGTCCTCGAGGTAACCTGCATGCGTCCGTCCGGCCAGCGGCTCTTGGCCACAATAACCCTCGATAAAAAATAGCTTTTCGTCCGCCTTTTGCTCGGTCTCAACCCACTACTAAAAAGGTTGACTGCTGTGCCCAAATCTGTCATCATACTGGGTTTATGGAGTCTCTGTGGGGGTGGTGATGAGATTCCCATTTTGCGGAATTTCGCAAAATGGGACGCGATGGAACTTTCAGTCTGGATATGGGTCTAAACTAAGGACAGGAGCAGTGCAGCCGGACACGGCCAATATCAATATTAGTGATTTAGCTCTAATTCAGCAGTGTCAGGCTGGAGATTCCGCCGCACTGGAGCGATTGATAATCAAATATAAGGACCGTTTGTACAACGTAATCCTGAGAATCTGCCCAAATCCACAGGACGCCGCGGAACTTACTCAGGACTCGTTTGTCAAAATAATAGAGAACCTGCACCGGTTCCAGGCCAGAAGCAGCTTTTACACCTGGGCCTTTCGGATTGCAGTGAATCTGACATTGAATTTTTGTCGCCGGCAGGCCCGCACCGAGATGACTTCTCTCGATGCCGAATCGGACGGTGACAGCGAACAAGCCAGGGCGGCTCTGCGAAGCTACTTGGCTGACGATACCGTTCGGGAACCGGCCGATATTGCTCAAAGCAAAGAGCAGGTGAATCTAATAGTAAGAGCAATTAACAGTTTGGATACGGACCACAGAGTAATAATTATTCTCAGGGACATCGAAGGCATGCACTACGAACAGATTGCACAGATTCTGGAAGTCGAGCTGGGTACGGTCAAGAGCCGCCTGGCAAGGGCCAGGGCCAATCTGAAAGCGAATCTTGAGGCAATACTGTAATGTACGATAAAGATAAAATAGACGAGCTGCTAAATGCTTATATGGACGGCCAGTTGACCGAGAGACGCCGCACAGAGGTTAAACGCATCCTGCAGCACGACCACCAAATAGCGGCAAGACTCACCGAACTCGAGAAGATTCGTTCACTCCTGGCCGCGATACCCGTCGCCGAAGCACCACCCGAATTACTCGAGAACGTAAAAGCAAAGATCAAACAGCGAACCTTCCTCGGCTCAGGTAATGAGAAATTCGATAAAAAAGAAGGCGCAAGGCAGCTGCTCTGGCGCCGTGCGATTTCCATAGCCGCAATAGTCACTCTTGCTGTGGCCCTGGCTGCCGTGGTCTTCACCATAGTCGGGCCGCAACCATCCGACGAAGAACACCTCGTATCGGAAAACTGGATTAACGAAGAAATACCTATGCCCGAATCCGTCACAAACAAAGTGATTGCACACACGCCCCCGGCGGATACCTCACCGCCCGAGTCTCGCCCTGCGATAGCCGCAGCGCAGGAACCACCCCTGCCGAAACAATTCACAGGCCGTCTTGAATTGAATACCGCTTTTTTCACGGGCGTTGACGCATTCGTAAAACGCGCGCTAGTGGACAATGGAATCATACTTATCGAATTGCCGGTAGCCCAATCCGAAAAGGGAGTGTACAACCTCAGTTGCAGCCGTACCGCCGCCGGTATGTTTATCACCGACATGGCTACCATTTGGGACAAATTCGATTCGGTGATGCTTCGAGTCGAAACGGGCGAACAGGGTAAGGACGTCATAGTCGCAAATGTCAGCGCAAAACAATTAAACGATATTATTGCCCAAACCGACATCGCCAAATCGATAGAGCTTGCAAAAGACACCGCGGCTTTCAATTCTATGACCAGGGACCTGCCCGGAACCATCCTTGCGGTTGACACCGAAGTCAACTCGTTGCCCATACCAAAACCGGTCTTGACATCAGGCGATACAACGCCTAAAACTTCGGACCTGGGCGATGAAACTGAAATGATTGAGCTTCTGATTCAGATTAACAATACCCAATAAGATGCTTCGTATAGACAATTGCTGTCTCGCAGTCGTTGATGTGCAGGGCAAACTGGCCCTGTTAATGCACGAAAAAGAAAAACTCTTTTCCAATATTCAGGTGCTCATCAAGGCCGCGAAGATTCTAAATGTCCCCATCCTCTGGTGCCGGCAGGCCCCTCAGGCCCTCGGCGCAACACTGCCCCAAATAGCAGACCTGCTCGATGATAATGAGCCCGTCGACAAATTCTGCTTCAACTGCTGCGACAGCGACCGCTTCAATTCCAGACTCGAACAACTAAATAAAAAACAGGTCCTTCTGTGTGGTATTGAAACCCACGTGTGTATCTATCAGACAGCTATCCACTTAAGCCATGCCGGTTATGAAGTTACGGTAATCGCCGACGCAGTCTCATCACGCACCGAATCGAATAAAACCTTCGCTCTTAATAAAATGCAGACCGTGGGAATTGACATTAGCACTACCGAAATGGCCCTGTTTGAATTGCTCAAGACTGCCGAACACCCTAAATTCCGCCAAATCGCAAAACTAATCAGGTAAAAGCCCCATGCTATGCAGACTTCTTTTTGGTATCTTTTTTTGAGTCAGACTTATCGGCAGATTTAGTGTCTGACTTTTCGGCCTTGGTGGTCTCGCCCTTTTTATCGTCCGCTTTCTCTTTGCCGCCTTCGGTCTCTTTCTTCTGGGCCTTTTTGTAGCTTTCCGAACGGTAATCGGTTTCGTAGAAACCAGAGCCTTTGAAGATAATACCCGCCCCGGTGCCGATTAGTCTGTTAAGAGCGTTCTTGCCGCATTGTGGACATTTACGCAAAGGGCGGGCCTTTATAGACTGAAACCGCTCGAACTCATACTTGCAGTTACCGCATCTGTATTCGTAAGTAGGCATCGTATTGAATGGCTGGTGACAAATGATTATTGATTAATGTCTTCGCTGCTTGGGCCTGTTTCTTCTTCAACTATTTCATCTCCGGTCGCTTCGGGTACTTCTGTTTCGACAGTGACTTTATTTACAACAACCTTGGCAGGCCGAATAACCCTGCTGTTGAGCTTATAGCCTTTCTGGTACTCCTCCAATACTACACCTTCCTCTTTTTCTTCATCTTCCTTCTGCAGCATCGCCTGATGAAGCGCCGGGTCGAATTGCTCTCCTAAAGCGCTAATCTGCTCGACATCGTACGACCTTAAAACATCGAGCATCTGGTCATAGATAATTTTCACACCCTTGATTACTGCCTCGACATCCTCAGCCGATTCTGCATGTGCCAGTGTATGCTCGAAATTGTCCATTGCCGGCAGAAGCGATCTTACAATCCTTTCTTTCTCAAAGCTGATAGACTCACTTATCTGCTTGGCCGAACGCTTCTGAAAATTCGCATAGTCTGCGCTCACTCGTTGCATCTTGGCTGTCAGGTCCTGGTTCTCCTGCCCGATTTTTTCAGCCTGCGAACTTAACTCCTGCAGCTCCTTTTCGAGCGCCTTGATTTCTTTTCTGTCTTTATGTTTCTTTTCTGTCATAGTCTCACACTAATTATTGCTGCCGAAATACTTTTTCAGCTTATCTATAAATCCCTTTGCTGCCGGGAAAATACCGCTGTTCTCATTTCTCTTGAATTCTTCCAGCAGCTCCCGTTGTTTCGAGTTCAGCCTTACCGGTGTCTCGATAGCCACCTGCACAAGCTCATCTCCCTTCCTTCCGGTGCGCATATTCGGCAGCCCTTGTCCCTTGATTCTGAATATAGTGCCATACTGCGTCCCCGAAGGTATCTTCAATTGTTTCGTACCGTTTAAGCTGGGCACATCAACAGTCGCTCCCAGCGCAGCTTGCGTAAAACTTATAGGTACAATAGCAATAAGGTTATTACCGTCACGTTGGAGAAACTCATGGTTTTTTATTCTCACATAGCAGTAAAGGTCGCCCCTTGGCCCGCCGTCTCGACCGGGCTCACCTTCGTTAGTCACCCTGATACTCTGTCCTTCATGCACCCCGCGCGGTATCTTTATTGTTACGATTCTTTTTCTGGGCACGTGCCCCGTACCTTTACAATCCCTGCACGGATTGGTAATGACCTGCCCTGTTCCCCGGCACTGCGGACACGTCGAAACCATCTGAAAGAATCCGCCGCCCCTTGCCACCTGTCCGTCACCTCTGCATGTCGGGCATTTCGACGGCGACGAGCCTTTCGCCGAACCGCTGCCGTAACACTCCGTACAGTTGTCCTGTCTCGTAAACTCTATCGTTTTTTCCGTCCCCGAAGCCACATCCTGCATAGACAGCTCAACTGCCGTCTCAAGGTCGTATCCCCGTGTCGGTCCCGCTCGTCGAGCCGTGCGCCGTCCGCCGCGACCGCCGAAAATTCCGCCGAACAAGTCCTCAAAACCGAACATCGAGAATATATCCTCGACGTTCATTCGTGAAAAGTCATGCATCCCAGCCCCGCGCAGGCCTTCATGTCCGAACTGGTCGTATTGCTTGCGTTTTCCCGCGTCGGACAGGACCTCGTATGACTCGGCGCACTCCTTGAACCTCGCCTCAGCCTCTTTATCGCCGGGATTCTTGTCCGGGTGGTACTTCATCGCCATCCGCCGATACGAACGCTTGATATCATCAGCGGATGCGCTTTTATTCACACCCAGAACTTCATAATAATCACGTTTTGGCATAATCTCCTGTATAAATTCGAATATCGAAATCCTAGCCCGATAAATCGGGACTAAACAAATTCAAAATCATAATATCCAAATGTTCCGAACAGATTTGGTCATTTGAATTTTGTTATTTGAATTTGTTTAGTATTTCGTGCTTCGTATTTCGGATTTCTTATAAATTATCTTACCGAACCATGTATCGGCTCTTCGTCCTTATCCTCGTCTTTGAGGTCCGTTATCAGCACATTCGTCGTCAGCATCAGCCCCGCAACCGAAGCCGCCGTCTCTAATGCCGTCCTTGCCACCTTCGCAGGGTCGATAATCCCCGCTTTGACCATATCCACAAGTTCACCCTTGTTCGCGTTATAGCCTAAGGTCTTTTTCGTCGGCAACTGTTCTAACAGCCTTGCCACAATCACATCACCTTCCTCGCCTGAGTTGTCGACAATCTGCTTCGTCGGAGCACTAAGCGCACTACTTACTATATCAAACCCGATTTTTTCATCTCCTTTGACTTTCGATTTTGCCTTTTCAACTTCCGCAATAGCCCGCAGGAAGATTACTCCTCCGCCTGCAATTACTCCTTCTTCGGTCGCCGCGCGTGTTGCGTGCAGTGCGTCATCCAGAAGGTCTTTTCTTTCTTTCATCTCGGTTTCCGTCGCAGCGCCGGCGTTAATCACAGCTACTCCGCCTACTAATTTTGCCAACCGCTCCTGCAATTTCTCCCGGTCATAATCACTGGTCGTCTTTTCAATCAGGCTTCTTATCTGGTCACAGCGAGCTGTGATGTCCTTCTTTTTCCCTGACCCTTCGATAATAGTCGTAGTTTCCTTGCCCACTACAACCTTCTTAACCTGTCCGAGCTGCGAAAGCTCAATTTTTTCCAGCTTCATACCCAAATCTTCGCTGATTAGTGTCCCGCCTGTCAGCACCGCCATATCACCTAACATGGCCTTTCGCCTGTCGCCGAATCCCGGCGCCTTGACCGCACAGACCTTCAGCACTCCCTGCAAACGGTTAATCACTAAAGCTGCCAGCGCTTCTCCTTCCACGTCTTCAGCCACTATCAGCAAAGGCTTGCCGAGCTGCGCAACCTTCTCCAGCAGCGGTATCAGCTCTCGCACATTCGAAAGTTTCTTCTCGTGCAGCAGGATATAGCAATCCTCCAGAATCGCTTCGAGAGTATTCGGATTGGTCATAAAGTAAGGCGAGATGTATCCCTTATCTATCTGCATCCCTTCGACAACGGTCAGTTCACTTTGCATCCCCTTACCTTCTTCGATTTCTATCACGCCTTCTTCGCCGACTTTATCCATAGCATTAGCAATAATCTCGCCTACTTCTGCGTTGTTGTTAGCGCTGATAGTCGCAACCTTGGCTCTATCCTCATGACCCTTTACCGGTATGCTCTCATTCCTAATAAATTTAGTCACTTCTGCAACCGCCTTTGTAATACCACGCTGAATCGCCACGGGATTTGCCCCTGCCGTAACGTACTTGAGTCCTTCGCGGTAAATCGCCTCAGCTAATACGGTCGATGTGGTTGTACCGTCCCCGACAACATCGGAAGTCTTGCTCGCAACCTGGTTGACCATCTTGGCCCCCATATTTTTGAAAGGCTCCGGCAGCTCTATCTCTTTACTGACCGATACACCGTCTTTGGTTACCTTCGGCGAGCCCCAGCTCTTGTGCAAAATCACGTTCCTTCCCGTAGGACCGAGTGTCACCTTCACAGCCGCAGCGAGCTTCTCCAGCCCGTCCTTTAGCTCGTTCCTCGCCGCATTCTCGAACATCATCTGTTTTGCCATTTTTATTTCCTTCTATATTGAGTATTCTACATTCTGCATTGGATATTCATTTCTGAATTTACTTCTCGACTATCCCGAGGATGTCATGCTCCTTGCAGATAATGTACTTCTCGCCGTCGATTTCCACGTCGTTACCCAGATACCTCGGGTAAATAACCTCATCACCTTTTTTCACTGCCATCTTGGCAACCTTGCCGTTATCCAGCGTCCGTCCAGGCCCGACAGCTACGACCTTGCCCATCTGAGGTTTCTCTTTCGCCGAATCCGGCAGGATAATCCCCCCTGTTGTTTTCTCTTCAGCATCGAGCTGTTTTATTACAAGTCCATCATCCAACGGTCTGAGCTTCATATCGGCTTCTCCTTCTAAATTTCCTTAACAACTAACTCTACGGATTATTTTTTTATTACTAACGACCAACGACTAACGACTTTCTATCCGCGGATTACGCGGATTTTCACGGATTAAATATATTAAAGAAATTCTTCAATAAATTCTCTCGTGTTTTTAATCATTGCTCCTATATCTTTTATATCAAGCTTTTCCCATTCCGCATGTAACGCATGATTTCTCACACCCGCAGACGACTTCGCTCTTTTAGCTTTTACTTGAGTTAGTACATCTTTCTTAACAAGATCATCTATCAGATTATCAAGCTTCCTTCCATTTGTCTCAACTCCATTCTTTTTACAAATCTTTTTTATTGTATCTTCAAAAACAAAACTTGATAATACTGAGGATTCTATTGTCTTATTACCTTTATGAAATTCTTCAGCATGGTCAAGAAAATCGTCAAAGGTTGCACCTGCTATGTTAAATTCAATTTGGCCAAGCATCCCATGTCCCCATTCCTCTTTAACAGATTTTAATAAACCAAATGTTTGCTGGATAGAATGTGAAGGGACACCTCTTTTGAGTTGTTCATTATCAAATATTATGGTGCATTCTTTTGCATAATAGCTATCTTCACTTACGACATGACTAATCAAATTAGCCGCTGAATTTAACCACCGTCGGTATCTTGATATCTCGGAAGTATTTACCCAATAAGCTAATTCTCCTGAAACAGTCTCCATGGGACCAGAAGCATGCGTCTGTCGTTTTAATGAAGGAATCGAATTAATTAAACTCTCACCTTCTTTGAGTAATTCTTCAAAACGATGACTTATTTTTTCATTCATTTTCTTTAATCCGTGTTAATCCGAGAAATCCGTGGTTCCAGTATCTATTCTTTTTAATCCGTGCAATCCGTGGTTTCTTTTAACCTCTCTTTTTTTTAATCCGCGTTAATCCGCGTAATCCGCGGATAAATTTATTCTTTAGTCTTTAATCCGTGGATTCCATTTTTTCAAGTACCTGCTTCCTTAGAAGCCCCAGCACCTAAAATGAAAACTGTTTTAGCCATCAATAAATCTTTTCTCTTTAGTCGTTTGTATTTCTATTATTTCAAATCCGTGTTAATCCGCTGAGAAAGTCTTTTTAAGTCTTTGCCTTTATCTCTATTTTTTCTAATCCGCGCTAATCCGCGTTAATCCGCGGATAAATTCGTTTTTAATCTGTTAAATCCGCGGCTTTTCTTTTTCTTTGCAGCACAAGCCTCTTGGACTTCAGCGAGCTCTGCCCGAAATTCAATAACAGCCCGACTTCTACTCCGGTACCCTTGAGGTAGTTCAAGACCTGTGCCTCTTCAGAGCCGGTAATAGCACTTAGGGCTTTCAGCTCTACTAATACCTTTCCTTTAACAAGAAAGTCACACACAAATTCTTTCGCTGTTCTGCCTTTATAAACGACTTTAATTTCCTTCTGTCTTTCGTAACCAATATTTCTTAAGTCAAATTCTATTGCCAATGCCTCTTCGTATACGCTTTCAAGAAATCCATGACCGAGATTCCCGTGAACCTCCATCGCCGCACCGATAATCTCTCTGGTCAGCTCATGATGTAATAAATCCGTCTCAGCCAATACTATTTACCTTTCATAATCCTTGTTAATCTGCGTACAAATCCGTCTTTTACCTTTTGTTTTATTCTCTATTTTGTTTAATCCGCGTTAATCCGCGGATAAATTCGTTTTTAATCTTTTGTTTTTTATTCCTATTTTTTCTAATCCGCGGTAATCCGCGTAATCCGCGGATAAAATCGTTATTAAGTCTTTGTTTTTATCTCTACTTTTTTAATCCGCGCTAATCCGCGTAATCCGCGGAGAAAATAGTCTTTAATCCGTTAAATCCGCGGATAAATTTGTCTTTACTTCTCTTTTTCACTATTATTTCGTCATTCGCTATTCGTCATTCTTTTTCTATTACATCATACCCATGCCTGGCATACCACCCATGCCGCCCATACCTCCCATGTCGCCCATGCCGCCGCCCATTCCTCCGCCGGGCATACCGGCAGGCATCTCGTCCTTTTCTTTAGGCTTCTCGGTAACAAGGCAATCTGTTGTCAGAAGCAACCCCGCAATGCTCGCGGCATTTTGCAGTGCGATTCTCACCACCTTTGCCGGGTCGATTACGCCTGCTTCGTACAAATCTTCATACGTATCGCTCGCCGCGTTATATCCGAATCCGCCCTTGCCCTGGCTGACCTTACTAACAACGAGATTCCCCGTCGCGCCCGCATTCTCAGCAATCCAGTAGCAAGGCCGGCTCAGTGCATGCCTTACGATACTCGCGCCGGTCTTCTCATCGCCTTGTAATTTCAGCTTGTCTATTGCATCGATGCACCGAATCAGCGCAACTCCGCCTCCGGGAACGACCCCTTCCTCACCTGCCGCGCGTGTAGCGTGAAGAGCGTCTTCGATTCGCGCCTTCTTCTCCTTCATTTCCGCTTCCGACGCTGCCCCTACGTTGATTTGCGCAACTCCTCCTGTCAGCTTCGCCAGTCGCTCCTGCAATTTTTCCTTGTCGTAGTCGCTTGTAGTAGTCTCAATTTCATCCTGGATTTGCCTGACCCGACCTTTTATAGCATCTTCCGACCCCGCTCCCTCGATGACAATCGTATTATCGTTATCGATAGTAATTTTCTTGGCGACGCCAAGCTGCTTAACGCTGACATTCTCAAGCTCGATACCCAGGTCCTTGAATATCGGCTCTGCCCCGGTCAGTATCGCTATGTCTTTGAGCATCTCCCTCCTTCGGTCTCCGTAACCCGGCGCCTTGACCGCAGCCACCTTCAGCACACCCCGCAGCTTATTGACAACAAGCGTCGCCAGCGCCTCGCTCTCCACGTCCTCTGCAATAATCAGCAAAGGCCTATTTGCCTTAGCCGCCTTCTCCAGCAGCGGTATAAGTTTCGTTACTGAGCTGATTTTATCTTCATAGACGAGTATATAAGGCTTTTCCATCTCGACCGTCATATTCTTCGCGTCGGTCACAAAATGCGGCGACAAAAACCCCCTGTCGAATTGCATCCCTTCTACAACGTCCACGGTCGTCTCTATACTCTTTCCTTCTTCGACCGTTATAACGCCGTCCTTGCCGACCCGCTGGAACGCCTCAGCCATAATCTTGCCGATTCCGGCGTCGTTGTTCGCGCTGATAGTCGCGATGTTAATGATATCGTCCTTCTTGGTAATATCAATCGGCTTGGCAAGCGACGCCAATTTGTCCGTCACCGCCTTGGCCGCTGCCTGCATCCCGCGATTCAGGCTCATCGCGTCTGCCCCCGCCGCGAGGTTGCGAAACGCCTCTTTGAACATAGCCTCAGTAAGAACCGTCGCGGTAGTAGTACCGTCACCTGCTATTTTTGAGGTCTTGCTCGCCGCCTCTTTTACTAACTTCGCGCCGAGGTCCTCGCCCTTATCTATCAGCTCAATTTCCTCAGCGACCGTAACTCCGTCTTTTGTAATGGTAGGCCCGCCCCAGCTTTTGTCTATGACCGCGTTTCGGCCCTTCGGGCCGAGCGTCGTCTTGACCGCCGCTGCGAGCTTCTCAACACCAGCCAATAATGCGGCCCGTGCATCCGATTCAAATGCCAATTCTTTTACTGCCATAGTATCGTTTCTCCTTATTACTCGTATCGCGTTCTGCGTTTTGCTTATCGCGTTTCTGCGGTCAGGCCGGCGTATCAGCCTGTACTAATACCGTCTCGTGCCACATAGAACTGCAAAACTTATACCAGTTTGGCCCTGTAAAGCAACGACAGCCCGCCGCTTCCACTTAAGTCTTTGTGTAACAAGAGGTTATAAAAAATTGAAACAATGCGATTCGCCCTCGGCTATAGTGGTTCCTATGCCATTTTTGGCAAAATCAGGCCCTCCGAAACGCCATCTTGACAGGTAGGCCGATTTGCCGCAGAATGCTCAGAAATTCAGCACGCAAGCTTGACTTAAAATTCGGAGACAGTTAACAATGAAGCTTGATTTGAGCAGTCTCAGCAAGGCCGTTGAATCGCTCGAAAAGACACTGAACGTAGCCGAGAAAAGCTCCACTGCCGGATTAGACGCAGACACCCAGAACGCTATAAAGGCCGGTGTTATCCAGAACTTCGAGTTCACTTACGAGCTGTGCTGGAAGTTTATGAGAAGATGGCTGCGGGAAAACGCCCCCGCCGAGCAGGCTGAACATCCCCGCGCAAGAAAGGAGCTTTTTCGCCTGGCGGCACAATACGGCCTGATTAATGACCCACTCGCATGGTTCGCTTACGGCGACGCCCGAAACCTCACCGCCCATACATACGACGAAGACACAGCCGAATCCGTATATAAAACGGCGCTGGATTTTGCAAAAGACGCAAGAAGTTTTCTCAACAAGCTCCAGGAAAGAAATGAATAATGATTGACATCGAACAGGAACACCTTGGTGAAATTCGCCGGATTTTAGCAGAGCACGCCCCTGACTGCGAGGTCCGCCTGTTCGGCTCGCGTATTGAAGGCAAAGCTGAAAAATTTTCCGACCTTGACCTCGTGCTCGTGGCCGCAGAAAAATTGGACTGGCGAAGGATAGAGGCCGTCAAGGACGCCTTCGCCGCCTCAGATTTGCCTATGCTCGTTGACGTCCACGACTATAACGCCGTCTCCGAAGAGTTCCAGGCCGTGATAAATAAAAAATATGAAGTGATACAGAAAACGGACGACTGACAACAGAGAACAGAAGACTGACGACAGCAAATTCGAAATCCTAATTTCTAAATCCGAAACAAATTCAAAATGCCAAATCTAAGTGTTCTTAATGTTCTTAAAAACTGCGGACTGGGGTTTTGTGGTTGATTTTTTGATGTTCAGGGGCGTGATTGGCAGGTAGAATTGTGGATTAGCGATTAGCGGCCGGGGTTCAGGGGTAACGTCGCGGAGAATTTTGAATTGGATTATAAACAAGATGGGGGACAGAAAGGTGGCTTGATATGCTTTTAATGAGCACTTTTAGCTGGGTACTTCTTATTGGTATACCCGTTGTAATTTTGGTTGTGGTTATTGGAACCAAACTAAAAGACAGATATTATTAGAAAAAAGCGCGGGTTTTGTCGCAAAGCGGTAGTTCGTCGCTAGTCGCTTGCCGCTCGTAATTAGTACTGCGTTGTGCGTTATGCGTACTACGATGGAAGAATTCAATTTTGACAGGCTGGGGCGAAAAACGGTGGCTGGCCTTGGTTTCATTGGTTTTTTATGACATATTGTTGCACATTTGTGGGTAATTTGATAAGAATAAACTACAAGAGCACGGTCGAATAAATGTTGGGGATAGAGCAAAATGAGAGCGAGAGCAAAGCAGATAATATCAATTATAGTAGCATCGTTTCTGGGAATTGTCTTTGGGTTCGCTATTGCGAATGTTCTACTAAGACCAAAAGTCTCTTCCAAGTGGATTACGCTCACACATCCGATTTCTGATACAAGCGTTCCCAAAGGCAATTCTGTTGATGTGGATGGGCGCATCGATATCAGTTATTCAAGCTCAGTACTCTTCGATTCAGACATTCCAACACTTAAGGTTAGTTCTTTATCAGGTAAAGCTAAGTTTCTTCCTCATGCGTCAACTGTTGATGGTCAGTTTCCTCTCGGCTTTATTATTGAGGTGTCGACCAGTCCCCTCGACAAAAGCAAACTTCCAGACAAATACAAGAAAGAAAGGATTATCGAAGCAAAAGCAGGGCCGGTAACTGTTCTACCATTAGAGGAAGCTACTTATGAAGTATATTTTACTTTCCGTCTTCTCGACCACGATGGATTTGAGTTGCTTACAGTCGATTCTGCCGAACAATATATTAGATCTGGAGAGATCAGCAAAATTCAAGCACAGACGGCACCTGTTATTGCTAGTGAAATAGCAGAATTGACAGATAGAATAACTATGCACATAGCGGTAAATAAGTGCCTAAGTGCAACTATGGAGTGAAGGTGCGACAGGCAAATCGAGGTCAGTTCGAAGGAGATTTAGCTTCTTTGATTGATTGGCTTTGAAAACGTTGCCCGACTCTAGTTTTTTATTTGCATTCAATGACCAAACGTATAATCAAACCTGTCATATACAAGTACGCTTCGGCCTCTTGTGTCGTTACATCATGCCTTTCTGAAGAGGCGTGTCGGTAATCATGAGCATAGTTGATGTAGTTCGCTAATAGTGACTTCCAGCCATCCGATAAATTTATTTTAGATAGTAATTCATCCTTGTTATTGTCTAAGGTCCTCTCATTTCCAAGCACCTCCCTCGCTACCCCTTCCACGGCCGAATAGCAATTACTTATCACGTCACTCAAGGACGTTCCTTCTAAATAGTTTTGCAGAGCGGTTCGGTAGTCTTTTCTTTCATTTGGATATTGTTTTAGCCAAGTCAGCGTTTCCTCAATAAGAGGCTTATCCAGTTCCTCGGCCCCGGCTGGATAGAAGAATCCCTCTTTCCATCTTATACCGATATCGCAACTGCATCGAGATAAGGCGGTCTCGATGGTGTTGGACAACCAACTTCGCCCCATCTCATTGTTAGACTTATATTCAATACGAGGATACAAGATGCATAATACGCGGAGCGTCTTGGTGAAATCATTTTTTGTCAGAGTTCTTATTGTAGCGGGTAGATAAAACTCATACATTATCTCCCCCAACTTTCTTTCCGGAAAATCATGGGCATTGACACCCAATTCGAAACAAATCAACTTGAACAATGTATGATAGTCAAATATGTCGCTCTTGTCCGTATCTATTTCGTGGAAGATGGCCTGATTCACTCTTTGAACAAACCGCTTTCTTTCCTCTTCAATACTCTCTTCCAAGCCAAATGCTTCATTAAACCTCTTACGTATGCCCATGCCATAAGCCTCCACACGGTATTACAGAGTCTCCCGTTCGGATTTGTCACATGATATATACAGGTCGCATCGCGGTCAATCCTCATCTGCCGAGACGTTCAAAAGACCGTCAAACCAAGTCAAAAAGCCTTTGTGCCTTTGGGTCTTAGTGGCTAAAATTTCTGCCAAACTGGCTATTCTCATTAGTGAACCTCGGAGGCCTTTTTCTTTGTTTTCGGGGAAGTTCAGGCAGTCGAACTCGCGGTGATACTTTTTCGCGGCGGTGTCGTATGTTTTGGCGGCTTCGAGTTCGGAGTCGAAACGGCTGAGCCATTGACCGGCATCTTTTTTGAAACAGACGCCGATAAACTCCTTTTTGTTCCCTTACATTACAAAATTTACTGACAAAAACAACCCTCTTAAGGGTGATACAATGTTCCCTATATAACCCATTGACATAGGAGAAAAGCCTTGACGTCTGTTTCTCAGCATCATAGCCTGTTATTAGATACAGCCACCTGACAAGTGGCGAGTTGAATAATAGGTAAAGGCCGGTCAAGTATGCCGTATAATATCCGAATTGTAAGTACGTATCCGCCAAGAAGGTGCGGAATCGGTACATTTTCGCGTGACCTGGCTGGCGCACTTGAACATTTTACAGGTGAAGTTGGTCAAATAAGAGTTGCAGCAATCGACAAAAATAACGGACCATATAGTATTCCTGTTGACCTTGTTATTGACCAGTACAACTCGGAATCCTGGGGTCTTGCAATTAAAAACATAATAACCAGGGCAAAAGAAAGTACAAACCCGACCATTGTTATATTGCAGCACGAATATGGCCTTGACCCTGATAAGGATGGAAAGGATAGCAAAGGAACGAATTTTGTAGATATGGCAAAAGCGTTTAGCGGTCAGGGGCTTACTACTCTGGTTTACCTTCACACTGTACTCGACGAGCCGAACGAACATCAAAAGATGACGTTACAGGAACTGGCTAAGTTTAGTGACAGCCTTATTCTGACCTCAGAAAGTGCTATAGAAACACTGGAATCGACAACTTATAAAATCGACCATTCAAAGCTCAAGCACATTGACCACGGAATCAGGATGCAACATGCTTCTGAATACGACCGATTGGCAATTAAAGAAAAATACGGCTTGAAAGACTTTTTTCTCGTTACCACACTGGGGCTATTGTCCCCTGATAAAGGAATCCAGTATAGCATCAGAGCCTATGGAAGGTTTTTAAGAGAGTCCTGTACGCTCAGCCAAAGGGAAAGAATAGTGTATTTAATTGCAGGTCAATACCATCCGGATTTTGCACGAGCAGCACAAGGCAGAGAATACCGAGAATATCAAGTCACTCTGACTAAAGCGCTCGAAGAGTCCAAACTGAAATGGTGCAAGTCCAAAGAACTCGTGGGTGTCAACTTTAGGCAGCACGATGTTGTCTTTATCGACGCCTTTTTAGATGAAAGTACTTTTTTGGAACTTTATTCGGCAACCAACGTTATGGTGCTTCCTTATCTCAACATGTTCCAGACATCGAGCGGTGTATTAGCTGACACTTTAGGCTCCAGCAGAGTTGCAATAGCAACCAAATTTAGTTGTGCTCTGGAGCTCATTCATTCAAACAAACTTTGTCCGAGTGGCCTTGTCATCGGCAGATATGCCAGGGGTATTTTGGTCGACCCAGGGGAAGCTTCAGTGGAACAAATAGCCGGTGCACTGGATTTTTTAGTCTTCAGCCAAAGTAAGCGCATTGCGATGGAAAAAGAGGCTCACCAGAGAGGTTTCCAGATGCAATGGAATAACAGCGCTTGGGCATTACTGCAACATATCAAGTTTGTTAGGGAAGAAAGAGAATTAGTTATAGGCAGGGCGGAGAAATTCACAAGAGAAAAAACATCTATCTATCAATCCAACTTAACTGATTTATATGCGTGATACAGGCCGGTAACACCGTTTTACACAGATTAACGCAGAAAATTAAACACGAATCCCGGCGCGCCGGGACAAATTCTTCTCCGCGGATTACACGGATTAACACTGATTAACACTGTTTATATTCAGACAGGATAACAGGATTAATACTACCAATTTATTATTCTATATTGACTAACGACTTGTGAATAACAACTATTTATCCCCGGATTTTGTTCACTGTTTGTCTAAATATTTTGCCAGTCTTTCAACAAAATCACGCATCTCTTCAAGCTTAATCACTGCATGGAATCCGTCCCGATCAGTGAATTCGAAGGAGTGAACTTCTTGCGTCCTTGGGATTGGCTTCAAGCGGAAGTGCGCCACTGAATTGCGAAGGTTATAAACGAGACCTCTAAGCGTCTCGGGTTCATGATTGCTCTTGGTCTTTTTTCCTACGTTCTTGATTGAGTCTTCGCTTATTCCCCATTTGGAGAGTTCGGACAGTGGCTCAAGGGGAATCGCTTCAAGGAATTTCTCTTTGGGAACAACTAGAAGTCCTAGAAGGCAATTTATAAGTGTCGTTGCGTCAAAGTGACCTTTGTAGGTGCGCATCGTATGAAGCGTGTGTTGCATAAACGAATGCTCAAAATCATCAAGGTAGCTCATATATTTCAGCATCTATATGGTCATAAAAATATAAAAAATGACTTTTACTGATTTTATGCTGCCATTTTAGCAATTTCAATGGTTTATTTTGTTCGAACAATATTAAATCTTTAATCCGCGTTAATCCGCGCAAACCGCGGTTAAAATTAGTCTTTAGTCTCTAGTCTCTAGTCTATAGTCTTTGGTCTCTAGTCTTTGGTCTGATGTCTTATGTCTGACAAAATCCGCGGTTAAATATTTCTGTCTTCTGCCTTTAGATGCAGTACGCGGTACGCTGTACGCAGAACGAGAATAGTCCTTGCGACTATTCTCATCAGCAATCCTCTCAGTCCTTTTATTTTTCGTTCCGGGAAGTTCAGGCAGGCAAACTCACCGTGATACTTTTTTGCGGCGGTGTCGTAGGCCTTAGCAGCTTCTATTTCGGAATCGAAACGGCCGAGCCATAGGTGCTTGCCCTCGACGCTGATTTGGGCGGTCCATCTGCCGTATCGCTTCTCGAAATACACCCCGACATACCGCGAAGAACTGTTCAACTTGATTTTCGGTTTATTCCTTGCATTTTGTGAGTAGGTAGCGAAGCGGAGATTATCAACCCTGTTATCCAGGCTATTACGGTCCTTATGGTCGACGATTTGCCCTTTGCGGGCGTTGAGGATTTGGCGATGCATATATACGGGAAATCTGCAGGAACCTTCAGGCGTCAATCGCACAGCCACGTAGCTCGTCCCGCTTATTACCCCAATCCATGTGTACCTGCTGAGTTCATGGAATCGGCTGGGGTCAACGCGTGCGTATTTGCCGATGTTCAGGCGTATTCGCCTGAATGTATAGCCGTACCATAACCATCGACACAAAATCAGCGGCGCTGATATGAGCCGGTCGAGACGTTCTGGTACGGTGATTCTTAGGTTATACGTAGGCACGATGGCGCGAATTGTGAATTATGAATGCTGAATTCTAAATTATTTGTGGTCTGCTCTTTGTAGCTTCGATTGAGAATTAAAAATTGAAAATTCAAAATTACAACGTCCTCCACCTTTGGATGAACTTGCGCGTTTTTACGATATTTTTAAAAATTTTCTGATAAAATTTGACGTAAGTCCTTGTCAATAAAGGCTGAAATTTTTTCCAAAAAAGATTTTTTACCTCCGTACCCCCCTGCGCGCTTTTATTGCATTATTCTGCTACGCAAAAAATACTGCCGATTTTGTCCCCTTTGGCACGGATTTTGCTCCATGGTTTGGAACCTTTGAATTTTGGTTATTCGTATTTGTTTAGAAATTAGGATTTCGGATTTTCTCTGCCCTCCGCTGTCCGTCCTCTGCCTTCCGCTTGCCACGGCGAAGTCACGTAGGGACGAAGCTGGGTATTCTGTCTCCTGTATTCTGTCTTCTGATCATCTTGACAGTATGGCTGAATTAGAATAGAGTTTTTTTACTTCTCGCCTCGTAAAGAATTCGTACGATAAGGAGAATATTATGGAAAAGGTTTTGCATGGCGGATGTTTATGCGGTTCTGTTCGATACGAATATACCGGCGAGCCGCAAGACGCAAGCTATTGTCACTGCGACGACTGCAAAAGAGCCACGGGCGGCCCCTACACCGTCGGCGTGCTCGTGCAGGCGGTTGGGTTGCGTATCATCAGTGGTAAAGTTAAAGGCTACACAACTACCGGTGACAGCGGCAGGAAAATTACTCGCCAGTACTGTCCGCAATGCGGCTCACCTCTGTTCACCAGGGCTGAAAAATATCCCCATTTTGTCTGGCTCAAGGCGGGCAATCTGGATGAGTCGGAATTGATTAAGCCAAGCCGCCAGATATGGACACAATGTGCTGTTCCGTGGGCATACATTGATGAGAATTTACCGAGTTTTCCAAAAGCCGGCCCGGGCAGATACTTCGCAGGAATAACCAATTCAGATTCATAGTTTGTTCGCAGTCACATTATTCTGTCTCCTGCTCGCCAGTGCTTATTTTAACGGCCAGGCGTAGGGGCAGTAATAGAGCCACTCGTGAACAAAGATGTCCAAATCAAGCAGGTCGACGGTATCGTCACCATATAAATCAGCAGGCAAGCCACTTCCGCTTTCGAGCCAGTATTCGGCGAATCTTGCGAAGTGCTCGAAATCGACCGTACATAACGGTGCGCCCGGCCAGAAGCCGCCAAGCAATTCATAATCACCACCTGCTGAGTATGCGGCATCGTGCTGGCCTATGGTGCCGGTGACTATGTATTGTCCGTCACTGCTCGTACCGCCGCCGGCGTCTATCGTACGCCAGCTCAAATCATACCGACTGGGCCCATCGGGCAGCTCATCAAAGACGAACTCGAAAAGGTAGATGTCCAGATTGTCGTTGCGGTTGTCGGTATAAACCAGCCGATTGCCAGATAAATCATGCAAGTACTGCTCGTTTGTATCTGTCGTCGCCTGCCGGCTTTCACCTAAAGAAATACTGTAAAGCCAGATATCCGCGTCGCCGGTCGAATAGCCTTCATACGAGATGTAGTCACCCGAGACTGCTGGATTTGTTTCATAATCGGCTCCTGATGTTACCGCAGTAGTCTGCCCCGCACTTATCCGATACAAAT
Organism: uncultured Pirellulales bacterium; assembly: GCA_964583405.1. Taxonomy (GTDB): domain Bacteria; phylum Planctomycetota; class Phycisphaerae; order Sedimentisphaerales; family Anaerobacaceae; genus JBBABK01. The sequence continues at coordinate 21,900 of CAZOVR010000017.1, forward strand.
AAATGTCCCCAACACTCATCGCATTCGAAGTAAAGACAATAACGTCCCCGTCGACGTCTGGGTCTCTTTGCTGGCCCGCATCCGTTAACTGGGTTTCAATGCTCGTATCCATATCCAGCATATATATATCGTAGTTTCCATTGCGAAAGTCCTCCCAGACGACAATCGAACCATTGATAGCCGGTCGGATTTGTTGGTTAGAGTCAGTTGTCAACTGGGTTTCTATCATCGTGCTCACATCTATCATATAGATGTCGTAGTTGCCATTCCGGTTGTCATCAAAAACAACTCGGTTGCCGCTGATGGCAGGATTCCGTTGAGCGTTCGGATCGTCGGTCAGTTGAGTCGTCTCTTCTGTGAAGATGTTGTATAGATAAATATCGGCATTGCCTGAGCCATAGTCGGTATAGACTACCAAGTCACCAGAAACATCGTTGAGCATCTGGTCCCCACCACCCGATGTGATTTGGGTTTCAATTGCGGCATCGATGTCGTAGAGGTAGATATCTGTATCAGTGCCGCGGCGGTCGGTATAGACGGTGTATGCGCCGGAGATGGCCGGGTCGTACTGGTCTGCGAGGTCGGCGGTTAGCTGGGTTTCTGTGCCTTCGAACTGAATCTCGGCCCGCACAGGCGATGTCAGGGCTGACGCAATGACAAGGCCGACGGCAAGTATTAATTTTAAGTTCAAATTTTTCATTTTTCGCACCTCTGAAAAAAGTTTGAGTCTCGAGCCCGGCCTTATGGCTTGTACGTAATAAACTGGAAATATCCCTGCGTCTTCAAGCCTGTAGTTAATTGATACAGTGTGACCATAAGCTTGCCGTCAAGACCTAAGCAGGTGGCAATATACGGCGGCGTTACGTCGGTTCTTGCTGTAACGTTGGTCACATAGCTTCCCTCGGTATAGGTCTGGCCACTGATAGTGATTTCGTATCGTTTTTCCGTTGAGTTCCACACGATACCGGTCACATTTGGCGTTCCCCAATGGACCCCGCTGGCAGCAACATAGGCATAAGCAATCGGTGTCGCTGGATTGTTTGTATTTGCAGTAAATGCCTTTGTGATTTCGCCTGTAACGTGCACGTCGCCCTCGAAGTGAGCGGCCTTGCTGCCGTTCGAGCCTTTACCGTAAACACCAACACCATTGGCGCCCGTAGCCGATGCATAGACGCCTTTGCCCTGGTCACCCTGTGCGATAAAGTATCCGCCGTAGTTGTTGGCATCGGTAACGGCGGTGGCATAACCGTAGACGGCCCTGCCTAAATTGCCTGCCGCCTTAAAGTATCCTCCATAATTAGAGGTGCCTCCGGTGCCGGTCGCTTCTGCGTAAACGCCCCTCGGCCCGGAAGAGCGTGCCTCGATGCCGTAACCGCTGCCGTTATTAGTGATTTTCAAAAGCGGGATACTGCTGGTGCCTGTCAGAGTAAGCGGCACTTCAATATCGAGCGTCACATCCCCTGAAGTTCCCCCGCCATAGAGGCCCGTCCCTGCATTAACAGCCGTGATATCGCCGTCGCCAGCCGCCGCTGTCGTCTGGAGCGTGCCATCGGGAAACATAAGGCCGTCCACGCCTGCTGTCCCGCCGATGTGAAGTTTCGCGCCGGGATTGTTCGTGTCAATACCAACCTTGCCCGTGTCGAACTCGCCATAGATAAGCGGTGGGTCAGCAGATGAATTGGCGATGTAGAGCTTATTTGAGCCGGTCTCGTCATATCCTGCCTCATGGCCCAAAAAGACATTACCACTGCCAGTTACAACACTATATCCGGCCCGAGAACCCACTGCTGTGTTGTTGTCGCCCTCGGTATTGGAACTAAGAGTACCATTACCCATTGCTGAGTTATTACCGCCTGTGGTGTTTAGGTGAAGAGCCCAATAACCCACTGCTGAGTTGTACCATCCATTGGTGTTGTAGCTAAGAGAACAATAACCCATTGCTGAGTTGTAGTTGCCTTCGGTATTATTCTCAAGGGCATAATAACCCACTGCTGTGTTGTCTTCGCCTGTGTTTGTGCACGCGAGGGCTTTATAACCCATTGCTGTATTGCGACGGCCTGTGGTGATGCTTGCTCCCGCACCTTCACCTACAAAGATGCTATTTGGTTCAGGGCTGGTCAAAACAGTTATTCCATCTAATTTATAGGTTTGGGATGTATTGATGTGTCCGTTAACGTCCAGTTTATCGCCGGGGCCGCTGGTTCCGATTCCGACGTTGCCGGTGGCTATGGATTCATATATTACAGAATCACCAAGTGTGCCGCTCGCTGTGAATTTTGGAATGTAATTTGTTGTGCCGCTGCCGTCAATCATACCGGCAACACTTCCGGCACTCTGAGCATAATCAGAACGAAGTGCATAAAATGCATAGGGGCTCGCCGTTATCTCCTGGCGTGGGCTAAGGATGCTATATTGGCATGGGTCATTCTGGTCGCCCGGGCGAACACCAATCTCCAGCCAGCGGGCATCTCCATTAAACGCCCAGTACGGTATCGGGTAGAAACCATCCAGTTGGACTGTAAAGTAGCCATCAACTACATCAACCTCACCTATCGTGACGGTTTCCCCTACCTCCGTGCCCCCGCCGACAAGACACGGATCGTTATAGAGTTTAAACTGGAAGTCATAGAGGCTGTCTGCGACGTGGTTGGCGTCGTAGAGATGGCCCTGGTAGGTAAAGGCCGAACCCATCGGCTCTGCCGCGCCGGCAGTCGTAGGCCAGCAGACCATCAGGCACAATAGCAGGATTGTTTGTAATGGTGTGAGTTTCATTTTGTTTCCTCCACAAACGGGCTTTTATGAACAATGCGCATCGCGCGTACCGAATTTAACAGTTGTTAGTTAAGTAGGGTAACGTGCCCGTGATGCCTCCTCAATGGCTTCTTCCTTCGCCGTAAAAAGGGCACTAATCGGATAAATACTATCGTGCATTGCTTAAAATGTCAAGTGTCAATTTCAAGAAATGAGAACCATAAGTGACATTACATTTGTCACAGGGACAACCCCCGCTTGAGCGGTATTAAATCCCATATATCCGGCATGAGCCGGTTCCAATAGAGCGGGACCAAGCCCCCGCGAATATTAAGCGGAATACTGCTTATTAAATCCTTGACATTCCCGCGAGCAATTGTAGATTTACAGATTAGTGGAACGGATAACTCTTTTTAAGGGAATGGGAAAATGGCAGTAAAGCGGATTTCAATTCACGCGGTCCAAATCGAAGATAAGCCGGGCAGTTTACAAAAGCTATTGTCCAAGGCCGCCGACGACGGCGTCGATTTAAACGGCCTGTCGGCCTGTGCATGCAGCGGAGGTTCAGCCATGGCCTATCTCAGCGCAAAGAATCCGGAGGCCCTCAAGGCCTGTGCAATCAAGGCTGGCATCGAGGTAACGGAGCTGGCCGGTTTTATGCTGACCGGCGACGACACGCCAGGCGCCGCGGCGGAGGCCTTAAAGCCTTTAGCCAACGCCGGGGTCAGCGGCGTTGCCGCATCGGCAATGGTTTGCAACGGCGGATACGGTATGATCGTTATTGTCGAATCAGCCGATGCCGACGCAGCCGCTACGGCCCTTGGCGCATAGATTTTACTCTGAGCAGCAAATCGAAACCGGATTACTTTCATAGACGGTTAATGTCTGTCTTTCTAAAGTACCGCCCTACGCACAGAAAAAGTACTTACCTCCGGCAGCCAGAACCGGTATAATACTTTGTTCGGAAAAACGAGTATCTATAAGGTATAATTATCGAGGCGATTTATGTCGGGTCACTCACATTGGTCTGGGATAAAGCATAAGAAGGCGGCTAATGACGCCAAGCGGGGGAAGGTCTGGAGTAAGGTGGCAAGGCTGATAATCGTGGCGGCGCGGACGGGCGGAGGGGACCCTGCAACTAATCTTTCTCTACGGTACGCAATAGATAAGGCCAAGGCCGCCAATATGCCTAAAGATACAATCGCAAAGGCAATCAAAAAGGGAACCGGAGAGATCGGCGGACAGAATTTCGAAGATGTGCTGTACGAAGGATACGGACCGGGCGGAGTGGCGATTATGATTGAGGCACTGACTGACAACAGAAACAGGACGGCGCCGGAAGTGAAAAAGTTATTCGAGCGAAGAGGCGGGGCGATGGGGACCAGCGGATGCGTCAGCTGGATGTTCAATAAAAAAGGACTGATTACTGTCAACAGAAGCGACGCCAACGAGGATGAATTGATGGAGATGGCGCTGGCGGCGGGTGCCGAAGATATAACTACCGATGCGGATGTGTTCGAAATTACGTGTGAGCCGGCTGCGTATGACGGGCTGAAGAACGCACTGCAGGAAAAAGAGATACCTGTCCAGGTCGCCGAGATATCGATGCTGCCTCAAAGTGACGTGGCAGTTTCAGATTTCGATACGGCCAAAAAGATAATCGGTCTGATGGAAGATCTGGAAGATCACGATGATATACAGAATGTCTATTCGAACTTCGATATACCCGATGAGATAATGACAAAGGTAGAGTAATTCATATTATGCTCTGCGAAGACGCAATCGCAGATAAGCCAGCGGTAAATCGAGTATTTTAGAAAAAAGACTTCTGTCAATCGGTCACAAGCCAGTTGTCGATAAATCCCTCCAGATCTTTCAGCCCGACAGATCCATCGCAGTCAAGATCAACTCCTCCACACAGGCCGCAATCATTTTCCATCCACCTCCAGGCAAGCTCGGCAAAATCCAGAAAATCGACGTCGCCGTTCCAATCAAAATCACCAAGATAATACGGCCCCGAGCCAAAACCTGTTGTTTCAACATAATTAGGTACGCTGAATAAATGCAGATGAATAACACGGATATCCTTCGCTCGTAACTGATTCAAGAGGCACTGGTCCATTCCTGGTTCCTGGGATGGTGTGAAATAATAATCCAACCATGAATAATGACTCATACCCCAATAAGTAGGTTCTGCAACACCTGTAAACATAACGATTGGCCTGGTTGTATATCCACGTATAACCGTTCGGCAAAATGAATAGAAATCATAATTAAAGCAATAATCAGCCGGGCAGTACAGATAATACGAAGTTTCGATTGACACACTCGCATCTTCATAGGATTGTTCTACAAAGTAGTTGTTACTATAAGGAGGCTCAGGGCAGTTATAATCGAAAGAAGGACAAGTAGAATTAATGGTATCAAGAGGTGGAATCTCACGAATCTGTTTGACGACAACTCCTCCCGCTGGCGTCGCCGCCCCTCCCGGTGCAACCTTTTTATACTCAAAGTCCAGTATATATTCTGTCTTGCCGGTCACCTGTTCAAACTCCTGGGCCGCTACAACCAGCAGAGCAGTCAAGTCATTGTAGTCCGCCTGCCAATCCATTACCGTCTCACCTAAAATCACAAGATTCGATTGGCGAATCAGCGTCATAGCCATACCCCCGCCCGGCTCAGCATAGACGCTCACCTCCTCAGGCAAAGCCCCCTCCTCCGGATTGGTTACCGGAGTTGCACCTTTCTGAGTAGACAGCATGATGTTCCAATGAGGCGGCGAGAGTTTCTTTTCCATAGTAGCTACGCCGTTGGCGAGCTCAAACTCATCCGGAAATGAATGGTGCACTAACAACGCCATACCAACTTGGGCCTCGTTCACATCACGGCGCAAACGTTCAAGATAAGCATTCTCATTATAAAAGCTGGCAAACACCTTCCGTATCGCCCTGAACACTCCCCGCTCGTTTGATTTATTAGGGTCACAAATGCAGGGGCCGCTATCATCGCCGTCCAAATCATCGGCAAGACACCCGCTGTAGCTGTCATAAAGACCGGCCCCGGTAAATGTTTCACTATCTTCCATATTGGTCGAGCTTCTGAAGCGTATATTGCTGTTCGGGTCGAACCCGTAATTCGGGTCCTGCAGTACTGCGATTACTGCACCCATCAGCTGCGGGCTGAAACTCGTAATGGAAGCGTTCGTGATAATATTGCGAACGGCGGCAAGATCGGCCGATAACGCCGCAAGGTTTGACGGAGGATATGTGTAGCCTGCCAATCGGTTGTCAATTTCTTCTCGAAGTGTACTGCCGGTAATGCCTACCGAAATCATAAACTTGGTCGGCTCGCTCAGGTCGTCCGTCAGATACATACCTCCTAAATCAATCGGTGTCGGTTCTGAGTTATATATCTCTATCCAGTCGTCATACTCGCCATATTCGTCTGCAATTATGGAATCATTGTCAGCCATAAACTCGTTGATAAATAATCCCGCTCCAGTAATACCGGTGCCGCCGGGGTTCGGAACATTCGGGCTGATATCGCCGCCGGAAAAGAAAGACCAGCTATCGTTGCCGTCAGGCGTTCGACCATAGGAAACATCTGTTGTCTGACTTGCGAAACTAAAGCCATCTATCATACTCCCGTTGACATCGAAAAGACCTATATCTTCACCGCTTTTGCCCAGCTTGAAACTTGTGTGTATTGCTCCCTGGTCCAGGTCATCATCAGCCCAGAAGAGCACGTATCCGTTTGGGGCGATGATAACACTGTCACTGGGAACAAGCGGCTGGTCCAAAAAATCATTCCAGAGGTCAAATGATAATGCCACAGCATTCGGACAATTGTCCGGTATCGACGTCCTGAGTATGCCGTAATTGGATGCCTTGCCGCCGAAATGATTAATGTCCACCGGCAGCAGATTGTTCGTATCAGCGCCATAGCTCCCATAAGCTTCCATCGGAGATATTTCTAATGGTGTCACTGATTTTAAAGCAAATAGTTCGTCGACTTCCTCAGGTGTGAAGGTGGCTATTGCATCTTTAAGTTGAACGTTACACGACCCGCCTGTTTGAAAAACACATAGTAAGGTCAAATCATTGACTAACTGCCAGACCTCACTTATGTCCGATTCTACCGTCAGATACACAAATGGAATGCCATAAGTCTTTGAAAGAATCGCCACGTGAGAATTCTGTGTCGATGGCGCTAACGTAATAATCCCTGCTACAAAAGGAACTTCAGCCGGAACGCCGTCCGTCAAGAGAATATCTTCAGGTAAAAGTTCACCGTTCATATACGCGTTTTGAATTTGGTCGCCCGGGAAATATTTCAAATCGCCTATCGCCCACCCCTCGGAATAACATATATTGCCCTCCATCCATTGGGCTGCCGAACCGATTGGAATCCCCTGGGATTCGAACCACGCCTGGTTCTCTTCGGCTACCTGCAGTTGTTCATAAGATGGAAAGTAATATGCTATAACACATGGGTCGGCTATAACTCTGTTTTTAACCGCCGTGAACATAGCAGCTATCTCTTCCTTCGTATAAGGGTCATAACGGACAAACTGAATCCCGTATTCTGCAAACTCAGGCACAGGCGGCTCTCCCTCCATAGGCGGAAAGATAACAGCCCCGAGTGATGCCAGCTGATTCGAATCGTAAATCGCAACATCATAATACTCCGAAACGCTAATCCCGATGAACGGCTCGAGCCACTCCGTCGCGAATTGATAATGAAATGGATAAAGCTTGCTATTCTGAAAATAAACCGTGCACGGGTCATCCAGCTTTATCGTGAACTTCACCCACCTTGGTTCGCTTTCAAAGATTACATTAGAAGTCAGAGGGTCATCGGGAAATACAATATAGTCCCTCCACACCTCGGTCAGTTCCAGTCTTACAGCCACGATGACCGGGCTATTCTGAGCATCAGGGTCTGAAATTATCAGGTTGCAGTCATATATTCCATCCTCAAGACCGTTTACATCCACAGTGAGTGTCACTAAATCCATCTCGCCCGTCGAACTGCCGCTGTTCGGCTCAACCGTAAGCCAGTTACAATCAAAGGCTATTTCCCACTCGAGAGTACCTCCTCCAATGTTGTCGATGAAAAGCATCTGGTTGGCCGGATTAGTCCCGCCTTCATTGGCATCAAATGTGAACTCTAATGAACTGACTCCAATCAGAGGACCAATAACAGTCAAACTGACAGGAATTATATAGGGGCTGTTCGTTGCACATGGGTCTGTAATTGTTAGATTGCAGTCATATATGCCAGCCGTTAGTCCTGAAATATCTACAGTCAACGTAACTTCATTAACTTCACCTGTAGAACTGCCGCTGGTCGGATTTGCATTCAACCAGGAGCAATCCTCGGTGATAAACCAGTTGAGAACATTGCCTGCGCCGTTTCTGATAGATAAAATCTGACTAGCCGGGTTTGTTCCGCTTTCATAAGCGGAAAAATCAAAAGAATTCGGGAAACACTCAATTGAAGGGGAGTTTAAGTCGAGAGTTACTATTACTGGATATGGACTGTTTAACGCGCATGGATCAGTAATGTTTACCTCGCACTCATAATAACCCCATGGCAACTCTGAAATATCTAAGCTCACTGTGACTACATTGACATCACCGGTTGAGCTTCCGCTATTTGGTTCTACAGTCATCCAGTCGCACGCATACGCGATTTCCCAGTTAATTTCGTCCGCTGTACCGCTCCATATATTTAGTGTCTGGTCATCCGGATTCGCCCCTTCGAAGTCTGCTGAAAATTCAAGCACCTGGGGTGAAACAGCGATGAACGGCCCTGTTATACCATTTGCCTCATACGCTCCCATATCAACTATGAGGTCCATAATGCGTGGATTTCCATCCGCATCCGTAACTATTGTTGGTGGAATCGCTAAGTTATCACCGGCGTCTTTGCAGGGAGACCCAGCCGATAAACGAATATTATCATCTACCGTTCCTGGCATACCGTCCGGCCCGTTGGCATCTATAAACAAAGGGTTATCGCCGATGTTGCCAACCCCGCCCAAACTGCCCGTCCAGCCCTGGACACAGCAATAGTTGATATTTCCTCCGCTAATTTGTGAAGATTGCTCTGTCCCATCCCGGTCGTGGTTGCCCCAAAAAATACAGTTAGTAAGTTTTGGACTGCCGCCGGTTATCCCTGCTCTCACTTCCGCTATATTACTAATGAATGTGCAGTTAATCAGTTTCGGGTGAGTTCCTGAGTAGTTATACATTCCTCCGCCGGAACTATCTGTAGAGTTACTGTTGAAAATACAATTGATTATTTCCGGATTGCTGCTGCCCGCGTTAAAAATACCTCCCCCGGAATTAGTGGATGTACAATCTCGGAACACGCAACTAACCAGCCTTGGGCTGCTTTGATAGTTATACATACCCCCGCCGATGTAAGATGATTTATTATCGACAAAATCGCAGTTATTAAGTGTAACATTACTTGAACTGCGATTGTACATTCCACCTCCGAAGGTATCTGCAAGATTTTTTCTGAATAAGCATTTGGTCACTGCGGCACAACCGGAGTTGTTGTACATACCTCCGCCACGATTGCTCGTAGAAGAACCGTCGGCGTTGCCCGCGGTTATGATAAAACCATCCATTACCGCACTCGAATCTGTATAATTTCCGGTCACTACATGATAGCTGTTTTCCCCATTATTTGTAAAACCAGGTCCGTCATTCCCATTCAAATCTCCGCTGAGAATGCTCTCATACACCGCAATGTCACGCGCGTTTGGGTCAGCAGCACCATATCCCGCGTAGCCGCCCTGAAGGGATACGCCGTTTACAAGCTGAAACGTTGCATTTCTGTTTCCCGAGCCTGCCGGGATTGCGTTGTTTACATCAGGTGTGTAAATCCCCTGTGCTACTTTTATCGTATCACCTGCAGTTGCTACAGACAATGCGTCCTGCAAATAATTGTAAGCGTTCTGCCAGCTCGTCCCGTCCTGAGCACCGGGAGCATCAGTATCTATATATAATATGTCCCCCGTGCAATGCGCCACACAAAATGCGCAAGACATTATCCCTAAAATAATGACATGTTTGTAATATGCTCCTTCCATAATTCCGCGCTCCATAACCCTAAGATATTCCCCGGTTAGTATTTTACCACACTGTATGTCTAATGTTAAAAAAATATACCTGCCAAGACCCAAATTAATTCCATCTCGTTCGATACAGCCGCCACAGAAATGGAAAAGACAAAAAGGATGGCAGCGAAGGAGGGCCAGGAAAGAGCCTTCTCATAATTCCGCCTCCTCTATCACTCATTTTTCTTGCCTCGCAATAAAACTGCATATTTAGTTTACTCCAGATAATATGAAAAGTCAAGGGAGAAAATGTCGCCTATCGCCGGCGTCTGATGTGATTGATGTCGTTGCCGGTTCCGCAGGATCTTTATGTCTTTAAGTATCTCAGGGACAAGTTGTTATTCTGCAGGCCACCAGTTCCTGATACAACCCGAAACGCCCGGATTGTTGCACAGCAGCCAGTCAACAGCGAAGTCGCCGAAATCCTCCAAATCAACGTCACCATCGACCGGAACAAAGTCAGCGCCTTGGCAGTCGTCCGACGTTTCGCAATCATCATCGAGCCAGTACTCGACGATTATATCGAGGTCATCCAGGTCCACGTAACAATCGTCGGTCAGGTCTGATACGAGACCGTCACCGCCGGCCTGGACTTCCGGGCAGTCCTGATAGATATCCGGCGTGGCTGATACCTCATCCGAATAGCCGGAACTATTGTTGCTGGTATCTATCGCCGTTACGACGTAGTAGTAAGGCGTGAAATTATTGACGTCGTTATCGACATAATTCGAATCGTTCAAAAGCGAGGTATTTATCTTGTCGTAGCCGCCGCTTGAGTACTCCGAACGGTATACGTTATAACCAGCTAAATCGGTTTCGTTGTTATTGTTCCAGTCAAGACTGACCATATTATTGTCCGCCGTCGCAACAAGACCGTTCGGCGCCGCAGGTGGGTCTGTGTCACCGCTTCCGGTAACCGCTGTTTCAAGGTAGTTGATGTTCATGAACTCCGAAGATGTGGTTTCATACACAGCCCAGATTATTTTCCCATCCGCATCGTCGATGTATGTGCTGAAGTCCGAAGTAATGGAGCGGGTCATCGTGGTGTCCACGCCGGGCTCGATAATCATCTCAGAGCCGACCTGTACCCAGGAATTATTCTGCGTCCAGTCGGCGCCTGCTTTCATAACATATATTTTGTGAGTCGTGGCACCGGATTCACTTGTATTGCTTGTATTTCCGTTAAAGGTCAGGTCAATCCGGTTGATGTCAGACGGTGTCTCGTTTATTTTCATCTCAACCCAAAGGAAAATCTCGTCGAGAAAGCCGGCGTCGGCAGTAGCCCATTCGGCGGTATTGTTGGCGGAAATATCGACGTACTGCTTGTCGGTGGCTTCGACCTTGGAATTCACATTGTCCGAGCTTCCCTCAAACGGGAATGTATCTACATCGCAGGAAAAGGCGTTGTACTCAATGTTAGAGGCGGTTATGCCTGAAAAATTATAAATGGTTGTGGGATTTTTGCTCGGCCTGGCGGGGACCTCAGTTGAATATCCGGACTCGTTCGAGTATATATCTACTGCTGTGACTACATAGTAATAGATAGTCTCGTTCATGACGGTGTTATCGATGTAATTCGAGTCACTCAAGAGTGACTCGTTGACCTTTACATAGCCGCTGCCGCTAGTCTGTGAACGATATACGTTGTAACCGTTTACATCTTCTTCGATATTATCATTCCAGTCCAAAGACACCGTTGAATTACCGGCCGTTGATACCAGGCCGGTCGGAGGCGTAGGAGGCGTCGTGGCAAAGTCTTCGTTCGAGTATTCGGACTCTCTTGAGAATATGTCTATCGCAGTGACAACATAGTAGTAGGTTATGCCGCCTACTATAACAGTGTCGTCGGTATAATTTGAATTACTTACGACCGAGCCATTTATCTTGATGTAGCCGCTGCCGCTGGTCTGTGAACGATATATATTGTAGCCGGCAAGGGTGGATTCGTTGTTGTCATTCCAGTCGAGCAAGATGTTTTCGCTTACTGTCGTCGCCTCCAGGCTGTTCGGTGCGGCCGGCCGCGGTGACAACTCGATGGTGAATTCGTTGGGGCCACCGGGAATAATGTCAATAGTTGCAAGAGCCATGAGGTCTGCTCCCTGGGACGTAAGTGCGATTTGGTATTTTCCGTAAAAGCCTCTGAAATCTGCGTTTCCGTTACTATCAGTGAATGATGAATCATTTGTTGTCCATTCATCCATCAGGGTTTCGTATCGAACTCCGGCGGCATTAAGAACACCCGTAGTTGAATTTACAATCCCCTGCCAACGCCACGAGCCTTGATCGAATCCCCACATTATTATTCCTTTTACGTCAGGATGGCTAAAGCATATACGGTAGAAGTTCTCAAGGTCGTCAGCAACCTGAGTTGCGTTTGTCGCATCGGTATCAAATTCAGTAGCTACTATAGGCAGGCCGAGCACAGCCAGTTCCTGAAGAACGTTGTTGTAATAATTCTCAGGCTGAAATGGTGAATCAAGGTGGGCCTGAATGCCAAGTCCTTCAACCGGCGCCCCCAGTGTGATAAGGCTATTGGCGCGACTTACATACGGATAACCATCATAGCCCCCGAACGAATTGCCATAAAACTCATTCATCATCATTAAACAATTCGTATCAATGGAATCGGCCAACGTAAACATATGTGCTCTTCCCGCCTCACCCAGACAATCAAACATATTACCGGAAAGCATTTCGTTATTGATGTCCCACTGGACAATTTGGCCTGCGTAACGGCCGACTACGCTGTTAAAACGCTCATCGATTTCTTCCAGCATTTCGCTTGGCGTTGGATATGTTTCACAATCCAGAGACGATACCCAGCTCGGTGTCTGAGCACCGGTCTCCCAAACAACAGTATGGCCCCGCATAATAATTCCGTTGCTCGCACACCAGTTTGCTATGTAGTCTGCCCGATAGTAGTTTTCATTGTCTCGTGATGATTCGTTGGAGCTCCATTTCATCTCATTTTCACACACCGCCCACTCGAAATGGTCAAGGATGAAATCCCGGTAAATAGCGTTGTCTAACAGACGCGAATAATCAATGCATGTGCCAAAGGCAAAGTGGTGCTTAATCTGGCTGACTTGTACGTTTACATCCGCTATCGGCGGCTTGGAGCCGTAGGGTGAGACAGCGGTGATTCGGAAGTTACCCTTACGGTACAGCTCTATCCTTTCATTGGCTTGGTCTCTCCAGTCGTAAGGGCTGCTTGCTATCATAAAACTCCAGACGGCACCCTTCCATGTAGTATTGGAGTCATTGACCTCATCGATTCGCCAGTAATAGGTTTTGTAAAATTCAAGAGCGCAGGGGTCATAGCTGTTGACATCAAAGTTGCCCATGTAAAAATTGGCATCAGCAGTATTAGCATCTTTCACACCGTCAAAGTCTGCGCCAAAGTACACATTGTGCGAGAGAGCGCCTTCTCCGGGCGTCCAGCCAAGGGTTATATTAGGGTCCAGAGTTACAATTACATCTCCATCGGCAGGGTTGGGATTTTTTGCTCTGAATGGGCAATATTCCGCGACCCTGCGAACATCATTAAAAGCCGGCTCACCGGGTCGGTCATACAATCTGACAAATCCGTGATATCTGTCATCCGGCACATAATGTTTTACCCAGGCTGTGGCATATCCGGAATCGTCTTCAGCCAAAACGCGAAGACCACTTGTGGAAGTCGACCGCCAAGACTGCCAGGTTTGGGTCAGCCCCCAATTTGCTCCCTCACTGGTAAAAGTCACCTGGTCTTCGCTGTCCCACAACCCGCTGTCGGCATAAAAACCCAATATGTAGTATGACCCGTCGGAGTACCACTCGGTCCGGCTGCCGTCTGAATGTCCCTGATAGTACATGGGAATGTCTGCGTACCATACAATCTTGCCGCCTGCATTAAGGTATTGCCTAAGAGTGCAAGAGGATGACATTGATTCTGCCACGGTATCCGGTGCAATGTCTTTGCAGAACACAACAACGCTCGGCTTGCCGTCGGCTATACGAGCATCCATCCAGGTTTTTAGCTGGTCGGCGTCGAGAATCTCGTAGCCGGCTGACTCAAATGAGTTTCGCAAGGCCCCAGAAGTCCAGCCTGTTGGATATCGTATGTCCCAGTAGGCAGCACGGAGCCATTCAAAATCTTCCGGATTGACTGTATCAGCGTATGAAGCTGAGGTGATTGCAAGTGCCGTTAATCCAGCCGTCAGCACAAAAAAGATATGCTTTTTCATCTTCATAATCTCCTCGAACTTCGTTCAAATTCGATACGACAACCGTAAAAAGAAAAGTTGAAGTGTGCGATTCCATTTTAAACCTCCCGCGTTCTCTCCATACTTCCTGCCTCGCACAAAATTACATGCTCAATCTACTCCAGATAATATAAAAAGTCAAGAAGAAAAATGTCACTGATACTCGACGCCCCGGACCACACTGAATTGATAGTAGTGTCAGTCAATTATTTCGAGCACTTCCATTTTGGCGTAATGCTGCCCGTCATAACATCGAAAGATGTAAACTTTTCCGGCCTGGAGGGTATGAGATTGATGATTGTTATCGAAATCAGGCACTTCATTGACATCAGCAAAATTGCTGTCTGTTTCAAAGATAGCCGGACCATTGCCGCTTCTTGTATCAAAGTTTCTCATCGTGAGAGTATCTTTTGTTTGATATACAAGAAAATCACTTTCACCGCAAACCTGGGCAAAACCCTCGGCAAAACTCACCCTGTCTAATTCATCGTCCTGTAGTACAGCCGTTCCGGTAACTATATCATTATTGTCAAAGACTTTTGAGCCGTCCGGCTGATAAGCCCACCGCACTTTTGCTTTCCTTATACGATATCCATTTAATTGGCATGAAGCAGTTTGGCCCCTGGCGGTATTTACACTTGTGTATAGACCGTGATAACCGGATTTTTGTGCACTTACACTGACTTCACCCGAACGGAGACCGGTCAAAGTGAATGCTCCATTTTCATCTGTTGTTACGGAAGCGTCTCCTGCTGAAACACTTATATCGCCGGGTTCGGCGTCATCTTCGAGATGGACAGTCCCTTTTACGGTGCAGGAACTTTCAGGCGATACACGTTCCAGGACAATATCATCCCATACTGTTACGATTCCCTTTTCAAATACGACCGGACGACGGAATTCATGGTAGTCGGAATGAATTACCCGGAGTTCGGCCGGCTGGCCGGCACGTTCGAACTTCATTTCTGTTTGCCCCTCGGAAACGTTATCCGGCCTGTAACCGCCGCGTCCCCTTCCGGTCCAGTGAAATTCGGTCCTTGCCCTGTCTAATAAACCCTGCTCCGAATGGACACGATAAATAAGGGCCCCCTCGTTTTCATGTTCCTGAGAATTTTTCAGCTCGTCTCTCGTTTTTTTGGCGAGGGCCAAAAGCTCTTCGTCCCAAGTATCGTTTCGCAACGATGCCTTTATTGCGGTGCTTCCCTTCCATTCGAAGTGTACTTCCTTCAGAGCAACGCAAACATATTCATCGGTGGCCTTTTCTTTCATTCGAACGATAATCTCATCAACGACGGCAGGGTCGTTGAAATAGAAATAACCCTTAATTTCATCTGTAGCGCCGTCATATTTGTTATATATCGGCGATTTGCTCCGGTGATGACCGGGTGTGACAGTTCCATTTGTCCGAGGCTTTGCAAATAACCAGACTGATTCATAATCGCCCATATCGTATCTGAAAGTGACATAGACCTTCTCGCCTGCCCGGAGAATCGCAGGTGATTCAGGTTCGGTCGAGATGATTTTCAGATTACAATTACCTTTTTGTGTTACAATAATGCTCTTTTTGCCACAGTCGCCGTAAAACAGTAGCAGTGCTAACAGCAAGATGATTAACAAACAGGTAATTTTTTTAGCTGATGTAATTTTCCCCATATTTATCTCCTGAAAAACGCCTGTTTATCGTACATAATATCTTTGTTTTTTCAAGATATTATTTTCAAATGACAGCCGCCCCTGCTAAAGCTGCAACGGGAGGCAGGTTTCGGAGCTAAACAAATGGCTTTACAGGTTAAGTTTTGTCATCTACGATAAGAACGATAATTGAAGGAGCAGTTTTGTGAACTTATCTTTGGCGGTGGTTTTTTTAGTTGTCGGCCTGGTGCTTTTGTGGAAGGCGGCAGACTTTCTCGTTTCGGGGGCGGTCAGTTTTGCAAATCGATTGGGTATCAGTCCGCTTGTCATCGGCCTGACTATAGTAGCTATGGGGACAAGCGCACCGGAAGTAGCGGCAAGCATAGCAGCAGCAATCAGAAAAACGGGCGATATAGCAATCGGCAATGTTTACGGCTCAAACATTGCAAACCTTGCGCTGGTCGGCGGGCTGTGTGCGCTGATTCGGCCTATCTCGGTTCGACCTGGTGTACTCAAGAGAGAAATGCCGGTAATGGTTCTGGTTGCACTGCTGTTGTATCCGGCGCTATATAACCTTGTCATATCGCGATTGGAAGGAGTTGTGTTCTTAGTGATGTTTGCGGCTATGATAGCTCTGACGATACTGCAGTCCAAGAGGCAAATAGAAAAGAAACCCGAAATTGAAACGGAACTTCATGACGAGATACAAACAGTACAGAAGGTCAAACCCAAGGCGCTCTGGGTTAGCCTTGTTCTGATAGCAGGCGGCCTGGCGGGACTGGCTGTCGGCGCTGAAATTACACTGCGCGGCGCGATTGTAATCGGCCGAAAAGCGGGATTAAGTGAGGCGGTAATAGGACTGACAATAGTCGCAGTAGGGACAAGCCTACCGGAACTGGCGACGTGCTTAGTCGCGTCATTCAAAAAGCAGGATGATATTTCGATAGGCAACCTTGTGGGGTCGAATATTTTCAATACGTTATTAGTTACAGGAACGGCAGGAGTGGTATCTCCCCTGGCAATTACCCCAAGATTGGCCGGGACAGATTACTGGATTATGGTATCGGTAAGCGCCGTGTTTATGGTGATGGCGATTATCGGCAGGAAGATAAGCAGGATAGACGGCGCGATTTTGTTCTGCGTGTACGTCGGGTATATCGTATATTTGTTCGCGTTCACGGCCGGTGTGTAATTCGTACTACGTATCGCGTACTGCGAACCGCGTATAATGATTTAGAATGTCATTGAGTCGGTGTAGATGTTCATAAATTCCGGTTCGTGTGCGATTTCGACATATTGAATCCTTCGGGCAAGGTGACCGGCCAGTTCGCGGGCGGTACGGTTCAGCAGAATCATCCTTGCACCGGAGCTTGCGGCGTTTCCGACGAAATGTATTCTTTCTTCAGGGACATCGGGGAGCAGGCCGATGCGAAGCGCGCTAGAGCGTCTGATATAATTACCGAAGGCCCCCGCCAATAATATCTGTTGAATGTCATCTTCTTTCAGATTCAGTTTCTTGAGCAATAATCGGATGCCGGCTGCGATTGCGGCCTTGGCAAGCTGGACTTCGCGGACGTCCTGCTGAGTCAGAACAACTGCGGGCGTATCGTCTTGTGCAAAGGCAATAACGAAAGCAGGCTGGTCGTTCCTTATAATAATCCTTCGGGCAAGGGCAGAAGGTATTTTGGTTTTTGCGGAAGCTGGCTTAATTATTCGGCCTGTCGAATCGAGAACACCCAAATCGAGCATAACGGCTACGGCGTCAACCAGGCCGCTGCCGCAAATTGAGCAAGGCGGGTTGTCGCCGATTACATCAACGTCAATATCATCTTCGTTAGTATATACAGCCTCGATGGCGCCATTCACGGCGCGGCTTCCCTGGCTGATACGTGCTCCTTCGAGTGCCGGGCCTGCGGCGCAGCTTGCAGCGTAGAGCCTGTTTTTGTCGCCGCAGACGAGCTCGCCGTTGGTTCCTATATCGACCAGAAGGGTCAACTGCTCTGCAAGATTGATGTCAACTGCAAGAGCGGCAGCAACAATATCAGAACCGACGAAACCCGCGATGTTTTCGACGGTGTGGATATTCGTCTGCGGGTTGATTTTTATATTGAGGTCTTTTGCAGGCACATCGTGGGCGCCGAGAGAATATGCCCTGTACGGGGCCTGGCCGAGCTGTGCGACCGGCAGGTGCAGGAGGATATGGGTCATTGTAGTGTTGCCGACAACGGCCATTTCACAAATACAATCAGAATCAATTTCGGTTTTTTTACACAGCCTAACAATCAGGTTATTGATACATTCGACAATCAGCCTTTGCAGCTCGGTTAAATGTTCGTCGGTCTGAGCGAATGTGATTCTGCTCACCACGTCGTCGCCGTGAATGGATTGCGGATTGAAGTCCGCTTCGGCGGCGATGAGCTTTCCGTCGGCCAGGTCAATCAGTTTTGCAACAACAGTAGTTGTTCCAATATCAACAGCCAGGCCGAAGATTGCTTCTGCGGCGTCGGCAGGTTTTACAAATGTCGATTCAATTTCCCTGTCGATTCCGTGTTCGAGGATTTTCTGCTCGAAGAGGCGCGATTCAGCAGGGACGGTAACGATAAGGTCGCTGTCGATATTATATTGGCAGGCGAGGACCTGTTTGTCGCCGGGCTGAATAAGAACTGCGCACTTGCGGCACGTGCCCCTGCCGCCGCAGGAGGAATTCAGTATGATACCGGCTTTGTAGGCAGCATCGAGGAGCGTGGAGCCGGCGTGAATTGAGATTCGTTTGCCGTCCGGCTGAAAGGTTATTGTAAAATGGCTCATGAGGTCTGCGATTCTGAACCCAGAAAATAAAATAATCGGGTCAAGTAACCCCCTGCAGTGCAGGGGGCTAACAAATAACCTGCTTAACAGAAACTTCCACTAACCTGCTTTATGCCGTACTTTCCAGCGTGCACGTCTTTTTTTGCTTCCGACTTTGCGTCTTCTTCTGGGTTTCGCCATTTAATACTCCTGATTATCGTACTGCGTACCGCGTATTGCGTACTGCGTAAGAAAAAATTCTTCAAATTTCTGCAAAGTATGGTATTATAATAGTTAGTGAGCAAAGTTCAAGTTAAGATTTCATCCGCAAATGCGGGGTCAGGGGCGGTTTATGATACAGTGTAAAGACTGCGAATTATGCGAGTTCGGCGAGAACGGCCAGCGGGTATTCAAGTGTGACCCGTTCTCGAATATCAAGGAGCCGGAATGTATAGCCAAGTGGCAGCTAATCCGGCTCGATATGTTAGTGGCAAGCTACCAGGGGATGCTGAAGTGGTACGACAAGATGGGACCACTGCAGGACAAGCTGTTTAAGTATATGGAGCGGGAGGTCGATTCGATAGACGAATCTGAACAGTGGAAACTGGACGAAGAGAACGAGCAGCAGGAACACGACGAGGGGCTTTAACGTGGTGGCCGGTTATTCCGGGGCATTATCTTCGAATTTGTAGCCGCAAGTGTCGGGTGTGATGAATTCGGATTCGGTCCTGGGGTACTTGCGGCAGTTCAGGGGGCGAATAAAATAAATTTTGCAGATAGCCCGATTTTGCTCATCAAAGGCCAGCCAGGGACATACATTAGGCAGCTTGCAGCAGGCCCCGCAGCGGACGCATCGGCCTTGCCGATTTTTTGCGACGGGCAGTATGCTGGTCAGGGTGCGCCTGAACTTTGCAGACCAGGTGTTGCGGTTCGATTTTTTTGTATTTTTATCGGCTGTCATAGCAAGATTGCACAGTAGCAGTTTTTTGCTATTATTGCAATAAATCGGGTTAAAACCACGTTTTATATTACGATGCGTACATGGAAACAGCTAACCGTAGAGACTTAGAGGCAATAATAGCCGGCTGTAAGCGCGGAGATTCCGAGAGTTTTTCACGGCTGGTAGATGCTTACAGCGCAAGGCTTTACGGTTTTTTCCACAGGTTAAGCAATGATAAGACGACAAGTGAGGATTTGCTCAGTGAGCTCTTTGTTAAGTTAGTGGAGAAAATCAGGCACTACCGCGGGGGGCACTTCGAGGCGTGGCTTTTTACGGTAGCAAACAATCTCTGGCGCGACAGTCTCAGGGCCAGGCAGAGAAGCGACAAGGCCCTGGAAGGACGAAAAGCCCAGCTCGAACTCGATGCCAAAAAGAAGAGATTCAGCGGGCTCGAAACCGATATGATTGACAGGTTAGGCAGAGAGCTTGAGAATATCGAGCAGGACAGTCGTGAACTGATAATACTGAGGTACTATTCGCAAATGAGCTTCAAGGAGATAGCCGAGACGCAGGGTATGCCGATAGGTACGGTCCTGTCGAAGGTCCACAGGGGCCTTGCCAAGCTGAGAGAATTAATGGAACAGTATAGTCATGAACAATAAAAACGAAAATCTGAAAGAGCTTTTAAATAAGTTCTTCTCGGAAGCAGAGGCTGCCCGGGCGGAGGAAGATATTCTGCGCGGCGAGCAGATAATCGCCGACAATCCCGCGCCTCAGCCCGATGCCCGGGTTATAAGCAATATCAAGGCACGTGTTAGAAGTGAACTGGCAAAGCGAGAAAAAAGAGGGGTCTTTACATATTTGCGCGCAACTATGACAGCGGCTGCAGCGGTATTGATAATCGGCGTGATATTGTTTATGATTCATCCGGCCGAAGAGCGAAGTCTGCCGACCGTTGCGGAAGGGACAATTCCGCAGGGAATCTGGGAAAGCGAAGACCTGATGGACGACGACGTGGAACTGGCGATGCTGGCGGCGAATATCGATGCGGTCGAAGAGGAGGTGCTGGCATTGCGGTTCGGCGACGGAAGCGATGAGATGATAAACCTCGATGAGGTCGAGATTGAAGTTTTGGAAATCAGCGAGGATTTTTGGAAAGGATAAAGATATGAGGTCAGGGAAATGGCTTACTGTAATTTTCGTTTTATGCGCATTCGCATGGCCTGCGCTGAGCGAACAGCCGGGCGAAGTTCAGGATGAAACCGCAGGCCAGGAAGTTAACAGACCCATTCCGTGGTCGGAGCCCGATTTTTGCAGTCCTGAGCATGTAAAGCGAATACTCGAGAAGGTACGTAAGTTCGACCCTCAGGCCGCTGACAGACTTCAAAAACTCTACGATGAAGACATCGAGGCGTATAAGGAGGAATCAAGAGATTATATGCGTGCTCACTGGCGGGAAATCTTTCCCAACTGGAGGCCACCGGGACAACAAGACGACCAAGGCCCCGGGCATTTCGACGGCCGCAGGTGGCGAGACCGGATGAAGGAGATGCAGAAGAAGCACGAGGAATATCTCAAATGGCTGGAAGAAAATTATCCGGCCGAAGCCAACGAGCTCGAGCAGGTACAGCAGGAAAATCCGGGTCTATATATAAAACGAGTGATGCAGAGCGGCAGGAAGTACGGCCCTGTCGCCGCGGCGGCGAAGAACAACCCGGCGCTGGCCGAAGTGCTCAAGCAGGACATCGAGCTCAAAGACCAGCGCGACCAGATAGTGATGAAGCTGCAATCGGCAGGACCGGATGAAAAAGATGCGCTTGCGGCACAATTAAAAGATGTGATTTCAAAGAGGTTCGACCTGATAATAAAACGCAGGCAGCTTCAGCAGCAGGAGCTTCTCGAAAGGCTCGAAGATTTGAAGAAGCAGGTCAAGGATAGCGAAAAAGAGGTTGAGCAGTGGAAGGCGTCGAAGGACAAGGAAGTCGAGGCAAGGGTAAAAGAGCTGCTTAGCCAGACCGAGCAGTTCCACTGGGACTGAGGCCGTCGCTCGTGACTCGGCCCTTCCGTCTTCGCTATCCTGCTTCGTCGGAACTGCCCAGGATAAAAAGCTACGCCGGACAGGCGTCGCTCGTAGGCGGTGAAGCATAACCTTTAAAGATGAAATGACCCTGCGTGAGAGTGCGGGGTTATTTTTTCATTTCCTGATGGAGTTGTGTGGCTCTTTTGAGGATTTGCTTTTCTTTATGTGACAGGCTGCTGACTCCATGCCTGTAAACCTTTTCAAGAATTTTGTCAACCTGAGCGGCAAGCTGCTGCTGGTCCTGGATATTCTTCTGCCAGGGGCTTGTTCGGCTCTTTAGATTGTGGCGGACGGAGATATGCGGCCAGGCTGCATAAAGTGCGCCGGTAGCCATACCGGCCAGGTGGGCGGCCTGACCTCCCGCGTTGTAACCTTTGAACAGGATTGTCAGGGCATAAAATGCCGCAAAGCCGACCGCGGCGAAGCGAATCGATATGGGGATGAATATCGGGAAGATAATCATCTTTATTCGCGGAAACAGCACCGCACAGGCGCCGATGATACCGAGAATTGAGCCCGAAGCGCCGACCATCGGTAAAGCGGGAAGGAAACCTATAGAAGCAAGAAGTAAATAAAACACACCCCCCACCACGCCGCAGGCAAGGTAAAAGATTAAAAATTTTCGAGAACCCAGATGTGGCTCGAGAAGCCTGCCAAACATATAGAGGACGAACATATTAAAGAAGATGTGCCAGATGCCGCCAGGGTCGTGGAGAAACTGATAAGTAACCAACCGCCAGAGCTGCAACGCCCGCTCCGGCGAAGAGGGGTCAAGCTGGAACCACTGGTAAACGAAGACCCCGACAGGCCTGAAAAGGATAGAGACAAGAAAAACAGCAATGTTGATTATCATAAGGCGAACAACCATCGAGGTCGCTTTCGGCATGCCAATGCGCTGGTAGCGGTCGTATGACGGCTGGTAGTTCTCCCGCGTGTATTCCCTGTCGTATAAGCCCACGTTAAAAGCTCAAAAATCAAGAATAAAAAAGTTAAAAGTGCGGATTTCAGGAATCCATCTAATAATATCGGATAATCAGGCCGGATGTTCAAGGTGAAAATGAAAACTCAAAAATTAGCGGACTATCAGGTGGTTTGCGGCGGCTGTGGCGCGGGCATCGGTTGTGTTTTACGGTCGTAGGCGGTGTAGGCGGCCAATTGGAGCAGGCCGATTATGACAAGGCCGATTCCGATGTACTGTGAAATAGTCAGGGGGACGCCTTTAATCTCAAAAGGATTGTCGCCTCGGAGGAACTCGATGCCGAAGCGAGTTGTACCATATAATATGAACATCAGGGCGAAGGTACAGCCCGAGGCGGTCAGAAATGCCCTTTTACCCGCCTTGCGGGCGCTCCGTGAGCGCCTCCAGAACAGAAACAGCAGCAGGCAGATAACAGCGGCATTGGCGGACGAATAAAGCTCCGTCGGATGAACGGGCAGGCAGCGATACAGGCCTTTTGTCACGGCCTGTTGCTGCTCGGCGGTAAGTAAGTCGAAGGGCTTTAATACAGGCTGATAAAGACCGTCGTAAGGTGCGTATTTAAAATACTCTTTGGGCAGCTCGAGCAGCGGTTCAGTGCGGTTGCGGGCGGGGTCTGCAAAAACCTGGCTGGTGTATGCGTCGGAGCCATAGGGGAAACGGCACCATTGCAACCAGGCTAAATCAGTTGGTTTTCCGAAACAGCAGCCGTTGCAGAAACACCCGATACGACCGATTGCGAGGGCGGCCATCAGGCCGATAGCAAGGATGTCGAGATACTGGCGGATGGGCAGCTTGTGATAGACCAGATATAAAACGATTACGGTTACGGCAAGGATGACTCCACCAAGTAATTCGAGGCCGCCCTGCCAGATTGCGAATATCGAGAGCAGGTCATCCTGAAATTTATCCCAATAATGTACAACGTAAAACAGGCGCGCCCCGCCGACGCCTGCGATGAGGGAATAGAGAGCAGCGTTGGTGATGAGCTGCGGGTCTGGGGTGATTTTTCGGCTGAGCCGGCGAATAACCCAGACGGCGGTCATAAAGCCGATGACCATCATCAGGCCGTATGTCTTGACTGTAAGCTCAGTAAACGGTATTCGAAACAGCTCTGGATGCATATTAATCGTACTGTGTATTGTGTTCTGTGTATTGCGTCTGGAGATTGCCTGGCTGCGCCCGCAGAGACTATCCTTCATCATCCGATTATATTATTCTTATCGTCCAGAACGATTACTTTTACTTTATGTTTTTTTGCTTCCTCGGGGGTGCAATATGCGAAGTTGAGTACGATGATGCGGTCGCCGGGATTGATAAGGCGTGCAGCGGCGCCGAGGATAACGATTTGGCGTGAGCCGGTCTGGGCGGGTACGACATACGTCTCGAGGCGGTTTCCGTTATTGAGGTCGGCGACCAGCACAGATTCATACGGCTGTAGATTGCAGGCGGCCATCAGCTCGGCGTCTATTTCTATACTACCGGGGTAGTCGAGTTTAGCGGCGGTGACTTTGGCTCGGTGTATCTTGCTTTTGAGCAGTTTCAGAAACATCTGATTTTATCTCTTCAAAAGGACACGTCAGGTAAAAACAAGTATTATAGTCTAATCTGAGGTGGCGTCCACCAGAATGTTGTCAATAAGCCTGACTGAACCGCAACGGACCGCCAGGGCAATAAGAGCGGGGCCTTTTACGGGATTTAGAGGTTCAAGCGTTTCGGGTTCGACTATTTCAATATATTCAGTTTCGAGCAGGGTCGATTGTGCGAGGATTTTTCTCATCTGTGCGATTATCTGCTCGGGATTGGTGACGCCGGTTCCGATAAGCTGTTTCGCTTTTTGCAGTGACTTATAAAGCAACGATGCGTCTTTTCGTTCTGATTCGCTGAGGTATTTGTTTCTGCTGCTGACGGCCAGGCCGTCTTCTTCGCGGACAGTCGGACAGACCTGTATTTTCAGTGGCATATTGAGGTCGGTGACCATTCGTTTGATTACCACTGCCTGCTGAGCATCCTTCTGACCGAAGAAAGCAACGTCCGGCCGGACGATATTAAAAAGTTTTGCGCAGACTGTAGTAACGCCTCGGAAATGGCCCGGACGGGTTCGGCCGCACAGTGTTTCGGTCAGTTTTTCAACGTTGACCCATGTAATGTTTTTCGTCGGATACATTTCTTTTGCGTCGGGAGCGAAGACGAGGTCAACGCCCTGCTCGCGGCAGATTTGCAGGTCTTCATCGAAAGGTCGCGGGTATTTATCAAAATCCTCAGCCGGTCCGAACTGTGTCGGATTTACAAAAATACTGACGACGACGTAATCGGTCTGTCTGCGCGCGGCCCGGATGAGCGAAATATGGCCGATGTGCAGAGCGCCCATCGTGGGGACAAGACCAATGGTTTTGTCCCGCTTACGAGCGGCAGCGACGAATTTTTTTGTTAATTCGATTGTTTTGGCAATTTCCATCGTCACTCGTTGGTAGTCTCACAAGCGCAATACGCGGTAATTTGTGTTATTAAATAGTCTATATCGTCCGGGCGGGTGCAGTCAAATTCGGATTTCGATATTCTGATAACCGGACAGATAGTCCATTCAGCAAAAAGCTGCTCGTAGGCGGCATCAAGCCGGGTTAGAAACTGCGTGTCGATTTTTTGCTCATAAATCCGATTCCTGTGATGTATCCGGTCGAGACAGTTTTCAGCAGTATCGTACAGATAAATTACGAGTACCGGCTTTGTGACATTCACAGGACAGAGCGGATAGAGCTCTTCATAAACGCTGACCTGGTCCGCGTCGAGCAATTGCCTTGCGTAAATCAGGTCTTTTTCAAAAACGTAATCCGTAAAGATTAGTTGTCCGGCTATAAAACTGGCCGGGTTAAGTTGTTCGACGCGATTGAGCAGAAAATATAATTGGCTGTGCAGTGCCAGGTCCTGTCGGCCTGCATAAACCTTAGGCAAAAACGGATTGGTGTCGTAAGGTTCGAGCAGCAGTTCAGCATTAAGCCGTTTTGACAATTTAGTTGCCAGTGTCGTTTTGCCGACGCCTATTAAGCCCGCGATTGAAACAAGCTGAGGCCGTTGCGGGTTCAGAATAAAATCGCCGCCGTTGAGTCGAGCCGCCAATTCACTAACCGTTACCCCAATTACGGGATGTACGAGATTGGGGTTCGATTCGCACAGACCTTTAAGGACAAAGGAACGCAGGTGCATCTGACTGTGCGGAACGGTTAAATCTTTACTATTAATAATTTCCTCGTCGTACAGGAGCAGGTCGAGGTCGATGGTTCGCGGGCCCCATTTTTGTTTTCTGTCTCTGCCCAGCTCTGTTTCGATTTCGAGTAATTTGGCAAGAAGTTCGCTAGGATTCAGTCCGGTTTGAATTTCAGCGACTGCGTTTAGGAATTTCGGCTGTTCGACCGGACCTAATGGATCGGTTTCTATTACCGATGAGACCGCAGTAATTTTTGTATCCGGAAGCTGGCCAAGCTTATCGCAGGCCAGTCGTATATTTTCCTGTTTGTTTCCGAGATTTGTTCCAAGGCCGATATATGCGGTGACTGGCGATGACATTTTGCAGATTAGATTTCAGCGAAGCGTTCCATTGCTTTTTTTACATTCTCCGGCAAGGCGAAAGCAGTCAGTCTGAAGTAGCCTTCGCCTGCTGCGCCGAAGCCCGAGCCGGGCGTACCAACGATGTTTGCCTCTTTGAGCAAATAGTCGAAGAAGTCCCATGAACTCATTTGGTCAGGAGTTTTGAGCCAGACATACGGTGCGTTGATTCCGCCGTAAACAATGTAACCGAGCCTGATGAGTCCTTCACGAATCCTGGCCGCGCTCTCCATATAGATTTTTATCGTGTCGCGGACCTGCTCTTTGCCCTGCTCGCTGTACACAGCCTCGGCGGCCCGCTGCGTGACATAAGAAACCCCGTTGAACTTGGTGCAGTGGCGTCGAGACCACAGTGGTCTTATGTCAACGGCTGAGCCGTCGGATTTATAAGCATTGAGGGTTTTCGGTACAACAGAATAGGCGCACCTTACGCCGGTGAAGCCCGCGGTCTTGGAAAAACTGCGAAATTCTATGGCAACCTCTTTGGCGCCGTCTATCTCGTAGATGCTGTGAGGAATCCGATTGTCGCTGATATAGGCTTCGTATGCGGAGTCATAAAGTATGACCGCTTTATTCTCACGGGCGTAATCGACCCATTTTTGCAACTGCTCTTTTGTTGCGACGGCGCCGGTTGGATTATTAGGAAAGCACAGGTAAATCATATCGACCGGTTCGTCGGGCGGTTCAGGAATAAAATCGTTCTCTTCGGTGCAGGTCATATAGACAATTCGCTCGTACCCGCCCTGCTGTGCTGCCTGTCCGGTACGCCCCGCCATTACGTTAGTGTCAACATAAACGGGATAGACCGGGTCGGCGACGGCAACGATATTGTCGAGGCCGAAGACTTCCTGCATGTTCGCTATGTCACATTTTGCGCCGTCGCTTACGAAAATCTCGTCGAGGTCGAGGTCAACGCCACGAGCTTTATAGTCATTATCAAGAACAGCCTGTCTTAGAAACTCATATCCGATTCCGCCGTCGTCATAACCCCTGAAGGTCTCGATATTGGCCATTTCATCGGCGGCCTTGTGCATCGCTTCTACAATGGCCGGGGCGAGCGGCTGAGTGACATCGCCGATACCCATCCTTATTATGTCCGCCTTCGGGTTCTCTGCGACAAAGGCCCTGATACGCCTTCCGATTTCCGGAAAGAGATAACCGGCCTGGAGCTTTAAGTAGTTTTCATTGACGTTAATCATACTCGATTCTCGATACTTGTTACTCGATAACTCAGGCCAGATTCTATTTGGTTGAAGGGATTACGTCAACAGCCATACGACTGCGATGAAGATTATTCGTGGCGGAGTGATTCGATAGGGTTCATGTTGGCGGCGTGCCAGGCGGGGTACATGCCGAATGTAACACCTATCAAGGCGCTGATGCCGAAGGCCAAAATCAGGGAAAGGCCGGTTATTACCGTCTCAACATCACTGAATTTCGTTACGACATAAGGTATGACCGAACCCAGTAAAACACCGAGTAATCCGCCGGCCAGAGTCAGCAGCAGGGTCTCGGCGAGGAACTGGAAGATTATGTCGGTCTTTTTTGCGCCGAGGGCCCGGCGGATACCTATCTCGCGCGTTCGCTCAGAGACGGTAGCGAGCATAATATTCATAATCCCGATACCGCCGACCAACAGTGAAATGGCAGCGATTGAACCGAGTACTATACTGAAGATGCGCGTCTGCCGGGCGGCCTCCTCGAGCAATTCGAGCGGTACTTCTATATGATAGTCCTGCTTGTTATTATGAATCCTTTTCAACAGACCGTCCAGTAAGGCATGGGTGGGCAGAACTTCTTCGTTACTGTTGACCTTGACGATTATCTTCTGCAACTCGACTATTTCCATGTTCCTGGTGTTGCCGCCGAAACTTCCGGTCATCTCGCTGAAGCGGGTCTTTGCCGTAGTAAGCGGCATATAAACATTACCCGCGACGCCGCTGGACAGAGCCGCGGCGATACCCTTCTGCGTGCCCGCGGTGAGCGTATCGCCCATACTTTCGGCGCTGACGCCGACCACTTCATAGACGCTGTCGGCAATTTTCAAAAGTTTTCCAATCGGGTCTTCGAATGCAAAAAGTTTATCGACGAGCTGTTCGTCTATTACGCATACGGACAAATTTCGGTGCAGGTCGGTGCTGCTGAGGAAGCGTCCCCGCAGCAACCTCACCGGCGCAACCTCATTGTACCACGGCACGGTGCCGATGACCTTTACCGCCGTCTTGCGGGTCAAATAACGGGCCTGTGAAGGTATCTCGCGAATAGGGACGGTAACCTCGAGGTGCGCAAATGTATTGCGAATAGACTCGGCATCGTCATAAGTCAGGCCGTATCTGTTTACCGTTTGCTCGGTCGAAGTCTGGGTCTGCTGGGGCTGGACGGTTTCAATAATCAGATTAGTGCTGCCGAGCCGGGCGATTGCCGCCTGCGCCTCTCGGCTGGCGCCTTCGCCGATGGCGAGCATAGCGATAACAGAACAAACGCCGAAGACGATACCCAGAGTGGTTAGCGTCGAACGAAGTTTGTGCATCCACAAACTTTTCAGACCGAGCTTTACTGTTCCTTTTATCGCCAGGATGTTCATAGTCTAATTAACCTCGTCGCGCTCTATCCGGCCGTCGAGCAGATGAATAGTACGTTGTGCACGCTGGGCGATGGCAGTATCGTGCGTAACGACAATAATTGTTTTCTGCTGGTTATGTAAAGTTTCGAGAATGCCAAGAATCTCCGCACCGCTTGCCGAGTCAAGATTTCCTGTGGGTTCGTCCGCCAAAAGTATAACCGGGTCATTGGCAAGGGCACGCGCGATTGCCACTCTCTGCTGCTGGCCGCCGCTCAGCTCCCACGGCCTGTGCTTCATTCTATCTCCCAGACCGACCATCTCCACAAGTTCCCGGGCACGACGGCTGCTCTCAATCGCCGAGACACCCTGGTAAAACATCGGCAGCTCGATATTTTCGAGGACGTTGAGCTGGGCGATAAGATTGTATGACTGGAATATAAAACCTATTCTCTTGCCGCGTATCTGCGATAGCTCGGTATCGTCCATACCGGAAACGTCGCTGCCCCCAAGGTAGTATCTTCCGCTGCTCGGCCTGTCCAGGCAGCCGAGAAGATTTAGAAGCGTCGATTTGCCCGATCCGCTGGGCCCCATTATCGCCAGATACTGGCCCCGGCTGACGGCAAGGTCAACTTCTTTCAGGGCACGAAGCCGGGTCTGACCCATCTGATAGGTCTTGCTGAGGTTTTCAATCTTAACAACGTCCACAAGAATGATTCCAATAAATCCAAGAAATTAAATCAGCTTATCGTCTTTACGCTTTTAATCCCCCGGCCTTGTCCCATGACGCGGGCGCTGGTTCGGCATATTCGCCGGTCCCCCCTGCTCCTTCATTTGTTTCATAAACCGCTGCATCTCTTTTCGGAGCTCTTCCTTGAATTTTTCAGGGTCTTCTTGTCTTAGTTTATTAAACTTCTCGTATTTTTGAGGGTCGAACTGGCTCATCCCCTGCATAATCTGTTCTATTCTTTCATCGGTAAGCTCAAATTCATCGGGCGTTTCTTTACTTTGCTGCTCGTCCTTCTCTTCTGCGTCGGTCTGCGGTTTTTCAGTTTCCGTATCGGCCCGTTGCTCTCTTTTCTTTGCTCTCGATTCAGTCCCACCGGCAGGGAGACTTTCGGCACGCGGCGGATTAAGCAGAACCTTATCACCAACATCAAGGCCGCTTTTTATCTCAACGAAGTCGGTATTGAAAGCGCCCACTTCAACCTCTCTGCTTTGCAGGCCTTTGTCGGTAGAAACGTAACAGATTTTCCTGTCCTCGACTGTAATCACGGACTGTATCGGCACATAGATAACGTCTTTTAGCTGATTGATTATAATCTCGGCGTCGGCCGACATCCCCGTTCTTATCTCAGGGTCATTTTCAGCTATCGACACCTCGGTCGAATAGACCTTCAGGTCGGGGCTGAACCAGTTTTCCGGGTCTGCTATTGGTGCTTTCTTCATGACTTTTCCGGTGAATGTTTTGTCGGGAAGGGCGCTGGCGGTGATTCTCGCCGGCATACCCTGTTCGACCTGACTTATCCAGTTTTCGTTAATCTTTATATCGACCATCATCTGCGTGGTGTCGGGTATGGAAATAATGACCTGTCTTTCCCTGACGTCAGCCCCATCCTTAATCGGATTGTTCCGTCTTTCCCAGCGGTCGAGCAGGCTCGAGCCGTAAACTACCTGTCCCGGCACCGTCGCCCTGATGGTGCAGGCGGTAAGTTGTTTTTCGAGCTTTTCCAGATTCGTCCTCTGAAGCTCATGCGTCGCCTCACGATTTTTCAGCTTCGCCTGTTCCTGGGCCAGTCTCGAACGGGCTCTGGCCTTTGTCCTTTCCAGCTCCCGTATCGCCTCAAAAAAGTCGGCGAGCAGTTTGCGGCCCTCTTTGGGAAACTCATAAAGCCTGAATAATTCCAGTGATATTTGTGACTTCTCCAGTTGTGCCTCGAGGCTCAGTACCTCAAGCTCATCGGCCCGCAGCTCGGTTTGTGCAACGTATTCCTTTTCTCGGAGCTTTCGTGTCCACTCGAGTTTATCGGAGGCCCGCTCAAGTCGACTCTGTGACAGAGAAATATCATTGGTCAGCTCTTTCAATGTCTGAAGCGCCTGGCCGCCGATGGGCGGGTAAACCTTGGACACCAGCGGGTCACTATTTTCAGATATGACTGTATCATCGCCGTCGTTCGCAATTGCCGTCACATCTTCCGTGACCGCCTGAGCCAGTGTCACAGGCGTATCCAGCAAATCCGTTGTAATGAGCTGGCTGGGATTATTAATGTCGTTCACATCGACGATTATTCTTCCGGCCAGTTCTCCGCCGAGATATTTCTTGAAATCCATTAGTGCAAACTCGGCCTTCATTTCGCTGGCCTGGATATCACTTTCATTCTGGTTGATTTGTATAGCCAGCGACTCCTGCGCCTCGGCAAGGTCGGCCTGGGCGTTGGAATAGCTAATCACCTGCTGGTTGTAACGCTGTTCCATTTCGGATTTGTCAAGCTCGCACAACACCTTGCCGTCGGCAACGTCCTGCTCAGTTATATAAGAACCTTCATCGACAATACTGATGATTGTTGTCCTGCCTTCCACTTCGCACTTAATATCAGTCGAATTAACAGCCTTAATTTCGCCCGACTCTGTCACACTTATAACAAGGTCGCCTCGCTGTACGTTGTATGCGGACATATCAGCAGCAGTAATACCTATAGACAGCTTCTCCTTGGCGAACAGGAAATAGAAAACAGCGCCGCCGGCCACAGCCATGAGCACCAATAAGATAATTAGCCGACGAATACGGCGCTTGCGTAAAGTTTCGGGCACTTCGTCAGTTTTTGTTTTGTCTTTCATTGGTTTTCCCGCCACATACCGTCCGGCCTGACCTGTAGTACGCCGAGGTCTCTGTAGAAGTTCAGCTTGGCTACTGCGTGGTCCACCAGGGCCGCTGTCAGGCTGTTCTGGGCCTCTAACAAGGCGTCCTGCGATTCGAGCAGGTCTCTGGTGGTTGCCCGGCCGGCCTCAAGCAACATGTTCGTACTTTCCACTCGTTTTTGAGCTAATTCGAGACTGTTTTTCTGAATTATGTATCTTTGTGCCGCCTCGTCAAGCTGCCTGTATGCCTGCCTGACTCCCAGCGCTATATTGTCCCTGTCCAAATCATATTGTCTTTCGGTCTGCGTGAGCACGATAAGACTTTCTCTGTACGCGTTCCTCTCGGCCAGGCGGTCAAGCGGCAAATCGGCTTCGAGACCGAGCGCATAATCACCGAGGTGAACAGGCAGCCGGGCAAATCTGGTACGCCCGGTCGAATCGACGTCGGCGCTTGCAACAAGGTTCAATTCGGCACCGAGGTTGTCTTCGGCGATTACGACCTTGCGTACAGCGTCATCGACCCTGTCGGCGCTGGTCGCAAAGTCGAGCCTGTTGAGCATGGCCGTATCGACGGCCTCGTCGATTGAGTAAGGCACATCGGTAATTTCGGCGGCCCTGAGCTGCTGCAGAGCGTTGGGGTCGAGATATATGTTCGCATCCGTCGGCAGCGCAAGTGTTATCTTGAGCTCATCGAGCGACTGCTTGTATCGCTCGCTCGCCCGTACGAGATTGTCTCTTGAACGCAGCCAGTCCTGAACGGCCTGGTCGACCTCGAAACTGTTTCGTCGACCGGCTTCGGCCTCCATCTGGAGTCTTTCCTTGGACTGAAATCTTCTTTCGTAGTTGCTTTCGGCGTTTTTTACTTCATCGAGTCTCTGCAATACACGGTAATAATCATCAACTACAGAAACGACAAAGGTCTTTCGATATCTGTTGAAAGCGCGAACCTGGTACAGCACCTCACGCTGGGCCTGCGTCAGACTTTCAAGAGCAATTCTTCGACCGGCACCGCGAAGAAGCGGCTTTGTTACTGTAGCTGTAAGAACCGACGCGAGACTCTCACGCGGGTCACCCGTCAGAAATCGCCCCCAATCCAGGGCAATCGCCACGCCGATTTGTGTCCCGTCGGCAAGAAGCTGGTTGAAACCGAGACCGCTGGATTGAGTCAGCCGTTCTTCGGTGCTTTCCTTGCCACCTGCTTCTGTCTGGCGGTTCTTCAGGTAAAATGCGTCAATTGTACCGAACCACTGCATCTCGTAATCGTGCATAACACCGGTAAGGTCGAGCGCAGTTAGAAAGAGCCGTTCTTTCTGCTGCTGATAGTCGCGGTTCTGTGCGGTGGCCAGAGCAACTGCACGCAGCAGCGTAATCATTCCGGTAACAGGAACATTCGGCTCGACAGTCACATCATTGGGGCAAGGCTGAACGTCACTGATTTTATAATTTACCTTTTGACCGAAGTCGTCTTTCCATACTCGGTCGATGATTCCGTATGTCTGCTGGTCGGCCTCAGCCTTATATTTTTCGGTACTGCAACCACAGAATAAAACCACACCGTAAAGCGCGGCCAGACAGGTATAAGTACGCGAAGATTTTAAAAAACCATGCGTCATTCTGCCCTGCTCCAAAGGGGTCGCTCTACAAAAGTTCCCATCTTGTAATGTAAAACGGGCTCCTGTCGCATTTTATTGCGTCCGGAGCACATCTGCCAAAATGGAACCCCAAACCCCCCTTCAACGATATCATTATACCAAAAAGGCACTTGAGAGCAAAGAGCAAAAAACTCCCCCAAAGCACAGCCGACAATCGCAGGCATAATATTCCGATAAAAAGGTCTTTTAACGGTATTTTGGCTGGCCCAGGCCGGTACTGGCACCAAACGGCCAAAGCCAAGAATTTGGTTGAAAATGTCGCTGCCGACGTGTAAACTGCGGGTTTTTGGCGGCGTAGCCAAGTGGCCTAAGGCGTCGGTTTGCAAAACCGATATTCGTGGGTTCGAATCCCACCGCCGCCTGTCTCGGTCAACTTGTTAATCGCTCTGCCGACCCTGATGTTCATCAGGATTGGTTGGAGCAACGCACCTCAATTAACCAATCAACCTCTCAGTCAACCAGCCCGATGCTGTGTATCTCAGTGAAAGACAAATTCAAAACGTCCGGCTGTTCCGGTTTAGGCTCGCCTCTGGGAAACTCAGCGGCAGTATACTTACTCTTGAGGCTTTCATTATATTCGTATACTTTACCGGTTTCGGTATTAATCAGCAGTCGGCCGGTGAAATCATCCTCGCTGTCAAAAAAGTTTCTAAACATTTCAAGGGCATCGGACTGCTTTGATTGAGTTTCGAGCTTCTTTGATGTTGGCGTTGCGTTCATTTTAATCAGAGTCAGTCCGCTGCCGGTGATTTTTTCGACAGTATAGATTTTTTCATAGTTTTTCGGTATCAGTACTCCCGCCGGTGATGGTATGATTCGAGACCATGAGTCTCCGACCTTTAGTGTTTTCTTGTCCTTATCAGGCAGCGAGAAAACTTCGTGGCGTCGCTGAATGCTCTTGTCACTAACAAATCCTTCAGCGAAGCGACTTTCACGACCGCCTTCTATAGCATCGCGTGCGGACTCGACATTGGAGATTTCGAGGACCTCAAAGGACGGAGATATTTTAATTGTATAGGTCTGGCCGATTAACCTGGCGAAAGCGCTGCGGGCATCGGTATCCCTGGAGCTGTCATAATCAATATTCATGCCTTCGGAATCGCTGTTTAGATACTTCAGGCTCTTTATGGTAATATCGGCGGTAACGTTCCCCTCAGTGTCAATGCCCTTAGTAACCTGGTCATAGGTGACTTCAGTACTCATTTCGGTATTTTTGATGGTTTGTTTGTCGCCGCTCGGCTGGTCGAAAAGATAGTCCTTTCGGTATAAATCAACAGCCTTGTAGGTAGAGACCTGACCCTCGACAGGTTTGAGGACGACCTCAGTCTCAGGAGCACAACCACAGAAGAACAAAACAACGAATGAAGCCAAAATGGCCGCTTTAACGCACTTAGTACTGAGTTTGTCGAAGAGTTTTTTCGCAGTCATTATCGATTCCTTAATTGTGTTAAATAAACATACCTATAACCAACCAAATACCAGCCTGTAATTTTAATAACAACCCAACAATAATCAAGGAAAAAGTGCCCCGTATCTACTTTGTACAATTCGGAGAATTTAAGGCTATCGGCAGTTGGTCGGTATCCATAGGCTCTTTGGAATCGGTCCATGGTAGCTGTCGGGTAATTATACAATTGACCAGTGGTGGGGGTCCGTGATATTTTGTAAGTAAGACTTCGATGAAAGGGCGGCGGTGCAGGTTAAAGTCGGCAATTCGATACTCGAACTCGTCCGGGGGGACATTACAGAGCAGGATACCGAAGCGATTGTAAATGCGTCTAACCGCCAATTGATTCTGGGAGGCGGAGTCGCGGGGGCTATACGCACAAAAGGAGGACCCCAAATACAAAAGGAATGTAACAGGATTGGAGAGACATTCGTCGGAGGAGCAGTCAAGACAACCGCTGGAAATCTAAAGGCCAAATACGTTATCCATGCCGTCGGGCCTCGGATGGGCGAGGGGGATGAGGACAACAAGCTGGCAAATGCAACGCTCAATTCCCTGAAACTGACCGAGTACGATGAAATTAAAAGCATCTCCTTCCCGGCTATAAGCACAGGCATATTCGGATTCCCAATCAGGCGATGTGCCGAGATTATGCTCAGCACGGTAATAAATTATCTAAAAGGAAAAACCAGTCTTGAAAAAGTCGTGTTCTGTCTTTTTACCGAGGCGGATTACAGGGTCTTCGAAGAACAGCTAAAAAGGGAAATCGGCAATGAAGGCAATGCTTCTCAGTAAACCGGCGCCAATAGAAGAAAGGCCGCTTTATTTGGATGACATACCAGTTCCCAAACCCACAGCCAATGAAATTCTGATTAAGATAACTGTATGCGGCGCGTGTCATACCGACCTCGATGAAGCTGAAGGCCGCCTCGAAACCGGTAAAAGCCCCGTCGTGCCCGGCCATCAGGTCGTTGGTATTGTCGCTGAAAAAGGAAGCAACACCAAAAAATTCGAAATTGGTGACAGGGTCGGCGTAACGTGGCTGTATTCGAGCTGCGGCAAATGTGATTTCTGTAAGAGAGGAAATGAGAACCTGTGCGAAACTGCCCGGTGGACGGGTAAAGACGCCGATGGCGGTTATGCAGAGTATATGGTAATCGGACAGGATTTTGCGTATAAACTGCCCGATGGCTTTTCGGATTTACAGGCCGCACCGCTTTTGTGCGCGGGAGTGGTTGGCTATCGCGCACTGCGCCTTACCGATATTAGCGACGGCCAGGTGGTGGGTATGTACGGCTTCGGGGCCTGTGCGCATATCCTGATTCGCGTAATCAAACACAGGTTCCCGAACAGCCCTGTATATGTATTTACAAAGACGCAGGAGCATATAGATTTGGCAAAGAGCCTCGGCGCCGACTGGACCGGAAAAAGCGGCGATAAGCCCCCTGCTCTATTAGATAAGGCCCTTGATTTTACGCCTGTCGGTGAATGTATCCGTGACGCTCTTGCAGTCCTGCAAAACGGCGGACGATTGGTTATCAACGCGATACGCAAAGAGACGCCGGTGCCGCCGCTGGATTATGCAAAGTATCTCTGGCTGGAAAAAGAAATCAAGAGCGTCGCTAATGTCACCAAGGCCGACGCTGAGGAATTCCTGCCCATCGCCGCTGAGATTGGCATCGAACCGACAACAGAAGAATTCCCACTGGAAGATGCTAACGAGGTCCTAGTTCGTATAAAACACTCGCAACTCAAAGCCGCTGCTGTCATCCGAATTTAGATTGTTTAATTAACCACGAATAAACACTCAATTGAAACCGCGGATTACTCGGATTAAATTTAATCAAATAGCTCATCACTGTCTGTTGTGTACTTTCTGTGAATGTATTTTATTACGGGTATGGAGCCTTAGAAATAGCACAATCGGTGATATAAACCATCTTGCTGATATACGAATAATTTTCATACTTCCAAATTGGTCGATGAACCATGGACTAATTCGGTAGTATAATGCCACTAATTTAGAAAAGGTTCTTGATTTCAGAAGTTTATCGTCCCTCCACTGTCTAAGCAATCGTACCTCTGGACTTTCATGCCCATATACGAGTGTTGCAATAAAACATGATGAACGAGATATCTTCATATATTTATTAAGGGTCATATTCTGAACGATTCGCAAGTGGTTGTTTAAGTACGAAAACGCTGCGATATCATTCGCCTTGAACTCAAAATCATCATAGCTAGCGTTATCGAACTCAATAAAATTTTCAGCGCCACTAAAATCTTTTACTCTTATTGAAAAGCTTCTCTTGCCTTCTCTTTTTGAACCACGCGATTTTTTAGAGCGGATTTTGACGATACGACTGATAAATTGCGTCCTACAATTAGAACAAATAAATTCGTCTACCGACGTTAGTCGAGTTTTGAACAGGTTTTGATGCTCACACTTAGGGCATACCAATCGGACAGTCTCAGATTCTGATCTATCTAATTGAACCTGATCTGCATCAGTCACCGGATCGCCGCATTCAGGACAAAACTTAGATTTAGCAGGTATCTCGGAACCACATTTGTCGCACACAAGCTTGCTCATTACTGCCCTTCCAATTGCATCTTGTTACTATTTTACATGTTCTTCGCACTACATCAAACTCACTCGACGCATTCAGTAGTACAATTACACCCAACGTTTCACATTCATTTCGACATTCTAAATTTATCTGTCTTTAGCAGATTCAAGCTCCTTAGCACCTGCTATTATCCTCCGAATTATCCCAAATGCAACAAGAAATAGCGTATAACATCTTCACAAGTTTTAAGAGGGCCGCAAAATGTCTGTGGTCGAGCAAACTTAGTCCAGCAAAGCAAGCTCGCTTCAATAAGCCTTACTTATGAAAAACACTAAGGTTGTGTCAGACAACTGCGTCAAAGCTAAATCAGTGAAATCAGCGGAATCTGCGTCTAAAAATAATTGCAGTTAATCAGTGTCTAAGAAATTCTCTGTGACCTCTGTGAGCTCTGTGGCTAATAAAAACTCTCTGTGGCCAAATTTTTTTTTGTCATCAATGAATAATC
>CAZOVR010000018.1:0-53714 GCA_964583405.1 uncultured Pirellulales bacterium
CCTGCCAACTATCCGGAACGGTAAAGTTCGTCCGGTACGAACCTACCGGATTGGGCTCTCCGGCAGCGGTATAATTGTCCGGCACATCAGCTATAATCAGCGGAGGTTTGCACGGATGAGGATACGTGACATTGGTATATATCGGCATCCCGTATCCCTGCAGCTCCCAGTTGGACGGCACCGGAATGGTTTTCCATCCGCTGACGTCGAAGTCCTCTTTATAAAAATCGACCGGCCTTTCGGCGGGGGTTTTCACCCAGTTAAATTTCCACTGACCGTTAAGCGATTGGTAATAACAATTCAGCCTGGCCGGCTTGAGTACATCCGTCGGGACAGTCCAGTCGTATGCCTTTAACGCGGCGGCTCTATCCGCCCAGGACAAACCCGTCGCATGAGGCGGCTGCTTGTTGATATTGATAACTTTTTCGTTTTCCCAGTCATTGGCGCCGCCGGCAACCCAGTTAACTGACACCGTTATCAAACAAAACATACACCAAAATAATTTCCCGGTTTTCATAGCTATTCCCTGCACAAAAATAAACCGTTGGTCTGTCAGAATTGTGTACACCATTCATCAATTTAAGAATTTCCACCAATTTAAGTTCATAAGAGCACCACTGTTACCAGTGAATACCAGAAACAAGTCGTGTATTCCATCAGCGCCATTAACAGTGCAGCTCTTGGTTTCCCAGTTTTGCCAGCCGTCGGTGCCGGAAACAACACACGTTCCTACCAGGGTTCCGCTCGGACTATCGAGGCGTAGTTCGATGTTTCCGCCTTTTGTTCCTGAAGCTACTCTGGCCTCGAAAGATGCTGCCCCCTTGCCAAAATCCACACCCTTGACCTTAATGTAGTCTTCGTTTTCGATCTCGCAGACATTCATTCCGCCTTCATCGCAGTTTTCCGTTTCAACGCCTGATTCCCAGCAAATCGTTTCGGCTTGTATGGTGTCATAGGGATTGAGATTGCCTATCTGCGGTGCCCCCGCTTTGGTCATATTAATTGTCGGGATTTTACCGTCTTCATTATATTTAAACTGTTCAACACACACCGAGCGGGTAAAACCTCCGCCGCCCGGTAGAGCACCGTTATGATAAAAGAAGTAGGAATTTCCTTTATAATCGCATACTCCCGGATGATTTGTAAAGGCGCCGCCCTGCGTTGGCATAACTATGCCGCGGAAAGTCCAGGGTCCGGTAGGGCTGGAACTAGTTGAATAAGAGATATGTTCAGAAATAGGACCTGCGGCAAATACCAAACAGTATAAATCGTTACGCTTATACAGCCAAGGCCCTTCCTCATACTGGGTAGGCCTGTCATCCTTAGTACGAACACCAAAACTCTCAGTGGTCAGAGGCACTTTATTTATCTCGCCTGAATAAGAGATCATATCCTCATTCAATTTCACATAATACAGGTTCGGATTCCCCCAGTACAGGTACGCCTGGCCGTCATCGTCAATAAATACGGCAGGGTCAATATCACCTTGTCCGGAATATACCAGCGGTTTGCCTATTGGGTCTTTGAAAGGCCCTTCGGGTTTGTCTGAAACGGCAACGCCCACGGCCATTCCGCCGTTCTTGCGATTTACAGGAATATAAAAATAAAACTTACCGTTGCGATAGATGCACTGGCCTGCCCAAGCATCGCCTCTGGCCCAACTGAAGTCTTTATAAGATAAAACTGAACCAAGGTCTGTCCAGTTAACCATATCGGTTGTGCTATAACATCTCCAGTCATTCATAGTAAAGAAGTTTCGCACTAATACGTCTTCATCATGGCTGGTATAAAGGTACACGGTGTCGTTATGTACCAGCGGAGCCGGGTCAGCGGTATATATGGTCTGTATGATAGGATTGTCTGCAAGACTAACTGTTCCCAAGCTTGTTGTTATCAATAATACAACACTTGTGATGAGTTTCTTAATTTCACATTTATGCATAGCGTTCTCCTGTATTGTATATGTGTGCCGATACTTCAAAATTTCATCATAATCGGTTTACCGGTATAATTTATTGTCTTATCGGGCATGTTAACCGTTTCTATACCGGCATTTTTATCCGGGGCTGCAATTACAATATTAAGCTGACGCTCTGTGACCATACCGGGGAACGACCCCCTACGTGGTCCAATGGTCAGCGTTTCGGCAGAGTCATCCCATACGAGGTCATAGGTAGCGTACTGTCCTTTTTCATAGTTATAAGTCTCGCTGTCATCTTCATAAATAGTGAATTTAGCATCGGCTCCGGGATAGATGCGTATCTCATACGGAGCATCCGGTTTTTCAGTGGCGTACTGTACTATCGGCCCCATCGGAATAATCGACCCGGCGCGTATATACAGAGGCAGGATATTGAGCGGACACTTTTTTTCGACCACCCGGCCTCCTTCATATTTCCTGTTGGTCCAAAAATCGTACCATTGTGAACCGGAGGGAAGATAGGTTTCCATCAGATTATTCACACTTTTCTTTTCGCTATTCAGTTTGCGAATCTCGCTGGGAGTACGCCAGCAGAGGCGAATTACGCGGTCTCCTCCACCCTGGAAAAACTCTAGTTTGACCGCAACATCTTGGCCCTTGCTGAGTTCAACCTTGGCACTACGATATCGTTTAGCGGATTGACTCCAATCTTCCACGATTTTTTTGCC
This sequence comes from uncultured Pirellulales bacterium, assembly GCA_964583405.1. Taxonomy (GTDB): domain Bacteria; phylum Planctomycetota; class Phycisphaerae; order Sedimentisphaerales; family Anaerobacaceae; genus JBBABK01. The sequence continues at coordinate 2,650 of CAZOVR010000018.1, forward strand.
GTCGAGAAAAAGCCGGAATCCGTCGTCGCCTTCGACACCGATTTCATACTCGCCATCCTCAGGGGTTATGATCTTACCTTCCCAACGAGCAGAGAAATTACTAAAACCGTCAAGTCCTCCCGGCGGGTCTGCCAGAGGAGGCCCAGGCCAGTCGTGATTCACAACCTTGTCAATATCCTTTTCTTTTGGAGTATCGAAATTTATTCCGGCAAAATACTGAACCTCCAGCCCGGGCTTGCCGTCGGGAGTCCTGAGAAATTCTGTCGCAAGTGTCTTAGCAGGCGGATGTTCGACATTATACATTGCGCGGGTTACCGGATGCACCAAAAAGGCCGGCCCGAACATGAAAGCATCGCTGATGTTGCGGGCTTTGACGTCATCCGAAAAATCTAAAGGCAAGCCTCGCATGAGCGTATAGCCTTCGCTTGTGACCTTCCAGGATTCGCTGTAGATATAAGGCAGCAGGCGATAACGCAGATACGTAATATCAAGCAGCGCCTGGTACATCTCCGGAGCCATTTCCTTGAAGATATAGGGCTCACGCTCAATGTTGGTTCCATGAATGCGGAAGATTGGATTAAAAGCTCCAAACTGATACCAGCGGGCAAAGAGTTCGCGATAGGCAGGGTTCTGTTCACCGCCCCGGTAGTTGTTGACAAAAAAACCTCCGATATCCTGTGTCCACCATGGGTTACCGGACATGGTCACTTCGAGTCCGCCGGCCATCTGGGCCTTTAAAGTATCCCAGCTTGCAAACGAATCACCGGACCAGGAAGTAGCGGCATAACGTTGTGCTCCGCACCAGGCTGAACGTGTGAGAGTGAAAACCCGCTGATTGCTGACTGCTCTTTGTCCCTCATAGGTACCCTTGGTGGTCATTAGCGTATATGGATTCAGGTAACGTGAGAAATCGCCCATGGCATTGTTTCCCAGTCTCTTGATATCGCGTGCAACTTCGTTGGGGTTCCAGCAGGCGGTGCCAACCTCCACTTCGGTTCCGTCCATCCATAGTGCGTCCACGCCCTTGTCAAATAAACCTTCCTTAATGTGCTTAAAGTAAATTTTGCGTCCCTTTTCGCTGAAGGCGTCATAGATGCGGGCTTTTCCGGATATCCAGTGCAGCGGCTCGAACCGCAAACCGTACCGGTCAAGTTCATGGGCCAAAGGTGTGTCATTACCCACCGAAGGCCAGATAGATATCATCAGCTTTATGTTCAGATCGTGAATCGCCTTGGTCATGCCTTCCGGGTCAGGATAACGCTCCTTGTTCCAGACCATGCCGCTCCATGTACCATCCTTGTCGGAACCCCAGTACTGCCAGTCCTGCACAATATAATCGATCGGAAATTGTTCCTTGCGGAAAGTTCGGGCAACCTCAACGATGCGTGCCTGAGTTTGATAGCGTTCCTTGCTCATAAACAAACCAAGTGCCTGCCTGGGATACATCGGCGCGGCGCCGGTCAGCTTACGGTATCCGGCGATAACGTCGTCCATCTTGTCGCCTGCGAAAAAGTAATAATCGACGCCGCCCGGTGCGCTCTCTGCCCAAAGCGCAGCGCCGGTCGAATCATCCTTGAATTTCATAACAGAATAAGTATCCCACATAATGCCGTAACGCTCGGAGGAGATAATCATGGGAATAACGATGCCCATATTGGTCTGAATCAATAACAGCTCCTGTCCGCGACGATTTATCTTGGCTGGCGCCGAATCGACGTATCCGAATCCGTACCAGCCCTCATCAGATTTCAGGGTAAAAGTATTGGAAACTTCATAAGTCGGAGCCCCGGAAATCTCCACCTTTTTGATTGAGGCATGATTCTCAGCCCGCTCCTGCGTCAGCAGCTTACCTGAAACATCCATAAACTTTAGCGCACCAGTCTTTTTATCAGCCCTGATATGAAGCTTGTCGGATATGACAGTAACACTGTCTTCAGCATCCTTAACCTTCAAAGAAATTTTGGCCGGTTTTTCTGCGACAACGATACTCGGATATTTCCAATAGTTTTGTCCGAGATTTTCATTTACTCGCACCGTCGCCGAATCATAGAAAATTACATTTTTTACAATATCTCCAAAGTGAAGCTGAACACCGTTTTCGAGACGGATTAACGAAAAACCTTCCGATTTAGTTTCCACCGTCTTGAGATGACCGTTAGCGTCCATACCGGCAGGAGCCGCCTGAAGCATCTGGCCGGAGGCTAATAGTATAATTGTAACTGCCTGTCTTAATAATCGACAATATTTGAAAGTCATTGAATACTCCTTAAACGGACTTTTTTATCCGGACAACGGCACCGCCGCGCGGACTCATGGATAATGTAAGCCTGTCGGAGGCTGTCACGTTCTTGTTTTCACGCTTAAAGGCTGCCGGATTATCAGGGTCGTCGCCAAACACTTCGGCCTGCCACGTTCCCTGTCCCAGGAAAGATAGCTCGATTGACAGAGTAGCAGCTTCGCCGCCGTTGAGTAAACCAATATACCATTGCTGGCCGCGTCGCCGCGCAAAGCCGACCTTTTTGCCAATCTCGCTGCCTGGTAAAACTATAGTCTCATCCCAAGTCGAGGGCAGATTACGCAACAAATCCTCAGCAGGATTGCCTATAAAGTCCTGGTATTTGCCGGCAAAATGTAATAGTGGCGAAGTCATGTTCACTGCCTGGGCCAACAGATGCGACCATGTATAACCAACCATTTCGCGGAGGTCAAAGGCAGTTGGGGTGTAATCAGCCGGACCGGCCAGAAAACGCGTGAACAGGACTGTCTCGTCATGGTCGGCAGACTGAATACGACGGTAACGAGTCATATGATATTCGTGACCACGAACAGCTTCACGGGTGAGTTCATGCGGCCATGTGCGGCGACGTCCCGTAGGTTTGACTGCACCGTGGAAGTTACAAAGCAGGTGCAACTCGGCGGTGTCCCTGAGCGCACCTTCGTACCAATGTGTAATCTCGGCTGTACACGCCGGGATAAAATCTATCTTGATACCTGCGGCGCCGAGAGCAGCGACCTTTTCAAGGTAAGCGCGTCGCCTATCGGCTGAGCGCATTTCCGAGGAGTTCACCCACACGAGAGAGCCTACTCCCTGCGTTTTAGCGTAATCGATTACTTCCTTAAGACATTGCCACCGGTCCTTACCGGGAGCCCTCCAATTACGCCAACCTTCGTCGATAAGATAATATTCGAAGCCGAGTTTCTTGGCCGCTTCGACCCATTCTTTCTGGTCATCCAGTTTGGGAGCGCCAATGGCCCACCACTGCCAGAGTGAACGCCCCGGCTTGATCCAGTCGGCGTTAGCCAATTCAGCCGATGGCGGCGGACAAAGGTTGGTAACAATATCGCTATTGACCAGTGCATTGAGTCCATCGGCGATAATAGCGACGCGCCAGGGAGTAATAATCGTACCCTGTTGACTCCAACCAGCCGACGAAGCCGGAAATACGGCTTTGATTAAATCGCCTTGACGTACCAAACCCATATCAGGAAAAGATTCGTTGTTGGCTTCGGTCAGGGCAACATAAAGATTCCTATCAAGCTTGAAAGTTATGGGAGGTGCAAGCGGTGCGTTAGCAGGAATTGTCTCTAACGTACCGGATTCACAAGGTTTTTCGTAGCTGTTGTCATAGCGGGCCCACCAGACGTTCGAATCGAGCGGTAATGCCCACGAAGTTGATTCTCCCGTGATAGTGTGAATGGTGTCGTCAAGTTCGATACGGATTCGCACGGCCGCTCCGTCATCAAAGGCGCGTACATCCAGCTCGTACTTTATACCAGCAGCACAATCCGCAGGTATCACGGTTTCGTTGCAACTATTGACGGCTACGGCGTGGTTACCCCAAATAGGATATTGCTCATTGATGGTTCGATTTCGGGGTACACCAAGCGCGACAGACTGGCCGAGGTCGCAACCATCCACCGTCAGCCCCAGTGGCGCTGCGGCAAGAACGGGATAATCCTGACGCTGAACCGACCATGTCAATTGTCCCGAAGAATCAGCACTGATTTCAATTTTAATTTTCCCGTTCGGACTGGTGACGACCACAGGCGAAGCAGCAGCACCGTATGCGGTTCTTTGCAAAACTGTTGTCAGAAAAAACGCGAAACACATCCAGAAAATTAAAGTCGGAGGCCGGTAAACATTCATCTTATAAATCATATCGGTCTCACTTTCTTTTTTTGAATTAGAAGTTTTTTCAGATTGACTCATATTGATTCAGTCAGCGCTATTATTCACGTGATTTTGATACCTTTACCGCTTCACCTTTGTACCTGATAACAGCATCCGGCTTGTCAGTCAGCGAGATTCCTGCTCCATGGTCCTTAGATACCCATACAATGTGGAACGTACGTTCCCTGAGCATACCGGGGAAATCGCCCCTGCGTTCACCAATTGTGAGGACTTGGCTTTCCTGGTTCCATTGAATCGGAATCGTCGCATAAATACCTTTTTCATAATGATAATTATCGCCTTCATCTTCGTAGAGGGTGAAGGTTCCATTGGCTCCTGTGTAAATACGAAGTTCAATTGGGTCGGCCGGTTTTTCGTCGGCATATTGCAGGTCAGGCCCCAATGGTATAATGCTGCCGGCACGTACGAACAATGGAATAACTTGCTGCGGTGCCGAAACGTCTGCACGCCGGCCTCCGTCGGATGATTCGCCGGTCCAGAAGTTTGTCCATTTTGTCGGAGCGGGCAAGTAAACACTGCGTGAGACAGCCTTGGGTTCTGTAACAGGATTGACGAGAAACGCCGGGCCAAACATGTACTGGTCACAAATGTCATACACCTTAGGATCGCTGCGAAAGTCCATCGGCAGTGCCCGCATTATCGTGTAGTCATCGTGCGTCACCTGCCAGGCAATAGAATAGATGTACGGCAGAAGACGGTATCGGAAGCGGTCATACTCAATCAGTGTCTCCTGAGCCAGTGGAAATTTCCAGAACTCTGTTTCACTCTGGTAACCGTGCATGCGCTGGATCGGAGAAAACGTGCTGAACTGGAACCAGCGAATCAGCAGGTCGGCAAAGTCTTCCGATTTGTACTGGTCACGGGGACGAAAGAAACCACCGCAATCGGTAGTCCAGTAAGGCAGTCCTGTAAGACAAACATTAAGGCCGGCAGGAATCTGGCGACGCAGGGCCTCCCAGTTGCCCGCAACGTCGCCGGACCACAGGGCCGTGGCATAACGCTGCTGTCCGGGGAAAGCTGAACGCGTAAGAATACAGACGCGTTTGTCCGGGTTGGTTTTCCTTTGTCCTTCATATACAGTTTGATTGGCAAGGAGCGGGTACGCGTTTCGATACAGGTCACCGGAGCCACAAAAGACGCTGTTATCAGCCATCGCATTGCCGTCATCTCCCGGCTCTGTAGCGTCCTGCCACCATGCATCGGTACCGATTTTGAAAAAAGCATCGTTCAGGTACTTCCAGCGAAGCTCACGAGCGGCCGGATTGAAAACATCCACCCAATCGGTGCCAGGAATAACGTACTTGTGCGACTTCAAATCGGCACCGGCCTTGCCCTGAGGGTTAGACCACACTGAAATCATAAATTTCAGGTTCTGTCTATGCAGCGACTGAATCAGTTCTTCGGGGTCGGGATATTTTGAAGTATCCCACTCATAGGCACCCCAGCCGTGCGGCCCCCAGTATTGCCAGTCCTGCACAATAAGGTCGATGGGAATCTTTCGTTTACGAAATTCGGCAGCGGTATCGAGTATATGTTGCTGACTGGAATAACGCTCGCGGCATTGCCAGAAACCGTAAGCCCACTTCGGCCACAGTGGTGCTGCACCGGTGGCATTACGGTAGGCGGCAATGATGTCATCGAATTCCGGCCCGTAGAAGAAATAGTAATCGATACTGTCAGCGGCCTGTGAACGAAAGGTGGTGGTGTCTCCCAACGGCCGGGCATACAGACGGGCGTTACGACCTCCGCCAAGTAGTTGCACGGAACAGGTGGTATTCGCGGGCAGCGAAATCTTGCCTGTCGCAGTATACGGCACCCACATGTTTTTGATATGCGCGATAGTTTGGCCGTTCACGATGATTCCGATTTCATTACGGCGGTCACCGTCTTTGGCAAAGAAGACATACTCACCTTCCTGACCGGCTGTAAATGTACCGGTGCGGCTGCCTTTCTGTGCCGGTCCTCTATTTTTGCCTTGTAACTGCTCGGTCGCCGTTGGGCCGTCAGACGACGCGGCGTCGCTGTCAGACAGCGTGATTTCCTGGTCCACGGGGTTGAAATCCGTCAGCGAGGCATTGTCCCAGAGCAATCCATAACCGCGACTTGACAACAATACGGGCAGGGCCGCCTGAGTATTCTGCTGCCGCAGTTCGATAGGGATGCCGCGCCAGTTCCACAGGCCGTCCTGACACTGCGCCATACCATAGAGATATTCATCATCCGGGGACAGAAACATTTGCTGAACACGATATAATTGTTCCTGATTGCCGTCGTTGCTCGTGACCGGTTTTATTACCCTGCCCCCGCCGGACGGCTCCTGAAGCAGCGTTTTGCCGGCAGCATCAACAAACTGCACGGTACCGGTAGCTCGATTTATCTCGACGCCCATTCGCGTCGTGCGTAAAACCAGCTTTTCCGGTCCCTCGCGCCATTCGAAGGGAACCGGCGTCCATTGCCTGTTCACAACGAATTCCTTTTTCTCCGGAAACTTATCCCCGGCAGTGCAGGTCACGTGAATTGTACTTTCGTTACATACTTCTACTCGCAGCAAACCGGTCTCTAATTTTACTGTCACGCCGGAGGCATCCTTTCTTGCCGATTGAACAGAATGAGGCGAGACTGTGTCAACATTGAGCTGCCCGGCCTGGGCAGAGTTGTCGGCGGATTCATCCACGCAAGCCAAAGGAACACTTGTGTATTTTTTCGGTGCGACCTTAACCAGTACCACGCCATGACGGCCGACATTTGCCTGGAACTGGTCTGTGTATATACCAATATCCTTTTGACGCCACAGGTCGCGAACGGTTTGTTCGCCGCTTATTCCAAGGTCGGACCACTTGACGGTGATGGATTGCTCGAGCGAGCCGCGGTTAAACAATCCGACTGCCTTAGACCCGTCTTCCATATCCTTAGCCCACACTTCCATTTTGCCGTTCTGAGTAATTCGCGATGCCTGGCATCCGAGCGGGTCCTGATTGACCTCCAGCACCTCATCATTCGTCAGCAGATTCAAGGTAAACTCGTCAAGCTGGGTCATATCACATCCTATCAACAGCGGAGAACAGAGAAGGCACCACAGGCTGATATGCGTGTATTGCTCATTTGGAGACAGACGCGTGTCGCGCAATTGCGGCCCCCAGCCGACTTTCCCGACCACCAGCATATCAGGGTCGTTGAAATGCCCCGGACCGGCATACTTTTCGTGGCCGGCCTGGCTGAAACCGATGCTCGACATGCTGCCCCATGTGTCGGTGATGTCGTAGGTAGTACGCCAGGAGTTGCCGCCGACTTCGGCTCCCCACTCCCATACATTCCCCATACCGTACTGACAAAGACTGTAAATAATGTCACGCGGCAGGTCATTCAATGCTTGCCGCATTATCTCGTAGGGATACATCAATTGGGCACGGTCGCCAGGCGAGGAACCACTGATGTTTCTGGCGGACTCCGGCGTCCAGGATTTGTTGCCGCGATTAGCTTCCAGCTCAGGGCTGTATGAACACCAGTCATATTTCAGATAATCGAATCCCCACTCTGCATATCGTTGGGCATCCCGAATTTCGTGGTCAAAACTTCCGACACATCCGCCGCAGGTCCACGGTCCGGGCGATGAATAGATTCCTATCTTCAATCCTTTACTATGGACATAATCGACGAGTCCCTGCATATCGGGGAAGCGCGGATTAGGAAGAATTCTTCCCTCATCGTCGCGTTGCGGTCCCTGTAGGGTCTCGTCCCTCGAATCGCGGTGTACCTGCCAGTAATCATCTATATTGATGTAAGTCCATCCGTGCTCAATCAAACCACTGCTGACCATCGCATCTGCTGCAGCCTTGATTTTGTCCTGCGTAACCGCGCTTGCAAAGCAGTTCCAGCTATTCCAGCCCATCGCGGGTATAAGCCCAATTTGCGAGCCGCAAACGATTCTTAATTCCCTCTCGGCCTGGCCGAGGGCATTTTTAGCGTGAAGCATCACCTTGTACTCGCCTGCCTTTTCTAACTTTCCGGTAATCTGCCCCGTCTCGGAATCAAGCCGCAGACCTGCCGGAAGTCCATCCGCCGAGAAAGTCATAGGACGATTGCCTGTGGCCGCAATCCTGAACAAAAACGGTGAGCCGGGACGAACTCCAAACACCTTCGCTCCATTTATGCGTGGCGTCGCAGCGGGCTTCGGTGTCAGAATCACTGCGTCCTCAACAGGCGGAATATCAAGTTTTGGTTTGCCGTTGTTTATCATAGTGATTTTCAAGTCCACCCAGTCGGCATGGTCATAGTCATACCCGTCTCCCGCATCCAGGGCCAGAAGCACCACGGATTTGCTCCCCCTTATATCCAGGGAAAACGTTTTTACCTCGTCTCCCGGCCGCATCAATCCGCTGTTCCAAATCTCTTTTCCGTCGGCGGTGATTTTAAAAACCACCGAACCCCGTCCTTCGGTTTCGTCGTCCAGACCGGCACCTCCTGATAGTTGTACACCGTTGCCATTCAGTAATAGCGGAATCTCGGAATAGGCGTGCGTGCCGATGCCGCGTCTGAAAACTCGGCCGGCAACAGTCAGAGGCCTATTATAAACTGAACGGTCCGAATGTGCCTGGTCCCATCCCTGCTCAACACGCGATACATCGAGACTCGATAACCAGATTGTTTCTGCGGCGGCATCTGCCTGCTCATCCGAAGTTGTATCTGCGGCGAAAGAATCAGAAAAAAACAAAGTAAAAATCCCAACCGCTATCGCCATAAGCAGCCGTCTTCGACTTACAGTTTGGTTTTTATCCTTTATGATATTACTAATCTTAACGTCAGATAACATTCCTGTCTGAAGCATCGAGTTATTCATTTTTTTCTCCTGATTGCAAATACACTGTATCAGCACTTCGAGCAAGTGGTCAAAGTCTATAATATCGTATGTTATTTATTGTTAAATATCACGGTGCAGTGATTTTCATTGGTAATTTCAGCCGAATATCATCAGAGGCCGCCCCAATAAGAAATTCATACTCTCCAGGCTCGACAACGTATTGTTTTTTCTCGGTATCCCAGTATCGCAGACGTTCTGCGGGAACTTCAACCGTAACGTCCTTCGACTCGCCGTGTTTCACGTGCACCCGAACAAAACCGCATAAAGCCAGTTTCGGCTGCGGCACAGGCGGATTGACGTGTCGGAAATATACCTGGGCCACATCATCACCGTCGAGACTGCCGGTGTTTTCGATTGTAAACGACACCTTCGCTATGCCGTCGGACGGGATTTTTTCCGAATCCAGCTTACCGTTGTTGTATGCGAACGTCGTGTAGCTCAGGCCGTGACCGAATGCATAGAGGGCTTTGCCGCTGAAGTATCGATAGGTACGATTTTTCATCGAATAGTCTCTAAAATCAGGCAGGTCCTCAGTAGCACGATAGAATGTCAAAGGCAAATGGCCGGATGGATTGATTTTGCCAAACAGGACTTCGGCAACGGCACGTCCGCCTTCCTGGCCCGGATACCACGCCTGCAGAATCGCGGGCAGATGTTCGTCTTCCCACGTCAGCGCGATGGCCGAACCGCTGCAATTAACCATTACCATGGGCTTGCCCGTTGCGTGGAGCGCCCGCACGAGTTGCGTTTGCACTTCGGGCAGTTCAATCGAATCACGGTCGAATCCTTCGCCTTCCTGTGCCGGAGTGATACCACCGACATAAATGAGCAAATCCGCATCTGCCGCATGGCTGAGGGCTTCATCTTTGAGTTCCGACAAGGGGCGGGTAGTTTCGTTATCCTGTTTACTCCACGCGGCTGTCCCGGGCTTTGTGGTAACCGGACTGCCCATGGCAAAAGTAACTTTGATGTCCGGCCCGGCCAATTGCCTGATACCGTTCAGAATGGAGACCGGATGCGAAGCAGACCCGTGATAGTTACCCTCCAGCATAGTGGTAGATTTGCCGTTGGGGCCGATGACCGCAATGCGTTTGTATTTGGAGCGGTCGAGCGGAAGGATGCCGTCGTTCTTCAGCAGCACCAGGGATTGACGTGCAACCTCCAGAGCCACCTGCCCGTGTTCGGGCGTGTCATTGTCCTTGATGGTGTATTTCGAATAAGGCACTGCCTCGTCCGGGTCGAAAAGGCCGAGGCGGAAACGAGTCCACAACGTGTAATATAATGCCTGATTAATTTCATTTTCATCGATTAGTCCTTTTTGTACGGCCTGCACCAGGGCGTTGTAATCGCCGCCGCAGCAAAGATTACATCCAGCTTTGACCGCGAGAGCGGCAGCTTCCTCCTGTGTACTGACGTATTGATGAGCCTGGCTGTTCCAGATGTCACCAATCCCGCCGCAATCAGAGACGACGTATCCCTTAAACCCCCATTGTTCACGCAAAAGGTCCTCAAGCAGGAAAGTACTGGCGCTGCAGGGAATACCGTTAAGCGCATTGTAGGCGCTCATCACACCGGCGACTCCGCCTTCGCGCACCGCCCGTTCGAACTGTGGCAGATACATTTCATATAAATCGCGCTCTGACGGCTGGGCGTTAAAACTGTGGCGGTCCTGTTCAGGACCACTGTGCACCGCATAATGCTTCGCGCAAGCCATCGCCAGCATATATTTGGGGTCATCGCCCTGAATGCCCTTGATGTACTCTGCGGCAATCTCGCCCGTCAGATACGGGTCTTCACCGTAGGTTTCCTGACCACGGCCCCAGCGCGGGTCACGGAAAATATTGATGTTCGGCGTCCAGTAGTTCAGGCCGGTCCACCATTTGGAATTGCCGTTATTCTTAGAAGCATAATCGTTATACTTGGCGCGACCTTCGATGCCAATGACGGTTCCCTCCTGACGAAGCAGACCGGGATTCCATGTAGAGGCCATTCCGACCGGCTCCGGGAAAACCGTGGCGAAACCATTGTTTGCAACGCCATGCAACGCTTCATTCCAATAATTATAAGCAGGCAGTCCGAGCCGCTGAATTGCCGGCGCGTCATTTTGCATCTGGGCCACTTTCTCAGACAGTGACATCCGGCGAATCAGGTCGTTTATACGCTGTTGTAACGGCTTGGCCGGGTCACGCCAAATCGCTGGCTCGCTGATATCCGGTATGCGGGTCGCATCGTCGGTAAAAGGTTCCGCAATTTCGGAAGCGCTGAATTTGACGACCGATACGCCGGATGCATTTTTAATCTCGAACGTGTTGAACTTTGCGGTTTCCTTGACCGCTTTGAACACAACCTTCACCGGGCCGCGGAGCTCATCGCCGGTATGTTCAACTTCGCCGGTGATATAACATATTTTTCTCATCCCGCCGGCAACGGCATAAATGTCGAAGTCCTCGGCCAGCGTCACGTCACCGCAGGTAACATTGAATATCCTTTTACCTGGGGACTCCATAAAAAATTCTATTTCACCGATAATAATGGTGTATTTACCTACCGGCAAATTTGAAACGCTGACGGAAAATTCGTCCCCGTTAATTTCTTCATAAAAAGCGGATACATCGCCTGAATTGCCCTCGATTTTATCTGAAGCATTAGCCTTGAAGTGCGTAAAATTACCGCTTACACTCACCTGATAGCCGCAAGAACCGCAGATTTCGTCCGCCGCCAGGACATCCGAAGGCAATAACCACATATTTACATAAAAAATCATAAACAATACGACCGGAACAGTTGTAATACGTGCAGATAACAGACAGTCGCCCCGGACCGGCCGTCTCAACTGCATCTTTTGAGAAATCATTGAATGCCCTTTCTAATTAGTCTTATATTAGGAGTAATATGAATTTACTGTCGTCACCCCTGTATCATACGTATAGGGTATCACTTATTCAATTATCAATACCGGATTGACAAACATACATGTTTTCATCTTAATAACCTTTCCTTTTAATATCATAAAAACCAAGCTATGATGCTCCGAAGCGTTTACGGTATTCGATGGGTGTCATCTTCATTTCTTTTCGAAATATGCGTGAGATGTGGTCGATATCTTCAAATTCCATATCGTAGGCGATTTTATGAATGGTATGGTTTGTTTTCAATAATGTCTTTGCGAATTGCCGGACTCGAGTTCTTCGGATTTCCTGATGAATGCTGCGATTTAATACCTTACGAAATCGCTGTTGCAGAGAGCGAATCGAAAGGGCAGACTGGGCAAGCACGTCATTGACGTGAATATTACGGAGTGTATTGTTGCGAATGAAACGTACTGCACAAGCGACTTCCTTATCATCAATAGCGAGGATATCCGTGGATTGCCGAGAGGCAATGCCAACAGGACGAAAGCAGATATCGTTTTGCGGTTTTTTCTCTCCGTCTATCAGGAGGTCCAAGGTTTCGGCTGAATCATATCCCACCTGTTTGAAATTCAGCATAACACTGGATAATTTAGGGCTGGATAATTGGCAAATCATTTCATCATTGTCCACACCCAGTACCGCAACCTGATCTGGAATCGGCAATGTCTTCGTGCGGCATGCTTCGACAATATCAGCGCTACGTTCGTCGTTAGAGGCCATAATAGCGACTGGTTTAGGCAGCTTTTCCAGCCACTGAGCCAAACGCTGTAACTCTTTTTCTTTATTTTTATACCCTCTTGATAAAGGATAATTCCAGACCTTGTGTCCGGCTTGACGGATTTTTTCTATAAAACCCTCTCGGCGGATTTCCGACCAGCAATCTTTTGTACCGCAAAAAGCGAAATGTCTAAAACCGCAGTCCAGCAAGTGCTCTGCGCCGGCAGTTCCAACTGCTTTATCCTGTAAGATATTGACGATACCCTGAATCGGCTCCAGTATCGGGATTGTAACTGCCGGAAATCCAGCCGAGACAATTGTTTTGAGCAATCCTGGTTCCGGCGGCAAGTAGCCGATGACACCATCCGCATCCAGATTTTTCAGTCGTTCCAAAATGCTGCCGGTGCGCCTTCTGACAAAGGGGTGAGTTCTGAAAATAGGACTATAGCGGTAAAAAGACCAATGACTGCGCAGGTGTGAATACTCTATGATACCCTGTGTTATTCCCCTGTCTGCCGCTCTGGAACTATCGAGTATCAATATAATTTTTCGGTCTCTGCTCATACCTGTCTCAAATTTGAAATCACGAATGGTATCGAATATTGTAATGAGTTAGTACGGACAATGCAAGGGTGGCTGCGCGAAATGGCGGCAAAATTGCGCAAAATAGGGTATATTATTTTCCGGTTATAAATATAATAACATCGCCGTAAGTCTGTTTTTGTTATTTACGGGCACCGCGATTGTACGAAAAAAAGCGAATTAAGGAGAAAATATAATTATGGGTGCGTTTACCATTTCAGATAGAGGTGTTGACCCCGACTTAATTCCCAAAAGCATTCTGTACACAGGGTCTGAGATTCCTATGATAGGTCTGGGTACTTTCGGCTCCGATTCTGTATCGGCCGGGCAGGTGGCCGATGCCGTAAAAGGAGCGATTTCCGTCGGGTATCGTCACATCGATTGTGCTTCGGTTTATGGAAATGAAAAAGAGATTGGCCGAACACTAAACGAAGTCCTTCGGAGCGGACTAATTAAACGCGAACAACTCTGGATAACTTCCAAAGTATGGAACGATATGCACGGCAAAGTTATTGAGTCTTGTAAGCAATCGTTGTCAAATCTTCAAATGGACTATCTGGATTTGTACCTTGTTCACTGGCCATTTCCGAATTACCACCCCCCGAAATGTGATGTAACATCTCGAAGTCCGAACGCCAGGCCTTATATTCACGAAGATTATATGAAGACCTGGCGGCAAATGGAGAAGCTGGTTGAGATGGGAATGGTCAGGAATATAGGCACTTCCAATATGACAATCCCCAAACTGGAGCTTCTTCTTCGCGATACAAAAATCAAACCGGCCTGCAACGAGATGGAACTTCACCCACACTTCCAGCAGCCGGAGCTTTTCCAGTTTTGTCTTGCTAATGACATTCAGCCGATCGGATACTGTCCTATCGGATCTCCGGGTCGGCCGGAGCGTGACCGGACTACGGATGACACGGTTGATTTGGAAGATGCGGTTATTGTCCGTATTTCTCAAAAGAATAGTCTTCAACCAGCGGCGGTTTGTATCAAATGGGCTATACAGCGCGGTCAGATTCCGATTCCATTTTCCGTCAACCATTATCTGGACAATTTAAAAGCCGCAGTTGGCGAACCTCTGACAGAGGAAGAAATGGCTGACATCGCGAAGATTGACAAAAATTGTCGTTTGATTAAAGGACAGGTATTCCTGTGGAAAGATAATCAGGACTGGCAGGATTTATGGGATGTGAATGGAGAAATTACACCGGCGTAAATAAATATTTAAGGGATTATTGGGAAATCATATCATGGCTAAAATGAAAGGCGCTATTCTTCCTGGTAACAGCACTGTTGAGCTGAAAGATTTCGATGTTCCCTCCCTAGGACATGGTGAGGTCTTGATTAAGATGAAGTCTTCGACTATTTGCGGTTCGGATATTCGCTGCATTTATCACGAGCACTTAGGTAAGGGGCCCGAGGGCTATCAGCCGGGCATAATTGCAGGACACGAACCATGTGGACAGATTGTTGAAGTCGGACAGGACTGTCGGCGTTTCAAAAAAGACGACCGTGTGATTGTCTATCACATCTCCGGATGCGGTTTGTGTAATGACTGCCGCCGTGGTTATATGATTTCCTGCACCAGTCAATATCGCAGAGCTTACGGCTGGCAGCGAGACGGCGGTATGGCGGAATATCTGTTAGCGGAAGAAAAAGACTTGGTGCTTTTACCGGATGAACTAACCTATTCCGATGGGGCGCAGGTTGCCTGTGGATTCGGGACAGTATATGAAGGTCTGGAAAAGGTCGGAATTTGCGGCAATGATGCGGTTTTAATAACCGGCCTGGGTCCGGTCGGACTGGCAACTGCGATGCTGTGCAGGGCTATGGGAGCCGACAAAATCATCGGAATCGAAATTATAGATGAACGTATAAAAATTGCACGGGACAAAGGGTTGTTTGATGAAGTTCTCAAGGCAGAGCAGCAAAACGTTCGACAAGTCAGAGCTCTGACAGGGGGTATGGGTGTGGAGCGGGCCGTCGATTGTTCCGCTGACAGCAGCGCCAGGCTTACCTGCATCCAGGCGACACGCAAATGGGGTAAAATTGTCTTTCTTGGTGAAGGCGGAACTTGTGAATTTCAGCCTTCTCCGGATATAATTCACGACCAAAAAACCATTCACGGTTCCTGGGTTACGAACATCTGGCGAATGGAAGAATTAGTCGAAAGGCTGGTTCGTTGGAATATACATCCGGCAGAACTGATTACAAATCAATTTCCGCTTGCTCAGGCCGGCGAGGCATACGCCTTAATGGCCGGCGGGAAGTGCGGTAAGGTTGCCGTAGTATTTGACGAAGAATTGTTTGATAATTAAGTGAAAGGTTTTCCATGTCAGAAAGTCTTTTAGATAAAAAAGCGGCTTCGGACACGCCTAAGGTCGTTTCCAAAAAAATGCTTCTGCCGTTTATTCTGGTTACTTCCTTATTTGCCATCTGGGGATTTGCGAATGACATTACTAATCCGCTGGTCAAGGCCTTCAGAGATGTGTTTGTCATCAGCAACATGCAGAGCAGCTTTGTGCAAATGGCGTTTTACGGCGGCTATGCCACAATGGCACTGCCTGCGGCTCTTTTTATCAGGCGATTCAATTATAAATCAGGGATTCTTGTTGGACTGGCCTTGTACGCTTTGGGTGCGATGCTTTCATATCCGGCGGCCTCTATGATGAACTTTAACTTGTTTCTGATTGCCTTATACATTCTAACATTCGGCCTTGCCTTTCTTGAAACCACGGCAAATCCGTACATTCTTGCGATGGGTGATGAAAAAACCGCGACACGGCGGCTTAACCTTGCACAGGCATTCAATCCCATTGGCTCGCTTATCGGTATGACGGTGGCGATTTTTGCTATTCTCGGAAACCTGCAGGTACAGGATTTTCGAAATGATGTTGCTCAATTCAGAGAGGAACGGGCTGCCCAGGTTCGTGTTGAAGATTCGCAGGTCTCCGTCAAAAAAAGCGACGGTTTAGTGGGCCGTCTTATGTCATTTCTGAAAATAGATCAGGATGACAGTTTGCCGGTGGACAGCAACTTGCGGGCTTTTCTCGAACAGGAAGAAGCCAAGCGGAACGCCCCTTTAACAAACGAGCAGATGGCAAAGGTCAAGGCCAAAGAGCTGACGATTGACCCGGCAACCGCTTCATTGGCGGACATTCCGTACGATACGGTTCTGACCATGGCGCTGTCTGCGTATAAAAACGGCGATATCAAATCATTCCGCGGTAAACCGCATTCTCAGATTCAGGCCGAAGACCTGAAAGTAGTTCGTACACCATACGTGGCAATCGGAGTTATCGTGCTGATTTTGCTTGTCATTTTTGCGGTGAGCCGTATGCCGGATACAGGAACTCACAATAAAAGTTTGCATCTGGCCGAGACGTTTAAAACGCTGCTTAGGAATAAGCGTTATCTCGAAGGCGTAGTGGCACAGGCGTTCTATGTAGGAGCGCAGATAATGTGCTGGACTTTCATTATTCACTATGCGACAGACTTGCACGGATTCAGTTTCGCCAGGGCACAAGCCTACAATGTCGTTGCGATGGTCATTTTCTGCTCCAGCCGTTTTATCTGCACATTGCTGCTGAAGTACTTTAGTCCGGGACATTTATTGATGTCTCTTGCGATAGGTGCGATGGGGCTGACACTCGGGACGATATTTATTGGGGGTATGCCGGGCCTGTATTGCCTGGTCGGCATTTCGGCCTGTATGTCGCTGATGTTCCCGACAATCTATGGCATTGCACTGGACGGAATGGGTGACGAAGCGAAGATTGCCTCTGCCGGATTGATTTTTGCGATTGTCGGCGGCTGCCTGATGCCTCCTCTGCAGGGCAGGCTCATTGACGCCGGTGCAGTGGGTGGACTTGAAGGTGTTCGCGTTTCATTCTTTTTGCCGTTTTTATGTTTTATCGTCGTTGCGATTTTCGGATTCCGCACCTTTGCGGTTCACCGCCCGCCGTCAGAAAAAAAATATGCAAAGGCCTAATCAGACCGAAGGCGACACAGGTGAATAATCTTTAAGGTAAGTTTTTTGCCATTTTTATATTTTGTTTTCGTCGCAATTTTCGGATTCGGAACCTCAAACGTTCAACGGCATAAGCATTGAGGTCAGTGACATATTATTACTGAACACGGAAAGGTATTTACAGATGTTAAAAGGTATTCCAAGTATTTTAAGTCCGGAGCTGCTGAAGATTCTCATGGAAATGGGGCATGGAGATGAAATAGTAATTGCCGATGGTAATTTTCCTGCGGCATCGATTGCACAGCGACTGATACGATTGGATGGTCACGGTGTACCTGAGGTGCTCGAGGCTGTCCTGAAAGTATTTCCTTTGGATATCTACGTGGAAAAGCCTGTGATGTTAATGCAGGTTGTGCCGGGCGATGATGTTGAGACACCGATCTGGGACAAATATGATAAAATTATCAGAGCCAGTGGTGAAAAGTTCGACGGATTTGACAATATCGAGCGGTTTACTTTTTATGAGAGGGCAAAAAAAGCTTACGCTGTCGTTGCAACCAGCGAATCTGCCTTATATGCAAATATTATTCTCAAAAAGGGCATAGTAGTAAAGAAGTGACACAAAGAAGATGCCTGTACCGTACTTGAATTTTAAAGGTTAATTCGGAAAGGAAGTACGATGAAGCTTTTTAAGAAAATACATCTGCATTTAGTTATAATCTTGATGGCGACCATGTTTTACGGTTGCGCGGCCGAACCGGAAAAGACACCGGCATCAGCATCCGAGGTCAAGGTTGAGCCGATGCAGACCGGCAGGTTTGAGCCGACCTGGGAATCACTAAACCAATATGAATGCCCCGAATGGTTCAAAGACGCCAAATTCGGCATTTATTTCCACTGGGGAGTTTACTCTGTTCCGGCATTTGGCAACGAATGGTATCCACGCACTATGTACATCAAAGGAACGGCAGAAAATAAGCATCATATTGAAACTTACGGCGAACCATCGCAATGGCCTTACAATTACTTTATCACCGGAGCGAAAGACAAGAAAGAGTATTTTGTACAGTTCGCACCTAAACTTAAATCGGAAGGGGGTAAATTCGACCCCGATGAATGGGCGCAGCTCTTTGCCGATGCGGGGGCGAAATTCGCCGGTCCGGTGGCTGAGCACCACGACGGCTTTTCGATGTGGGCAAGCAAAGTTAATCCGTGGAACGCAAAAGATACGGGACCGAAACTTGATTTGGTAGGTTTGTTAACGGATGCCATCCGCAAAAAGAATATGAGAATAATTCTTTCGATGCATCATGCTTACAACATTACCGGATTTTATGACGCTGTACCCCGGACAAATGATCCGAAACTTCAAATGCTATACGGGCAGCAGGGAAAAGATAAAAATGAGGCTTTCTGGCTAAGCAAGCATAAAGAAATTATAGATGCCTATCATCCTGATATCATTTGGCAGGATTTCAACCTGCGCATAATTTCTAAATCAGTTCTTCTTGAGTTCCTGTCTTATTATTATAACCAGGCAGCCCTGTGGGGTAAGGAGGTCGTCGCCACCTATAAAGACGGACTGAACACCAAATGTGCGGTTCTCGATTATGAGCGGGGAGGTCCTGCCGATATCACCGAAAATTACTGGCTGACGGATGATGCAATCAGTTCTTCAAGCTGGTGCTATACCGAGGGCCTTGGATATTATTCCAAAAAACAGATACTTCATGGTTTTCTTGACAGAATAAGCAAAAACGGCAACCTGTTGCTTAATATATCACCCAAGGCAGATGGCACCATACCTCAGGAACAGAAAGACATACTGCTCACCATGGGTGCATGGCTCAAAAAATATGGCGAAGCTGTTTATGCCACCCGGGCTTGGGAAAAATACGGAGAAGGCCCGACGAAAATGGGAGCTGCTCATGGTGTAATGGGAGCTCCGAGCCAAGGAACAGCCAAGGACGTTCGTTATACAAGATCCAAAGACAATACGACACTTTATGCCATTTTGCTCGGTTGGGAAGACGGTCAGAAAGAAATTATTCTTAGATCATTGTCTTCTGATAAAATCGACGGTAAAAACCTAAAATCTGTTGAATTGATCGATGGCGAAGCCGGAAAATATCTTCCATTAGCTTTCAAGCAGGACGTAGAGGGATTAATCGTTCGTTTGCCCGAACGCTCTTTCGAAGAACTGGCATACGTTCTGAAACTCAGCTTCAACGGTAAAATTCCACCGTTGGACAAGTATGCTGACCTCAATTGCACGTCACATTATCGTATTGTTCCTGGTGACAACACAGGTAATCTGGTGCTTGGTTCAGATTTGGCACTCACTGGTAAAGGAAAAGTCACTGCGAACCAATGGAAGTTGGAGCCTGCCGGTAAGGGCATTTATAAAATGCTGAACCGAGAAGATAGAAACAGAACATTCGAGTGCAGCACATCCGGTCACTACCTCGTTCTTTCAGAGCTTACCGGGAAAGACAACCAATTTTGGAAAATTGAAGAGACATACAATGGATTATTCAAAATTTCAAACAAACAATTCCCAAATATCATATTGTCTGTAAACACTCCCGTGGATAAAGGTAGTAAAGCCGTGTTACTCAACTCGGAAAATGATTCTTTTCCGGGCTGGAGACTTATGGAGATTTGCGAGCTGAAGCAGAAAGCTTTCAAGCCGCATACTATTCCCGGGACCATCGAAGCAGAAGACTTCGATACAGGTTGCCCTGGCGATGCTTACTATGACAGAGATGAAATCAATGAAGGCGGGCTGTATCGGCTCGACGAGGGTGTGGATATCGAAAAATGTTCTGCAGGTGGTTACAATGTGGGTTGGACTCATATCGGAGACTGGACGGCATATACAGTTACTGTCAGTAAATCTGCATCGTACCGGATTTCATTCTATATTGCCTCAGCTTACGATAGCGGAAAGCTATATCTCGAATGTGATGGCGCAGATAAAACAGGGATTATTTCAATCCCCAATACTGCAGGATTTCAAAACTGGCAAGTCATTGAAAAGACGGTAAACCTTGATGCCGGCCGGCATTTGCTGAAGCTGGTTATTGACGGTGATTACGTTAACCTCGATAAGATGGTTTTTAAAGAAATAAAATGATAAATTAAGGGACAAAATTAGTTACTGAGTGAATGGCGTGCATCCTGAAAACTGTACCAGTTAAAGTGAGAGTATAATCGACAAATTTAGTATATTATTAACGCTGAATTCAGGATGCTGTACTCAAGAAAAAACGTTACAGTGGGTAATAAGTTACGTTAAAACGTAGGCAAGATAAGTGGCGGTGAGAAGCAAATGCTTACATTATACAGAGATCTTACTCCAAAGCCAAAGTTGTTAATGCTTGATGAACCTTCGCTGGGATTTTCACCAAACTTGGTGTCATCAGCTTTTAAGAAAATAGATGATATCAGCAAAAATGCTGGCATAGCAGTGTTGATAGTTGAACAGAAAGTACGTGATGTGCTGAAGATTTGTCAAAGATTATACGGTCTTAAGCTTGGCAAAGTTGAATTTGCTGGCAATCCGGAAGAGATGATGCACAGCGACTAACTAAGACGGGTATTTTTGTAAAGCATGATTAAGAGTTTTATAACGGGAATCCGAATCTTATATAAAAAATCACGTGAGCCATTTGCACCAAAATTTGCACCAAGCAGGCACTTTTGGCCCTCGGTACGCTCTCGGCTGCATCTCGGCCAGCTTCACAAGTTATTTGTTGACAGTTGTTAATCATTTTGCCATAAAGACTTACGTAACGTCCGTTCGGATTTCTAATCCGTAGGTCGCAGGTTCGAATCCTGCCGGGCGTGGTTTTGTATGTATAATTAAGCATGAGTGTCCGCATGCGGACTTGGCGGCCTGCCTAACCGCTTTCAATTGCCAAATTAGCTTCCGGCGTCATTTATCTGCCGCTTAAGCCGATTTTTGGTTGACGCCTTATTCTTCATCTGTCTCACCACTGAGAGTGTTGAAAATGCGATCATTCTCTTTCTTTTCGGGCAGGACAAGAGGGGGTTTGTCCCTAAGCAGCTCAAACCTCTCTCTTTCCTGTTCAGACAGGGGCTCGCCTTTATAGATATGCGGTGACATAAATACAAGCAGTTCGGAATTATTAACCGTCTCTTGTGTGTTGCGAAACAGCATTCCAACCAGCGGTATATCTCCGAGAACAGGTATCTGACTTACCTGATAAGTCGTTTCCTTTTTTCGCAGTCCGCCCATGATAACGACCTGCCCGTCTTTGAGCAGTAGTGTGGTCTTTGCCTTCCTCGTATCAATAATAGGGACTTCAGATTCAGTGCCGAATACACCTGTATCAACGCTCTGTTCCGGTTCAAGTGTAACGAGAATATAATCGTCATCGGTAAGTATTGCTGTTACATTCAGCTTGACGCCGACTTTTTTGAACTGAGTTGACGAGATCTCACCTCCTTCCGATGTTTGCATTACCTCGCGGTAGGGTATTTCGGTAACCGTCTCAATTAAAGCGGATTCACCACTTACTACCATCACTCTCGGACTGGCGAGAATCTCAACATTTCTTTTTTCCTGAAGAAGATGGACGGCATTGCGGACCGTACTGCTGACAATAGAAAGATATCCTCCCACAGCGCCTGCATCACCAATCGTGTTATATGCGGTGGTAGTGGCTATATTGTCAGCCGTAGCAGGAACCATACTTAGTCTTTTGCCGAGATTTTGCCTGTAGCCGACGTCATAGATTTCGTCCGAGAGAATGTCCCAGTTAATACCGATCTCGGTGTCGTTATCCAGCTGAACATCGACTATGACGGTTTCTATAATAAGCTGCCGTGGTGCCTTGTCGGCCTTTTTGACTTCTGAAAGTATCTTTTTAATGACATCATTTATGTCGCAGATTATCAGAGAGTTACTCTTGGAATCAACCGATATTTCGCCGTATTCTGAAGACATGTTAGCGATAATACTGGCAAGGTTCCTGGCATCTAAGAACTTAAGAGTCACAGACTCAAGGAACAATTCCGGCTTTTCCTCAATTTGCAGCACAGGCTGGGAAATTCTCTTCGCTGTGTTTTTTTTGTTATTGAAGAAATCTGCGAAAGGATTGTCATTGTCAACCTCCGCTGTGCTGTTTTGCTCAGGTTCTGATTTTGCCGGTTGGGTCTCCGCAGCGCCGTTGCAGGTGTTCACAACCAGAATAGTACTACAGAAGACTAATATTACATATCTAAGTTTATTCATAAGGCATCTCCCTTTTCCTCAATTGTGTAAATCGTTATCGTCATATCACATTTGAGCAGACCGGAGGCATAGTCGACAAGTTCAATTACAAATGAGTCCAGCCAGACTTTCGGGCTGTGGTTTTGTAATCCTTCGACCAGGCTGGTTATACTGCAGTACTGACCGCTGACACTCAGTACCGCGTTGTTAGTGTCTATGCCGGAAGCGTTTTTAGTTTGTTTGTCTTTATTCCCGGATTTATTGACGGCAAGGTTGAGCGAATGAACCGTACAGTTGGTTTCTTCGAGCATAACCTGCAAATCACCGAAGAATTCTTTGGCTTGTGCCGGCGTGAACAGGTTGCTCCTGGATTGAGTGTACTGGTCGGTTAATTGTTTTAGTTTTTTTGTTTTGAGCTGTATTTCACGAGTCAGGAATGTATTTTTCTCTTCGACCATGTTCAAAGCCGAATCATAATGTTGAGCTGCTGACACATTTTTGACATGAGGAGTGACCAGCCAGCTGTATATTGCTGTTGCCGTTATAATAATCAATGCGGCAAAAACAGAATTTTGCACTCGTCGATTGAGCTTGGCAAAGTCACTAAGCGGCATAACTTATGTTCTCTTTCTCGGTGTTAGAGAACACCGGATTTCATAATTGATAAACCTGTTATCGTCGTTATTTTTATTTGTCTCATAAATTGAAGCCGAATTTATAAGTTCTGACTTATTCAGCATTTCTGTAAACAAATAAACGTCTTCATTTGATACAGCAAGGCCTTTCAGGCTCATATGGGAGCCTTTTCCGCTGGACATGCTGATTATGAATATGGTTTTAGGCCTGATTTTCGCTATGTAACTTAACAGGCCGGGCCAATAAGGCTCGCTTTGGGAGTCGGATATTTTATTTATTCCTTTGAGTTTTTTGCTTATATTGTCTATCTGTTCATCGAGTGCCTTGCTTTCTTCGAACAGACTGCGAGTCTCCTGTAGCAGATGGGCCTTTTTGATGTCGACGGATTTGTTTATTTCTTGAGCTTTACGGACCGACCAGACGATAGTCACCATCATAGTAAGCAACAGAGCCGCTATAATATTAGCTGTTACCAGGGCCATTTTACGGGTGGCTCTTATCCTGACAGTTTCCGCCGGAAGCAGGTTTACGCCCAAATTAAAAACATTTGTACCCAGAAGTTTCATAGCCAGACCAATCGCTGCAAGCGAAGGTTTGTTAGCCAGGCTGGTATTAGTGAACTTGCGCGTTCGGCTAATCGAAGAAATTTTACAGGCATCTTCGTTTGTCAGCAATTGTATGTCGGAACCTGGAATACTAGCGCTAAGAACTTCCTCGGAATCTGCAGGAAATCTTGCACAATCTGCTATGACAGTGGTTTCCCACTGTTCTGAGTCGTGTAAAGCCTTGATTTCATAAGATTGGATAACCGTATTTATCTGACCTGCAAGCCACTGACATATCTCATCCGGACTTGCTTTTTCTTCACTAATATCCCTCGTTCGGATAAAGTCCAGACTCTGTTTTCTGAAGACACACAAAGTTAATTTGCTGTCACGCAGTAAAGCTATAACAACGTTGGAATCAAACTTCCCTTCTATCTTTTCGTTATGCAGCGCTCTGATATAGGCAAGTATCGACGGCTCAATCGCTTCAGCGTTGATACCGGCCTGGCTGTACATTTCAACGAGATTGGTGATTCGTTTTTGGTCGGCGGCAACTGTAAGAACGCCGTTTGTATGAGTACCATCCGGACTGATTCCCGAGACTCCGCAGAAATCTGAATTGATTTTCTTGCCCAGCAGAGCGGCAAAGTGTTTCACCTGCTCATGGACAAATTTGCTTATATTGTCCGGAATCTGCTTCGGTATGTCCATAACCTGCAGAATTGTTGGTTCGGCAAATAATGATACAGCAGTTGGAATCGTTGAAGACGCAATACGTTTTTTCAGTCGTCCAACCGCCTTGGCTAAAATTGCTGCGTCTTTAATATTGCCGTTTTCTACCGCACCGGCGGGGACCGGCTCGCTGACGGCCTTCAATAGTTTAATGCCGTTCCCGCTTTTCTTAAGCAGCGCAAGACTTATCCGCGTCTCGCAGATATCAATACCCAGTGTTTTTTTGATACCGAGTTTCATTCGTTAATCCTTAGTTTATCGATTCTTATTATATAAGGGCTGCTGCTTCCAATTGTTATGTCCGCCTCTACTCTGGTCGTAAAACCCTGTGACGAAATACCTGTAGAAGTAATCAGCAAATCCGATACAGCAGAGGACCCGGCGGTTACACTGTACGAACCGCCGTTGAAAGACTCACCTGCTATATTCGGGTCACTGCCCTGGTATATTCTCGAAAAGGAATCGTTAAGACCGGCCTCGGCCGTTGCCATAGCCTCGGCTGCTCCGCTTTGATTTTGCATAAGCTGTATTTCCTCGGTATTCAGTTGCAGTATACCGACAGTAATCGCCGACAGCAGAGCTGCGGCAAATACCACTATCAAAATTACAGAACCATTATTTTTTCGTATTGTTCTCATAATTCGTTCACGGTCGTATAGTGCCGTCGCATGTACCAAGGTTCTCCGGCGCTATCGCTATTGTTATCATTTGTGCCTCGTTAGCAGAGTTAAGTGTAAAATCTGAAGTTCCGCTGCCGCCGCTGCCTGTCTGCAAAATGTATCCGGCGCCTCCCGATACTGTGTCGCCCGCTCCAGCTCCAGTTTGCACTACAAAGCCTATAATCGCCTGACGGTTAGGGGCAGTATGTGTTGCACTTGGTGTTTCATTTGCGCCGGTTGCGGCCTTATGTCCGGTTACGCCGGTATGTCCATACATTCCAACCGATTGGTCCGACCCTTCAGTAAAGCCGTTTAATGTATATGAGCCGTTATTACCGCAAACAGCGGCTAAAATTACCATATCACCGTCTTCCGTGGAAAGCGGGCTGGTCTCGATTGGATTTGTACCGATTGTCGTACTTGCGCTGTCGGTAGCTCCGATGATATCCGCCTGGTCCACATTCTCTAAGAACACGCTGGCGTACGAAAAGGAACTCGTTGCGGCGCTCCAGGTGGGGAAAAATGTGCTGCTGGTTGCGGCATTGATACCTGCCTCGTTCATGATAAAAGCCGCAACGTAATTCCCGTAGGCCCCCGCGACGGCGCTTCTTTCAATTACCTTGGTCATTGCCTCCTCGCCGTATTTTACAGAAGTCAAAGTCGGAGAACCAATGGTGGATTCTTCGTGTGCGATGAAAATCAAGACGCGGTCAGTGCCAGCTTCTTGGGCATGAGTTGTGCCTGTTGCCCATGAACCGAGTATTGAAACAGCACCACCGCCGCTGCTGGCGCTTTCATCCATCGTAATTGCGGTATGGCTGGAAAGACCGGGGTCGTCTATCGTTATATCATCATCATCGAATGCTCCGAGACGAAGAATCAGGCAATTATCGACCGTGGTTGTCACTTCCGAACTGGTTGGTGTACTGTCGGAGTCGCCACCGGCCGACCACGTGTTAATTGGGTCGGTCGGGTCGTGACCTGTAAATCTCATTATCCAGCCGTACGCCTGTTCGTCACCTGACCATGTGAACTGATGTGTAGCCGATTCTGAAGCGTCTGCCAGTTTCCACCACGCGCCGAGTGTAACCTCGCCGCCATAATTAGCTGCGTTTATCTTGGTCCATTCTTCGCCTCCCGGAGCCGCTAGTAAGGAGGAAGTATCTCCGTCTGTGGCAACTGCCGCGATTAGTAAATCACCTTCAATGCCGCCGATACCCCCGCTTTGTACTACCAGACCAATGATTACCTGCCGGTTCGGAACTGAGTGTGTTACGCTTGGCGTTTCATCTGAACCTGTTGCGGTTTTGTACCCGGTTACACCTACAGAGGTAGCCATGTCAAGTTCGATAGCTTCAGTAAAGTCGCTATCCACCGTATAATTGCCTGCATTGCCACAGGTCGCCGCGACAATGGCCATATCACCGTTTGCTGTGGAAAGGGCGCTGGTTGTGATTGGATTTGGAAAGGCCGCTGCCGTACCATTGTCGTCTGTTGCACCAATAGGAGTCGTTTGATCGACGTTAGAAAGAAAGACACTGGAGTATGAGACTTCATCAGGCGTCGTGCTCCAGGTAAGAACGAACGTGTTGCCGCTTGCAGCTGCGATATCAGCCTCATCGAGAATATATGTCACAACGTATGCCTGGAAAGTCGTTCCGACTATTTCATCTATTACCTTAGTCATTGACTGGCCGCCGTATGTGACTGAGGTAAGGTTTATCGCGCCGGCCTCTTCGGCATGAGCAGTAAATACCAATAGCCGGTTTGAGCCGGCTTCGGCTGTGTGCGTAAGGCCTGAGGTCCATGAACCAAGTATTTCAACAGTGCTGCTGTCGCCCGGCGTTGAAATTGTAACAGAAGTATCAGCGGTACTGACCTTGGCCTCGTTGAAATCTTGGTATTCTACCTTAGAGAAGCCGACATTATCGATTTCAGCGGTACAGAGAACTCCGTCGTTACCGCTGCAAACAGCCATGCCGATATAGACGTCAGTTCCCATAGTAATTGAAACATCAGTGCCCACCTGCGTCCAGGTTGAGCCGTCTGAAGATTCATAGCCGGCCAATGTATCTCCAGTACGAGTCACTTTAAACCAGCGTGGCGCTTGTGAGCCGCTGCCGGCCGTGTAGGTGGCGAGCTGGCCTGTGGTCGTGCGGTTCTGGAAATAAACACCATTATTAGGTGTTACGAACATGCCGGCATATTTTGAGTCATCATCGAGTGTTTCACGAATCATCACGCCTGCCTTGGCGTAAGCGCCTGTATTTTCGATGCTCGCCACACGGGCAATGATTTGACCGTCGCCGCTAAGGGTCTGATAAACGAAGTGAAATTCATCAGAGGTGTACAATGGGCCAAGGTCGACACCTGAACCCTCGATGATCCAGTTGCTGTCCGACAGAATTGAACTGCCGGCTGCGCCGACATCTCCGATGTCTTCATTCTGCCAGCATTCCGTACTTTCATCATTTGTTCGAAGGTAAGCCGAGGTAGTGAATGTTTTGTCCTGTCCCATTGAGGCAGAATTGGTCAGAACTGCTTGCACATTTACTAAGCGGATATAATTACAGTCCGTTATGCTCGTCGAAAAGTCGTTATCGTCATAACATGTAAACTGTAGTGAGCTGACCGGTCCTGCCAAATCTGAAAGGTTTCCAACAAGGCCAAACTCGACATAGTTGCCGGCGTCGATTTCATATCGCAGGTTGTTACCGTCATTATCTTCGAATTCTATATAACCGTTGGTCTCGCATGGGTCGCTGACAGCGTTTATCTTTACGGCCTTCGAGAGGTTACGACTTATATGGTCCATAAGGACTCTGCCGTTTTGAAGGACCTCGGCGTTACCCCGCTTGGAGTCCCAACTGTTGTTTATAAGCCTGAATTGCGGCAGCATCGCTGCAAAGACCAGGCTGATTATGGTCAGAGCCATAATCATCTCCATAATAGTCATTGCCGTGCAGCCTGTTATTTTTCTGGTTCGTTTTCGCATTTTGTCACTATATAGTTTTTGCGCAATATCAATGATATTTTCGGCACAAGACGAAAACTCCCTAACGCAAGTTTTGAAATTATCGATGATGATTAAAAGGGCGGTTAAACCACCATAAAACGGCCCTTATGATGTTATGGAATTGCTTTTATCAGACGTCAGCGATTGACATACCAAAGGGATATTTATCCCTGCCAGAGTGTCCTATAAGTTTTTTCCGGCAGCTTAATTATTCCATCTTCTGGCGATTAGGGTTGCCAGACTTGTCTCGACCTCACCGGTTGACAGGGCAAGGTCACCATTCGAATCAAAGCCGACTGATACCGTTATTGTCTTGAGAGGGTCGACGGAATCATCCGTGATATTACAAAAGTATGAGTCGCCGAGAGACACGTTGCTTTCTGTAAATGTATCTCCTTCGTTGGTATAATCGTAAATCGACCGCACCTTGATTTGGTCAAGCTTGGCCTGGGCAAGAATGAGACTGCGGGTTTTATGCTCAATCTTTATTGAGGTGATATGGGAGATGGTCAGACATTTTAGTATTGGAATCATCACGACAACGAGTAATACCGAGGCGGCAACAACCTCGATAAGAGTTAGCCCTGCAAATCGTTTAATAATCATCAGTTTTCGGTGCATTGTATAGTTCCCGTTGCCGCAGTTATATTGATTGTGAAACTTTTACCTTCTGAGGAAACCGTTAGCACCGAATCACTCCCCGTTTTTAAATTCCCCAACGGGCCGAACTGAAAAGTTGTACCGTCTTCGCAACTGATACTCGCATCGACTGTAAAAACGCTGTTTGGAACTGTAGATGAATCGCTCAAATCTTCTATTTCAAAGGTTGAGCCGCTTCTTTTTAACGCAAAGCCGTCGCTGTTGGTTGCGGCATCGGTAATTGCAAGGAGGCGGGTACGACGCATACCGGTAACTATTTTTCTTGCTGTGGTGTCGACCTGTTTACGATACAGAACGGAAAAATTAAGTCTTGGTATCGCTACAAAGGCCAGTGTGCCGAGAATCAATACAATTATCATCATCTCAATCAGCGTATGAGCATTTGCTTTTTTTATCATAATGCTAATCCGCCATCGACGAGAAAAAAAGGAACCACCTTGGCGGTTCCTTTTGTTCACAGCCATCAAGGCCTATCGGCCTACTGCACCCTATGAATGCTTTTGTATGTTGATTAGTGGGTGGCGATGCTGCAGGAAACACGGTGCGTAGTACCATCCAGCGTATAGGTCCCTTGGCTCGGGCATACAGGAAGGCCGTCGGGAAAATAGTTGGCGTCAGCGGCAAGAGCAACCAGCGTGGGCCAACCATTAGTATTCATGTAGTACAACTCGACCTGTGTATCTATTGTGTTCTGATTAGTTTGACAGGCCCGTTGCTTGGCGGTTGTGGAACTGCTGGACATTCTCGGGATTGCAATTGCCACTAATGCCCCCAAAATGATTACAACTACCAGCAGCTCAATTAGTGTTAGACCTTTTTTTGACTTCATAGTATTACCCTTCCCAACAAAATTTCTGCATTATTTTTAACAAGATACTCGTCTAAAACCACCTCAGACTTTACAAAAAACCTGTTAACAATTTGCTCATTTGCCCCAAAAAATGCGATAGTCCGCATAATTCTCGCCGACAAAAATATTTTATCGGATGTAATCTGCTCTTATATAACTACGGGCTATGTCAAATGACCCATATAATCGAACATCGGCAAATATGCTCCGATAAGTAACAATCCCACAATAAGACCCATGAGTATCGTCAGGGCCGGCTCGAGTCTGGCAATTAATGAATTGACCATAGTGTCAATGTCTTTATCAATAAGGTCGGCGCCCTTGTTCAGCATTTCCGATAATTGACCGGATTGTTCACCCGTCGCCGCAAGCTGCGGGATAATAGAAGGAAAAATCTTAAAGCTTTTAAATGATTGTGAGATTGGTATTCCCGCTTTAATCATTTGTTCCAGCTCTTTGACAATCCCGGTCATTTTGTGATTGTGGGCCACGGCGCTTGATATATCCATAGCCTCAATCAGTGAGACCCCGACCGAAGTAAGCGTTGCAAATGACCGCATAAAATGTGATACTACCAGCATACGGTTTAGTTTGCCGAACAGAGGAACTTTCAGCTTGAATGCGTCCCACTGAATTTGCACTTCCTGTTTTTTTGACAGCCATTTTATGCCTATTATGATTGACGCTACCGCCACGAGAATTGTGTACCACTGCTCTGTTATAAAAGCACTCGCGGCTATAATAGCAAGGGTCGGGCCGGGCAAAGCAACGTGTACCTGCTTGTATAGCTCCTCGAAGGTCGGCATAACGAAAGTAAGCAGAAAGACGATAGCTCCAAGACACATAGTGGTTACTATAGCCGGATATGCAAAAGCGGATATGACCTTGCGTTTCGTATCTTCACGTTTCTCAAGATAAGAGGCGCTCAAATTAAGGGTATCTGCCAGTCTGCCCGAAGACTCGCCTGCCTCGACCATTCCGAGAAAAAAATTGGAAAATACGTTAGCGTATTTTGAACAAGCGTCTTTTAAGTTTGAACCGGCCTGTATGCTTTGCCTGATATCTGATATTACATACTTAAAGCCCTGATTATCAGTTTGCTCTTCCAGTGTCTGCAGGCAGTTTAGTATCGGCAGGCCTGCTGCATACATGCCTGCGAACCTGTAGGCGAAAGTTACTACTTCCGACCGCTTTATTCTGCGGCGTTTTGCGGACCGGTGCTTTTCCCTGTGGGCTTTTAAAAGGACACAGCCGACCTTGGCCAGCTCATTGCGAAGGTCTCGGGCGTTTTCGATATCGGTGTATACACCCGAAAACTTTTTGCCTGACTGATCTTTCGCCAGATATTGATAAACAGCCATCACTCTGCTCTCATATCTACAACCCGCATTATCTCTTCTAACGTTGTAGCGCCGGTTAGTACTTCATTGACAGCGCTTTTGAGAAGAGTATTCATGCCTTCTTTGCCTGCCTGTTGTGTAATCACATCTTCCCCGCTTCCGTCTATGACCATCCTCCTGATTGCCGGTGACATCGAAAGTACCTCGAAGATACCCTTTCGCCCCAGATATCCTGTATGATAGCAGTTGTTGCATCCGGCCCCTCGGTAAAGCTCTATCTTCTCGTCTTTGTAGGAGTTACCGAACAGGCATTTAAGTTCCTCTTCAGAAGGTTTATAGGCCTCTTTGCAGACCGGGCAGGAGGTCCTTATAAGCCTTTGGGCTACCGAACCCAAAAGCGCCGAGACAACAAGAAACGGTGCTACTCCGAGATTAATTAAACGTGATATTGCTCCTATCGCGTCGTTGGTATGCAGTGTGCTGAGAACCAGGTGTCCGGTTAATGCCGCACTAACGGCTATTTCAGCTGTTTCAGGATCTCGTATTTCGCCTACGAATATAATGTCGGGGTCCTGCCGTACTATGTGTCGCAATGCTGACGCAAATGTCAATCCTGCAACGGGATTGACCTGAAGCTGTGTAATATTTTCGAGCCGATACTCTACAGGGTCCTCGACGGTAACGATGTTTTTTTCCGGTGTGTTCAGCAGCTTCAGGACCGAATACAGCGTGGTCGTTTTACCGCTGCCGGTCGGACCCGTTATAAGTAACATACCGTATGGATTGCGGATGAGTCCCCTTATTGTTTGGTTGTCATCGGGCGACGAAACAACAGTTTCCAGTGTCCACTTAATCGAATTTTTATCGAGTATCCTGAGTACTATTTTTTCCCCTGCCACTGACGGTAACGATGATACTCTCATATCGTACTCTTTATTGTCATGTTCAACCATCATATGGCCGTCTTGAGGGGTCCTTCGCTCGGAAATATCCATACCCGACATTACCTTGATGTGTGATACGACCTCACGCTGTACCGAAGACGGTATGTTCACCGCATTGTGCAGGATTCCGTCTATTCGGTATCTCACCCGCATATCGGGTTCCTGCGGTTCTATGTGTATATCACTTGCCCGTGCGTCTATCGCGCCGTTGATTATCGAGGAAACCAGCTTGGTGACCGGGGCGCTGTCGCCATGTGTTTTGTTTTCATAAACGGTATCCGCCATGTCTCCTTTGCCGATGTTGGTCTCCAGCCGCATCGAAGCTATGGCCTGGCGTGTAACATTTTCAACATTAAAATGATAAGTAATTGCACGTTTTATCGCGCTCGGTGTAGCGGCAAGAGGCACTACTTTATAATTGGTTCGAATCTCTATTTCATCACGCACGGCAAGATTCAGTGGCGAGCTCATCGCCACAAGAAGTTTATCGCCTTCTCTTTTTATCGGGATTATGTTGTGCTGACTTGCCATCTCGTATGTCACCATATGAGCGACTGAGGGTTCTACCATATCAGGCGAGAGGTTTATGAATTTTATCCCGTTATCGGCGGCGATTATCCTGTTCAACTGCTCATCGTTGACCAGCCCGTTCTTTTTGAGAAGGCTTGTCAGAGATTGACCGCTTGATTCCTGTTCGTCGAGGACTTTTCGCAGGGCCTGTTCATCGAGAATATTTTCTTCGAGAATATATGAAATTACCTGTTCCTGCTTTTGCATAAGATGTTCTTTCAGCAAATGGTGATATAGACTCAAAATCACTATCGACATCGTTCGTTCAAGACTTAACGCCGGCCTCCTGCTCTGT
This sequence comes from uncultured Pirellulales bacterium, assembly GCA_964583405.1. GTDB lineage: Bacteria > Planctomycetota > Phycisphaerae > Sedimentisphaerales > Anaerobacaceae > JBBABK01. The sequence continues at coordinate 35,373 of CAZOVR010000018.1, forward strand.
ATTCGGATAACACATTACAGGACCGATAATCCTCTTTTTTCTCCGGGACTCCTGCTTCACCGAGCCTTGTATCGTTGGTTTTGTTTAATTCTTTGCTAATTCTGTGGCTGATTTGAGTCGATAAAATCTGCAAAGATGTGCTGTGTTCATGAAAATTGTTCAGTGGGTTAATTTGAACAGGGGACCTTGCAATGTTAGGATTATTTAAATCAAAAAAGAAAACCACTCAAGCCAAAATACTTGTTGTTGACGATGAGCTTGACATAGTCAACACCGTCCAGTACCGCCTTAAATCCTGTGATTTTGACGTTATCACAGCTAATAACGGCAAAGAAGGTTTGGAAAAAGTGATAAATGAAAAACCGGACCTTGTTCTGTTGGACATCAATATGCCCATTATGGACGGCCATGAGATGCTCGAACGTCTTAGAAGCCGTCCTGATTTAAAAGACATACCGGTAATAATGCTCACGGCATACAGTGATAGAAGAGATATTAGTAAGGCTGCGGACCTCGGTATAGAACACTACGTCACTAAGCCGTTCGATTTTACTGACCTTATGGAAAAAATATCAAAAGCACTGGAAAACAGCGCCGTTGGCAATAACTAAAACCAGATAGCAGGCCCTCAAAAGATAAATACAATCTGCTCGGGTGACAGGCAGCCACAGGATGTAGGGTATAAAGTGGAATCTGAAGTTACAAAACCTCTGAACATACTGATTGTTGAAGACGATGTAGGCGACAGAAAACTACTGCACCAGCTGCTGCAGAAAACTGCGCTCCAAGTTGCAAACGTACAATTTGCGGACTGCCTTCGTAAAACCCTTGAATTGCTTGATAGTGATAACTTTGACGTTATGTTCCTTGACCTCGGTCTGCCCGACAGCCAGGGAATAGGCTCGGTCGGCAAAATAAGTGAAAAGGCCCCCGATGTGCCTATTATCATCCTCAGCGGCCTCGACGATGCTGAAATGGGTGTTAATGCCGTACACAGAGGCGTCGAAGATTACCTTGTAAAAGGACAGGTTGACACCAATGTCCTCGCTCGTACCGTCTGGTATGCAATTGAACGAAAACGAACCAAAAAAGTCCTCAGCGAAAAACAGAAAAACATAGAGGCTGTATTTGATGCCGCACCGGTGGGCATGTTGTTAATAGACGAACATGCAATCGTCAAAAGGGTCAATAGAACTATTAAACAACTTCTCAATAGAGACTATAAAGAGATTATAAACCAGCCCTTCGGCGATGCACTCGGTTGCATGAACACTGTCATCAGCGGGAAAGGCTGCGGAAACAGCCCCGCTTGTGAGTTGTGCCGACTGCATAAGGCTGTAGATACAATATTACAGTCGAACCAGCCGGTTAGTGATATCGAGGTCAAGCCCACCCTCAAAGTCGGCGAAGAACGAATTACCCGGTGGTTTCTCATAAGCGGCAGCCCCGCGACAATAGATGGAAGAATTCACGCCGTCATTTCTATTAATGATATTACCGAAAGTAAGACGGCGCAGCGAGAACGACAACTGGCCGAAGATAAGTACAAAACAATCTTCGAAAACTCCGCCGTCGCCATCTCACTTGCCGATGACCAGGAAAGACTCGTCTCCTGGAACAAATTCATGGAAGACCTGCTCGGAATGCAGAAAGACGATCTATACCTCAAGCCCGTCAAGTCGCTTTACGCGCAGGGACAGTGGCAGACTATTAGAAACCATAATATCAGGCAAAAAGGAATGCAGCATCATCTTGAAACAAAGATGGCTAAAAAAGACGGCACGTTAATAGATGTCGACGTCTCCATCAGTGTACTTAAAAGCCCTGAAGGAAAGGTTATGGGTTCCATTGGAGTCATCAGAGACATCACCGAGAGATTGAAAGCTGAACGTGAATTGAAAAAGACCATGGAAATGAGGTCACTATTCATTTCTACCGTCTCGCACGAACTGCGAACTCCTTTGACTTCAATACAGGAAGCTATTATTATTGTCGCCGACGAAATCGCCGGAAAAATCAATAAAGACCAGAAAAACTTCCTCAGTATTGCTAAAAGAAATATAGAAAGACTTTCCAGGCTAATCGATGAGGTCCTCGATTTCCAGAAACTAAGCGCAAACAAAATGACCTTCGACATTAAACCCAGTGATATCAGCCAGGTCATTGATGACGCCTGTCATACTATGACCCCGCATGCAAAAAAGAAAAAGGTCAATCTCTCGGTCAAGCTCGACCGCGATTTGCCGCGGGTCTGCTTCGATAGTGACAGAATGGTCCAGGTCCTCACCAACCTCATTAGTAATGCAATCAAGTTTACACCTGAAAAAGGAAACATCTTTGTCAATGCCGGAAAGCAGGGCGATGACCTGGCCATAAGTGTCAGAGATACCGGTATGGGAATGCCCAAGGAAGCCCTCTCGAAAATATTCGACCAGTTTTATCGGGTCCACCAGCAGAACCAGCAAATCAAAGGTACAGGCTTGGGGCTTGCCATTGTCAAAAAAATTGTTGATGCGCACAATGGAAGAATTGAAGTCGAAAGCGAGCTGGAAAAAGGCACGACTTTCACCGTTTTTCTTTCGTTGTCCGATAAGCCTGGGCAGGAACCTTTATCTGAAGAACAAGACGAACTGATGGAAAAAACTGTTTCTGTATAGCCGCTGCCGTCTTATTTGACAGACAGCCTCATTTTCTTCAACTCAAGCTAAAGTTATACAATAACTCTCGGACCAATTCCTGACTGTTCCGTTGGAGAGATACCTGCTATGGCTAACACGTCCGACGAGACTACTTATGGGTTGAGTACATCAGCTTTGCCTGGCCGATGAGGTAAAAGCTGCCCGTTATGCATATCAAATCTTCTCTGCCTATCGCACTCTCAGCTAAGTGCAGGGCTTCACGCAAAGTAAGTGCCGTCTGAAACATCTTGCTGCTAATCTCGCTGTAACGCTCACCGAGGTCCTCAGGCCACGCCGCCTTAACTGAATTGCTGCGCGCGAAGATTACCTTATCTGCGCCGTACTGCAGCTCCTTCAGCATCCCGTCAATGTCCTTATCGACGTTACATCCGAATATCACAACCATCGAATCGTAAGGCACGTTTTGCCCGATAGCGTGCATCAACGCGCGGATGCTGTCCGCATTATGTGCCGCGTCTATCATAATCCGCGGATTGTCACATATCATCTCCATCCGCCCGGAAAGCGACACCTCTTTCAGCCCCTGCTTGGCCTTTTCATTATCAATTATATATCCGTTCTCTTTGAGCTTATCGAGCATCGCAAGTGCAAGTCCGCAGTTAATCGCCTGATGTGTCCCGTGCAGGGGAACACGCAAATGCTCGAATTTACTGTTCGCCGTTGTCAGGCATATCCTTGTATGAGGACCGTCTTCCCGGCTGGTCTCGAAGCGGTGCGAAAAATCAATATCTCGTCCTGTAACCATCAGCGGAGCCTTCATCCTTAGCGCCTCTGATTTGAGTACCTTCATCGCCGAAGGCTCCTGCTCAACCGTAATAATTGGAACACCACGCTTAAAAACACCTGCCTTCTCCGCTGCAATCAAACTCAGGCTTTTACCAAGTTGTTCCTGGTGGTCGATACTGAGGCTTGTAATACCTACGACGTGCGGTTTGATTACATTTGTACTGTCCAGCTTGCCGCCCAGACCGGTTTCGATAATCGCGATATCTATATCCTCATCGACGAAATGCATAAACGCTAGCGCCGTCATCATCTCGAAAAAGCTCGGTGCCTCGGTTTTGGATAGCTTCTCAACCGGTGCGTAAATCCGGTTCATCAGCCTTAGCATCTGGCTCTTACTGACCTTTTTTGAATTGACAACAATACGCTCATGAAGGTCAAGCACATGCGGAGAGGTGTACAAACCAACTCGATAGTTATTTGACTCGAGCATCTTGGCCAGCATCGTAGCCGTTGAGCCTTTGCCTTTAGTACCTGCGATATGTGCCGTATTTATTTTTTTGTGGGGATTGCCGACAAGACGCAGCAGATCCTCCATTCTTGCCAGGTTAAAGGTGGTCTTGTTATATCGAACACGGAGCTCTTTTTCATAGTCTGTCCGAGCAAAAAGGTACTTCATCGCATCGTCATACGTCCGAAACGCCTTTTTACTCTTTACTCGGGCGATATTGGATGCACCTTTTTTCGACTTCTTTCTAACAGTTTTTTTGGCAGTTTTAACCATAAGCAAAGCATTGTAGCAAAAGTAACAACGCAAGTCAAACCGACCCGCCGACGCAGTCGGTCAAGTGGTCCAAAAATCCCCATTTATTAGTGTAGAACCTTATTTCTAAGGTATTTACGTCAAAAAGACAAAATTTGTTCAGGTTATGAGAAAATTATTATTACATTAGAAATACTTATAATATAATAAGCAATGCTTATTATATTTACCTGTTTTAACAGTCCAGATTAAACTTTTTTTCTCTACAGACCCTTTTTGTTTCGAAGTTTGAGTATTTTCATTCGTTTACCGGCCTTAAGGAGCATTATACATAAATATCGCCTATTCCCTTAAAATATAGGTATATCGTAGATATACTTAGCATAGAGCAACGGTTTCAAAGCCGTTTATTAGGTTATAAAGCCTGATTAGACGAATTTATTCGTGCTTATGTCGAAAAGCTGAAAACTCGCCAAAAAGCTGTGAGTTTAAGTGTAGACAAAAATCGTTCTTTGTTCTTGACCTGTTCAGGAATACAGCTATTTTTTTGTGATATGCGGAACTCACCCAATATTGAAAAGTGGCTTCAACTTATTCGCACCGACGGCGTCGGCCCTATCACATTTGCGAAGCTGCTTGTGCACTTCGGTTCTGTTGACCGCGCCTTGGGCGCCTCGCTTGCGGAATTGACGCGGGTTGATTGTATAGGCGAACAAACCGCCCGACGTATCATTGAGACAAGAGACAAGTTCAATGCCGACGCAGAGTTGGCGCTCGCTGAGAAGCTCGGCGTCTGGCTTGTGCATCTGCATGACGACAGATATCCTGCATTACTCCGGTGTATTTCTGACCCGCCGCCTGTGCTTTACGTAAAGGGCACGCTCGAAACTGCTGACAACCTCGCAGTTGCCATCGTCGGCTCTCGACGCTGCAGTACCTACGGCAGCGAACAGGCCGCGCGCCTTGCGCACATACTCGCTACGACAGGTTTCACAATAATATCAGGCATGGCCCGCGGCATTGATACCGCCGCGCATCACGGAGCGATTTCCGCCGACGCTCGTACTATTGCGGTACAAGGATGTGGTCTGGCAAAAGTGTTTCCCCCCGAGAATGATAAACTTGCTCAAATTATCTCTAAGTCCGGTGCTTTGGTAAGCGAATTGCCGATGAACTATGAACCGCTTTCAGAGAATTTCCCGCCGAGAAACAGAATCATAGCAGGCTTGTCACTCGGGACAATAGTAATAGAAGCAGCGTACCGAAGCGGAGCGCTCATCACGGCATCAGCCGCTCTTGAATATAATCGGCAGGTGATGGCCGTTCCGGGAAAAGTTGATTCACCGCTAAGCCGGGGCACGCATCAGCTGCTAAAGCAGGGAGCAGGACTCGTAGAATCAGTAGAGGATATAATGGAGGCATTAGGCTACATCGGAACACAACTGAAAGAACATGCCGTTGCAGCTGAGGCTCAGGTCTGTCGCCGGCTCGAATCGAAAGCCGCCGGGAATAGGACACTTGCTCTGACTACCGAAGAAAGAAGAATTCTTGATTCAATCGATAACGAACCGGTTCATCTGGACGATATTATTAATTCCCTGCGGCTCTCAGCAGCAGCCGCAAATTCCGCCATGGTCTGTTTGCAGCTAAAAGGCCTTGTCAAAAACCTGCCCGGTAACTTCTTCATGAAAAGATAGGTCTTTGACCGGACTATCGATGATTAAAGCATATTTGTTTGATTGACTTTTCAAAGGTGGGAATTCTATTGTTGCGAGACTGAATGTGTCGATATAAAGACGGGATATTGGGAGTACGCAAATAGAACAAATAGATGACATTTTAAAGCTGGCCAATGCTGTTGTTGTCGCTATTTGTCAATTCCTTGCGATGATTGTCATCTTCATTGGCATTGCCAAGGCCCTTAAAATCTATTTGACGGACGTACTTACGCCCGGGCGGTCGGCTGCTGCTGTCAGGCAGAGCCGACTGGAACTGGGTCACTCATTCTCTCTGGCGCTTGGTTTTCTAATCGGGGCCAGCATATTAAAGACCACAATTGCTCCAACATGGACCGACATAGGGCAGCTTGCAACTATCATTGCCATTCGTACAATTTTGAATTATTTCCTGTTACATGATATTGCTCTACAATCAGAATCCGGTGAGAAATCTCCCACGCTGATAGCTACTTTGCTCCGCCGTCTCAAGGTTTTACCACAAAAGAAGACTACAGCCCAGGACTCAAAGCCGGCTTCCGCCAATAAACAATCTTGACGCAGGGTGAAGCATTATCTCAAATCGCGCGCAATAGTGGCAATATACCGGTTGTCCAATTGCCAAGAAAACCCCTTAAACGGCTCAAAACAGCTATTTTTATTGGAAATTTGACTTTTTGACAAATTCCCCTATATATAAGTAGTCGAGAGGAACAGTTTTTGAGCTTAAATCCATTGTTGGACGTCCATGGCCCTTATATTCGACCAGGCTGCTATCAGCCGAGTACAGCAGGCTTCTGACATCGTTGAGGTGGTCAGCGAACACCTGAACCTTGTAAAGAAAGGCAGGGAGATGGTCGGTTTGTGTCCTTTTCACGAGGACCACCGCCCGAGTCTGTACGTAAATCCCACCAAGCAGATTTTTAAGTGTTTTGCCTGCGGCGCCGGCGGCGACGTCTTCAAATTCCTGCAGATGAGGGAAAACCTCAGCTTCCCACAGGCCGTCGAGAGGCTTGCTCAGAGGGCGGGAATACAGCTAAAACCAAGAACAACAGCGCCGTCAGCCGACAGGGCCGATGATGTAAATCCAAACGACCTTGCCAGGGTCAATGCCTGGGCCGACAAGTTTTATCAGAAGAACCTCAACGACCCAAAAGCTCAATATGTCACTGACTATCTCTCGCAGCGGGGCATTACAGACAAAAGCATCAGGCTGTGGCATATTGGATATGCGCCTGCCGGAGGTTCTGAACTTGTAGCTGCTGCAAAGCGTTCCCGAATCGACGAGCAGTTGCTGATTGCCGCTGGTCTGGTCATGCGGCAGGGCGGTCAGCTCAGTGATAAATTCGTAAACCGCCTGATGTTCACTATTACCGATGTCACCGGCCGTACAATCGGCTTCGGCGGACGGACACTCGACGGTATCGGAGCCAAGTATGTCAACTCGCCGACGACCGCATTGTTCGACAAAAGCAATTGTCTATACGGCCTCAATCACGCCCGACTCGCTATAGGCAAATCCGGCGTTGCCGTAGTCGTCGAAGGCTATACCGACGTTATCATGGCCCATCAGTTCGGTTTCGATAATGTCGTGGCAACGCTAGGCACAAGTCTCACCCAGGGCCACGCGCGAATGCTCAAGAGATATGCAAAGAGTATTATGCTTATTTTTGACAGCGATACTGCCGGCATTACTGCTGCAAATCGCGCACTGGAATTGTGTCTCGCTCAGCAGATTGACATTAAGGTTACTTCGGTTCCCGAAGGAAAGGACCCCTGTGATTTTATTCTTGCCGAAGGTGCCGAAGCCTTTGCTAAAGTATTGTCTGAAGCCGTCGATGTCTTCGAGTTCAAATGGAACAGGTTGCTCGGCACTTTCACCGCCGACGACACGATTTCCGGTCGCAAGGCCGCCGTCGATGAGTTTATCCAGTCAATCGCTACTGCTATGCTCTCCGGCAACATCGGTGCGATAGAAAGAGGAATCATAATAAACCGACTGGCCGGAATAATCTCGATTGACGCCGCATCGATAAACACTCAGCTCAATCGACGACTCCGCGCCGCAAGACGAACAAAGTCCTACGATACCGAAAAACAGAAAGTCTTTAACGCCGACCTCGGCCGGGGCCTTTTTGCCGCGGCACAGAGAGAAATTATCGAAGTGCTCCTGAATGAACCTGCGCTGTTCGAAATCGTACAAAAAAAAGTCAGTCCGCGGGATTTTGATGTGCCCGCACTGAAACAAGCTGCCGAGGCTGTATTCAATACCATTGCTGAAAATCCGAATCCGCAGATAACACAGGTACTGGCCTGCATCGAAGAGCCGCAGATAGGCAGCGCTATAGTTCGTATGCAGCAGACCGGGCAGGAAAAAGGAAATTTTCAAAAGAGGCTGAACGATGCCCTTGCGGTATTTGCCAGGCATAAACCTGATGACACGAAACAGCCGACCGGCAAAAAACAGGAAAAGATAGATATAGAGCAGCTCACCGAAAAAGCGAGAAAGGGAAATCCTCATACCTTGGGGATGACCTGACCGATATTTATTATTCTTTTTAGAGGAATTTAGACGTGGCAGGAAAAAAACTAAGAGCAAATAAGCCTGACATACCGGAAGAGGAACCGAAATCTCAGCCCGAATCGCTCGAACAAGTCATACAGGCCTTAATTGATGAGGGCAAGAAAAAAGGCTTCATTACATACGAACAGATGAACGAGCGTCTTCCGGAGGATGAAGTCAGCCCTGCAAGGCTCGACAAATTACTATCGAGACTTGATGAAATGGGCATAACTCTTCTCGACGAGGCCGACGTCGAAAAGCATGATGAGTTTGATGTATCAGAGCAAGAAATCGAGCAGGAGGAAGAAGAGGGACAGCTCAAAGAAGATGAGCTTTTAGAGAAAGAGCTGGTCGGAGAAACCTCGCGACGTATCGATGACCCCATCCGAATGTATCTTACACAGATGGGCGAAATACCGCTGCTCATCAGAAAGGAGGAAATATCACTCGCTCGCAAAATCGAGCTATCGCGAATGGCCTTTCGAAGAAAAATGCTCGAAAGTGACTACTGCGCACGCAACGCTGTTGAAATTCTGCAGAAGGTCGACGAAGGCAGCATGTCATTCGACCGCACGATGAAAATCAGCACCGCTGAAAATCTCGTCAGAGGCGTTATCAAACGCCGCCTGCCTTCCAACCTGGCCACCGTCGATAAGCTGCTCAGCTCGAACCAGACGCTCTTCCAGCGAGTCATCGCCGCCTATGACCAGAACAAGGTCAAAACTGTCTTGAAGAAAATTTATCGTAACCGCCGCAAGACTGCCACCCTGCTCGAAGAGCTGAGCCTGAGAACCAGCAGAATCCAGCCGATGAAAAGCAAACTGCATGGAATCTGTCGTAAAATGCACCAGCTTGAGCAGATTATCGAGGCCGGACCGAACGGTGATTACACCGACGAGGACATAGAAGCCGTAAAAGAGGAGCTTCGGGGCCTTCAGGACCTTGCGATGGAATTGCCGAAGCAACTCGATAAAAGGCTGCGTACTATTGACCGATTGTTTGAACAGTATGAAGAGGCAAAGAGGACACTCTCTAGTGCGAACCTGCGGCTGGTCGTCTCTATCGCCAAGAAGTATCGCAATCGCGGACTGAGCTTTCTCGATATCATACAAGAAGGCAACACCGGACTTATGCGGGCCGTCGATAAATACGAATACCGGCGGGGCTATAAATTCAGCACTTACGCTACCTGGTGGATTCGACAGGCTATCACAAGGGCGATAGCCGACCACGCACGGACCATTCGAATACCCGTACACATGATTGAGACTATGAGTAGGCTTCGCAACGCTGGCAAGACACTTACACAGCGTCTCGGACGTGAACCAACCGTTGAGGAAATCGCCGAAGAAGCCGAGATGAGTCTCGATGAGACAAGAAGGGTCTTGAAAATTTCCAAGCATCCCATCAGTCTTGACCGCCCCATCGGCGACAGTGAAGACAGTTACTTTGGCGACTTCATCGAGGACGACGAAGTCGATTCACCTGTGGCCTCGGCTGCTCAGGAAATGCTCAGGGAGCGAATCGACTCGATTCTCAAAACACTTTCATATCGCGAGAGAGAAATCATCAAGCTGCGGTACGGTATCGGCGACGGCTATACTTATACGCTCGAAGAGGTCGGCAGAATCTTCAAGGTCACACGCGAGCGTGTACGACAAGTCGAGGCAAAGGCCATTCGAAAGCTCCAGCACCCCGTGCGCGCAAGAAAACTCGAGGGTTTCCTTGACCAAAAACCTGTAGAAACTCAATAACGCCGTCTTTGTTGAAAAGCTGAATTCCTTCTTCGAAGGCACTTTCTTTTGTGCCTCTGCCCCGATTTTTCCTTTTGCATTATTTTGCTATCTGTTATAATAACACTATCTTGCTAACTTCGCTCTAAAGCCCTCATCCGGTTTTTCAGAGCCGTTTTAAGGTTTATAGTTATGGTCCGACCCAAGAAGCCGTCCCAGCTTACAAAGGCGCTGGAGAAAGACAAATTCCGTAGAATCGAAAGCGTTTTCCGAAAGCACTTTCAACTCGGCCTGGAGACAAACAACGCCAAAGGCATTTTGCAGAAGACACTTTGCAGCAGTGATTGTCACCCCGATTTTTGTAAGATTGTCCGAAGCAGTCCGACGGGACTGCGGCGATGCAACGCCGAGAGGCGAAGGAGTCTCGCTATTGCTATCGAGACCGGCCAGTCATACATCTGCATCTGTCACGCCGGGATTGTTCTGGTTTGCGTACCCATTATGGACAAAGACAGGGCCCTGGGCGGTATGTATTTCGGAAAGTGTCTCTGGCAGCCGATAACAAAACTGCTCATCAACGATATCGAAAAGCGGCTAAAAGGAATGCGCATAAATCACCGCAAACTCATCCCTGCCGTGGGCAATCTCGACATTATTCCCGGAAAGCGCATACAGCGGGCCGCCGACTTTTTATTCGACCTGCTCTACGAGGTCGGCGGTTTTGACCCACGCGCAATTCGCTGGAGAAAATATCGCTCTCAGCAGCAGGCCGAAATCGGAGAGTACATCCTCGAAAAGAAAAAGCTTGGAACCGACTGGCGTTATCCTCTCGAGAGCGAACGTGAGCTTATCAGCAAGGTAAAAATCGGCGACCGTACCGGCGCCAAAGAGATTCTCAATTCGATTCTCGGCACAATCCTTTTTCACGACCCCGGTGACCTCGGTGTCCTCAAAGCCAGAATTATTGAATTGTTGAGTATCCTGAGCAGGGCCGCCGTCGAGGGCGGTGTTGACGTTAACACTATGCTCGAACGAAATCTTAGTTACGTTACTAAAATTATGCACTTCGACACGCAGCAGGACCTTTGTGCCTGGATAAGCCTGGCCCTCAATGAGTTTATTGAATTGGTTTATAGCTCTCAGGATGCAAAAAAAGTTACTCAGATACAGCCCGCCATAAACTACATCGACGCCAATTATGACAAACCCATCAACCTTGCCGAAGTGGCAAAGGCCTGTCACCTGAGCGTTTCTCGACTTGCACACTTGTTCAAGGAGCAGATGGGCATTACCGTCATCGACTATCTCACAAGCGTACGCATCGAGCGGGCCAAGCAGTTGCTGCTCGCCACCGTTCAGAACTGCACCGAAATCTGCTTCCAGGTCGGATACTGCAACCAAAGCTATTTTACTCGCACCTTCAAGGAGTTGGTGGGCATGACACCGCGGCAGTTTCGCGCGCGCAACCAGAGAAGCGACAAAATATCTGTCCCGCTGTAAAAAAACTCACCCTCGTGTGGAAACCGGTTTGCTTTAAGAATTGTCTGATACTGCGGCTAACACGCCCCGTAGCCGCAGTATCCTATCTCGTCGCACAGCTCTTTCATGTGTGCCCAGCAGAAAGGGTCTTCGATAACTTCCAGTGACAGCGGCAGTATCAGATTATTCTCTATGAATATATGACGCCGCATCACCGGAATAATGTACTCGACCAGGTCTCCAAGCCGTCTCTTGAACGAGTCGAATTCGACCTGCTCGACCGCCCAGACCAGTTGCTGAAGCTCTTCAATACGCACGCTTAACTGCTGATGTTGTAATGATATGATTTCACCTGGACCGGGAAAGCCGCGACGAAGCAGCTCTGGGAAAATGACATGGTCCTCACGCTCAGGATGCTCGTTTGTTCGTGCCAGATGACTGACTATGTGCTCGAGTTTACGTATCTCAGAGTTGCTGCTCGACGCAAAGTCGAGCTGCTGAACTTTGATATTAACCTCCTCGAGATCTGCTATGAAGCACAGAATCATGTCATGCTCGGCCAGAATTCTCTGTAACAAATGGTTGTCCGGCAATTCTCGACGCATCGCCGCTTCCATGTCCGGCAGTATACGCCGATTCTGTTGCCATGTAACGAACAGGTCATCCAGGTCCACTCCCGCCTCGAGCAACCGTTGTTGGGCGTGCGCAACTTCTCTGCTGTCGGCCGACGCAAGCAATTCTTTTGCACGGCCTGCCACAGGTGCATCAGTTGTGCCGGTGCTCATTTCGAGAATGATTTTTGCCAGTTCCGTTTCCCGGTCCATTTATTCCAACCTCTCAAAATTCGTTCCCTCAGTCCGAAGCCCCGTTATTTCTCTATTAAATTTTATCATCAAACTATACGGCCGTTGTGTTTTTTGGTGTGCGGTAAATACTGACTATTTTCGGACTTTTTTATGACATCGAACAAAAAGTCAGGATAATCTTCGGGTATAAACCTGACTGCGTTATAGGCATTTTGCCTATCGATAGAGTGACATTGATTTTTCTCTTTAATATCACCTGCTTTTCTGAATTTTATCTCAGGTTTTGAGTTTTTTAATTGCGTACTTCTTAATATGGATTGAAAATCAAAAAACTGAAAACCAGCATGTCACCATTGCAATCTTGCCGTACCTTTCGTAGAATCATTCCGTATAAGCATTAACCACGGAAGGTAAGCTTATGGTTGGAATCATCAGTAAACCCGATACACACAAAAAGCTCCGGATTCTCAGTGCCGACGCTCAGTACGACCTCGCTTGTGCCTGCGGCACCGGCAAGGACGAACATCGTACACGAAGCAAGGCCGGCTGGGTCTATCCTGTAACCCTGCCGAACGGCGGAACGAGCGTGCTTTTCAAAACCTTAATCTCCAACGTTTGCGCAAACGACTGTGCATACTGCCCCCTCAGGGAGAATCAGGATATCCGCCGTTGCAGCCTGTCTGTCGAAGAGACCGCAAATGCCTTTCTCGACTACTATAATCGCAAAGAAGTCTTTGGCCTGTTCCTCAGTTCCTCCGTCATCGGAACACCTGACGCCACTATGGACAGGCTCTGCTCCATAGCCTCGCTGCTGAGAAAAAGCTATAAATACCGCGGCTACATCCATCTCAAAATCATTCCCGGATGCAGCCCGGCAGCCGTCGAAAAGGCCGTCTCACTGTCAACCGCCGTTTCACTCAACATAGAAACTCCCGGCGCGAAATACCTCGGTAAACTTTCAAAAAAGAAGGATTTTCTCCGTGATATCATCGAACCTATAAAACTTATCAGTCGGCTGACCGCCAAAGGCAACAAGTACCATCGCGTCAAACAGACGACGCAGTTCATCGTCGCGGCCGCCGATGAAACCGACGCCGAAATAGTCAAATACTCATGGGGACTTTATAATCGATTGAACCTCAACAGGATTTACTTCAGCGCCTACCAGAAGTCCCTTGGCGAACACAGGCCGCCCACCCAGGACGACAGCTCAGCTAAACTTTTCACAAGGGAGCACCGCCTCTACCAGGCCGATTTCCTTATGCGCAAATACGGCTTCACGGGAAAAGACATCATCTGTAACGATGACGGTAATCTTTCACTGGAAACCGACCCGAAACAAATCTGGGCCGATGCACACCCCGAAACATTTCCCGTAAATATAAACCGTGCGTCTAAAACACAGCTTCTGCGTGTCCCCGGCCTCGGCCCCGTTACGGCAGGGCGGATAATAGACCGAAGACGATCGGCAAAACTGCATCGCATTGAAGACATCGCCAGGCCGAACGCCTTACTCAGAAAAGCTGCTGGTTATTTGACATTTTGATTTGTTATGCTTGAAATAAACGATTCAACAAAAATCAGTGAGGAGCAGTTTTCTTTTCAGTATTCCCGTAGTTCCGGCCCCGGCGGTCAAAACGTCAACAAGCTAAATACGCGGGTTACTTTATTTTTCGACGTTGCTAACTGTCCCGAACTGTCCGAATCGCAGAAAAGACGAATCCTAAGCAAGCTCGCCACCCGCGCTGATAAAAATGGTGTGCTCAGAGTCGTCTCGCAGAAATACCGTACTCAAAATGCCAACCGCCGTGCCGCCGTCGAAAAACTCACCCTGCTGATTACCGACGCACTTAAAAGAAAACCTCCCCGACGCAAAACCTCCGTCCCGAAATGGTCTAAAGATAAACGCCTAGAAAAAAAGAAAAGAAGAGGCCAAATCAAGAAGCTGCGGACACGTCCCGACCTTGATAACTGAAATATTAGGGCAGCCGGCTTATTTTTTCGCCGGTTTATTTTTTGCACCAGCTCCTGCTTTTGCAGCAGCTCCTGCTTTTGGAGCAGCACCTGCTTTTGGAGAAGCACCTGCTTTTGGAGAAGCACCCGCCTTGGGAGCCGCGCCTGCCTTTGCAGCCGTACCTGCCGGCTTGGCCTCAGCCGCCGTCGCCTCGGTCCCCGCTTCGGCTGTTACGCCCTCAGCCGCCTTTTCTTCCTTGGCCTTTTTGCCTGCGTGGCTCTTGCGATGTGCGACTTTAGGCAGACCGAAAACGCTGTCATCCTGCATCCATCGCTGTTCTTCTTTGAGCACCTCGATACGCTCAGCCCTGCTGAGGACGTTGCGATGTCTCGTCAGTGCACCTTTTATCTTCAATGAACGGTCAACACTCATCAAATACTTCCCCTAAATAATCAAAGCCGCCGACAACCTCGCAGCTACAAAATCCCAATTAACCAGTTAACTAATTAACCATTTAACCTAATTCAGTTTCTTCATTCCGTATGCTGTTGTAAAATCGAACGACCTGTACCCGCTCGGCGGCTCATAACCCCTGCCGATTTCGATTATCTGCCGGCGCACCTGCTCGCCGTCGCTTCCGGCACGGTTCGGATTACCATAAGTCTGCTTCGTATGCAGTATGTGAACTCCTGCGACTTTTCTTATCTGCGTCTCTATCCCGTACCCCTCGAAGTATTGCTGCACCGGCGCCAGTTGTCCTTCACTCTGGTGCGTTGCTATCACTATCCAGTTATCACCGCCGACGACAGTATTTTCTTCAACTACTGTTCTTTCCGGTTCTGTTACTGGTGTTGCCGTATTGGTTACAGGCTCCGGCGCTGTTATCACCATACCTTCAGGCTGCGTTGTCGCAGCCTCTTTTATACTCAAATGTTCGCCTAACCGGTACGCGCCCATCAAACACAATACCGCCAGCAGTCCCAGCACAATCGCCACGTCATATCTCAATGATACTTCGACCCTGCCGCGATTAAACTGTATTGCCCGCGGTGAGCCTGTCGAAACAGAACGCGGCTTGGCCTGTGTCCTGGCCATCGGCAATGGCTCTAACTCTTGCCTGCGCCGGGAGTTAGACATCCCCTTGTTGAACACCTCATACAAGGCCATTTTCTTCTTTTTCCGCGGTATCCGCGTACTCGGCTTCATAAGCACACCTTTGTACTATATTACCTCTGCCTTTGCAATACCCATCTGTTGTTTTCCTCACCGTAGCATAGAGTTGTTTAACAGTCGCCGGCACGGCGACTTGATTAACCCACGAACCCGTACTGTGGGCGTCGGTTACCTCAATGGCCGCGATGTACAAAAGGCCGAACGCAATAGATCGTTAGCCATTAAGATATGGTAATCCTTGGCAAAGAACATTAAGTGGTATTATGCTCCGTGGTTTAACTTTAAATTCCCTTGGCTCTTCTGTGATCATTTTTGTGAGTTTTTTGGCGTTGGTCGTGTTTTTTACAAGAACTGCGATAGGGGTAGGTGGCATTTTTAAGTTATCCTTGCAACGCCACTCGCGCTCGTGAAGCCAACTAATCCATCTTCTGCCTAAAACCTCAAACCTTACTACTCTCCAAAGTTCTTCTTTTGGAATTGCAAGTTGTTTTATTTCCTCATTTGAAAGATATAGTACAGGCCTGCACCCACGTTTGTAAGCCAGACGTTTTGTTATAATAATACCAAATGGTTCATATCTAGGGTGATCTGGATTAACATTTTCATGGTTCAGTACATATTTAAGGCAATACAACGGTATATCCATAAAACAGACAGCTTTGTTAGGTCCTTTGATAAAACCTTTTTTTGTGCTGCTTCCCCATATCTCACCGCTCTGTAAAATCGAAATAAGATTTTCAAAAGCTGAATAATCATCTTCAGCTCGAGTATTTTTTGTGAGGTGCGTTATGTAAGGTGAAAGATCAGGTCGTACATCAAAAGGCAAGTCTTCATACTCTGCCATTGTAATTCCCTATTCCGTGCCAATGTAATAATATACAACATGACCTCCCATAATCCGTGCGATTCATCGCACCTTAATATCTTACAATTCGAGTTTATTGAAATACGATTCCATTTGATCGGTTAATCCTACCTTGCCCGGATTATATACATAATCATAAATCCAAGATGCGATCTCGTCAGGTACAGAAGAAGATTCTGCTATAGCTAAAGATTTCACCCATTGTTCAACCGCTTTATCTCGCTCTACCTTTTCATAAGCTAAAGCAAGATTAACATTTAAGCCAAAACTCTCGGGATGGCTGACCAAAGCTTCATTATATTGCATTATAGCCGATTCATACTCGCCGAGCATATAATAGGCAACCCCTAATTTGTAATGAGGCTCACTCTTGTTAGTATAAATACTAATGGAACGTTCGTAAGTATCTATGGCAGCAAAATAAGACTTTCTTTTAATAAGGTTCCTGCCGAGCCTGCAATATGACATATATGCTTTCTCAAATTCCTTTGCGGACTTTTCCTCCTCTCCCATTTCTTTATGGACAAGAGCAAGCCTGTGGTAAGTAACCGGAGCTATTTCCTTGTCAAGTAGGATTGGCCAGATGCCAACTCCCCTTGAAGTAACGCTATTTAGAGACCATATAATCGGTTTATGACCTAACCAGCTAGCTAATGCAGTTCCGACGACGATCGCCAAAAACAATCCTGTCAATTGAAAAACCTTTTTACCTCTTGATGTCTGCATGTTTGCTAATCCATAAACCCACAGAGGGGCATATAGCGGTAGAATAATTGCAGTACACAGCAAGCCAAACAGCAACTCCCAGATAGGAAATATGTACCAGAATAGCCAAAGGCTGGGATGGACCAGAATGTATATTGCTCCAATGGTTGACCATTTCAAAAGCAGAAAAGCATCACCGACATAATAGACGAATAAGTAAAGACATAATGCCAAGAAAGGAATAACAAGAACCATCCGCCAGCCACCACCAAAGTAGAAATTTACCAAACCCGGTCTTTCCAAATTATTAGGAGATAAGGGTTCCTCTAATTCGCGATTGGCCATCCTTTCGCCCACAATCCCACCCAATAAACAAGGAACGATTTGAATCGCAGCCCAGATGCTACAGTCTATAATGCCATGTTTTAACCAGATATTTCCAGAAGGTGTGAGCGATTTTCCGGATAGACTTATAAATATAAAAGCAACTAAGAAAAAATTGGGTATGAGAACAAGCAATAGTCCAAATAGCCACCCTTTTTTCTTTGTAACACTTCCGGCGAAAAAAGCACCTATGAAAGAACTAATTATTACTGTAAAAACAATCCCGATAGAAAAACGAATTCTGCCCATATAATGAGTGTCAGTATCAATTCCATATCTCGATGTTATGGCAAAAGATAGTGCATACCTAAATATCTCAATGATAATTACGCCACCGATTATTGCTAATAAGACCTTTCCAAAAGTTAATTTTCGCTCAATATCTATTCTCATTTCTGTCTTCTCAGTCGATCACTCTTTCGCCTAATATAATATTATACAACACTTTTTTCACCCAACCAGAATAACCTATTTTTCCGAAAATTTCACATCAAAAACAGTGTCAATCCGTGTAAATCAGTCTCTATAAGTTTGTGTAAATTCGTGTTTATTCGTGGTTAATAATCAGTGAGAATCTGTGTTAATCTGTGGTTAAATTATTCTGTCTCCTGTATTCTGAATTCTGTGTTCTTGTCTTACGAGCGACAAGGGCCTCGCCGTAAGGGATGGCCAAGCCAGAGCGACAAGCGACGGTCTTACAAGTCTTCATCCAGCATATGGCCGAGTCGGTGCTTCTTAGTCCGCAGGTAATTTATATTGTGTTTGTTAGGACTTGCCTTT
>CAZOVR010000019.1:0-52312 GCA_964583405.1 uncultured Pirellulales bacterium
ACCACCGGCCGTTGCACCCGGCCGTCTTCCTCTGACCTTTTTCCGTTGCACCCGAGGAATGTGCAGACAACAACTAAAATCAAAAAGAACTTATTCATTAATACAACCTCATTCCTGATAAGTATACTTGTCCGCCGTAGCCGGAATCAGTACTAATCAGTAATTAACTACTCACTAATTAACCACTAACCAATTAACCATTGTAATCTGCAATAACTCAATGTCAACCAATGGATTCAGTGATTCTGTTTTGGTTAGCCCTGCTGCTTGCGGCAGGGGAAATATTTAGCCCCACGTTTCACGTGGGGTTTATCGCTTTTCTCACCCTTCAAACCTTCACACGGCATACAGCGACTTGGTTAGCCCTCGGCACTGTCGAGGGTTGTCTTTTTTTCTGCATCGCAGCGGGTTCTCCGCCTTCTTCTGTCTTTCTGCTTCCTGATTTTTTCTTTTCTTTTTGCTTCCGGGCTTTCTTTTCCGAGTAATTTATTCTCCAGCAGTTCACACATTTGCTTTCTCGCATAATAACGGTTCAGTCCCTGGCTGCGGCTCTTTTGAACCTTCACCGCCAGCCCGCTGCGAATATGCTTTAGATGCACACAGGTAGAACTTTTATTCACTTTCTGTCCTCCTGCTCCACTGCTTCGAACGAATTTTTCTTCAATATCACTCTCAAGAAGATTGCAGTTACCCATCCGCTGCTCAAGCTCCTGTCTTTTCCGTTCTGTTATTCCAAAATTAATCATATAAGAGATTCAATATTTATCCGCCGGAGTTTACCCTTGTCATTTTGCCAAGCAATCGGTAACAATTATCAGTTATCAATAACCATTTAAAAGGCTCGTCCAATCTCTTTTATTAAATGATTCCGCATGTACAAACAAGTTAGGCCCCAACTATTCTTTCTTGAAAAGCCCTTTCCATTTTCTGCACAGGGCCTTTAAATCAATTCCGATTCCATAGATATTTGGTTTTAATTCAATTATATCTTCATCGAGACAGCCGTTATCTTTTCCAGCAACATCTGAAATGCTCATTAGCCAATCAGACAATTGTATCTTTATTGATGTCAGAATTTTCAATAAATTTGAGGAGCTAAAACGAAATATATGAACCTCGACATTTAAATGTTGTTTTATTAAAGAACACGTATGCGAATCATGCATAACAACTGTATCACGTGCATTGAAAAGATTCTCAAGTTGCAGCACTCCATAACGCAAACGAGTTTCATTCACAAATGAAAGGTCTTCTTTTAAAATTAGAGGTCTTCCATAATAATCGTAATGCTGCCCGACAACTGTACGATATTCAGGGACGATAACATTTTCATCCATTGCCAAATTAGAATCAAAATAACCACCAAGTTCCAACCTGCACCATTTTTCAAAATCTTTAGAATGTATTTTTTGACTCAACCTTAATGCCTTACTCAAAGAATCACTAAGTGGTTTTGAATCTATTTTATTTAGGATTGTTTTTGCAACTGCCATACCTTTATTGCCCTACATATAATAATATCGCGGTCGATGGCGCAAATCTTTTTGGTCAATTTCTGTAATCCGTGCCTGCCCTGAGCAGCCCGTGGTGAGCAGAGTCGAACCATGCCGAAGGGATAATCCGCGGTTCCAATTCAATTCGACATTCATAATTCTACATTCGAAATTCAATTGCTCTGTGGCTTGTTTTTTCACCTCTACATTCTTAATTCTCAATTCAATTCACTCTCCCTGCCGGATATTCTAACTTCATAAAGGATATTATGCAAATCCCTGTTTAATAAATAAAAACCAGCATATAGCATCCAGCATCTGGCATCTGTTTTCTTTGCTTGGCATAACAACGAAGTTGTGGTAGCAAAAACGCAAGGTCTTGACGAAGCTGGCTTCAGGAAAGGCCTTAGTATTTTGATGCACAGGCCGTTCGAAGAACGCCCAGCCAAGCTATAATCCGTGTAATCTGCGTAATCCGCGGTTAAACATAGTCTTTGGTCTTTCGTAAATCGTATTCGTCAATCGTTATTCGTAATTCTATTTCTCTGCGTTCTCTGCGGTGAAAAAAAATCTGTGTTAATCCGTATCAAAATTCTTTCTTATTAATTCGTACAATTCGTTGTTAAGTTCTATTTTGAAAATCCGCGTAAATCCGCGTAATCCGCGGATAAAAAATAACTTTGTGTCGTTTCGTGTTAATCCTCAGAATCCGCGGTTAAATTCCCTTCTTGTTCTTCATGTCCTTCATGGTGAAACAATCAGTGTTACCTATCCTGAGCAACCTGTGGTGAGCAGACCTGTCCTGAGCCTGTCGAAGGAGTCGAACCATGTCGAAGGAATCCGTGTCTAAAAAAATTCGTGGTTAAAAAAATCTCTGTGGTCTCTGTGTGCTCTGTGGCTATATAATTCGTGTCCATTCGTGGTTAATTTCTATTTTGAAAAATCCGCGCACATCCGCGAAATCCGCGGTTAATTTTATATAAACAGTGTCAATCCGTGTCTAAAAACAAATCTGCGAAAATCCGTGGTTGAACCTCTTAGTGTTCTTCATGTCCTTCATGGTGAAACAATCCGCGATAAACAAAAGCGGGCCTCACCACAAGGCCCGCCCATCAATTACCAATATCCAGTTTGAACCAATACACGCTTCACGCCCTATACCTTAATTCCTTCCGTGGGCCGAGGGCCGAGCGACAAGCGACGGTTTTTAATACATGCCGCCCCCAGGCGGCATCGCTGGCGCCTCTTTCTTTTCCGGTATCTCACTGACAATCGCATCGGTCGTCAGCAGCAGCGACGCAATCGACGCACCGTTCTGCAAAGCTGCCCGTTCGACCTTCGTAGGCACAATCACGCCGAACTCAATCATATTTCCGTATTCTTTTCGCAGGGCGTCGTATCCGAAGTTTTTGTCCGTACTTTCCATAACCTTTTGTGCGACAATCGACCCGTCCAGCCCCGCGTTTACCGCGATTTGTTTAATAGGAGCAACCAGCGCACGCCGAACGATATCGACTCCGATTTTCTCATCGCCGCTGGTCTTGATTTTATCCAGCGCGGGCAAGACTCTTAACATCGCTACTCCGCCGCCCGGCAGTATTCCTTCTTCGACCGCCGCCCGACAGGCGTGCAGTGCATCTTCGACCCGTGCCTTTTTCTCTTTCATCTCAGCCTCGGTCGCCGCCCCGACATGAATCTGGGCCACGCCGCCCGCCAGTTTTGCCAGTCTTTCCTGCAGCTTTTCGATATCATAATCACTGGTCGTTGCGTCGATTTCCATCTTTATCTGCTCGATTCTCGCCTTAATCTCATCGATGGTCCCTGCCCCTTCGATAATAGTAGTGGTTTCCTTATCGATAGTAATCCTTTTGGCCTTGCCGAGCTGACCGAGTTCTATATTTTCAAGTTGGATTCCAAGGTCCTCGAATATTGCCTGTCCGCCGCCAAGGATAGCTATATCCTGCAGCATCGCCTTTCTTCTGTCGCCGAACCCCGGCGCCTTGACCGCCGCGCACTGCAGCACGCCGCGAAGCTTATTGACTACTAACGTCGCCAGTGCCTCACCTTCGACGTCTTCTGCTATAATCAGCAGCGGCTTACCCTGCTTTGCTATTTTTTCCAACAGCGGCACCAGCGATTTAATACTGCTGATTTTCTTTTCATGCACGAGGATATAAGGCTTTTCCAGCACGACCGTCATATTCTGAAGATTATTAATAAAGTGCGGACTCAGATACCCCTTATCGAATTGCATCCCTTCTACGAGCTCGACGGTTGTTTCGAGTGACTGGCCTTCCTCGACCGTAATGACGCCGTCCTTGCCGACCTTATCCATGGCCTCAGCCATCTTCTTGCCGATTTCCACGTCCTGATTCGCGCTGCACGTCGCTACCTGTTCGATTTGCTTGCTCGAATCGACGCTGATGCTCATCTTCGCCAATTCGCTGACTATCGCTTCGACGGCCTTTTCGATTCCGCGCTTGAGCTGCATCGCATTGGCGCCGGCGGTAACGTTCTTTAGGCCTTCCTCGAAGATGCTTTCGGCAAGAATGGTCGCCGTTGTCGTACCGTCGCCGGCTACCGTCGAGGTCTTGCTAGCCACCTCCTTGACCATCTGGGCGCCCATATTCTCATAGGAATCCTCCAACTCTATTTCCTTGGCCACGCTTACACCGTCTTTTGTGACCGTCGGCGAGCCGAAGGATTTTTCCAGAATCACGTTCCTGCCGCAAGGCCCAAGCGTTATCTTGACCGCCTTGGCCAGTTTCCTTACACCCTGGCGAATCGCCGCACGAGCGTCAACACCAAAAGCTATTTTTTTAGCTGCCATTGTTTCGTTTCTCCTTATACTGGATACTCGATGCTCGATGCTCGAACATCAGTGAACAACGATTTATTCTTCCTTCGTAATACTACGTCCGTAAGGGCGTAGATGGAAGTACCCGACAAAGTCGGGCGAGCTTTAGCTCGTCCCGAAAAATGCCACGTCCGTAAGAGCGTGGTTATTTACTTTTAATTTAGTCTTCGATTACCGCAAGGATATCCGATTCGCTCATAATCAGATGCTCCTTATCGACGATTTTCACCTCCGTACCGGCATAGCTGGTAAACA
Organism: uncultured Pirellulales bacterium; assembly: GCA_964583405.1. Taxonomy (GTDB): domain Bacteria; phylum Planctomycetota; class Phycisphaerae; order Sedimentisphaerales; family Anaerobacaceae; genus JBBABK01. The sequence continues at coordinate 4,606 of CAZOVR010000019.1, forward strand.
GTACGGTATCACCTTTTTTCACCTGCATCTTCTTAATGCTCCCATCTTCGAGCGTCTTGCCGGGCCCGGCGGAAACTATTTTGCCTCGCTGCGGTTTTTCCTTTGCGCTGTCGGGTAATACGATTCCTCCGGCCGTCTTGGTCTCGGCCTCGAGCCGCTGCACCAGAACCCTGTCAGATAATGGTTTAATCTTCATATCGCCTTTTCTCCTTCTAAAAAAGTATTCGATTCAAAATTAAGAATTCAACATTCAGGAAAAAATACTGCTGTTGTATTTTTTCATAAACAACCTGTTCAGAAGCTCGCGAAGTATCTCCATATCCACGGGTTTATCGACAACGCCGAACACTTCGAGCTGCAAGGCCTTGTCCAGCAGTTCTGTTTTCGTTCTGCTGGATAGCGTTATGAACGGGACCATCGGATAGTCCATACGGATGACCTTTATCATTGCAAATCCGGCTCTTTCCGAATCCGTATCGATAATTGCCGCCTGGATGCGTCGGTTGCGAAGTATATTAGTGATCTCATCAGTTCCGGTGGCCATAAGCAGGTTGATTCCGCGAGGCCGGAACAGGTCCCTCTGCGCCAGCGGCCAGGCCCAGTCGGCGGCACTGGCCAGCACGTTAATCTGCTTGAATTGTCTCTGTACGGCTACCATTGCTCTTATTTATTCGCAAATCTCGTGCCAAAGACAGATATTAAAGGGCACAGGTGCATAAGTGCTTAGGGCACAAGGAGTTAAGTGGCGGAGGGACGGCAGGTGTCGTTCCGGCAGGCCTGCATAAACTGGCAGTCAAACAGTCAGGCTGGCAGGGAAGTCGCCTAAGGGCGAATTATGAATTTTAAGTTTTTAATTATGAGTTGTAGAGTCGCTACGCGACGAGATTTGATATGTTTCAGCCACAGAGGATATAAATTAACACTGTAACGAACAGGCACAACTTTAGCCTTCGTTTATTCAACTAAACTTCTACGTTTGTACTGAATATAATTTTATTTTAATGGCCAGTTGAATGGGCAATAGTAGAGCCACTGGTAGACGAACATGTCGAGGTCTTCAATATCCACAACATTGTTACCGTCCAGGTCACCTGACAAGTCAGAACCTGAATCGAGCCAGTGTTCAGCAAACCTGGCGAAGTCCTCAAACTCCACGAAACATAAAGGTTCGCCCGGCCAAAAGCCTCCAAGCAATTCATAATCGTCACCAGATGAATATGCAGCGTCGTGCTGGCTTATCGTGTCGATAAGTATATAAGTCGCATCGCTGCTGGTTCCGCCACCACCATCAATCGTATGCCAAGGGATTTCGTAATCGCTCAATACAGGTGACACAAAAGTTATCATGGCAGTAATACCAAACAGCACAAGCCATTTCATTTTTAGAGTATTCATTTGATAGCTCCTTTAATTACCAGCACGCCTGCCAGGTAGTTCCATCATAGACCATCAACTTATGCGTTGTGTTGTTCATATATATGTCGCCTTCAGATGGACTTGATGGCGCTGTTGCTCTCGGTTCTAACCGCATCACATCGCTTACATGTAAACTTCTTTGTGGACTCGTCGTGCCGATGCCGACGTTATTGCTGAAGTAGCCTCTACCTTCAAAATAACCGGCGTAATTCGTACCGGTTGTTCCTGCACTTCCATAAACGCCATAGTTGGTAGTCCCGTCGTGGGCATACCCAATAACGCCATAATTAGTACCCGACGAGCCAAGTGCTTCACCAAAAACGCCTTCATTATTGCCCGAGCCGCCATCAACTTTACCCTCAACTCCACGATAGGTGGCACTTCCTGTAGGCAAAACTTCTCCGTAAACACCCGTCCCTCCACCTACAAAATAGCCGCCATAGCCATAAAAATCTTGCGGAACTGATCTGCCATAAACTGCTTTGGCATCATAATTACCTGTACCGGTATATTCCGCATGTATGGCGTGTACTGTATTACCTAACGAATCGGCCGTATAGTATCCTCCATAAAGATAGCTGGAATCAACAGTAAATTGCGCTGCTGCGGGGGCGGTAGTCCCTATACAGACTTTACCGCTTCGGTGTAAATCACCTGTTAATCCACTTCCACTGGACCATGCCCAATCATTATCACCCCCGCCAACGTTATCAATTCCGTCTGCGAAACCTGCCGGGATAGATGATACCTCACTCCAGGAGACTCCATCCTTGACGCTTGCTATCACGGTTGGGTCTGTTTCAGATGTAATTATGCCAGTAAGTCCTGAGCCGTCTCCAACAAACGCTGTCGCTTCAACTGTCCCAGCCACCTCTAACTGACTGTTTGGAGTTGACGTGCCGATGCCTACATCGCCGTCCTGCTGAATCGAAACTAACGTTGAGCTGTTGTATCTAAAGTCCAGGTTGCCGTCACCAAACCAGTTGAGATAGCCATTACCTCCTCCGTGGCCCATTTCCACGTACTCTGTTTCACCGGAATCATAGGCGCCTCGTACAGCTCCGATTACAGAAAGCTTAGTAGCCGGAGTGATTGTTCCGATACCGACATCACCATTATTTTTGATAGCCATTTTCGTGTTCGTAACACCCTGGGTGACAAAGCGCAGATCATTATCTGTCTGGGGCCCTAAATAAAAAGGGCCATTAGAGTAAATATTTGCAGTACCGGAGCCCATTTCTATCTCAGAACTATTGGTTCCGTGAATGTAAATTCCTGTTTGTGTCGTAGCTGGGTCAACCACCAATATTGCTTCAGTAGGATTGGTTGTTCCGATGCCGACATTGCCGTTCTGCTGAATCGTTACAGCTTCAACACTTCCCGTCCAAAATTGAAGCACATCACCGAGAGATTCGCGTAACATGATTCTCGCGTATTTACCATTATCTTCGACCAACTGTATCCCCGGGTTGACCCCTGGCAATAGGCCTTCTATCTTAATCGCGGGGTCTCCTCCTGATGGTTCTATTACATGAAGGGTGGCTGTTGGACTTGTCGTCCCGATGCCGACATGATTGGCAAAATAGTTTCTCTGGCCTCCGAAGCCCCAGCTAAAGTACGTCCCGTCGTACCACAATGCTTCAGTTCCATCCACCAGCAACGCTATCCCGGTTGACCCTTTGTTTAGGTTAACCGGTCCTGCGACATCCAATTTATAAGATGGGCTGTTTGACCCGATTCCGACATTGCCTGAGACGGCTGAATACATATTGCCGTCTGATATTGTCCAGTCACTGTCGCTGCCTGGGTTTTGCACATTTTTTGCGTAAAGGGCATAAGGTGTCGGCGTAACTTTCTGTCTCGGCTGAAGAGTTGAATAAATATTTGGATCGTTCATGTCTCCAAGGCGAACACCAATATCCAGCCAAACTGCATTGCCATCGAAAATACCACTTCCAAAATCCAGGAGCGTTGTGAAGTAGCCGTCTATTACATCCAAATCCGGCACATTCACATCGCTGCTTAACTGGTTTCCACCAACGTCTGCATCGTAGAGCCTGAACTGGAAATCATACAGCCCGTCGGCGACATCGTTGTTGTCATAGAGATGTCCCTGATAGGTAAAGACTGTTCCTAAAGGTTCGGCTGCTGTGATACTGACAAAAAGTGTCAATAAGCACAGGATGACTCTGAAGCTGGGATGAGTTTTTGGTTGTTTCATCTTCCTACCCTTTCAATAAATGATTAGATTATTTGCGCAAAAGACATGCGTTTTTAATATTATTGTTTTTATCAGCTGAATGGAGGTGTTGGAATTCCCCAGTTCCTTCGGTATACCGACACGTACCTGCTGCCATGCACATCCCTGGCATCTCCTCCATGTGTCCTTGAAATCAGTGAAAAAAGTGTAACATGCTCCGCCCAGATTGCAAGTGGATTTTTATTATAAGTGACATATTATTGGTGATATGTTCGTTTTTTATACGATACTAATTAGTGTTTAGTGGTTTATGAATCGTATTTGGCTCCGAATGCTTCATGCCTGTTTTTGCGCCTTTGTACATCATTTCAAATGCTCGTGGTGGTTTACGAACGGTCAAAAACGAGTGAAAAAATAGGGTATCCGATTTCGTCCTGACAGAACATATCGGGACTACGCTGGACAAGCAGGGGGTAGGGTACAGAATTATCTATAGTGACTGTCATGATGACAGGTTGGCAGGGAAGTCGCCTAAGGGCGAATTATGAATTTTTAATGTTAAATTTTGAATTAACTGACTGGAACCGCGGATTCCTTCGACAAACTCAGGACAGGTAACGTGGATTTTTTATTTCCATCTAAGCGATACAGCAGTTCAGGAACTAATCAGATGTGGATTTTGGTAACACTCCTGCGACCGACAAGGCCTGTTCTAATTGCCCGGATTCATCTATGAAACTGTTTCCAAAGATTGGTCGGTCATAGCTGATGTCTGTACATATTGTTTTTCCATTGGGGTAGCTGAAGCAGATAAGATTTCCAACGGCACAAGCGGCACAGCATTCCATTCTAAGGGTGTCCAGTGCCAGCATCATTAAGTGGATATTTTCGGATTGCTGTATTTTGTGGATCATCTTCGGATTGACCGGCTTGCCGGCAGAGTCGAAGTCATCACAGTCCCAAAGTGAAATTTCGATTGGCGTTTGCTCCTGCTGTAAAATCTCGGACATGGGCCGGAGCCTGCCGAGATTATGGCTACAACCCATTCCCAGGCAAATAAGGGCAATCATGATAAACGGGTACAATCTTTGTTCTATTGTATATGTCTTATTGCGGGCGGTCATTGTCATTTTCCCTGTAATATATCAAACGGACAGTTTCTGGCGATTTTATTTGTCTCGGATTTTAAAATTAAGTTAAAAGTTAAAATGCAAAAAGCAAAATCACAACACAAAATTTAAAAATGTAGCGCATTGTTTTAGTTTTCATTGCATCTTCTTGAGATTTTATTTACTATTCAGGTTTAAGTGGTCGTTAGAATTTCTATTTTTATCAACTAATTTGTTTTCATGAAATAAATATTCATAATCGTACGGATATGTGATTCTTTTGACAGACTGATCTAAATAAGACAACTCAAGGTTACATACTAGTGAGGGATACGTATCTTTTTTAATTATAAGAGGCTTCTTTTGTTCTATAGATTGCTTGACTATATCCACTTGGTTAGCATTAAGAGTTACGACTAGCATTTTTGTTTCTTGTAGAAACTCTTGTGCTGGAAATAAATACTGTATTGGTCCTACCGTTCCACTAATGGTCTTTTTCCCCGTATGATTATTTACATCTTCGGATCGAATATAGTAGTCGACAGCAACATCTGTGGCTTCGGTTTTTCCAGCGTTTTTGATTTTAAAAATCAGCGAGACCTCTATTGATTTTGACTCTTCTTTAAAGCGAGGCTTTGGGATAATTTCTTGTATGAAAACTTTTGGATTAGTATCAGCAAGAAATGTTCTTTCGGCTATTTTTCGTATTGATCTTGTCTCAATCAAATAAAAAAAAGTAATAATAACGAGTACTATGGTTGCACATGTTAGGATAAAAGCGTGATTTTCTTGGAACCATTTTAAAATCATAATCATTTCGCTCTCCGTATCATAGTATTTCCTCGATTCTAGTTGATTGCATTATGCTCCCAATTCCGGTCAAAGACAAGGGGGAATTCGGCTTATGGCGGAATGGAGCATTAGAACAAGGGAGCAGTTGAGTAGTAGAAAAAAATTCCGGTGAGATATGGCGAAATCCTCGTTTTCAGGCCAATAACGGCTATTTTCAGATTTTCGTGTTTAATTTCAAGAAAACACTTGACAAAAGTTAAGTAGTTGGTTAAAATAGATAATGGTTCACAGCACCGTGGGCCGTTAGGCCCCGGAGGGGCAAGGTCGTAGTGCCAGAAGGCACAGGTCGTATCAACAAGCAGAAGCGAGAAACAAGTCCACAAGTGCACAAGAGCATAAGTCACATGTCATAAGTGATAAGTGCCCAATTCTGGAATCCTCAGGGCGTGCCTCGTTATCGTCTGTCAATTGATATTCCCCGATGGCTCGATAAGCTTATTGTCTGGCCTGTGTTAGTCTGGCGATGGTTCTGGTACGACCATACATACCGGCGTGTCCGGCTGCTGCCGGACAAATACGCGGAGGTCGATGCAAAAGACTTTCACGAAATAAGCAAATATACATGGTGGGCTTGTAGAACTTCCCGCTCTTGTGCTGCGGCTCGATTTATACAAAAAGGTAACGCCATTTCTCTCGTTTACATGCATCGTCAAATAATGCAATCCGAATTGGACTCAAAACTAACTAATCCCAAGTCTAAATTAATCGTTGACCATAAAAACAGAGATGCAACGGACAACAGAAGGGCTAATCTTCGGCTGGCGACACAACGACAGAATAGCAGAAATTGTCGCGGTCATAAGGGTAAAACCTCGAAGTATAAAGGGGTTTCACGCTACCGTGGAAGTAACCGCTGGCGGGTAATGATACACGTCGACAAGAAAGGAATTTCTCTTGGTTACTTCGAGTCGGAAATCGAAGCGGCCAAGGCTTACGATAAAGCGGCGAGGAAATATCACGGCGAGTTTGCGTATCAGAATTTCGGTGACGACACCAAGCCATTGACCCGCTGGGCAAGAATTAGAAACATAATCAGGAAAATTATCCACGAATTAACACGAATTTACACAAATATTTTTAGACGCTGATTCCTTCGACGCGCTTCGCTTGCTCAGGACAGGTTACACTGATTAACACGGATTATTCATTTCTCTGTATGCTCTCCCGATAAACGACATCGGGACAAGTTGTGTCCTCCGCGGCTATCTTAATTCACCACAAAAAGAAAAGTTGCAAGGCGGATTTGGTATTGTAGTATAGGTGAGATGATGGCAGATACCAACCAAAGCAAACAGGAGTTTTCCGGAAGGACGAGAAAACTGGCCAGGATTGTACTTGTGACCTTTCTGCTCACATTTATGTCGGCCAGGGTGGTTGTATTTCTGATTATGTCGCGCACGATACCGGATTTGTATATGCATCTTCACGGCAATCATATTCATCATCTCAATTATGGTATTTTTTTGCTGTCGGCGGTGGGCGCGTATATGATATTCCGGCGGCCTGAGGGGAGGAAGCTGAGCATTTGGGCGGGTATTTACGGCGTAGCTATGGCGCTTACGTTTGATGAATTCGGGATGTGGATACATCTGGGTGGGGGTTACTGGCAGAGGGCGAGCTGGGACGCAATAGTTGTTTTGTCCGCACTATTCGGGCTAATAGCTTTTGCTCCTACGTTGAAGAGATTTCGGCCTCACCACTGGGTCACAGCTATCGTCTTAATCATCACGCTGGTTACGTTCCTGTTGTTATTTTTTAAGTCGTTCAATTATGCCGGCGAAAAACTCGGGCCTAAAATACAACGTATAGAATCGACCGCTCCTCATTAGATGAAACCGGGAGGAGAGAGGATATAATGCTCAACAGAGTCCTTATATTATCGGCATCGGCGGGGGCGGGACACTTACGGGCCGCAGATGCCGTTGAAAAAGCTTTCCTGGAATTAAAAGCCGCCGGCGAAGTAAGAAATATCGACGTGCTGCAATATACAAATCGAGTGTTTCACCAGCTTTACTCGAAGGCATATATTGACGTAGTGAATAACACGCCTGCGTTGTTCGGCTGGCTGTACGAACATTACGACAAACCCTGGCGGAACCAGCGACATCGACTGGCTTTCGACAAGCTCAACACACGGCCGTTTGTGAAAATGATCGAGGAATATCGGCCGGACATTGCGGTATGCACGCATTTTTTGCCTGCCGAAATCATATCGTGGCTTAAGGAAAAGCTGAGAATCAAAACCCCGCAGGCTATCGTCGTCACCGATTTTGACCTTCACGCCTTCTGGTTGTGTCGCCACTTTGAGCACTACTTTGTAGCTCTTGACGAAACTAAGGTCCATCTTGCCGAGCTTGGGGTCCCGTCGGAGAAAATCACTGTCTCTGGTATTCCCATCGACCCGGTATTCTCAAAACGCAAAGACAAGATACAGATGCGCCGATTGCATAAACTGGAACCGGAACTGCCGACCATTTTGATTTCAGCCGGCGGATTCGGCATGGGTCCTGTGGAGAAGATAATTCAATCGCTGTTAAAGATGCAAAATTCGGCGCAGGTTGTAGTGATTTGCGGCAGGAATAAAGAACTCAAAGAAAAAGTGGATAAGGCCATAAAGAATATTCCGTCCAAATTATCAATCCGATTTCAGTCGGTGGGATATACGGACCAGATGGATTCATATATGGCGGCCTCTGACCTGATACTCGGCAAGACCGGCGGTTTGACAACTTCGGAAGCCCTGGCCAGAGGTTTGGCCTTTGTTATTGTTGACCCTATACCCGGTCAGGAGCAGCGTAACGCCGACCATCTTCTTGAAGAAGGTGTAGCGATAAAGTGCAACAACTGGCCGGTGTTGGCTTATAAAATAGACAGATTACTCGGCGATTCACCGCGTCTCGCCCGGATGCAGCTAAAGGCCCGAAAGCTGGCCAGGCCTTCCGCGGCCTATGACATTGTCAAGAAATTATCATGTTTTCAAGGGGTTTCGCCGCTTGCCTGACAGCTCAACGAAATCAAGGCTTTGTGTTTATTTTCTTGCGACCCGGCCGGCGTTCCTGACGGCCAGTGCGGCGCCCGTATTAGTCGGCTCAGCCCTGGGTTTCGCAGCGGCCGACACCTTTTCTGTTTCTCTTTTCCTTCTTGCATTGTTTGCAACGGTGCTGCTACATAGCGGCGCTAACGTAGCCAACGATTACTATGACCACATTTCAGGTAACGACCCCGCCAATAAAAATCCAACGCCGTTTTCCGGCGGCAGCCGGTTTATCCAGAAAGGTATTCTGTCGGCAAAAGCAACATTGCTGGAATCCATTATCCTGCTCGCGGCAGGGGGGGCGCTCGGAATTGTCATAATCATACTGACCCGCAGCCTTTTCATTTTAATACTCGGCCTTGCGGGTATGCTCGGCGGATTTTTCTATACAGCAAAGCCGATTAAGCTGTGCTACCGAACTTTAGGCGAGATAACGATTGGTTTTCTCTTTGGTATCCTGCCCGTGACGGGTTCATATTATTTGCAGACAGGCCGGGTTGATTATCACGTTTTACCTGCCGCATTTATTACGGCTTTGCTCATATTTCTGATAATTCTTATCAACGAATTTCCCGACATCGGCCCCGACGCCTCCGTGGACAAAAAGACGCTCGTTATTCGTTTTGGTGTGTCGCCCTGTGCTGTCCTTTATCGTGCCGCATTGAGTTTGACTTATCTAATCGCTGCAGCTTCGCTATTTTCTGATAGGATTATGTTTTATGCAGCTATCGCTTATCTGCTGACACTCCCTCTGGGAATCAATGTTTTCGCACTTGCCAATACGAAGAATCTGACTGAAGCCAGAGACCTTCGCGTAAACGCCCGTACTATAATTCTTCACGCGACAGGTGCTCTGGCTCTGGCGATTGGTTTTATTGTCTATGGATTAGCAGGTAACCGGCCCTGAGAAAGCCGTTGACCGGCGGGCCGGGCCTTCTTAAACTTTGGGGTCTATGGCCAGGAGACTCATAATAAACGCTGACGATTTCGGCTTATCGCCGCAGGTGAACGAGGCCGTGGAACAAGCGCATATCAATGGTGTCCTAACCAGTGCTACTTTGATGACCAATATGCCTCACTTCAAAGAGGCGGTTATTATTGCCAAGCGGCTGCCTCGTCTTGGAGTCGGGGTTCACCTTAATCTGTTCCAATCAAAGCCGGTCTCGGACGATTTGCGGGTACGCTGCCTGGTCGATTCGGCAGGCAACTTCAGATATTCGCCTCGAGCGCTTGCTTTTCTGGCGACGTTTTGTCATGAGGTTCGCAAGGCAATTAAGGTGGAAATGAGCGCCCAGATACAACGCCTTATTGACAGCGATTTGCATCCGACACATCTCGATTCACACAAGCACATTCATTTTTTCCCAGCGATTTACCCTGTGGTTTGTGCTCTGGCCAAGAGATTCGATATACCTGCTGTTCGATATTGCCGGGAGCCTGCCGCTCTTTCTAATGTACCCTGGCCGTTATCAACGCCCGAAGGGAAGCGGAGAGCGACACAATTGCGGAAGATGGCGGGATATAATCGCCTGTATGACAGTGAGCTGTTCAGGACAGAAATGACTTACGGCCTGACTCATATCGGAAGGATAGACACAAACTTTTTCAAGGCGGTCAGCCTTTACACCACAACCCAGACAGCTGAACTAATGACACATCCGGCGACCAGTGATGATTTAGCCGATTCGGGCAAACTGTTCAAGATGAATCGCAAAGCCGAATTAGAGGCCCTTTGTGATGACAGGACCAAAAAGTATCTGCACGAGGGGGGCATTGAGCTGATACACTACGGACAGTTTTCGGTTTGACCCCATTTTTTCATTAACCGCAGAGACCGCTGAGTACACAGAGAAAAGAAATGATGTAATTTTCAATCGGTTAAATAAAATCTGCGATGAGCTCTGCGGTCTTTGCGTGCTTAGCGGTGAAACATCCGGGTTAATCGAGCAGAATCTCGTCGGACTTGTGCTTGACCATCTGGTCGATTTTGTCGGTGTATTCCCTGGTAATTTCGTCGGTGTGCTTTTTGCCCTTTTCGAGGTCGTCCTCGGTGATTGCTTTTTCTTTCTGCTCGGTCTCCAGGTGCTTGATAGCATCACGACGAATATTGCGGATACTGACTTTGCTCTGCTCGCCGAGCTGCCTGGCCTGTGCGACGAGATGTTTTCTGCGGTCTTCACTCAGCGGCGGGATATTAAGGCGAATAATTTTTCCTTCGACCAGCGGCGCGATGCTCAGGTCGCTTGCCTTGATGGCCTTTTCGATGTCTTTAATACAGGCGGGGTCGAAAGGTTTTATGATAATCGTGTCGGCCTGTGGTGCAGCCAGCGTGGCAAGCTGTTTGAGCGGGGTAAGCGTTCCATAGTATTCGACGCGGAGGTTTTCCACCAGTCCGGTCGATGCCCTTCCTGTGCGCAGTCCCTTTAGCTCGTCATGCAGCACTTCAAGGGCCTTTTTCATTTTACTTGTACTATCATCTGTGATTCGCTTTACCGGCATAAATTCTCTCCGACCTAACAAATGAGGGTGCCGACCTTTTCGCCACAAACAGCCCGTGTAATATTGTCGGCCTTGAAGACATTGAGCACCATAATCGGGATGTTATTGTCCCTGCACAGCGTGATTGCCGAATGGTCCATTACCCGCAGGTTCTTTTCCAGGACCTCGGCGTATGATAATCTGTCATAAAGTTTTGCGTCGGGGTTCTTGTGCGGGTCGTCGCTATAAACGCCGTCAACATTAGTCGCTTTTATCAGCAGATCCGCGTCCAGCTCGGATGCCCGCAGTGCCGCACAGGTGTCGGTAGTAAAGAATGGATTTCCGGTGCCGCCGGCGAGTATAACGACCCTATCCTGTTCCAGATGACGCAGTGCCCGGCGGCGAATGAACTTTTCGCAGATGGCCGAGACCTCGATGGCGCTGCATACCCGCGTAGGCTGGCCGAGCTTTTCCAGTATCTCCTGCAAAGCACAGGCATTGATAATAGTAGCGAGCATGCCCATATAATCGGCTGTATTTCTCGGTATGCCGCTTTTTTCGGCGAACATTTGGCCTCGGATATAATTGCCGGCCCCATTGACGACAGCCACCTGTGCGCCGAAGGTGCGTATCTTACGTATGGTCTGGGCAATTGAATTGACCGGCTCGCCGTCGATACCGAATCCGCCCGGCTTACAGAAGCTCTCACCGCTTATTTTCAGCAGGACTCGGTTGTACTTGCTCTGGGCCATTGTTTCGTCTCCCGTATCCGGCTATTATTCTCGGCCGTGACAGTACTGTCAAGGTAAAAAGTGTACAAGTGCAGAAGGGCGCAGGAAGGCTAAGAAGACAGAGTACAAACATTGGGGCCCCTGACGGGGCATAATCTGGTGAAATTAAGCTTTGATAAAAACAAAGCGGTGAGCCAGTTCTTGCAGCTTTTAAGATGACTAACAGAGAACTGACTTTCAACCATTTGATTTTAGTATTCGTAATGCTTTGTAGAAAAGACTAATCAAAAGGCTTAAGTCATGGCGATGAATAATAATAGACAACGAAAACACTGCCAATACCGGAAAGGATTCCAAAATGGCAAAGCGACCGGCTATGACCAAATCGCCTCTGGTTTTGGCGAAGATTGCATTAAAAACGGCTCAACAAGCCTTACCTCAGTATTCAGACCTTCGCAGCCGACACGATTTTACACAGGCCCAGGTGTTTGCGATACTGACACTTCGTCAGTTCTTCAAGACCGACTACCGCGGCATAATCAGGATTCTGCAAGAGCATCAAAATATCAAGGATGCTCTGGCTCTGCAGAAGCTTCCGCACTTTACCACACTGCAAAAAGCTCAGCAGAGGATGCTAAAAAAAACATCTTCCAGGGGCTGCTTGCGGCGATTTTCGATTATGCCAGAAACTGCCGTCTGATCAAATCCAGCGTCTCTCATGTCTGCTCTGTCGACTCAACCGGCATGGAAAACCATTACGTCAGCAGGCATTTTTTGCAGCGTAAAGGCCGCAGAACCGACAAATATCGCAAGTGGACAAAACTAACTGTAGTCTGCGATAACCAAAGCCATTTAATCGCTTCTGCTGTAATCAGCACCGGACCGAGTACTGATTGTCACTATCTTAAGCCGGCGGTTACTCAAGCAGTCAGAAACATCTCGATAGATACTTTACTTGCCGATTCCGGCTATGATGCTGAATACAATCATCGGCTCTGCCGCGAAGAACTTGGGATCCGTTCGACTGTAATACAAATCAATGACAGGGGCCTTAAATACGGCCGTACCGGAGGCGAGCATCGACGGCGTATGCAACAGCGATTCCCGGCCGCCCGCTATCGAAAACGTTGGCATATTGAATCGGTCTTTTCGAGATTCAAGCGTCGGCTTGGTAATGCTCTTGCCGCCCGTACGAACGAGTCAAGAACCGTCGAGTGCCTTCTGAGAGTTTTGACTTACAACCTTATGATTGTCTTATTTACTTTTAAAAAGAGCGTTAGTTTCTAATGTTTTCTACAAAGCATATTCGTAATAAAGCTATTTTCCTATCAGCCAGTTTTCGGCAAGGACAGCAAAGTCAGGCATGTTCACTAATCTGTCTCCGCTCCCTGTAGGAGCTATGTCAGCAATATAGTAATTGGCTCCTGTCTTTAGCCACTGCTCAGCAAAATCAGCGAGGCTCTCATAGTCAACCGTTGTTTGCCATTGGTTTGCGAACTCTGCCCAGTCGAAGAAATCCACAACACCGTCACCGCCTTGCGGCCAGACATCAGCCGACAATTCCTCCAAAAGCCACTGTTCGCATAACACACCAAGGTCGTTAGAATCCACGTCGCCATCAGCATCTAAATCGCTCGCTATGACCCACCTACTTTCCCACCAGGTGATGTCATCGTTATTGTAAGACGCTCCGAGCACGTCGAGGTCACCATCACCATCTACGTCTGCGGCATAAACCGAATACGCCACGGAAAAATTGTCGTCGATAGTATGCTCCGTCCAGACCGTGCCGTCACCGATGGTGTTCTCCCACCAGGTGATGTCACCGGCAGAGGCAGCAGCTCCGAGCACGTCGAGGTCGCCGTCACCATCTACGTCCGCAGCATAAACCGACTTGGCTCCATCGAAATCACCGTTGACTGTGTGCTCTATCCATGCCGTTCCGTCAACGGAGTTGTTCTCCCACCAGGTGATGTCATCTGCACCGTAAGCAGCTCCAAGCACGTCGAGGTCGCCATCGCCATCGACGTCCGCAGCATACACCGAACTCGCTGCGTTGAAATCACTGTCGATACTGTGCTCTGTCCAGGCCGTGCCGTCACCGGAGGTGTTCTGCCACCAGGTGATGTCATTGGCATTCCTAGCAGCTCCAAGAACGTCGATGTCGCCGTCGCCATCTACGTCCGCCGCATAGACCGACCTCGCCTCATCGAAATCACCGTCGACCGTGTGTTCTGTCCAGGCCGTTCCGTCATCGGAGGTGTTCTCCCACCAGGTAATGTCATCGGCAATATTAGCAGCTCCGAGGACATCGAGGTCGCCGTCACCATCTACGTCAGCAGCATATACCGAATACGCCCCGTCAAAATCACCGTTGACTGTGTGCTCTATCCAGGCCGTGCCGTCGCAGGCGGTGTTCTCCCACCAGGTGATGACACCGTCAATGTAATCAGCTCCGAGTACATCGAGGTCACCATCACCATCTACGTCTGCCGCATAGACCGAAGCTGCTGTGACGAAATCACCATCTATTGTGTGTTCTGCCCAGGCCGTACCATCACTGGTGGTGTTCTCCCACCAGGTAATGTCATAGGCATGCCAAGCAGCTCCGAGCATATCGAGGTCGCCGTCACCATCTACGTCAGCTGAATAAACCGAATAAGGCCCGTCGAAATCACCATCGATTATGTGCTCTGTTGGGAAAAATACCGGGAAGTGACGGCTCTGGTTCTTCCACCAGGTGATGTCATCGGCAATTAAAGCCGCTCCGAGTACGTCGAGGTCACCGTCTCCATCTACGTCCGCCGCATAAACCGAAAACGCCCCGTCGAAATCACCGTCGATAGTATGTTCCGTCCAGGTTGTGCCGTCACCGGCGGTGTTCTCCCACCAGGTAATGTCATCGGCTAAGTAAGCTGCTCCAAGTACGTCGAAGTCGCCGTCGCCATCTACATCCGCTGCATAAACCGACACCGCATCTAAGAAATCACCGTCTACAGTGTGCTCTGTCCAGGACGTGCCGTCACCGGAGGTGTTTTCCCACCAGGTGATGTCATAGGCATTTAAAGCTGCTCCGAGCACGTCGAGGTCACCGTCGCCATCAACGTCCGACGCATAAACCGAAAACGACCCATCGAAATCACCGTCGATTGTGTGCTCTGTCCAAGCCGTGCCGTTACCAGAGGTGTTTTCCCACCAGGTGATGTCATCTACAAATTGAGCAGCTCCGAGCACGTCGAGGTCACCGTCGCCATCGATGTCCGCCGCATATACCGACCTCGCTCCGTTGAAATTACCCTCTAACGTGTGTTCTGTCCAGGCCGTGCCGTCACCGATGGTGTTCTCCCACCAGGTGATGTCACCGGCATTGCTAGCCGTTCCGAGCACGTCGAGGTCGCCATCGCCATCGACGTCAGCCGCATAGACCGAAGTCGCATAGTCGAAATCATCGTCGATACTGTGCTCTGTCCAGGCCGTGCCGTCACCGGAGGTGTTCTCCCACCAGGTGATGGCATCGGCAGTCACAGCTGCTCCGAGCACGTCGAGGTCGCCGTCGCCATCGACGTCCGCCGCATAGACCGACCATGCCCCGTCGAAATCACTGTCGACCGTGTGCTCTGTCCAGGCCGTGCCGTCACCGGAGGTGTTCTCCCACCAGGTGATGTCATCGGCATAAGTAGCTGCTCCGAGCACGTCGAGGTCGCCGTCGCCATCAACGTCTGCTGCATATACCGATGTCGCATAGTCAAAATCACCGTTGATTGTATTGGCATCGCCAAAGGGGACGCTTCTGGCGTGTGCCCGTTGTATCCCAAGGTGCATTGACAGCAGCAAAAATATCGTAATTATAAGCTGGTTCTTTAGATTTGTTCTATTATCCATTTTCCGCCTCCTCGTTTATATTTAACTTATTTAGGCTTTTTGTGGGCTGCTCAGAAGAGATAATTCAGGAAATATATTGCAGCTATCCTCCTCCAAGGTAGCCTTGAATATATAAGTGCCGTTAGTATAAAACACGTCCCTAAATTTGCAAGAAAAAAATGAATTATAATGTCAATATAACAGAACCAGTCACCAACCAGTAAATCACCCCACAGCATTACTAAAAACATATCTAAGATTCGAGCAACTTGGTAACAAAATGTAGACAGAAATCTATCGAAGAACAAGACTATTTATCTGCCAGCCAGTTTTCGGTTAATGCCAGCTCGTTTCTTGAAGCCAATCTTGTACTAACAGGCCTAAGTCGGCAAAGTCAACATCGCCGTCACGGTCGAAGTCAGCGACTTGTTCCTCGCTCAGGATAAACATATCCGCAAAATGGGCATAATCAATAAGATTAACAGTGCCATCGTTAGTCATATCAGACAGCAGCGTCCAGTCATAAGGTGGCATGGAAGCCTTGGCTGTTCCGCCATAAGCACCAAGGTTGATTCGAACATTGTTTGCATCATCCAACTCGTTCCCTAAAGGACTACCCGGATTACCTGCATCTATACATCTGCTGGTGACTGCATCATTAATCCAGCTTTCGCTATTAGGATCCCATCGGCCCGTCTGCGACTTTAGGTGATAATCGTCATTTTCTGGTGTAGAAAAACATGGATCAACATTGATGTTGCCAAGTCCCCAGTTTAATATTCCACCAAAATATGTTTCAATTTCTTCCTGTCCACCATCAACATCAGAATAAATGATTGTCACTATAGATTGATTCCCCGAAACATTACTCACAGCTACTTCATGCCCACTTAGACCAAGGTTTGCCCAAAGAATGCTATTGATAATTTCAGTCTTGCTTACATAGCTATAAAGCCCCCCACCATAAACACTCGCCGAATTCAAGCTGATAGTACAATTAATTATTTTGATATTCTCTCCACTACTACAATAAATCCCCGCTCCGTTTGACAAAGCAGAATTTCTACTAATAATACAATTTTCCAAGGTCGTATCACAGTTATAAATATATACACCAGCCCCTTCCTGGAGTGAGGAATTGCCAACGAAACTACAACCGCTGATTAGGGCTTCATTGAGTTGGTTATATAAACCGCCCCCTCTTTTTGCATTATTTCCTTCAAAAGTACTATTGTTAATTTCTGTGGTATTATTCAACAAACAATAAACGCCACCGCCATAAAGTGAAGATGCATTTTTATCAAAAGTACAATTATCTATATCAGTTGTTCCATAAGCAGAATACAGTCCACCACCATTTGACGTTGAATAGTTTTCTTTCAGGTTAGAATTATTTACTGTTAGATTGTCTGACTCAGTGTATATTCCCCCTCCTTTGCTGCTCGCACAGTTTCTTAGAAAGGTGCAATTATTTATTGTCAGATTTCCTGAATCACTGTACAAGCCGCCGCCACAGTCATTAGGAGAACCCCCATTGGCATTTCCACTCGTAATCACAAATCCATCGAGGATAGTTTCGACCGAGACATCATTTGCAGTAACAACATGAAAGCTGTTTTCTGCCCGGTTAGGATCACCCGGCAATTCCTCTGGAGTAGCTACCTCCCCGTCATCACCAGCCAGATCACCGCTGAGAATAGTCTCATACAAATGGACATTACGAACATTAGGGTCTGGATTCCCGATACCAGCGTAACCACCTTCCACTGCAACTCCACTTATAAGCTGGAATGTCGCTTCCCGATTACCAGAACCTTGATCAGGCAGGTAAGTTCCAACAGCGACCCGGATATCTATTTCCCTTTGGGGATTCAATGAAAGCTCTGTTTGGGCAGCATTAAGTGCGTCCTGCAAATCATTACAGGCATTTTCCCAGTTGGCCCCGTCATTACCACCAGTAGCGTTTTGATCTACATAGATAATCAAAGGTAGAGGAGGCGGATAAATAGTGATATCTATAGAAGACCTGTCCCACGTTGCAGTGTTCCAATCTCCGGGCAAATCATAGGCAAGATCTACAACAAGGTCTATCTGCTCTTGAGTGAATGTTTCATTCACTTCCTTGATCACCACTATCAATGTAGTTAGATTTTCTATATTGGGGTCCATTGCGGGGATTCTTTTGCCATCTCCTTCATAGAAATCACCGCCAACCAATGAAAGACTGTAAATCAAGTCATCCACAGTTACCTCGTAGATGTTAGGATCTTCTGGGGGAGAGCAGGGATCCTCCAGTAGATAACTGTATTGACTGATTTCATTGTAGTCCATCAATCCCATAGCATACAAATCAAAAGCGTTGAAGTAATTGCTCGTAGGTCCACTATATAGAATTCCGGGCATATTAGGTTCCAGCCAAACCCAAGTCCAATGTGAGGAAGCTGCCGCCAACCACGCAACGGGGTCGCCCAATTTCCATTCATGAGGACCAGGCGAATCCTGCGACCAATAAACACACCAGTTGTGGCCAATTTCGTGAAACACTGTCAAAGTGCTGCCATAATTAGGACGGTCAGGCAGTATTGGACGATCTAAGAAATCTATCGAATTCATGTGGGGATAACTGATAAGATTCGGCCAATCCGAAAAAGTGGGAGGAGAGCCATAAAGTGTATTGTTCCGGCCGATGTTCTTTGCCAAGTAACGATTGTAGCCGCCTGAATGTATCCACCCGGGTACTTCCTGGACTGAGTATAGCAGCACAAAGTTATATCGAGAAGAATCAACCACAGTTCCTAAATCACTAAGAATGGAGGAAGTATAAAAGCCTCCTCCCTGACTTCTTATCGGCTGACAAGGATCATAAGGTGTATGAACATCGTAAATCGAATCATACTCAAGAATAACAGCCACATCTTCGAGGATCCATGATGATCTGATCAGTGATTCAGAAGCCCCAACGCAAGGAAATGCGAACAATAACAGTAGAAATATGAGAAGTTTCTTCACACCTTCTCCTCATAAAAAGCAAAAACTTAAGGCTTATTATCTTCTAGACAGTATAAGGCCATTACTACTAAATCAAAGAAGTCAACCATTAATAAGGAAAACAGCGTAGAAATGAGCCTTCTCGTCACATCTCCCTGCCATCTCCTGGACTAAACCAATTAATTCAACCAAATATTATGCCCTCTCCCATCAGGTTTGTCAAATACTTTTTTGCATAAGTTAACTAAATTCATTTAGTCATAACAGCTATCACCAACCAGTAATTTGCCCATCATCTTTGCGAAAGAAATAGCTAAGAGTCGAGCAGCTTGGTAACAAAACGGAGACAAAAACTAGGCTATTTAATTCAAGTGGAAGATAAGAATATATCTTACGAAAAATTATGTGACAGATGGACTTTCAGAACCAGGATATATAAAACAGCAATGCCGTCAATAAAAAAAGTCCCCGGAGAACCGGGGGCCAAATATAACGACAAACATGTGTTTTATTTTTAACCTACGTCGAAGCGGGCGAAGCGGGTTATTTTTGCGGTGCCGCCTGCGGCTTTGGCAGCCTCGGCAAGCATCTGGGCAACGGTTTTCGAGTCGTCCTTGACGAAAGGCTGTTCAAGCAGGCAGTTCTCGGCGTAAAACTTCTTCATCTTGCCTTCGACGATTTTGTCAATGATATTTGCCGGCTTGCCTTTGACCTGCTCGGCGTAAATGGCCTTTTCACTTTCAATCATCCGGGCGTCGATACCGTCCTTATCGAGGGCCAGCGGCTTTGTTGCGGTGATGTGCATAGCGATATCGTTGGCAGCGGTCTTGATGGAATCAGCGGCGGCGACATTGTCATCGCTGGTCTTGAGCTGAACCATAGTACCGACTTTGTGATTGAAGTGGATATAGACGGCAATCAGGCCTGGGCCGTCGAGTTTGAATTTTGCATAGTCGCCGATTTGTGTCTTCTCGCCGGTCTTACTGACGGTTTCCGTGATGAGCTCACTGAATTTTTTGCCGTCGAGCTCCGTCTCGGCTAAAGAATCAGCGTCCGTATCCTGTGGACACGCAAGGCAGTAATCGCCGAGTTTTTCAGCAGCGGTTACGAAATCATCGCTCTTTGCGACAAAGTCGGTCTCGCAGCACAGCGATGCAAGCGCTACTGTCTTGCCGTCATCCGAGGTCTTGCTTATGACGAGTCCCTGGGATGTCTCTCGTTCGGCGCGCTTGGCAAGCGTTGCCATACCCTTTTTACGCAGTAACTCCATAGCCTTGTCAAGGTCACCGTCCGATTCGGTAAGCGCCTGTTTGCAGTCCATCATTCCCTGCCCGCTCATTTTTCTGAGTTTCATCACTGTCGCTGCTGGTATATCAGCCATTTTCATCTCCAATCATTCTTGATGCTCGATACTCGTTACTCGATAACAGCAGATAAGCTCTTTCGGGGATTTATTATCGAGAGACGTTTTTGTAGTCATCGGTTCAGGTTTGTTCCGGTTCTGCGGAAGGCTCAGCTTGCTCGGTTGTTGCCGATGGCGCCGAGGGCTCCGCTGTGGCTGTCGCTGATGGCGCCGAGGGTTCTGTTGCTACTGTCGTTGATGGCGCCGCTGCGACTGTAGCCGTTTCAGGTTCTTCGGCGCGGGCAAGTGCGCCTCGGCTGGTTCGAGCCCGCCTCGGTCGTCTTGCCTGCGTTCCCGCGGCGGGGGTTATCGTCTTGCCGATGGCAACTGCATCGGCCAGTTCGTTCAGAAGGATATCAATCGCCCGAATTGAATCGTCGTTAGCGGGTATAGCCACATCCATCGCATCGGGGTCTGAGTCGGTATCAATAATTGCGATGGTCGGGATACCGAGTTTCCTTGCCTCGCGAAGGGCGATGTATTCCTTTCGGGCATCGACGGCTACCAAAGCTCCGGGCAGTTGTGCCATTTTGCGGATACCGTCAAGGTTGGATTTGATTTTTCGCATTTCACGTTTGAGTCGGGAGGCCTGCTTTTTGGATTCGCTTTCGAGTGTTCCGGCTTGGGCCATAGCTTCGAGTTGCTCGAGCCTTTGTAGCCTGGAGCGGATGGTGCGGAAGTTTGTCAGCGTTCCGCCGAGCCAGCGTTGACTGACGTAGTGCATGGAGCACTTTGCTGCAGCTTCTTCCACGGCTCGCTGGGCCTGGCGCTTGGTCCCGACGAATAGTACATCTTTGCCGGATGAGACAACTTCGACCAGGAGCTTCTTGGCCAGTAACAGGGTTTTGAGTGTCTTTCTGATGTCGATAACGTGGATTTTTCCCCGCTTACTGTAAATGAATTGCTTCATTTTGGGGTTCCATCGGCTGACCCCATGCCCGAAGTGGGCACCTGCATTAATTAGTTCCTTCGCTAACTCTTTAGCCACAAAAAGCCTCCAAAAATCAATCCATCAAGCATTATACATCTTCCATTAAACAGCTGAACACCGAAAACTACTCAAAAAAGTCCCTGCTGTCAAGACATTTTGACAAATATGTCTTTTTGCGGATGCCGGTGACCGGCAGGGCCATATAGCTTCGTGCCCGGCTGACGTGACAGCCTCTGTCCGGTCTGCATTTGAGCGAGGGTTGCAATATATGTAATTGCGGGTATAATACCAAGCTTTGAAAAGTAGACCGCCCGGTGCCGGGCGGGGTTGTTTTGAGAGGATTTTTCCAACCTGATATATGTGGAGTCAGTAATTATGGAACAAGCGGTCGCACAGCAGGCAAATTTATTTTCAGGGACACTGCCTTCGATTGAGTGGATAGATGAGCTTATCGACATTGTAAATAGTTCCGAGTCCGCCCGAATGAATTTCGCAGCGAAGGTTGAAGAGAATATGTCTAAGACAGAGGCCTCGTCGGTTCTGGCTGTTGGAATCGGCCTGTATATCCTCGGCAGAGAAGGCGAGGCGATTGAAAAGCTTCAAAAATGTGACGACTGTAAGGAAAAGTGTTTATATCTGGCCTTTGCTCAGCGGCGGCTTTTAAGATACGACGAAGCGATAGAGAATCTCGATAAGGCCGCAAAGTTTGGGCTGGAGATGCTGAGGTTTAATCTTGAAAAGGCTGCGACTTACCGCAGTGCGGGCGAACTGGGAGCTGCGGCGGACCAGTTGAAAAAGTGCGCCAATTTCAAGGGCGTAAGTGCCGACTATCATTATCATCTCGGACGACTGGCTGAGATTATGGGTGATTATGAGAAGGAAACCGAGAACTATGAAAAGGCCATAGAGCTTTCGCCGGACCATCAGGAGGCACTGTTTCATCTGGCTTATCGGTGTGATATGTGCGGCGAAGAGGATGCAGCCATAGACTATTACAAGCGGGTCGCCTCTACACGCCCGGCGCACTGTAATTCCCTGCTGAACCTGGCTGTGCTCTATGAAGACGCCAGAGAATACGGCAGGGCGCTTCAATGCGTCCACAAAGTTCTGCAATACCATCCCAATCATCAGCGGGCAATCCTGTTCAAAAAGGACATAGAGAGCTCGCGAACGATGTATTACGATGAGGAAAAAGAGAAGCGGCGCACCCGCAAGAGCCAGATTCTGGAAACGCCCATCTCCGACTTCGAGCTTTCCGTGCGCAGCAGAAATTGTCTCAAGAAGATGAATATCCATACCCTCGGTGACCTGCTCAATATTACCGAGGTGGAACTGCTGTCGTACAAAAACTTCGGCGAAACGTCGCTTCGCGAAATCAAGCAGATTCTGGAAACCAAGTCATTGCGGCTGGGTCAGTCAATCGAAGAAAGTACGATGCCGGCTGACTATGAGGAAGAGGCCGACAAGCCCGAGGACGGAACGCTTAGTAAAACCGTCGAGGAGCTGCAACTTTCGGTTCGGGCCAAGAAATGCCTGTCAAAGCTGAATATCCGCACAATCGGCGAATTGACCCGCCGTACCGAAGCTGAACTTCTGGGCTGTAAAAATTTCGGCGTTACGAGTCTTAATGAGATTAAAAAAGCCATTACCTCATACGGCCTTTCGCTGAGAACACTGGAGTAGGGTTCTCATTTTGCGATTTTGTACAATGAGGCCCGATGAATCGCGGCGCGAATTTGAAACTCCTGCATCTTAAATCTGACTTTATCCATATCAGCCGACTTGCAGTGTCGGCCTCGATTTTATTAGTTCTGCTTTTTGGCTGTTGCCGAAAAGGACAGCCTGCTCAACCATCGACGATTTCAGGTCTGGACCAGCCCCGGATTAGGGTCCTGCTTGCACGTGATGTCACTAAGTGTCTTTTTAGCTGCAATGCACCGGTTTCTGTGAGCGCCGACGAGCCGACTTTACCGCAGGCCCATTTTGAGGCTGTTGACAAAGCCATCAGTGTGGAGCTTTGCAGTGACAGGATTTCTTTTGGCGGCTGGGGATGTCGCAGTGCTAAATTGCAGATAGCGCCGGACGATGATTCAATTTTTACGCTCAACGGCCGTCGCTACAGGGGTGAACTTCAGATAATAACGGCTGGCGACGGCAATTCGTTCGATGTGGTAAACGTCGTTGGAACAGAGGAGTATCTGGCTGGTGTAATCGGCGCCGAGATGCCGAGTTACTGGGAGCCGCAGGCGCTCGAGGCCCAGGCGATTGCGGCCAGGACGTACTGCCTCTATATAAAACAACGGTTCGGAACGAACCGACACTGGGACGTTCGCAAAACAGCGGCACACCAGATGTATAGAGGGGTCAGCGAAGAGACGCCGGCCGTTTGGCAGGCGATTAATGAAACCGCAGGAAAGGTGCTGGTTTGTGAACAGTCAGACGGGCCTGCCTCTGCGTCTCTCGACGCGAGTCGAGGCGGCAGGACGGAAGATATTTTTCCTGCTTATTACTCTTCGACCTGCGCCGGCCATACTGAAGACAGCAGGAATGTTTTTGGTGATACATTCGAGCCGCTTACAGGCGTGCCTTGTAAATATTGCTTAAAGATTACTAAAAAAGATTTTTTGAATTGGCCCACTGTTCATATGACCTGTGCCCAGGTTGATAAAAAGCTGTTCGAGCGATATCCGCAACTGCAAAAGCTCGGTAGTATCGAACAAATATCCGCAATTTCACCGAGCCGATACGACGACTTGACACGTCTGACATGGATTAAGCTCGAAGGCGTCGACGGCAGTAGTAATACGCTTCGGGCCGAGGATTTTCGCCTTGCACTCGACCATACCGGACTGAAGATTAAAAGCGCGGCGTTTGAAATACAAAAGACAGGGACCGGATGGGCTTTTGCGCGGGGCAAAGGATACGGCCATGGTGTAGGTATGTGTCAGTGCGGCGTGCAGGGAATGGCCCGAAAAGGTAAAAGCGCAGAAGAGATTCTTTCGTATTATTATCCCGGTTCGAGGATTAAGAAAATATATTAAGTAATCGCAAATTCTTGCGACGGCCCGGCTTAGAAAAGAGGATAAATAAAAGGCGCCAGTGCCGAACTGCTCATCAGGACCAGAAGCCCCAGCACCAACAGGAGAAAAATGATAGGCAGCAGCCACCACTTTTTGTTGTGCCCGAGGAACCCCCAGAACTCGGCTATCAGAGATGGCCGTTTTTCTTTTGAAAGCTGCTCGAAGTTTTTTTCCTCAGACATATATTTTTCCTAAAACTGATGAAAGTAATCTTTGGCGGAGCGTTTGTGCTTATATGGAATCCAATACGTATCGGCCTGTGGGTCGAACTTTCTGCAAAGCTCATCACGGCCTATGATTTTGAATAACACCGCAATCGGTGTGACGACGACGTAAAAAAACAGCGCCATGACAAGGTGGCTGATAATCCAGCCGACGGGGAACGTCAAAATCACCATGGCCAGGTAGAGTGGTTTTATCAAGGCGGCAGAGACCCGGCTTAGGACGAACATTACAAGGCCTATCAGGAAGAAGATGACGAGTCCCTTTGGCGGAATCTTACCCAGCCCCAGCAGAAGCAGACCTATCACACTGCACATACACAGACCAATAAGTCCGAAATCACGGAGCTGCTTTTTCGAGGGTTTTAAGTTTAACGATACCAGTGCCATAAAGAGAAGCCTAATCTAATTCGAATTTAGCAAGATACTCATCGATTTCAATTTGCTTCATTTGAGGCTGCTCATCCTTGTACAGGACAAAATCCTCCAGTACCAGTACGTCCATGTTTGTTGACCGGAAACAATGAAAGGCATTTTCCGGACTGCACACAATGGGTTCGCCGCGGATATTGAAGCTCGTGTTGATAACAAGCGGGCAGCCTGTCTTTTGTCTGAATCTCTCCAGCAGACGATAATATCGTCCGTGCCGTTCGGCATCGACCGTCTGTACTCGGGCCGAATAGTCCACATGAGTAATACCCGGCACCACGCTGCGTTTGGCCTTGAGCAATTCAAATCCTGACAGCTTATCCTGCTGGCCATCCGGCTTAATCCGTTTCGATTCCTGCACGTCAGCCACCAGCAGCATATAGGGACTTTCTTTGTCCGGCGGCAGGTCAAAGTATTCAGACGCCTGTCGGCGCAAGATGCTCGGCGCAAATGGACGGAAGGATTCACGGAATTTAATCTTTCGGTTCATCCGCGACTGCATTTGTTCATTGCGGGCATCTGCGATGATGCTGCGGCTGCCCAGCGCCCTCGGCCCGAATTCCATTCGACCATAAAACCAGCCGATGATTTTACCCTGTTCGATGTCATTGACGAGCTCGTCCAGAAGCAAATCCTCGTGCTCGAAGAAATGGTAGCACGCCCCGACGGAATCCAGATATTTTCTGATATCATCGTTCGAATAGGCCGGTCCGAGACGAGACGCCGACTGCATATCGTTTTGCTCATTAACGGTCCTGGCGTTGTTCAGCAATTGATAATGGACAAACAATGCCGCTCCCAGTGCACCGCCGGCATCGCTGGCGGCGGGCTGTATCCATATATTCTCAAACGGCGCTTCCCTTAGAATTCGCCCGTTTCCGACGCAGTTCAGCGCCACACCACCGGCCAGGACGAGATTTTTCATTCCGGTTTTCTCATAAGCAAAACGGACGATTTTAAGCATGACCTCTTCAGTCATTTTCTGAATCGAGGCTGCGATGTCCATTTCTCGCTGTGTAATCGGGGATTCCGGCTTGCGGCGAGGACCGCCGAAAAGCCGCTCGAACTTTCGGCCGACCATAACATCCGTATAACAATAAGTAAAATAATCCATATTGAGCCGGAACGACCCGTCCTCTTTCAGGTCAAGCAGCTCTTTGAGTATAACGTTTTTATAAACCGGTTTACCGTACGGGGCCAGTCCCATTAGTTTGTATTCGCCGGAGTTGACCTTAAAGCCGGTAAAATATGTAAACGCCGAGTACAGCAAACCGAGTGAATGAGGAAAATGAAGCTCGTATTTTATCTCGACTTTATTATCGCGGCCGATTCCGACACTGGCCGTGGTCCATTCGCCCACGCCGTCCAGTGTTACAATTGCTGCTTGTGAAAAGGGACTCGGGAAGAAAGCACTGGCTGCATGTGATTCGTGATGTTCGGTAAAAACGAACTTGCCTCGAAAACCGCCTCCCAGTGCCTTATCAAGTTCCCTCGGAATATGCAGTTTCTGCTTAAGCCACAGCGGAATAGCCATCAGGAACTGCCGAAATCCTCTGGGTGCATAAGCAAAATAGGTTTCCAGCAGCCGGTCGAATTTCAGGAAAGGTTTCTCATAAAAAACGACGTAATCCAAATCTTCTGCTTTCAGCGTTCCTTCCCGCAAACAGTATTCAATAGCGTGCGTCGGCATTCTGTGGTCGTGTTTTTTTCGTGTAAAACGTTCTTCCTGCGCGGCGCAAACGATGTTTCCGTCCCGGAGCAGCGCCGCGGCGCTGTCATGGTACAAGCCCGAAACTCCTAATATATGAACAGGCTTTTCCACGGTTATTCCGTCGAGAAAATGCCCTTTAATAATTCCATTCGACTTTCAAACATGTACGCTTAAGGTTTAGCTCTCGCTTCCAGATATTTCAGATAGTTTTGAAATCCTTTTTGATTCACGGTGTCCGGGTCGATTTTTAATGCAAGCCTGGATTCATCGATGGCCTTTTTATATTGGCCCTGAGTGCCCAGTATATAACACAGATAAGCATGTGCCCGTGCGGTTTGGTCTACGGGAAAATTCTCCATCGCTTTGTAGAGTATGTCTATTGCTTTATTTGCATTGCCTGAAAGAAAATACGACTCAGCCAGAGCGATGTGAAGCTCTATAGAAAGCGCAGATTCAACTGACAGGCTCGCGGACAGATGACGTACGGCCTTTTTGTAGTTTTTAAGTTCTCGATAAATCTGCGCAAGCTCAAAGTGCCCCTGCGCTGAATTTGGTTTCATGTCCAGTAATTGATTCAGTATTTTCCGGGCCTCACTGAAGTTGCCCTGTCGGTGGAGGTTTTGTCCCAGGGCAAGGTAAGCGGCAGCGTTGTTAGGACAGAGTTTTATGACCTTTCTAAATTGAACTTCAGCGGCTTTCAAATTATTTAGTCCATCCCTTAATACCAGGGCATATCGCCAGGACAGTTGCCAGTCATTCGGTCTTTGTTTGATTACCTGTTCGTATTGGTCCAGGGTCTCCTTTAAGCCTGAAGTCTGTAAACGCACACTGAGTTCTTCGATTTCCTGCCTGATTTTTTCAATAAACTCGTTATGGTAAAGCTGGTTTGTAAAAGGAGGTTTGCTGACCATCGTTTCGATTTGACTCAAAAGAAGGTAACGGTCGGCAGCGGTATAGCTCAGGCGCTGAGCGCATAGTTCTTCACTTAACTCGGATTCCGGATGTTGTATTATCGTGTCGGGCAACAGGTTCCTGATTCGTTCGAAAAGTGCCTTGGCAATAATATAATTTCCTGTAAAGTTTGGATGAACGTGTTCATAAAACAATTCTTCCCCGGTTGTGTGGTATGGGCTGCCCTCTTCGAGGGCCGTAACACTATCAACAAAGTAAATACCTTTTTCAATTTTACCCTCCGCTACGGACTGGATGGTTTCATTGATGCGGGCATCGGCCCGGAATCTCAGGGTGTCGTATCGGCGAGCCTCGAGGTAATGCTCTCTTGCGGTTTCATATTGGCCTGTTTTCCAGTAACTGCGTCCCAGGCGGAACTGAAGGTCTGCAAATGTCTCATCGATTTCAGCGGCCGCCAGGTAATTTTCTATTGCCTGCTGATACTCGCCGGAGATTTCAAGTTCTATGCCCTGCTGGTAAAGCTCCTGCCATTTTTGCTTTTCGGTCTCGCTGAGCATTTCTTTGTGAAGCGATGCAAAGGGAGAGCAGTCTTTTAAATTACACCCCACGTTCGAGATAATAACAACAGCTCCTGCCCGGCGTGCGACCCTGCAGATATCATTCAGGTTTTTTTCGAAATTGCTGTAGGTCGGCTCCAAGGCAGCCGAATCATGACGAACCTGCTTTCCAAGAAACATCGCCATTCCGTCCCATCGCTTCGGGCCGGTGCCGCGCGGCGCCGCCAGGCTTAAAATCCGTTCAGCCAGTTGCCCTATTCGTGTCGATTTCAGGGCAATATTTGCCCTGATGAAGAACAACCCTGGTGACGTGGATGAAAACACAGTTCCCGGACCGAATGGGCCGACCATTTCATTATTGCCGAGGTACACAATAAAAAGGTCCGGGTCATACTTTGCACAGTCTTTCGCGATTTCCAGAACGGCGTGCGAATTAATAGAGACCATCGCCGTCGTAATCACCTCGAAGTTTGTTTCAGGGCAGCTTTCACTGAGCATGACTTCCAGGATGCGTCCGAAATTGTACGCCGGGTCTGGAACTCCCAGCGCAGCAGAAGCGCCCAAAACGAAAATGCGGTATGTCCCCGGTGCTTTTTCAGCGTCAAAGACAAAACCGGGAAATTCACGTGCGATATTATGTGGAAAGAATCGCCAGCCGAATTTTAAATTGTTGCAGCATACAGTCCGGCCGTCGAGTTTGCGCTCAGTCACGGCGTCCGTCCTATATCCGACACCAAAGAGCCGCAGAATAAGTTCCAGACCTCCCAAAAAAAGCAGGGGGATAACAACAAGTGCGATAACACGGAACACCCATAGCCGTTTACGGCTAAGTTTGGATATATTAGAGGAGTGTGTTTCCGTGGATTTTTTTTTCTTTTCTACCGTCATAAAAAGAGATTTCCATACAGGCTGTAAAGGCCCAAATGCAAATTATAATGTTGGGTGGAACCTGTTAAAGTTGTTTTTGAAACTTCTGGATGTTCCATTTTATGTATAAATAAAGTAATTCAAACTCCGACGACTATACTATATTGTCAAAAAATCTCCTTTTTTACAAGGTGTACAGGGACGTTTGAAGCAGTCTTGGCTTTGAAAGCATATATATGCTATTTTGTTGATATCGACGTAATGGCCGAATAGGATTAGAACGTGCAACAGCGATTATAAGAAATGAGCGGATTTGAGTTAAAGCGAAAAGATTTACGGACCTTGGCACGGCTGGGTGTGCTTTCGACCGTTCACGGTGATGTCCGGACGCCTGTGTTTATGGCGGTCGGAACATCCGGTACGGTAAAGGGGATTACAACTGAGCAGCTCAAGCAGGCACAAGTCATGATGGTTCTTGCCAATACTTATCATCTTATGCTTCGGCCCGGCGTTGAGGCAGTCGAAAAAATCGGCGGACTGCATCGTTTAATGGCATGGGACGGTCCCATACTTACCGACAGCGGAGGCTACCAGATTTTTTCGCTGAATTCGCTGACGAAGCTCAGTGATGACGGTGTGGAATTTTCCAGCCATGTTGACGGACAGAAGTTTTACCTTACTCCTGAACTTGCAACGCAGATACAGATGCGATTGGGCGCTGATATAATAATGTGTCTTGATGAATGTACATCGTTTCCCTGCGAAAGTGATAAGCTGCGCAAAGCAGTTGACAGAACTCTAAGCTGGGCACGGCGGTGCAGGACAGCACACGATAAAAAAGACCAGATGTTGTTCGGGATTGTTCAGGGCGGGATTGACTGTGAACTGAGAACACATTGCGCTGCAGAGCTTGTAGCAATGGATTTTGACGGTTATGCGATAGGAGGTTTGAGTGTCGGAGAGGGACACGAGAATATGATAAAGGTCGTCGAGCATACCGCGCCGCTGCTGCCCGAAGAAAAACCTCGCTACTTGATGGGCGTTGGTACTCCTGCCGACATTATCGCGGCTGTTCGCGCCGGTATCGACATGTTCGACTGCGTGATGCCGACCCGCAACGGCCGAAACGCCTACGCCTTTACCGACGACGGTCCTGTGCGGATGAGAAATAATGTCCATATTGATGATGACAGGCCAATCGAAGCCGGCTGCGATTGTTATTGCTGCAGGGCGTATACGCGCTCTGCAGTCCGGCACTTTTTCAACATTAATGAGATGCTCGGTCCGATTCTTGTGTCAATTCACAATATAAGGTTTTATCAGCGGCTGATGGCGGACATCCGCGAGCATATCGCATCAGGCGATTTTTCAGAATGGGCGCAGGAAAAACTTGCAAAATACGCTGTTTTCGGCGCAAGTCATCTTAATGACCATGCAGAGAATCCTTAATAATCCCGCCTCAACTAGTATAATATGAAGGCAAATGGGTCGTAGATATTAGATTTAAGAATTTTCTGTTATTATTGTGCGATTTGAGGTATATTTCCCTGTTTTGTAATAAAGATTTCCATTCCGATGAGTCGGGATGGAACCCGATGCCAAAAGTGAAAGGAATGCAGATGAAGAATTTATTGATGCCGCTCGACGACCTGAGAACACAGCAGCATAAGAGCACGACAGTTGTATGTTTAGCTTTGTCTTTGTGCCTTTGTTCACTTATGGTTTGCCCTGTTGCGGCCCAGGACGAACAGGCCCCTGAGACAATTACCTCAGAACCGATGAATGAAAACTCCGGTGCGCCGGGGATGACTGAGGGGCCCGCTGACGCCAATTCGAAACAAGTCCCGGCACCCAGGGCTCGGGGATTTGGGCAATTCCAGATTCTCCTGATAATAGTGATGATTGTTTTTGTATTTATGATGTTCCGCGGCCCCAGAAAGAAGCAGGCCGAGCACCGCAAGATGGTGCAGTCACTGAAGAAAAACGACCGGGTTCGGACCATCGGCGGTATTTACGGTACGGTGGTCGATGTACGGGAAGATGAGATTGTCCTGAAGATTGATGAGTCCAGCAACACGAAGATAAAAGTCACGCCCAGCGCTATTGGGACAAGACTATCCGATGAGAAAAGTTAATCTCGATACTCACAGAGAATCGGGCATCGAGAATTAGTGTAATCAGTGATACAGGAGATGTTATGAGAAAGGCCTTGGCTTGGAAATTTACCCTTATTGCTGTGGTGACCGTTCTTAGTCTGGTTTGGTTGTATCCACCGAGTGAGAAACTCAAACCGGGTCTGGATTTGGCCGGCGGCACAAGTCTTATTTACGAGATTGACACTTCAGATATGAAAGACCAGGACACCGGTGGTTTATCTGAAAATATGATTACAGTGCTCAAGCGCAGAGTTGACCCCAAAGGTGTTCGAAATTTGATATGGCGGCCGCTTGGCAATATCCGCTTTGAGATACAGATGCCTTTGGCAAGTGCTGAGGCTCGCGCTGCCAGAGAAGTGTATGAAAATGCATTATCTGAATTGCTGAGTAAAAATATAAGCATCCCGCGTGTTATACGTTTACTTTCGCAACCGCCTCAGGAACGCGCTGCTGCCTTTGAGGCCATATCGGGCGGTTCTGTTACTGCGGCTGAGATTCTTTCGAACCTGGCTGATGCCTATGACCAGCGCGAATCTGCCAGGGCCGAGGCCGAGGAGAAAGCAGAATCGCTCAAAGAACCCGAACAGCAAATAGAAGCGGCGGGCCTTGACCTCGATATGGTTCAAATAAGTGTCGGCGACTGGATGATGCTCCAGGGCCCACAGCGCTCCGGAATGATTAAGGCGTTTCTCGGCGATAACTTTTCCCAGGAAAATCTGACACTTCTCGAAGAATACACCCAGAAATACGCCGAATGGTCCGACGCAATTGATATACTGACCGACTTTGAGACAGGAAAGAATGCGTTGTTTCAGGAGGCGAAGGCTCGTCTGGACCAGCTCGTTTTGACCGAAGAGCAGCTCAAGCAGAAAATCGAGGATTCCGGCCAGGCGAAGTCCCAGGCGATGGCGGAACTACAGCAGCAGTATCCCGACCGTACTGAGCAAATCAAGGCGGTAGTCGATGCCCTCGAAACATACGGCAAGTATCAGGGCAGACTGGATGACCCCAAAGACCTGCAGAGGATGCTCAAAGGCGCGGGCATACTGGAATTCAGAATTTTACCCACTATCGGTGAAGAAAACAGCGATACCCCGCTGCTCGAAACTTACGTCCGAAATCTCAGGGAAAAGGGCCCTAAATATGCTTCGGACAATAAGTACGTCTGGTTCGAAGTGGAGAAGCAGGAAGAATGGATTACGGTTGATGCTGCGGGCGTCGAGCATATCGCTTACGCCGACAAACAGGGCAGGAAACCTGTAGTAGCCATGTTTGGAGACAACTATTACGTCTTGTGCAGCAACAAAACTGATGAAGCCATGCTTCACAATCCGCAGACCAAATCCTGGAAGCTGACTGACGCAAGCCCGACTCAGGACAGGCGGGGAAGACGGGCTATCGGTTTTACACTCGATGAGTACGGAGGCAAAATGTTCGGCAAGCTGACCGGCTCTAACATCGGGCGGCCTTTGTGCATCCTGCTCGACGGCCTGGCGATTTCGGCTCCGTCTATCAACGACAGAATAGGCAGGAACGGTGTCATTACGGGCCGGTTTCGAGAAGAAGAAGTTATGGATATGGTCAATAAACTAAAAGCTGGCTCGCTGCCCGCGATGCTCATAGAACAGCCTATCGCCGAGAAATCAATCGGTCCTTCGATAGGAGCCGACAATCGTGACAAGGGTATAAATGCCGGTAAAATCGGACTGTTGGCTGTTATCCTGGTGGTGCTCGCTTATTACCTTGTGGCCGGGTCAATAGCTGATGTCGCGCTGTTACTTAACATACTTATCATTCTCGCTGCGATGGTTGTATTAAGGGCGACGTTTACACTGCCCGGCATAGCCGGTCTGATTCTGACTATTGGTATGAGTGTCGATGCAAACGTGCTCATCTTCGAGAGGATTCGTGAAGAGCAGAAAAAAGGCGCGTCGCTGCGTATCTCCATAAAAAACGGTTATCAAAAGGCGTTGAGCACTATTCTCGATGCTAATATTACCACGTTTATAACTGCAGCGATTTTATATTGGAAGGCACCTGAAGAGGTAAAAGGCTTTGCGACTGTACTGATGATTGGCATTATTAGCAGTATGTTCACGGCCCTGTTTGTAACGCGGGTTTTCTTTGATTTGCTTACTGAGTTCGGGCTGCTTAAAGGCGAGTTGTTTAAGTGGCAGCTATTAAAAAACCCCAAAGTTAACTGGATGGCGCTACGACCGCTGATGTTTACGATATCCATACTTCTTATAGCAGGCGGATTATTCGTATTTTTCACACGAGATGACGCAAAGAACAACAAGTATGACATCGAATTTACCGGAGGTACGGCAGCCACAATTAATCTCAAAAAGCCCGTGGATATCCAATACGTCAGGGACAGGATAAAACAGGTCGGCGAGGAAGCGGGCAATCCGGCGATTGCCGCGGCTAACGTTTACAGCGTTGGACAATCACAGAGCCAGCAAGCCGGAACACAATTTGAAATCAACACGACTGAAACAAACAAGACCGTAATTAATGTAAAAGTGGCACAAGGCGGTCAGACTGCCGAATCGGTCATTTCAG
Organism: uncultured Pirellulales bacterium; assembly: GCA_964583405.1. Taxonomy (GTDB): domain Bacteria; phylum Planctomycetota; class Phycisphaerae; order Sedimentisphaerales; family Anaerobacaceae; genus JBBABK01. The sequence goes on from CAZOVR010000019.1 coordinate 38,106, forward strand.
CAATACGTAAAGCCGAGGACGAAACTGACAGAACGCTTAGCAACCTGATAGTCAATGTTGACCAGGCCCGGCCGGGTGCGTTTGTCATCTCGACCAGTCAGTTAAACAAATCGATCGTCAAAGAAGTTGTATCGAAGGCATTGCCCGAAGCCCAAATTAGTGAACCGCGGCTCGATGAGGTCGTTAACAATGCCATCCTGACCGCATTCGGTGACTTGATTGAGATTCGCCGCAGCCTCGAACCTGAGACAGAAGCTGCGGAGCAAATTACAGCCGATGTAGTAGAACAGTCGCCCGAGCTTATCGATTATCAGGGCGGCGTGAAGATTACCTGCAAAATAGAAAATCCTGCCAAAGGCTCTGATGTCCGCAGGCGCTTCAACGACCTCCGTTTCAAACCGGAAATGGAAAATGCCAGATGGTACGATTATAAGCTTTTGACAACGCAGTTGAAGCCGCTTGAGCCGGACGAATCTGTTTCGCAGTTTGTCTATGTCAGCGTTGCTCCTGAAGCTGCCGACAGGCAGTTCAGCGAGGATGAATGGAACCGGTTTGTCGAAAGTGAAACAGCTAAGGTCCTCACCGCCGGCCGGCTTGAAGAATCATTGCCGAGGGTGAATCAGGTAAATCCTTCGATTGGCGTTGAGGCGAAGACGGACGCAAAAATAGCGATAGTGCTTTCACTTATTGCCATTGTCGGTTATATCTGGGTTCGATTCGGAAATGTCAGATACGGCGTGGCGGCCATTGCCGCCCTTGTGCACGACGTATGCATCACGCTCGGCGCTGTTACAATGTGTACTTACATAGCCTCGACACCTATCGGGCAGTCACTGCTAATCGGCGATTTCAAAATCAGCCAGGTAATTATCGCGGCTTTTCTTACACTTATTGGTTATTCGCTCAACGATACGATTGTCGTTTTCGACCGAATCCGTGAAAACCGCAAAAAAGCCCAGCTTATCCCGCAGACAATTAATGACAGCATCAACCAGACCATTTCGCGTACGATTATGACCTCGTTTACCACCTTCGTCGTGGTGCTGATTATGTATATCTGGGGCGGGCAGAACCTGCGGGGATTTACCTTTGCAATCGGCTTCGGTATCATAATTGGTACGTATTCGTCAATTGCGATAGCTGCGCCTTTGTTGCTGTTAGGCGCGGGGCGTAAATCGGGCGGCGCCAAGAGATAGTAATTTTAGGGCACGGCAATAATATTCTGCCGGCGAGGCCGAGATGCAAAAGGACCTGAAAATCGGGATATTCGTTGGTCTTGTACTCGTTGCCGGGGCAATGGTTTACTTCTGTACGTTGCCCGGCCTTTCTCCCAGAGCCAGAATGCTCAAACAGAATAACGAGTCTTTCCTCCAATCATCGGAACAATCGCCAAAGCAGTTATCTGTAAACTCATTGTCCCAGACATATGACTCCAACCCGGCGCCGGTGCTGACGCCGCAACCCGTACAAATCAGCGAACCAGTTCAAATACAGCCGCAGCCGGTAAACGACAATCCGCCCCGGACCGTGTATGTGGAAGGGAGTTACGAGACACAGTGGTTCTACATCGTGCGTAAGGGTGACACCCTGTCTAAAATTAGTAAAAAATATTACGGCTCACCAAATAAGTGGTACAAAATATACGAGGCAAATCGTGACTTGCTTGATGACCCGGATATGCTCAAGCTCGGCATGAAACTCCGTATCCCAAATTAAGCGGCAGTTTAAGCTGACGGGACTTACTCAAAGAAGCTTGGCTGCCTGGCTGTCCACCAGCCAGGTGATTTTATCCAGTGCCGGCCAAAGGGCATGAATCGGAAAGCGGACCTCATCCGGTTCGCTTGTCAAAACTTCCTTTAATGTTTTGGCTTTTTCCTTGCCGCTGACCAGAACCGCGAGCATCGATGCCTCGCAAAGTACGGGATGCGTCAGCGTGATTCGAGCGACCTCATTTTCGAGTGCATAAACCACACAGGCAAGGTCCTCAGTATCGAAGGGAGCGTAACTGTTGGGAAACAGCGAGCCCGTATGGCCGTCGGCGCCCATACCAAGTACAATCAAATCGAATTTCGGCAGCTTCTTCCTGTCTATGCCGAAGACCTTGCGAACAGTCTGCTCATAGTGGTGTGCGGCTTCGCTCAGGTCGTCGAATTCGGTTGGAATTCGATGGACGTTGGCTTGCGGAATAGCTACGTGACGAAGAAAAGTATCGGCGGCGAGCTTATAATTGCTCATCACCGAGTCCGGCGGCACATAACGCTCATCGACCCAGAACAAGTGTACCTTATCCCAGGGCATTTTGTCTTTGTAGTCATCCTGGCCCAGCAGCTCAAAAAAGCGTTGCGGTGTATGCCCGCCGCTTATAGCAACATAAAAAATTCCTTTTTGTGCGACGGCCTTGTTAGACTGGTCTATGAAAAAATCTACGCTGCGGTGCGCCAGAGATTCCGCGTCGGATGCGACTTCTACATTCGGCTTGTTATTAGCCATGGTTTCCATACCTTTTTCCCGACTCTCCTAAATGCTGCTTGATTATATTATGCCGTTTTTTCCCGGGTTAGCCAGAAAATTTTACGACCATTTATTGATTTTTGTAACGGCTTGGAACAAATAAGTACAAACCACTGTAACATCAGCACAGGAAAGAACTTATTGCTTAACAAGTGCGACAAAATGGCGCTTAACATACCCCAATGAGTTAGAAAACCAAGGCAATGCGCGGTGCTTAATATCTTCGACTATCATATATAACGAAGGCACAAGCAATAGTGTAATCATAGTTGCGAACAGCACACGAAAGGGCGGTAATATCGCCGTAGGAAAGATGCTCTTGACTGGGTTTTACGTTATCTGGTCGACTGACCACATAAAGGCCTTCAGGCCCGCCTTGCCCACTTGGGTTTTCATACTGCGCAGCTTATCCATGATTGTATGCGCAGTCTCCTCTTCGACAGCAACAGCAATCACGTTATTTGCCTTAGGCCAGATGTGGCTGAGCAAGTGCGGCTCGCTGGTCTGTCCCTTGCCGAGGACCTTCGTCCACTTGGTGTACCCTTTTATGTCCATCTTGTCGAGAAGTTCAGTCACTTCGTCGTCAATCGCCTCGTTATAACAAATCATAACAAGCTTCATTACCGCACCTTTCAGTGAGTACTTTTCTTAAAACGAGTCTCAAAAACACTGTACATGGTAGGAACCAAAATCAGCGTCACCAACGTCGATACAAAAAGCCCACCCATGACGGTCAGGCCAAGCGGGTTCCATATTTCCGAACCCTGGCCTCGGGCAAAGGCCATAGGAATAAGCGCAACTATCGTCGTTATCGCTGTCATAAGAACCGGCCTTAATCTGGTCCGCCCCGCCTGACGCACGGCCTCGTTCATTGAAAAACCCCTTGCCCGAAGGATATTGATGTAATCAACAAGTACAATCGCATTATTGACTACAATTCCTATCAACATCAGCAGCCCGAGAAATACAATGATATTAATATGATAACCACCAAGAAATATAGCTAATATCGCTCCGATTACAGCCGATGGAATTGAAAACATAACGATGAACGGGTCGAGCAGCGACTCGAACTGTGACGCCATTACCATATAAACCAGTGCAGAACCCACAAGCAACGCCAGTATCAGCCAGTAAAACGATTCACTCTGCTCTTCCGCCTGGCCCGCAAAATAAATCTGGACCTCCGGAGGAATTTTCAGCTCGTTTATCTTACGTTTCAATTCCGAAACAACCTCTCCCAGCGACCTTCCATACACGTCACCTATTACATTAACTATTCGTCCCTGGTCTTTACGTTCAATCTGGACCGGCCCGAATTCCATAGCTGTCGAAGCTACGTTATCAACCCTTACAAGAGCGCCGCCCGGCAGTTTCACCGGCGTGGCACGAATATCACGCGTGTCGCTGCGGTCGTCCTCACGCAGTCGAACAAAAACGTCATATTCGTCCCCATGGATTCGATATTTACTCGCCTCTCTCCCGTAAAAAGATGCTCGAACCGTATCGCCTATATCCGACACATTCAGACCCATCGTCGATGCCTTCTGGCGGTCAACATTGACCCAAAGCTCAGGCCTGCCCCGCTCTCTCGAAATGCTGATATCGACTGTTCCCGCCGTATTTTCAGCTATCTCCTTGATTTGAGCTGCAACCTTGTCTGTTACCTCCATATCGTTACCGATGATATTGACCGTTAACGGCTTTTCGTTACCGGTAATAAGGTTCGCCATCGGGTCGCCTGTGCCGAGCGAGTATTTTTCTATACGAAGCACGCCTTTTACCTTATCCAGACGGCGCCTCAATGCCGCTGCGATTTCCTCAACGTTCTGCTGACGCTGGCCCCTCGGAACCAGCTTGACTCCGAATACTCCTATGTGAGAGCCTTCATCACCGAAAAGGTTGGTTATACCCTCCTCACTTACGCCGCACCGTGAGAAAGTCGCCACTTTCTGCTCAGCCGGGATTTCAGCATTCAAAATATTTTCAACCTCTTTTAGTACCCGCGAGGTTTCTTCAACACGCGTTCCGACAGGCATATGAAGCGTCCCCTCAATCCTGGAGTTGTCCTCTTTCGGCATAAATTCGGTTCCAATAACAGGCAGCAATAACAAGCCGGCAATAAACGATACTGCCGCAGCGCCGATTACAGTCTTGCGATGTTCGAGCGCCCAGTCCAGCAAATCTGCGTACTTGCCCGCCATGCCATTGAATATCTCTTCAGTTTTAGCGAAAAATCTGCCCTGCTTGGACCGGGACGGAGATTTGCGAAATAACAAGGCTGAAAGCATTGGAGTCAATGTGAGTGCTGAAAACAAAGAAGCGAACATAAGAATAGTTACTATTATCGCGAATTCCGAAAAGAAGATTTTTGTAACCCCTCTTACAAAAAGAATCGGGAAGAAAATGCACGCCGTTGTCAGTGTTGAAGCTGTTATAGCCATTGCCACTTCCGATGCACCATAAACAGCACCTTCTCCGGGAGTTTCCCCTTCTTCTCTGTGTCGTGTAATGTTTTCCAAAATCACGATTGAATTGTCAATAACCATTCCGATTCCGATTATCATGCCGAAAAGGCTCATCATATTAATCGTATGGCCAAGAAAATAGGCCGGTATGACCGCGGCAATGAGCGAAAAAGGCATTGCCAGTCCGATGATGATAGTTCCCCGCCACTGCCGCAGAAATACCAACACGGCGGCCATGGACAAGAAACCGCCGATTAATAATGTCTGCGACAAATCATGAATCGTCCGCTCAATATCCTCGGACGAATCCATTACATTCGTAACTTGAATATCCGGCGGCAGGCTTTTCATTAATTGCTGAACACGCTCTTTCACCAACTTTGCAACCTGAACCGTATTTGCGCCGGATTGTTTCTGAACAAGCAGTATAGCCCCTGATTCGCCGTTAATACGAATATAACGCTGTATCTCCTTGAAACTATCCTCAACAGTTCCGACATCTGATAGTTTGACAACTGAGCCGTTTCGAGCTGCTAGGACAATCTGCTTCATAGGTTCAACGCTTTTGAACTCTCCCGGGACTCTCACCAAATAGTCTGTAAGGCCCATTTTGACATTACCAGCCGAGATATCCTTGTTCTCGTTGAGAATAGAGCGAACCACATCCTGAGGCGTCAGGCCGTAACCCGCCAGCCTTTCTCTGTCCAGTTCAACATTAACCTGACGATGCAGCGGAGTCATCAGAGCTGCTGTACCAACTCCCTCCAACCGTTTAAGCGGGTCTACCAGCAAATCATCCAGGATATCGTCCAGCCGCGAATAGCTTTCTTTCGCCGTTACGCCGTAAACCATAATAGGGAAATTCGAGATATCCATCTTAACGACACGAGGCTCATCTACTTCATCAGGCAGATAATTCTGTGCCATACCAACGGCATCTCTGACTTCGTTGGACCGGGTATCCAGGTCCGTATCCCACTCGAACGTCAATGAGATGATGGATATATCTTCCCTTGACCTGGAATTTATGTGCTTTAGTTCCGGAACCGTGGAGAGATATCGTTCGAGAATCTTGGTAACTTTTTCTTCAACTTCTTCAGGTGCGGCTCCGTTGTATGAAGTCATAACGGTTATGGTGGGTAAATCCATTTCCGGAAACAAATCTACCGTCATTAGAAACAGACATAATCCCCCGACCATTATAACGCCAAGAAACGTCATAAAAGTCGTAACAGGATTTCTAACCGACATTTCAGGAAGATTCATTATTCCGTCCCCTGAACAACTTCAACCATTTGCTCGTCTTTCAATTGAGTCTGGCCATGAGTAACGACCATATCCCCGGCCGACAGTCCCTCCAGAACTTCGTAAAGCTCTCCCTGCGACAAGCCCAGCTTTAACTGGCGTCGATTAGCCTTGTTGCCGTTGACTACAAATACATATTCGTTGTCGTATTCTCTTATCAAAGCCGAATCCGGCACTACAACACACTCCCTTTGGCTTACTACCATCGTCATTCTTGCAAACATCCCCGGACTCAATCTGCCGTTTTCGTTAGGAACACGAATTTCCACCTGACCAGTCCGCGTTACAGGGTCAACCGCGACCGGAATCTTGTAAACTGCGCCTTTGAAAACATTATCAGGGTAAGCATCGGTCCTGATTTGTACGGGCGTTTGCCCTGCTGATAACCTCGGCAAATACCGTTCGCTCACGCCGCCGATGACTTTCAACGTATCTATACGAACGATTTTCAAAAGTGGTGTGGACGGGCCGACCATATTTCCTTCGTCAACGTACTTTTTCGAGACAACCCCCGTTAGCGGAGACTCTATCGTAGTTTTATCGAGGTTAACCATGGCTAATTCCAATGCCGCCTGGGCCTGTTTTAGCTGCGCCTGCGCAAGCTCAGCGGCGGTTACGGCCTTGTCTCTGGATTGTTCGGTTGTCGAACCGGCCTTGAACAATCTTTCCATTCTGTCCTTTTCACGCTCAGCATCTGCAAGAGTAACCTTGCAGGATTCCATCGCCGCCTGCGCTGCGGATAACTGCGCAACGTAAATATCACGGTTTATTTCGGCGATGACCTGACCTTTTTTGACGGCAACTCCAACGTCCACCAAAGTGCCGTCTTCGAGCCGCATGCTCTTAAGCTGACCTGAAACCTCCGGCGTAATATCTACGCTTACCAAAGGCTCAAAATTTCCGGTAACGGGAATTACCTCGGATAGCTTTGCCGTCCCTGTGGTTTCGGCAATAACCCTTACAGTCTGGTCGGCCTGCTGGCCCGTATCGTTCGAACTATGGTGTGTCCTCAAAAATATAACGAGTAAAATTAAAACAATAATAGCAATGGCTATGGTAAGCCTGGGATATTTGAATTTATAATTCATTTGGATTCTCCGATGGTGCTGCTAATTACTGAATCGGTACTAACAGGGCTCACTTCTGTTGCAATAGTGTCATCAGCTTTACTTTTGGTTTTTGCAACCGTATTATTCCCAAAAACGTTTAAAACTCCCATCGCCTTATATAAATCCAGCTTGGCAATTATGTGTGAATAAACCGCCTGGTAATACAGTGACTTGGCCTTCGTCAAAGCCGACTCGGCGTCGATTACTTCGACCTGCGTATTAATGCCTTCGCGATAGCCGACCTGGGCAAGTCGGTCTCCCTCTTCGGCCCTGTCAAGGTTCAAAAGCTGTGACTGAACAAATTCATCAGCGTTTTGGATACCAAGCAGGGCGCTGTTGAGTTCGAACAAGGCCGTTTCCTCGGTATCAATTAAATCTATCTGCGATTGCCTTAGCCTTGCCTTTTGCTGGATAACTTTACCCTCTCGAGAAAATCCGTCGAACAGGGGCAGCATAGCGACTATTCCGCCCTGCCAGGCGTGTCCCCAGTTAATCGCTCTGCTGTCGTGCGGGTCGGGTTTCGACCAGCTGTTATCGAGATATCCACTTATTGTCGGCCAGTAACTGCTTTTTGCGATTTTCAGCATTTCGGCCTGGTATTTGATGTAGAACTGCCGTTGATACAAATCGGGCCTGTTGCGATAAGCTACCTCGACAGCCTGCTCCATACCCATCTGCATGGACTCATATTCCAGCTCATCCGACAAAACGAAGTCGCTGTCCTGCGAAACTCCCATATTTTTAAGAAGCTGAGCCTTTGAAATATTTATGGCGTTTTTGTTTTGTATTAGCTCGGCATTGAAATTTGACAACTCAACCTCCGCTCGAAGAACGTCAAAATTGGAAGCCACTCCCGCCTGCTGCTTTTGCCTTACATCATCCAGATGCGCCTTGGCCGAGCGGACTGCGTCGGCACTTATCTCGTAAAGATGCTGATTGAGCAGAACGTCGTAATAAGCGTGCTCGGCGGAGTAAATCACATCCTGTGTCGTCGCACGAACGACCTGGTCAGTCATAAGGGAAAATATTTTACCCGCGCTTATCGTCGCGCCGATTGCACCGCCGGCGAAAACCGGCTGGGTGACCCTGAGGCCCGTCGAATAATTGTCAACGTCGCCGATTGTAAAGCCGGCAATCGAAGGAACTTCATCGAGCCTGGTGTATTCGGCCGTAACGTCAACCGACGGCAATATCGCCGAGTTGGCCACCATTTCGCCGCCGCGGGCAAACTCCCGCTCCTGAACAACATTCTGTAATGTTTTATTGTTGACTAATGTCAGCTTCAGGCAGTCTTTCAGAGTCAGTGAACCGTTTACCTTTGTCTGCAACTGCTGCTCGAGTTCGTTACGGTTTTTCCACTGGCTGTAGGCAGCGTCTCTCGATGAACGTACCTCTCTGTAAAATTCCTCGCTGCTTGTGCATCCAACCAACGCCGCCAGCGAGACCAGAACTATCCTATATAATAATGTTTTCAATCGGTTACTCATTTTAATATTCGATTTTTAATTATCCTTGTGCCGCTTTGCGAATACCTTCTGCCGCGAACGTCACTATATGTTGTATTAGCTCTTCAATCTTCAGCTCAGGTGTAATTTCGTAGTAGAAATCACTGAACAGCATCGGATGTATGACCAGACCTTCGAGCGAGTAAACACAAAGCATCGCTTTTTCCGCATCAAGTTGCGGAAAGAGAATCAAAAAAGCCTTTTGGATTTCGACGAGAAATTCCTTTATCGTTTCCAGTGCCACAACTTCCTTTTTGAATTGCGGATTCAGACTCTCGCGAATGCTCAGCTTGAGCATGGGCATTTGACTCTGTTTTTGAGCCGACTGTTCGAGCGTAGGCCTCACAAGCGATTCGATAAGTTTTTCGACTGTCGGACCTTCTGCGCTTATTACCTTCTTGATATTTTGTTTATGAAAGCTAAAGACCCGTTCGAGATGCCTCTTGAACATCTGCTTGTACAGGTTCTCCTTGTTGCCAAAATGGTAGTTTACAGCGGCTACGTTACAGCCGGCCTCGTTGGTCAAATCCCTTACACTCGTACTGTCGAAGCCTTGTTTGCAGAACAGTAGCTCGGCTGCATCGAGCAGTCTGTCTGGAGCATGGCTGGCGGATTCGCCGTTTTTAGCCTGAAAATCCATATTTTTAAGGACCATAATTCGCTCCTAAACAAGCATTTCAAACATAAGTATAAAACAAATGTTTGAAATTGCAAGTATTTTTACGGTTATTTTTGAAAATTGTGCGATTTATTTAGCCAATAAAAAAGGCCGGTTAAATCCCGGCCTTTGGTAGTGGACTTGGATTGCTTAGATACCGCCGTCAACTATATATCGTCTTGCAGGATTATCGTTTCGAATAGCAAGGTTATGCTTTTTGATTTGGCCGTCTGGCATTTTTATCTCGTATGGCACGAACCAGCCGGGATACAGTCCGGACTTGAACGGTTCGCCGACCGATATAATCTCGATACCTCCGAGATACGCTTTGATATTCGCGTCCACATCGGACATCATCCAGAACTTGAGGAATTCGTCCCAGTCCTCATCCGCGCAAGCCTGTAGAAATGCGGTAGCGGTCTCTTTGGGTGTCATCTTCTGGTATTTCTGATTGTCGGGCAATTCCTGCGGTTCAGTAAACCAGATGGCGTCGGAAGGTATATCGAGTATGAACAGGGCCGGGTCGAGATATGTGTTGTACTCGATACTTGTTATTTCAAAAACAAGCACATCCTTTTGGTCGGTGTTGATATAAATCTCAAGGTTTTCAAGAAGGTTGGTTTCGGCGTCAAAAGTATAGATTCGAGTATTATCCGACTCTTCAAATCCCTTGTTCTTGAGGTAATCGTTTGTAAAGTCACCTCGTGCCTCGGCGACTACGGTTACTATCATCTTTTCACGGCCGTCTTGACCCGTTTCCCGGAACAGCTCAAAATCAGAGCCATACTTTCGGGCTAATTCCAGTTCTCGTTCGATAGTTTTGTCCACATCCAGTACACTCAGTGGAAACCACTGACGCGAATCGTGTGCCGGCGCCTTGTAAGCATAAGTTGACATAATAAGCTGAATAACGAAATCACCGTCACAAACCATGACTCTTTGCTGGTTTTGCAATCTCCACTTACCGCCGTCTTCGTCAAACTGCTTCCATAGTTCAATCGGCACAAAATCATACTCAGTACCGATAGTGCTAAAATTATCGCCTCCGCCAGGTGCTCGCATTTTTGATTTGATGTGCACGGACTTCAGGTTGCTAAGTGCCTTTACAGCGTTGTCAAAAACCGCCGCCGCCGAGGCAACTGGAATTGACCGGTTCCATATGTGTGTCGCCGTTATTGCAGCTATAGCTATCACCGCCGCGGTGGCCAGTTTCGTTATTTTGCTGTGCATGATTATTCTCCATGTATTTGCTTCAGGCCGGGTGCGTTCTTTATCAGCTGCTTCACCGTGGGCCTGAATTAGTTTATCGAGTATCTCGTCGTCAGCTTTGGGATTTGTGCTGACCGATGCGTTCTTGAAAAAGCGTTTTATATTATCTGCGGGATTCATGCTTAAACCTTTCCGTCCAGTATTGACCGCAGTCTGTCAATTCCGTACCGGTATCGGCCTCTGACCGTATTGGCCGATACATTTTGAATCTCAGCTATTTTTTTGAAAGCCATATCTCCTTCGATTCTCAGGGCCACCGCTTCACGCTGCTCATCCGGCAGTTGAGCCATTGCCTGACTCAGGAACTTTAGTTGCTCACTGAGTATTGCCCACTGTTCAGGCCTTGGCAGGCCGCATGCGGTGCAATCTGCTTCGTTTAGTGTTGTTAATCGATGCCTTGCCGAATTACGTTTTATATTGCGAATTTGGTTTACCACGCTTGTGGCAAGATACCCTTTCAAATTCCCGCGCGGCTGAATTCTGCTGATTGACTGTGCGAACCTCAAAAACACCTCATGAACGCTGTCTTGGGCGGTGTTTATGTTGTTTGTGAGCACGACCGCCAGTTTGAGCAAATTGTTTTTGTACTTTTCATAGATTAAGCGCAGGGCCTCGGTATCGCCCATTTTGAACCTTCGAATCAGTAATTTGTCTTCCAGTATCTTCATTGAATCAGCCGGCTGGAACAACGTCGTTCACTATATTACACACCAGAACGGTGAATTTGGGTATAAAAAAACCGGGCAAATTTATCCTGAGCACTGTCGAAGGAATTCCGCCCGGCCGGTTTTGAATTGTATTATTGGCCTTATTTTTTTACGCCGAATTCGTATTCATATACTTCGTCCCTGCTCAAGTCTTTACCTTGGCAGCGGAGAATGAAGCCCTCATCTGTTACCTGGTATTCGAAATCTTTGCCGCTGAACAGGTCGCCAGGCAGTCCTGCGGACAATGTGTCAGGCAGTTTGCCCGTCTTTGCCTTTATCAGATATATCTCAATCGCTGTTTTTATGGCATTGTTATGGGTTTCAATGCGCGTAGCGAGTGAAAAAATCTTGTTTGTCGCAGGTGCCAGGATGGCCGCCAAAAGCGCGTCGGGATTGCTTTTGGCTTCGTTTTCCAGTTTTTCCCCTGAGTCCTTAAGTGTGGCGTACCCCTCTGTATAAGGCATTTCGAAAGCTGCGATAACGCTGGCGTAATGGTTCTCGAGACGTTGCCTGCTGCGTACTAAAAAAGATTCATCGGCAGATAAAAGTTTTTCTTTAATTGATTTATCCTCTACGAAGAGGCGCACTACATCAGGTATATTCTCCTTCGTCATAAAAATTAACATCGCTTCGCGTTCACCTAAAACGGCGGGCATTACAGACAAAGGAATGCTGTCAATTTCTATCAGTTGGTTTTTAAGCCTGGTCAGGTTTTGCATGTCCTGCGGCATATCTGAAAGCATTTGAATGACACAGCCGTTTGTAAGGCCCTGAATTGCGATGCCGAGCAGATAGCTTACGTAAATACGGTCGTTTACATGGCGCGCTATCTGATATAAACTCATACAGCGACTAAAAGCAGCTTCATAATCGCCGTCAGCCGCCAGAATTTTTGCGTCAACTACAATTAGACTTGCCAGTTTCTTCATGGCCCCCAGCGGCGGCGCGTCCATTTTCAACCCTTGTGAGAAATCCATTCCCCAGTCGCAATTTTTAACTTCAGAGGCATCAAGAACGGTTTCAATTATGCGGCGGTTTTTATTTACAAATTCTCTGATTTTGTCGTTTATCTCCACTTCGCCTTTTCGCACTTTATACAGCATCTCAGCCATCTCATCATCCACTTCATAAAGTACAGCAGCCTTATAGTAAAGCAGCGCGGCATTGTCAGGCGGATAAGCGCAGGAGACACTCGTAATCATAAAAAACACAGTTGTAAAGAGAATCAGCTTATTGCTCTTTGAAGCTTTCATAAAATTTTCCTTTCTTGGCGTCTTTAACACCCACCCAATTCACAAATCAGCTCGTCAATTGAAACGTTCTCTTTAAGTCCGGACTTTACCTTTTTTTCTGCTTTTTCAAACTGCTCTTCCACCGCCTCCAGACCTCCGTCTCGAAAAGCCTTGTTAAGTGATATGACACTTACCAGTTCAGCAGGCGTTTCAACTACCGAAGCAACTGCCGGCTTATTAATTCCCTTCTGTTGAGGTGCTTCTTTCTGTCTGGCGGCAATCCAGCATACCGCTACAATTAATGCCGCAGCCACAGCAAGCTTTGTTATTCTACTGTGTAGAATCGCAGTCCATTGAATCGGCTGATACTCAACCGGGATGGTCTTTTGTTTTTCAAGCGCCTGTTGGAATTTGTGATGCAGCTTTTCGTCGAGTTCGGCGCTCGCTTGCCCTCGCAGGTTTTTTATCTGCTTTTCTATATTATTGTCTGCTGGTTTCATTTCAGTTCTCCATTCATAAGAGACCGCAGTTTTTCAAGTCCGTAGCGGTACCTGCCCTGAACGGTGTTAATCGAAACATCTTGTGCCTCGGCGATTGCTTTGAATCTCAGCCCTGAAAATATTCGAAGTAATATCACTTCACGCTGCTCATACGATAATTCTGCAAGGGATTTCACAAGATGACGCTTCTGTTCACCGAAAACAGCCTGGCAATCCGGCCCCGATAAGTTATCCCCAAAGTGCTCTATGTAGGCACCAGAAACAATCTGACGGTTTGCTTCGGCTTTACTTCTTGTCCGTGCCTTGTTGGCAACCGCCGTAGCCAGATAGCCTTTCAGCGTATGGTTGATTTTCAGTTGTCTTTGTGGTTCGAGCAGCGACACGAACACGTCGTGAACGGCGTCTTCAGCCATCGATTTGTCCTGTAAAAGAGCTGCCGCTAAGGTCACAAGGTCATGCTTGTACTTTTCATATATTCGCGGCAGAACGTCTTTTCGGCCGCGATTGAATCTGACTCTTAGCAGCGTATCTTCAAGCATCGGCCTTTTCTCGAAAGGGGCCTGTCAATCGATTGGGCGCCTATACGACTAACCGCCGGAGTATTTTAGTATATCGAAAAAGCTTTTATTACAAAAAAAAGGCTGCGGACAAGTAAGCCCACAGCCTTGGAACGTCAGAAGATATTGTTTTTACGGACAGTACTGCAGCCACTGCTGGACAAAAATGTCTAAATCGTACAAGTCAACCTTGCCGCTGCAATCCAAATCGCCGTTGTTGTAACCTCCTGCAGGGCCTGTCCAGTACCATTCGTTTGCGAATTCGGCAAAATCGAGGAGATTAACACTTGAATCAAGGTTGTAATTTGCACAAGTCGAACATTCATTCGGGTCGGTGAACAGTATGAAAGACATGTCTTCACTTGCTCCGGTCTGGTCGTGCAATT
>CAZOVR010000020.1:0-23713 GCA_964583405.1 uncultured Pirellulales bacterium
CAGAAGAGCAACCAGCCTGAACAGATACTGCGACCATTGTGTCGGGATGCCCATCAGCCAGGCACGCAGCGGCCCGATTGTTTCAGCTGAGCCGCTTACGCGGTAATGCGTGATTCGGCCGTTCGATGAGTACGCATACACCGGCCTGTCGTTCAGGTAGAAAGAAAACGTGGGCTCGGTATGCATCTCTTTGACAAGCTGGTTGCGCTCGTTATATTCATAATCGGTCTGCATATACTGATTTTCGAAGTCCCATTCTATTCGTTTTATGCGGTTGCCGGCCAGGTCATACTCGTACGAACCTTCGTACAACATATCACCGGGATTTTCAGGGTCGCCGCCATAACACTTTTCGCCGGTCAGCCGGTTGAGATTGTCATACGTCCAGTCGTATGTATTCTCGAGCGGGTCGCCGTAATATATGAGATTGCCGACGCCGTACATGCGGCTCCCGTCGGCGGCCAGCCGGTACTCAAAGCTGCTCAACGTATCGGCCTTTGTATTATCGCTGTAATTGGTAAGATTGGTCAGCCGGTTAAAGGCGTCATACTGATACTCGGCGTAGTTGTTATTGGCGTATTGCAGTGATTGCCGTGAGCCGACAGGGTTGTATGTATAGGTGTTCGTCTCCTCCGAGACGCTCTGGTTACGTCGTCTGTTGACCGTGACTGTTTTGAGCCTTCCAAGCTCGTCGTATCCGTAGCTGTTTTTGTAGATAGTGCCGATAAAGACGGATTCGGTCTGTGAAGTTACATCACTATAGGAATATTCTATATCAGCATCCAAATACGAAGCACCAGTCTTGACTATCCTGCCCTGGTTGTCGTAATAATAAGTATAAGTTGGTGTCGCACCGCTATCGAAGACATCAACCTGCGTCTTCCTGCCGAGATTATCATAGCTGTATTCGTACTCCATATTCGGGTCGTTCGGATAAAACGTATCACTGCCGTAGAACCTCTGGTATTCAAGACGGCCCTGGTTGTCGTAAATATAGCCTGTGATTTGGCCTTTATAGTCGGTGGTTTTAACTACCCTGCCGAAATCATCATATTCGATTGTCTCGGATTTCGGCTGCGGTGAGGCCGCGGCAAGCTCCGCATAGACATCCTCCGCACTGTAAATTTCATTCGCATCGGCAGCGGTAAACGGCATATATTTAGCCGTCTGGCGGCCTTGCTCGTCATACTCGAAGACGGTCAGGCGAGCCAGCGAGTCGAGAATCGCTACCATATTGCCGTAATTATCGTAGAAGTAGTCGTAACGCGGATTGGCAAGCTGATAGTCGTTATAAGGGTCGTTTACGTCGGGCAGAATGGACGCGATAAGCCGCCCTGCCGCGTCATACTCGAAGTAGCGTTTCTCGGCTTCGGGCACATCGGCGGCGTTCACCTCGGCGACGATATCAGACTGCCAGAGTTTTCTTCCCAGCCGGTCGTAAGCGACATGGCTGTAGGTTCTCTGTGCGCCGCTGCTGCCCTCGAATACGGTCGGCGGATGTGTGGTCCTGACGACCCGGCCCAAAGCATCGTATTCGAAACTGGTCTTGTAATCGTTGGGGTCGACGCCGCCTGTTGTTCCCCTCGCGTCGACCACGCAATCGCGACGGTTACCTATATAATGGGTCAGCGTCGTATTACCGTTTGCGTCGGTGACGGTAAGCTGCCGACCGGCGTTATCGTAGCCGTACTCGGTAATATGTTCGTTGCTCTGCTCATCGAGTGATATGGTCGCTTCGACCCTGCCGGCGGCATCGTACTGCGTCCGCGTATATGACAGCATATTACCATATGTCCAGCCGATGCTTTTCCTGCCCACTATTTCTTCGTCTGCGTTCGTAATAACCTCGGTTTGAATCTCAACGTTCGACCAGAGACGGGTCTCGCGTACCCTGCCGAGCGCATCGTATACGGTTTCTGTACCGACGCTATTAGGCCCGTACGGATCATAAGGCCCGACGGTCACTATTACCCTGCCATCGGCGTTGTAGAGATTTTGTGAGGTAGTAAGATGCGTATCGTCTGAGTCGTAAGCCCGCGTTTCTGTGAGGTTTCCGAGCTCATCGTAGTCATACTGCGTATAATTACCGAGCTCATCCAAGGTGGTATCGGCTTTGCCGATATCGTTATAGACAGTCTGGCCAAGTAGTACAGAGTTACAGTCGTTATCAGGCTGGCCGAACGGGTCGGTATCGTTATCTGTGATTCGCCAGGTTTCTATAACCCGGCCCTGTGCGTCGTATTTGTTAAAGGTAAAGACGTAGAGGTTCGGGTCCTCTCCCTTAGGGTCCTTCCATTCCTCACGGGTCAACACCTGATTGCAGTTATCATCGTAATAGAAGAAATTCAGGTAGACAGGCGACTCGGCCCTGTAGTAAGGCTCGCTGATACGATAAGGCTGGTCCGGAGAATTGCTCTGGGCCTCGTTGTACAGATAGGTAGTGATGATATCGAAGTTGTTGTCGTCGGCGATATCAGGATTGTATCGTCTTATAACGTGCTCCAAGTAATTCTTATCGTTATACAGATAATCCGTCCTGTCCACTGTACAACCGGATTCATCTTTGACCTCTGAGGTCAGCAGCAAGCTGCTGTTGTCTTTGTAGGTGTTGACTGTCTGTGAGACTAATACAGGTTCATTCGGACCGGGCCTGTATTGTCTCGTACTTGTAACATTACCCAGATAATCGTAATCATACTCGGCGACATTACCGACCGGGTCGGTTGTTCCTGTTGTTCTGCCCTTATAGTCATACGAGGTAAGGGTTATTGCATAATCTTCTTCTTCGCCGGGATTTTTAACCAGAGGCACCTTGACCATAGTCGCGCTGTCGGGATTAGCGGGGTCATTGTAATCATAGTAGGTGGTATTGTTATTGGCGTCGGTAATACCTGTAATATTCCCGCGGCCGTCATAGCTGTAAACTGTGAGGTTGCCGAGACGGTCGGTTACCGTCTGGGTATTATCAGCAAGGTTCGGGTCGAGCAGTATTTCGCTGCCCTTTGCGTCGATAACCTTCTCGAGCCTGCCCGCGTCGTCGTACACATACTGTATGGGCGTCAGGCCGCGGCTGTCGATTATACTGGTGATATAGTGCTCGTCATTATAGACGAAGGTGGTTGTTTCGTATGTCTTTAGGCTTCTGTCAACAAGCCTGTGTACTTCAACCAGGTTGTCCGCACCGTCATAATCATATTTGAGTACCGGCACCGCCCAATCAATCGGCTCACCGTTGCTTTTCAGCTCGCTGGGCGGATATATCTGGCTTACTAATTCATTTTCATACTCTATCTTCAATTGCTTTGTAGGGATACCGTTGACGTCTTTGTGTACTATTTTATCGATTTTCAGGTCGTCGCTGTCTATGTCAAACTCGATTGTCTCTCCGTCGACCGTTTCTATTTTTGACAGATAAGGCTCGCCCCTTGTATAGGCCATCAGAAGCTGATTGTTATTATCAAGCACAGCTAAAAAGTGTTCGCCTGTATAATCACGTTTGATAAAATATTCGGAACCATCTTCAGTAGTAAGGATAAAACCCGGAAATTCGTAAAAGGCGTCATATAACTGAACAGAGTCACCTTGCGGCTGCCATAGATTAAATTGATTTGGATATCTCAGCTTTTCAGTAGGATTTCCATACTGGTCAGACCATAGCTCATCGTTACGCCATACCTCCAGCGTGGCATTTACGCCCGGAGGTGATTGATACCGGGCGATAAAAAAGTTTTTCTGGTACGGACGCATTTCAAGATAGAACTGAAAAGTAGCTCTTCGGCCGTCGGGCAGTGTTAATGTTACATCGCGGTCATAGTTGTAACTATTTCTTACACTTACATGTCCGCCTCCTTCAAGAGGTTGTTCCCATCTTGTCTCATTGAGCTGCACTTCCATATCCGCAATTGAATAGCTCCAGCCGTAGCCGAAGGGGCCTTTGTCTTTCCTTTTGAAGCTGTCGTAAGTACGGATAACCCGAATCGGCAGACCTCCAATAGGTATGATGGTATCTTCCTGACTGAATTTAACGTTGCCAATCTTCAGCGGGCAATCCAGTACAAAACCTACATTCGTTCTGGACAAAAAGCCCCGATATCGCACCGTCAAGAGCATCTGGTAGAAACCGTTCTCAACACCGGTCAAATCAATTCGGCCTAATGAATTTCCGTCCGGAATTCCCGATTCGACAAATCGCCAGCCGTTCGGGTCGGCATCCGGTGTAATAATCGCGGCAATGTAATCGTAGTAGCAGTAATATTCCGGCGTCCAACTGCTTTTGGTGAAATTCTCAATACCCCGCCTGAAAAGTTCGATCTTGTACTCTATTTCATTGTCCTGGCCGTTAACATCCGGCAGATAAGCTGCGCCAAAGAGCTCGACCACACCTTTATCAATAACCGATGGTGGGTCATTCGGGCCTTTATTGAACAGATTAATTTCGTTATTGTCCGCCCAGCTTGTGAGCCTGGCGATTGGCGGGCCCTCCGAAACTGAATTTACATTGAAACTGATTATCTCAGTGGCCGGGCCATTACCTTTACTGTCCCAGGCCGCAACAACTAAATTGTGGTCGCCCGGTCCTATATGATAAGTGTGGATACAATGCGTAAGTTTTAATTTCTGAAAGTCTCCGGGAACACCTTCGAGTATCTCAACATCAAAATCATAGAGGTCGTTGCCGTCTATGAGCAGCTTCAGCCCGTCAATTTTCATGCTGGTGTCCTGTGCAACTGCAACAATATCTATCCAGCCCTGGACATCCTGCTGGCCCTCGATAGATTGTCCACCCTGAGTGGCGTAAAAAGCGGTGATTTCAGGCGCGCTGACATCATTTGCTTCAACTGTAACAGTCGCTTCGCTTATGAATTCACCCGCTTGTGTATCCGTGACTTTTAACTGAAATACATAATCTCCGATTACGACACCGTTACCATCTCCGCTTGGGGAAAAGCTCACGAGGCTGACAAAGTCTGAACTGGTCGAAGAATAGGCGTTAACGTCCGTCCAGTCATTAGCATCTGCAAAGGCTGCATAGCCTCCCTCAGGAGGAGTACCAAGCACCGACCATTCCACAGTCATCTGCTCAGTCAGGCCGGGGATAATCCACGCATCGTCCAGGGCCAGAATACAAGAAGGCAAAGTGATATTCTGATACGAACCGGCACCTATGCTTATATCATTTTGGTCACTCAGACCCACAAAGACTGTCAATGTGTCTTTGTTAAATAAATCCTCCGTATCAGTAACGACCAGCCTTAAGAAATATCTGCCGGGCGTATCAAAAGTTACCTGTGGATGAAGCACCGATGAAAAATTCGCATCTCCATCAAGGGCCGGACTGAAAACCACATTGCCGTCGGGCGGGTCAAGCAATTCCCACTTCAAAGTCAGTTCCGATAAATCGTTATTGTCCCAGACCTGTGCATCATCGAGTTCGATGGCCCGGTTTACAATTCCATTTTTGTCATTACCGGCATTAACCCTTGGCGGCCCGTTGTATTTGTGCACCGTGACCCTTACTGTGTCCGAACTGACAACAACGTTGTCACGTATGGCATCGAGCCTTAGCCAATATTCCCCGTTTTCGTAGAATGTCGCCGTTGTGTTGACACTGTTGGCATCGGCAAAAGTCACCGAATTGTTGGGGTCGCTAACCTGCGACCAATGAGTAGTTATTACTTCGTCTTCATTATAAAAATAGACCACGGCTTCATTAAAATCTACAACTACCTCAGGACCGAACTGGATGATGTCTCTATCATAACCGGCAAAGACAACCGCAGGGGGCGGCTCGACTGTAATTTTTACCGTATCAGCCCCAGCCGGCTTACCATCAACATAGGCGGTAAGTCTTAGTGTAAAGACTCCGTATAAATCGGGACGGAATGTGGCTACAGGATTCAAAATACAAGGGTCATTAAAATCAACATAACCATAGACCGGTACACCAGAAGATACGTGCGTCCACATCACCGAATCCGCACCGGGTGCGTTGGCATCCAGCTGTACGAAATTTGTCGGCAGGATAATAGTTTGGTCACGGCCTGCGTCAACACCCAGATTCACACGGACATTCAAAGTATCCCAGCCTGCCAGTTCACCGTTCACATACACCGAGAGCCTGAGTATATAAGAGCCCCTCTGCACAAACGAAGCGGTTGTATTCAGGTCATAAGGATTATCGAAAGTTACCTTATTGGGACCATTGAGCTTCGACCACAGGCAGGTATATTGCTCTGCGCCGCTGACAGTTCCGTCAAGATTGGCATCTTCCAGTACATTGATAGCCTGGTCCGGTCCGGCATCGACTACGAGATAAGTGTATTCATCGGCGCCTATATCAATCCTACCAAGCATTACTCTGGGGTCGCCGTCAATATCGGGTTCGTTACCGTCCCAGTCGAAATTCAGGTCGCCGGCATTTATGCAGTTAGAATCATCTCTGATGTGATAATCACCATTGCACGGGTCAACAAAGCATGGGTCGCTCGTGATATTACTTGCACCGCCGGGATTTTCATTTATGCAGCAATAACTAACGTTACTAATATCATAAAAATTAGTAACGTTATCGTAAATAATGCAGTTCCTGACGTCCGGCTCGATTCCAGCATTAAGGCAGATACCGTACGTCTTATTATCGACAATTGTATTATTCTGCACAAGAACCTGCGAGTCCATACTCTCCAAGTAAACACCCGCATCAAAAGCGCCCATTCCGTTATCGAAAATCCAGTTATTCTTTATAACCGGCTGAACGTACTCATTACTGTTCGTAAAAGATATGCCGCATAAGTAGTTGCCCTGGATGATGCAGCCTATAACAGCAGGACTCGAAGCCGAGGAATTTACTCCATAGCTGCTTTTGGTAATCGTAAAACCTGAAATTGTGGAGTTACTGTTTTCAATTTCGATACTGCCAAGGGTTCCTGTGCCATCAAGTATCGTTCGTTTTATCACATCCAAATTACAGGGGTCGGTACTTCTCAGTATCAGGTCTTTGTTTTTGATAACCACCTCTTCATAATAGGTGCTTTCATAGACTATGATTTCATCCCCATTATTTGCCTCGTCGACGGCCGATTGAATTGTCTGGTACCATTTCTGCTTGTTCCTGTTAAGTACACGATGAGGCAGAAGGACCCGCTGCGGTCTGTTCTTAAATTTTTCCTCCGTGCCGATGCCAAGCTGACCGTAGGAAAAACCGAAGAAATCATAGTTAACGTTGCTGCCATTATTAAGTCCCCAGGACCAGACGTCACCATCTGCGTCCATTGCCAGGCAATGCCAGTAACCCGCTGAGATTGCTATGATGTCTTCGAGATAATCACTGCCGTAATCCGGCTCATTTGGCGCGACCACCTTAACCGGTGCAGAGTTTACTTCATAATATACGCCCTGTTTAGGCCCGTAAGTTTCACCAACACCAAGCTGGCCAAAAGAATTGTTTCCCCAGGTCCAAACGTTCCCATTGACATCGAGTGCTATACAATGATCTTCACCGGCTGATATTGCGACGATATTTTCAAGAAAAGAGTTTGCGTCACAGGGGTCCTGGTCGCCTGACAGGACTATTACCGGTACTTCCTGTTGACCATAATCCTGTCCATTGCCGAGCCGCCCGCCGTCCAAGTAAAGCGGCTGCTTGCCATAGGGTGCGTACGCCATTTGCCAGTTGTAACCCCACGTATAAACCCGTCCACGGCAGTCAGGGTCACTACTATCGAGTTTCTCCAGGGCCATTGAGTGGAACGGACCGGCGGCAATAGCTATGATGTTTCTGAGCGGTGCCGTCGAGCAGGGGTCACCATCCTGCAGGCCGGAAAGGACCCGGACAGGCTCATTGCTGTCGAGATATGACTCATTACCTAATTGTCCCCTGTAATCATCTCCCCATGTCCAGACGTAACCATTGGCATCCAGCGCCATGGAATGAATTGTACCTCCCGATACAGCGACAATATTTTCAAGAAAAGAATCTGCATCGCAGGGGTCCTGCTCCCCCGAAAGGACTTGCACCGGTGCGAGCTGCTGATGGTCCACACCGGACAATCCGTCACCGAGTTCACCATCCCAGCCTATGCCCCAGGACCAGACGTAACCGCTTTCGTCTACCGCCAGAGAATGTAATCCACTTCTGCCTGAGGAAATAAACACTATATCAGAAAGGTACGTACCGTTGTCCTGTTCACCTGATAACACCTGAACCGGAGTAAAACTATCATCCTGATTGTTCTGGCCGAGCTCTCCATAGTAGTTGTTGCCCCACGCCCATACATGTCCGTCTGAGTCCAGGGCCAGCGAGTGAGCTAAGCCCGCGGCGGCAGACTCGATATTTTCAAGTTTTCCGCTTGACGTAGGCATATCGCCAGCGAGAACCGGCACTATTTGCTTCTCGTGTGCAAAACGACCCGAGGTATCATTACCTATCTGGCCGTAATAATTACCCCCACAGCCCCACAGCGTCTTATCTTCCCAAATGATAAGCGTATGGAGCTCGCCGCCTGAAAGCTTGACTCCCGGCCTGACTGTGATTATTGTCTGGTCCGTCGCCTTAGCTATACCTTCGGTTACTTTTAACTGAAACTCGTATATACCCGGCCTTATAAAATGCACCTTCGTATTCAGGGCGCAAGCATCTTCAAATTCAACCGGCGCCGGGCCGCTAAGGAAAGACCATTCGTTCGAATCTGCTGAGCCGCTTAATACTACTCCGTTGAGGTCAGCGTAATCGGGCAGTATCACCACCTGGTTCGGCCCGGCGTCAATCTGGAGCATAGCGACAGGTTGGTTGATATCTATCTGTACGACACTATTGGGTTCATATTGACCATCGTAGGCATTCAACTGAAGCAGATACGGACCTGTTTTGTAAAAAGTGACACAAGGGTCCTCCACAAATTCGTTCGGCTCAAACGTCACTTCGGCATCCGACGGATATGCAACCGACCATTCCAGCGAGACTTTCCCCGGTGGTACAGGTTTGCCGTCATCTGTAACCGTGCCGTCAAGGCTGGTTTGAATGTAAGTTGTGGATAGCGGTTCTATCTTTTGATTCGTTCCGGCGTTGACATAAGGCTCCTCATTATATTGCGAACCGCCGATTACATTAATATCCGTATAATCAACCGAATTGTAATCGCCGTCAGACGCCCAGAGTTGCAGCCTGTATGGTCCGGGTTTGGAGAAAGTAACATTTGTGTCTTCGCAATACGGATCATCAAACGTCACTTCCGCACCTTCAGGCCATTCATCTTTCGACCAGTATATATTCAGCACTCCGGAAGGATAGCCGTCATCCGTCACAGTCCCGTCAAGTTCGAGTACCTCCCCAAATTCAATATCTTCATATTCGCCCGCATCGACAGTGGGACCCTCTTGCGCATTGGGGTCAGGACCTTTATCTACTATTATCACTGCTTCATCCTTATCGAGTACCTCCCCGAATTCATCTTTGGCCGTCAGTTTCAGCGCATAACGACCTTTCCATGAAAACACAGCTGTAGTCGTCAGAGAATCAAATGTCTGCTGCCAGCCCTCCGTCGTCGGGTCTAAATCGACAGTTTGGCCGGGCTCGACATAGGCTACCGACCATGTACAGGTATCAATACGGCCAAGGGAATCAGCGGTTATCTGTCCGCGAAGCTTGACAAAATTAATCGGCAACTGAATCGACTCGTAATCACCTGCATCAACCTCGACCCAGTCAACCAGTACAGTCACCGTGGCCTCGTTTGAAGGCAAACCGGAACTGTCCTGAGCTATATATGTGAAACTGTCCTGGCCGCCGAACCGGACAGACGGCGTATAAGTTATATGGTCGCCGTCAATGACGGCAGTTCCGTGGAGCGGTTCCTGTTCTATCAAGAAGATGCTCAGTGTATCGCAGGGGTCGGGGTCGATGTCATTACTCAGTACGTTGATATCAACGGCGGTCATATACATCGTAGTGACGTTATCATTGTATGCAGTCGGGGCCTGATTGGGCTGCTGAACATTTATCGTAACCAAAGCTGCTTGAGACCTTCGAGCCGAATTGACGTCCCCGGCTGTGTAAGTAAAGCCGTCAATTCCGGTATAATTAGGTTCGGGCGTATAGCTGAACGCCCCGTTAGCGTCTATTATCAGCAAGCCGTGTGAGACATCCGTTTCTAAAACACATTCTAACATGCCGCCATACGGGTCGTAGTCATTACCAAGCACGCCCGGAGCCGATATATTCAGCACGTCGTTTTTCGCAACCGAGTATTCATCATCTACCGCCACTATAACCTGATATTCATACGCGCCCATATCGACAGTTGCCGTTCCATTCGGTTCCGTATTCGGGTCATCTACGAACCTCTCATAGCTATCCAAATCAGATTTAATATTCGAAGGCACCGCCGAATTATCAGCGGCATCAATACACGGCGAATCTGCCTGCACGCGATAATCACCCGGCATAAGATTCGGCTCCAGGGGAAGAGTTGTGCTAAATTCAAGGTGAGATTGAACTGTGTGCCTTTCAGCGTAAAACAGGTCAAAATTATAAGTGTTGCCGGAAACTAAATTCACCTCAATCGGGTCACCTGAAGGAACTGTGCAGTTTTCATCTTCGTAAAACTGCACATCCCCGTCTTCTATCTTAAGATATTTCGCCTCGGGTGAGTGTACTCCACCTATATCCACAATAAGCTTATCGTCTATATACATCCACAGGTCGTCGTCAGCCTCATATACTTTTACGTCTCTATCGGAACCGTCGTAATAAAATTTCGTATGTAGCTCGAGCGTAAAGTGGAAGTTATGATAATGCTGTTGGGCGCACTGATACATCCTGCTGCCGGAACTGTCAAACAACGCATCATCTATCGGAAAGAAATGGTCATCGCGAAATTCAAACCGTCCTGTGCTTTCATCATAGGAGGTTTCCAGATTGATTGTAGTTGCCAGGTTATATTCCGTATCGTCATACCAGTGATAAAACCAGCTTTCTCCATGGGTGGTACTGTCCTGTGGTGGGTTTTCACCATAAGCATAAACCGGTTTTCCATCGACTAACTCACTAAGCAACGGACCTACGATTCCACTTTCAGAGCCTGTAGCATTTTCAAAATCCTCGTGGGCATAAGCAAGCCCTGAGTCATAACCCTGAATGTCCCTTACCGTGGCCTGAAAGACAACCGTATTCGGAGCTGAAACAGCATCCCAGTGGCCGGGGTCGACAAATTCCGGATATGAATCTATATTATGACTTGCGGTACCATAAGGCACTGAGCTGTCAAACGCATTACCATCCTGTATGCAGCTGTAAACTGCTATGGACGAGCCAGTCCCTGCATCGGAAATTTGCTGAGGCAGGCTTGGCGTGCTGTTAGCATTATCACGATTGTTCCAGAGTATACAGTTTTTGAAAACTACATCGTTGGAATCGTTATTATAAATTCCTCCTGTTTCGTAAGCAATGTTGTTGCTGATAGTGCAATTGATTAGTTCCATACCGCCGGTATCGTTGTAAACAGCACCGCCTTTGCCGCTGTATATGTTTTCGGCGGCATTGCCGCTGACAAGGCAGTTCACCAATGTCAGATTGCCGACGGCATCATTATAAATTCCACCGCCGATACTCTGGGCGTAATTAGCAAAGAAGTGACAATTCAGAACTTCCAGACCATCCGCATCGTTGTACATTCCTCCGCCGTATTGAGCGGTTCCGCTGCCGTCAGCGTATCCGCCGCGAATAATAAATCCGTCAATCCTCGAACTGTCCGCGCCTGTGATCACATGGTAAGCATTGCCGCTATGCGGCAGACCGTTGTCCGCGCCGCCGTTATCACCATCGATGTCGCCGCTGAGAACTGCCTTGTTGGTACTGAGGTTTCTCTGTGTCAGACTCGTTTCACCGCCTGCAAACCCGCCGTATAATGCAACGTTCTCTACCAACTGAAAAATTGAATTACAGTCATCTGTTCCATTAGGGTCAGCAGAGTATTCATCCGGATAATAAATACCGTCGGCCACCCAGATTTCATCGCCGGCATTGGCATCCGCCAGGGCGTCCTGCAGGTACTTATGCGCATCTTCCCACGATGTTCCATTACCATCGGCACTATCAGCGTCAACATATATTACCTTACCGGATACGTAAGCCGACAACTCAAGGTAGTTTATGTGCATGGCCTCGGAAGATGTTGTTTCGTACACGGCCCAGATTATCTTGCCGTCCGCGTCATCGATGTAGGTGCCGATATCTGAGGTGATAGAGCGGGTCATCGTGGTGTCCACACCTGACTCAATACTCATATCAGGGCTGAACTGTACCCATGAACTATTCTGTGTCCAGTCGGCGCCGGCCTTCATAACATATATTCTGTGGCTCGCAGCACTGGAGCCGTCTGTATATCCATTGAATGTCAGGTCAATCCGGTTAATATCAGCAGGTGATTCATTGATTTTCATTTCGACCCACAGGAAAATTTCGTCAAGAAAACCTGCGTCGGCGGTAGCCCATTCCGCGGCATCATCGGCGGAGATATTAGTGTACTGCTGGTCGGTCGCCTCGACCTTGGTATTCACATTATCCTCGCTTCCCTGGAAGGGAAAGGCATCCACGTCGCAGACATAGGCATTATAGTTGACATCCGCCTGGTTTATATCTTTGAAGTTATAAACGACTGGAATTGTACCTGTCGGCACTGCTTGAACTTCGCCCGAGTATTCGGATTCGTTCGAGAATATATCCACCGCCGTGACTACATAAAAATATGTGGTCTTATTGATAACGCTGTTATCGGTGTAATCCGAGCCGCTCAGGATTAAGCCATTGAGCTTGATATAGCCGCTGCCGCTGGTCTCGGAGCGATATATGTTGTAGCCGTCCAGGTCGTATTGGGAACTATCGTCCCAGTCGAGCGAAACCGTTCCATTGCCGGCCAATGCCACTAAGTCCGTCGGCGCCGCGGGCGGGATTGTATCAAAGGGTACAGCCCAGGCTTCGTTCGAGTACCCGGACTCATGCGATGATTCATCAACCGCCGTGACAACATAGTAGTAGGTCGTACCAGGTGTAACGCTGTTATCGGTATAATAAGGGCCGCTCAGAAGTGAACCGTTCAGCTTAGTATAATCACCACCGTAGGCAGTAGAACGATATACATTATAACCAGCCAGGTCCTCATCAATATTAGGATTCCAGTTTAAATTGACCGACTCATCACCAGCCGTTGCCGCCAGCCCCGTCGGCGCCACGGGATAGTCGTTTATATAAACCGCCGCCTCCAGATAGTTTATGTGCATGACCTCTGAAGAAGTGGTTTCATAAACACCCCAGATTATTTTTCCGGTTCCATCTATGTATGTATCTATATCTGAGGTGATTGTGCAGGTCATCGCAGTATCCACACCGGCCGGGATACTCTGGTCGGAACCAACCTGGACCCAGGAGTCGTTCTGCGTCCAGTCTGCGCCCGCTTTCAAAACATATATTCTGTGAGTAATATTACCTGTGCTGCCTGTATTGCCGTTAAAGGTCAGGTCAACCCGGCCGATGATACTTGAAGGCTCGTTGATTTTCATTTCGACCCAAAGGAAAATCTCGTCATCAGGCCCTGGATTTGCAGTACTCCATTCCGCGGCATCGTCGGTAGAAATACTGGTATACTGCTGGTCGACGGCTTCAACAATTGTGTTTCTGTTCTCGGAATCACCTTCAAATGGAAAGACGTCTACATCACAGGCGTAAGCATTATAGTTTGTGTTTGGTTCGTTTACGCCGGCAAAGTTGTAAATGATGTTTCCAACGTACACGTCAACAGAACAATCTTCCCAGTCCGACCAATAAACATGGTCACCTATGTACTCTGCCCTCATCCTGACACTGTAAACATTAGGCTCATCGAATTGTATGGTTATTATGCCGTCGGCAGTACCGTCGTTATCGTTAGCATCCTCCCAATAATCGGCACCTCCGTCATCATTAACGTCCCATTCGAACCGGTAAATTCCCCGCCCATTAATACCGCCTTCTTCAATCTCTCCTGTCTCGTAGTTGGGCGTATAAGAGTCGGACCCGTCCAATTCCACGTCCTCCCCGACATATGTATATTCCTGATTAACATCTAAAATGGGCACCGGAGGCAGCCAAGCGTAAACATTACTAATTAAAATAAATAACAAACTCCAAAAAATTGCCCCTGATAATGGCTGAAACTTCATCTGAGGATTCTCCCTTCGTTCCGATTTAACAGGCTTATCTGAAAGATACATTTTTTCTGTTCCTCCGATTTTATTTGGCGTGTTTCTTAATCCAGTTCTCAGCAGCCTTAGCCGCCGGACAACCCGAATACTTATCCAGAATTCCTTCGTAAGCTGCTTTGGTATGTGCATCCGCTGATGACTTATCGACGGCATTGTTATCTTTCAACTTTTGATAACAACGGCCGATTTTAAAGCGGGCGTCCCATGCCAGATAGTAATCAGGAAAGTTTTCAATCAGTTCCGTGTACCGCTCCACGGCCCGGTCATATTGTCTCAAATCAACGTAACAATTCGCAGAGCGGTAATATGCATGTGCCTTGCTGTCGCAAGCGGGTGATTGCTGTATCATTTGCCCCCAGATATCTATGGCTTTTATGAAATTAACGGCAGCTTCATCTTTAAGGCCTTGCTCTGTTTTTTGTAAACCTTTTGCATAATAACGGTCGCCGCACAGAAATACGGTATAAGCAGATATATCATCGTTTTCATCCCCGGCAGGATTTGCCATAAGCCGGTTAATTGCATCCTGAGCTTCTTTCTCCCGGCCTGATTCGATAAGTGCAAATACATCCATCCCCTGAACGATGACTCTGAACTGCTGGCGTGATTTTTCTGCGGCTACACTTTGTGGGTGTTCCTGTATTATTTTCTTATAAAGTTTCTTTGCTTTTTCATATTTATCCGACCAGCGATACCTTTCTGCTATCCAGTAAAGCGTGTCCGGAAGGTCCGGATGCCCTGAAAAATCAGCAATCAGCTTATCGAGCACTTCTTCGGCCCGGCGGTAGTCTCGTGAAATAATAAGAGATAAAGCTTCCGCCCTTGCCAAACCGAGACCTGCTTTGGTTGAGTATACACTGTCAGGGTAATTTTGGATTATCTGCCGGAAAAGCCCGTTTGCCTTTTCGTATTTATCCTTCCATCGATACCTTTCAGCAATCCAGTAGATTGTCTCCGGCAAATCCGGATGGCCGGAAAAATCAACGCAAAGCTCATCAAGAGCCTGCTCAGCCGCGATGTAATCCTCAGCGACTAAAAGAGACAGGACCTTTGCCCTTGCTAATCCCAGGTTTGCCCTCAATGCCGCAGGACCGTCAGGATAATCCTGTTTTATCTGAACATAAATGCTGTCTGCTTTTTCCCATTTGTGCGCCCATCGATATCTTTCAGCAATCCAGTAAAGAGTTTCCGGTAAACCGGTATCCCCGGCAAAATCGGTTTCAAGTTTATTAATAGCCTCTTGGGCCTTGTCGTATTCTCCTGAGACAATAAGAGACAAAACCCCCTGCCTTGCCAGACTGATTTTTGCATTACCAGCGTACAGATTATCAGGATAATTCCTGATTATCTGTTGATAGATGTTTGCGGCCTCGTCGTATCTTGTCAGCGATTCATATTTTCTCCCAATCAGATATAGCGCGCCGGGCAAGTCCGAATCCTGCGAGTAATCCACCTTGAACTGCTCTATCTGAATCTGTGCATCTATAAGCTGACTTGCCTCAATGAGATACTCTATTTTCTGCTGAACTGCGAGAATGTCGCCTGTCGCTTCCGCTGCTAAGAGTTGTGACATTAAAAACAGAACCGATACAAAAAACAGCATTGTTGACGAAAAGGAGAATTTGCTTTGCATTATAGTAACCTCCATAAGAACGGGATTTATTGCCGATTAAAGAAAATCTGCCTCCGATATAATAGTGCGCTTAACAGGAATAGCTAAAGCACAAAAAGTCTTAGAGCGTTTCTCGTGTAAGTGGAAAATACCCAATGCCCTAAAATAGTTAATTTATGAGCCAGGCATAAATGTGTCAACAATAAACACATATAAAAAGGCATAAATTCTCGGCTTTTTTAGTTACCTGTGACATATAGTTGTCACTCTGATGGCGAAAGTCGAGCCTGTAATCTGTATTTATGCTGGCATACCGGTCAGGCAACACAAAATCATCAATGTCTGCAGGTTCATAGGATGTCTGCAGGTTCATAGGATTATATTGGGTCATTAAAATGATAAATTTTGCCGATATGGCAAAATAGGAAAAGGCGGGAAATCAGGTTGTACCATTCCAACCCGGTCAAGCCCCGAAAATGTTTACGGCCGCAACAGAAGAACAAGAATTCAGGAAAATAAAATCAATTCTGCCAAATCTCGTTTTCTGCCCGGGATTGATGGTCTCGAGGTCTGTAAGCAGCTCAAGGGTAACCGCAAGACCGAACACATTCCGGTGATTATGCTTACTGCCTAAACGGCGATGACTACCCTGTGACCGAGTCCAGGTTGTGTCTCCGCGCCGAAATCTGGGTCACTACGTCGAGTACATAGAAACTGTCCATGACCATCGGCTTCTGATTTTGCGGCCATATTTATTGCGATAGAAATAATCGCCTCCTGTCCCGGCATGGGCATAATATTCCTCATTACGTTACAGGAAGCTATATACCAGCTCGATATGCGTTTCTTCGATAAGTCGGTTTGTGTTCGGCTTGTATAAACAGGTCGTTGTCACCGTACGTAATAAATATGGTTAACGGGCAGTCTAAACATCAGGCATACTTCGCTAATGGATATTTATAGTCCTTATTTTTCCTCTCAAAGTACTAAAGCACTTCTATGCAATATCCGAAAATGTGAATTTGGCAAGGATTTCCCCGGATATTCGGTAATACCTTGCATATTTGAAGAAATACGTCCGATATTCAGCCGTTAAAACCTTAGTCTTTATTTAGTCTTTATAAGGAAACCATGTGAGACCCAACTCGCACAGTCCGATATGGAGACTCTGTACGTTCCTTTACGTCTTCAGCGTCTCAGGTTGGTCGTATCCAATTATCTTTCCTGAAGACGGCCTCGCTGATTTTACCCTTACTGATACAAACGCACATCTGAGCTTCACAACTCTGTTCGATTTGAAATTGATATTTATGGATAGGTTCTAAAAGTTTCTGCAGTTGAAAGGATGGTTTTACCTTGCGTATCCTCAAAAGTATCTTGATTGTCGTTTTTCTCCTGCTGCTCGCCGCTCCACTTAACGCAGTATACGTCTGGGACGGCCAAGGCGGCTATTCCGATTACAATTTCTCTTCCGACATAAACTGGGACCCTGACGGCGCGCCGCCTGTCGCAATCAACGATTCTATCATCTTTGGAACAAGTGGAGGTTCCGTAGCTTTGAATGATATGGGTACCATAACAGGCGTTCAGAGCATCAGCTTCAACGGTAATATAAATACGGTTGCCAACGGCTCCTTTTCACTTGAATCCGGCGCTACGATTGGGGGAACCGGCAGCGGTTCAAAGTCACTATATTCAAACATTTACACTAACGGCCCGGGGGGTGTAGAGTTTAATTCCAATACATTTAATCTGACATTAGGCGGCGTTAGAGAAGGTGCCGTCGCCGGCGGAACTCTAACCATGTCAAGCAGCCGCATACTTACGCTGCTCGGCAGTGGCACTTACACGGGCGGTACTATTATAAACGGCGGGACCGTTCGATTCAATAACACAAGTTCGTTTGGAACGGGGCCTATCACAATTTCCGGAGGTAATGGTGCTATTCAGGCAATCAATCCTATCTTGACTCTTTCTAACAATATCAGCGTTGAAAATACAAGGACACTGACAGTTTCGGGCACTAATAACATGGCCCTTAGCGGTGACATAACCGGCGCCGGAGCGTTGACCAAGGATGGAACGGGTACACTTACACTTTCCGGTACCAATACATATACCGGCACAACGACGATTTCGAATGGTACATTGGCAGTTGCAGACGGTTCTGCTATCGCCGATACCAGAGCAGTCAGTCTTGCAAATGTTGCCTCCGCAAACTTTGAATTATTAGACAGTGAGACTATAGGTTCGCTTGCCGGCGGCGGCTCCACCGGTGGAAATGTTGACCTCAACGCCAATACTCTTACTGTCGGCGACGCCTCAAGCACAACATACGCCGGAACCATAAGCGGAACCGGAACGTTAGCCAAGCAAGGCGCAGGCGCACTTACTCTCAGCGGCAACAACACCTACTCCGGCGGTACGACGATGAGCGCCGGAAGTATCACGCTCGGTAATAATAACGCATTGGGTACCGGTATGTTATCGATTACAAGTAACAGCGCCTTGCAGTCCAATGACGACAGCCGTTCTGTAAGCAATGCAATTAGTATTAACAACGGCTCCGTTCTGAGCGTGTTCGGTACGAACAACCTGGCCCTGACAGGCGACATATCCGGCGATGGCAGGTTAAGAAAAACCGATTCCGGTTCACTCACCCTGACCGGCGCGAACAACTATACGGGCGTAACATATTTTTTCGGCGGGAAAATCATTCTTGGCAATGACTCGGCACTGGGCACAAATACCCTGCTAATAACTGGCAACGGAGAAATTCAATCGGATGATGACAGCCGTTCACTGGCAAATGCGGTTTTTCTTTTCTCGAGCCAAACTTTAACCGTCACAGGCTCGGATAATTTGGCATTAGGCGGCACCATATCAGGTTCAGGCACGTTAAATAAATCCGGTTCCGGTGCACTTACTCTCAGCGGGACTAATCCTTTCTCAGGCGGCACAACGCTTAACGACGGAACGATAATCCTCGGCTCTGATACTGCTCTGGGCACAGGAACACTGACTCTCAGCGGTGATGGTATCATTATGTCGAATGATGACAGCCGCTCGGTTGGCAATAACATCAATACATCCGGTAACGCCCTGACTGTCTCAGGCTCGAACAATCTCGAACTTAGCGGAGCTATATCAGGAAATGGTTCACTGACTAAGTCAGGTTCCTCAGTTCTTACACTGTCCGGAAACAACAGCTATACCGCAGGAACTATTATAACCGCCGGCACGCTCATCGGCAACACGACCAGTCTGCAGGATGCTATCACCAACAATGCGGCCGTTGTCTTCGACCAGGATACGGCTGGTACTTACTCCGGTATAATGAGCGGAACAGGAACGCTTACTAAACTCGGCACAGGCAATGTTACACTAAGCGGAACCAATTCTTATTCGGGCGGCACAACAGTTTCAGCGGGTACACTCACCGGCAACACGACCAGCCTACAAGGCGACATTACTAATAACGCAGCCGTTATCTTCGACCAGACAATTAATAGTACCTATTCCGGCATAATCAGCGGAACCGGAACGCTGACGAAGTCAGGTTCAGGAATACTTACCTTAAGTGGTAATAATACTTTTACCGGAACAACTACATTGTCAGCAGGAACACTAAATCTGAGCGGCCAAGTTTGCGGTGACATTTTAGTCAACGGTGGAACACTGATGGGTGCGGGAACCATAAACAACGGCAGCAGTCTTACGCTCAACAGCGGCGGCTTGCTCACTCCGGGCAACAGTATCGATACCTTAACTATAACCGGAGACTTTGTCCTGGACAACGGCTCGACGCTCGAAATCGAAGTGGAAAAGGACGCCTTAGACAATCTCGACAGTGATTTACTCGACGTATCAGGCTCAGCCACCCTGGAGTCCGGCAGCATAATTAACGTTACCGACCTTACTCCAACAGACCGGTTCATCGGCACCGGGGACATTTTCACGATTATTACCACCGGAGGCGGTGTTTCAGACAACGGTGCTTCAATAACCAGTGCTTCGGCAACCCTGGGCTTTGACGGCTCTGTTAGTGGAGATGACTACATATTGACGGCCACGAGAAATGCATTCGGCGCAAGTAGTGTAGGAAATAATAACACCGCTCTTCTGCAAGCTATTGATATGGATATGGGTTCGGCCGGCGGAGATTATGTTGATATCATCAATGTATTAAGCACGCTCGATGCATCAGCGCTCAATACAGCGGCTGAGCAGCTCAGCCCGCTGTCACACGCAAATCTGGGCGGGTTCAACGCGGGTTTGCTTCACGATATGGGCTCTGATATGGGTGGATACCTCGTGGCCAGACGCAATAACACCGAGCATAATGCAAAGTTCGCGGCACTTCGCAACAGCGACTTGCTGCTTGCCGACGCCTCTAAGAATCCGGATACACTGGCGTACGTTATCTCGGAGACCGAAAGACGCAGAGTAACGCAGGAAGGGACCGAGAAGCAGACCAACAGTTTCTTCAGGCCTTTCGGCGTGTTCTTCAGCCAGGATTCGTCGCCCACGTATGTCGGCTTCCAGGCCCAGGCCGTCGGAGCACAGTTCGGTGCAGACCAGGTATTCGGGACCAACTGGATAATCGGTATCGGCGGGGCTTACAGCCATTCCTGCCTTGACTTCGACGAAGGTTTTGGTGATGCAGACATCGATAGTTTCCGGATAGGGCCCTATGCAACCTACTTCGTTGACAGGTTCTATGTGGACAGCTCGGTCAGCCTCGGTTACCACCTGAACAATACTCGCCGCGAGATAGGCGCCGGTATTAATCGCACTGCCGAGGCCCATTATGATGCCTATGACCTGTCGGCTTACGTAGGCGGCGGTTACGAGTTCAATGTCCGGCAATGGATACTGAGCCCGACTATATCAGCTCAGTACATCTGCTATCGCAATGAGAGCTTCAAGGAAAGCGGAGCCGGAGCAGCAGGGCTGAACGTGAGTAAACGGACTCAGGAATCGTTGCTGTCACGTTTCGGAATCAGGCTTTATACGGTGACTATGGTTGACACGATGAAGCTTGCACCTGAATTCTTTGTCGGCTACGCACACGAGTTTATGGATGAGGAAGACATTTCAGCTCGTTTCGCAGGTGGAGTCACGAAGTTCAGCGCCGATGTTGACAGCAATCGTGACGACAGTGTTTATTTCGGTGCCGGTTTGAGCGGTCTTCTGAATGAGAATACGTCGGCCTTTATCCGCTATGAAGGTGAGGCATACGGCGGCAGTCGCTCCAGCGCCATAAAAGTCGGAATGACAATAAGATTTTAATAAAACCAGCCAGCCAAACTTATGAGCTAAACTTTCATTCCGACAACACTTCAATCTTTAAAGGATTTTCAATCGATCGAACCTTCTTCTGCACATGCTTTAACCACTTCTCTTCACTGTCGAAACCAGGTGTTTTGCCCCAGCAGGCGCCGGCATAATAAACTATTGAACCCGAATCGTTCAGCCTGGCAAGCAGAAGATTGTGATTATCACCGGTTACAGATTCTTTCCTCGCAGCTTCGGCCGGCAAAATCACGGCACAACCAATAGAACCGTTAATCGGGTCTGGATTGTGCCAATAACTAAGCCACGTCTTGTCCCGGCCGAATACTTCATGGCCGCCAAGAGCACACTTTACAATACCAACGGCCGGTACTGCATCATTAACATCATTGTCGAAGTAACTTTCAATTTGATTGAAGTTTGACCCAAGCTCCAGGCTGATTCTTTTTTTCTCGCCCAATAGATTATCACCGAGCTGCCAGGGTTTATAAGTCAACTCGAAAACAGACCGTATCGGGCCGTTGGCGATAATCTTCCAGGACGTGAAATTTTCCGAGCGGTATAGCTTATTGTCGTGCTAGGCACCAAGCCCGCCGCAGCCGAGACTTTCGCCTACTGAATAAAAATCGAATCCTTCTCCATTATCATGATGGTAGTAATCGTCACCCTTCGAGTACAGTTTGCTCATTACCGGATATTTAACGCTTTTTACCCAGACATCAATACCGCTGCTGGTAAGTTCCGTCCTCTGTAGTTCAGGGCCGTACATCCTGAAAGCAATCCTGTCGTTCTCCCATGCAAAGTCGTCCTTTCGCTGCGGGACAAACATCGCATTGGTACGAATCGTCTCATTCACATCTTCGGTGTTATTACCGTCGGTTACATAAAATACCTGGGTCTGTCCGGGCCCGAAGTCCGTCTGGAAAATAAGCTCGTCATATTCCCCGTCGCCGTTATTATCGATGTTCTGGCACAGGATGAATTTTTTCAAGTCTTCACTATACACGGCTGTCTTTGTGCCTGTCGAAAATCTAAGCAGGCCGGGCGATGCCTTCAGGTCAACACTGACAGTCTCGCTGTCACGGCCTTCATCGAAAGGATTTGTTGCTTTAACCTTAATCCGGTTTGTTTCACCGCAGGCCACGGCGATAAAGGAAAAAACAATACAGATACACACGACCGAAGTGATTTTGATTCTTGCCATTTCTCTACCTCACGTTTCAAACTCAAACGACTGCGCAGTTTGTAGCACAGCAAAGAGAAAACAGAGAAACTTTATCATTTATATCTCACTTAATAGTGAAATAAAAATGGCGGAGAGGGCGGGATTCGAACCCGCGGTAGAGGCATTCACCCCTACGACGGTTTAGCAAACCGTTGCCTTCAGCCACTCGGCCACCTCTCCGGGTAGTTGCCATAAATGTATTTATCCCCTGGATAAAATAAAACCCTATAAGGAATCCGCTTACTTTACATCTCACAGTGGACAATTGCAAGAGGATTCCAAATGTTACGCCCGGTCAGAGTCGCATTGAACTATCGGCCCTTCTGATTGATACTTCTCAATGCCTTTTTCATGGGTGCGCGGATAGTAACTGAGGTGCCGCCGTTATGAGCTGACTCGATTTTGAGTTCTCCGCCCATCTGCTCCAGCCGCTCTCGTATGCTGAACAATCCGAAATGGGTTTTGTCATCTCTTGACAACGAAGAATAATTCAATGCATCAAAACCGATACCGTCATCCTTGACTCGTATAACCACATTCCTGTCAATCTGCCGAATATCAACTTCCACAGTCTCTGCCCCGGCGTGCCTAATAACATTCATCAATAACTCACGGATAATACGGAACAAAGCTATGCTGACCTGTGAATCGAGTCCCTTCAGCGATTGATCAGTGGTCAGTATGCCTCTAAGGCCATACTTGCCCTCGACCTCCTCCCTCAAATACTGCTGCACTGCAGCGGCCAGGCCGATTTCATACAGCAGGGGACTGGCCAACTCAAAGGTCAACGAACGAATATCCCCGATTGCCCCATCAATCGAATCGAGAATCTCATCCAGCGAAGCTGCCAAAGGAGCATTGGAAAGCGCCTTCTTGACAGCCTGTAAATTCAATTTCGCAAGGGCCATCTTCTGCCCAACACCATCATGCAGTCCCACCGCTATTCGTCTTCGTTCCTGCTCCTCGGCCATCATAAGTTCCGACGCCATGCCCCTGAGTCTGTCCTGATACTGCTGGATTTGACGTTCTTTTGTCCTGCGCTCGGTAATGTCACGGATGATAGTAATAACACGTACTACTTTTGAATCCTCTATGACAGGAATCTTACTGGTCTCGGTCATAATCTCTCTGCCGCCCAATCTGTTCACTTCCTCCGTGACCAAAGGCTCTGCCGTATCGAAAACCTGCTTATATTCCTCTTTTATCTGCTCAGGTAAAAATGGAAACAACTCAAAGACGGAGCGCCCAACGGTATCGGCCTCTAATCCAAATTCCCTGCACCATTTTTCACATGTCTTATTCAGCAATACAATCCTCAGGTCCTGGTCAACAACATGAAGCCCCTC
>CAZOVR010000020.1:23813-51772 GCA_964583405.1 uncultured Pirellulales bacterium
CGGGCCATTTTCTTCCTGGAATAGTGTACCAACAAACCTTGCTAATTGGGATTCTGCCCTGCTGATTGTACTCAAGCGGTCATGTACAGGGCCATAGTAAACACAAAAGGCCTGTTAAAACCTTTTGTATAATACGATAGCGCACAAAGTCAAGCCTGTTTTGCCGTCGTCTGGGTTCTCTTAATCATGAACATCACAAGGCAAACCGGCTCTGTACTAATGCGCCGGCAGAAGATTCAACCAATTTCCCCTCTTGCATGGGTAATTGTGTCGGTTAGAATAACTGCAGTCCAGTCAAAAATCCGGCTAAGTGAAAGGAGGCATAAAATGGCAGAAGAGATTATCGGCAAGGTCGAGGATTTTTTTGCACATCCGGTCGTCGCAGGCATCGGACTGACGGCTTCTTTGAAGGTCGGCGACAAAATCCGTATCAAAGGCCACACTACCGACATCGAGATGACGGTTGACTCTATACAGATAGACAATGCAAACGTCGCCGAAGCCGGGGCAGGCGATTCAATCGGAATAAAGGTGCCCGAACGTGTCAGGGCAGGCGATTCGGTCTACAAAATCACCGATTAATTCGCTTCCGGCAATGGAATTTGTTTAACCAACTATTTTACCGCTGAGAACGCGGAGCAAATAGATAAACAAAATTTGCATTGGCTTTTCTCTGCGGGCTTTGCGCCCTCTGCGGTTAATTAAAATGGAAAGGTTTTTAGTATCAAGGACAGGTAAGTTTGTTCTGAACTTGCCGAACGGCTCAAAAACACTCTGTTCACGGGTGGATTTAAATTGCTTTGCTCACAGAGCAAATAAATAAACTGACAGAAAGCTTCAAAACCCAAATAAACGACCTCATTTCCCACCGCTGGTTCCACAATCAGCGGCGGCACGGCCGCCTGTTTGTCAGCCTTTAATCTGGCCAAAACCCGAATAACCACGTATAATCACGTATGATATTGAATTTTAAGTTTTTTGGAGAAATAATGAAGACCCAAAAAATTTCTTTTAGAAGTACATTGTTAATAATAATCGTCTTGAGCGCGACAACGTTCCTCTTATTCTCCGGTAATAAACAGGCCGGTAACGCACAAGACCGGCTGAAGCTCAATGAGCTCGAGTATTTCCAGACCCGCGGACTCAATGTCCTTGTATTCAGCAACTGGTACAACAGCAACTTCAGCGATTCCAAAATCAGCGGCGTTGAAATCATTCATCACGAGGTGCGAACGGCAACCAACGGCGATGTAAGGCTTAATCCAACACCTGAACAGTGGGACCCGATACCTGAATTTGTAGAACGAAAAGTCGACGCGAACAACAACAGCATTGAAGCATTTCTGGCGTATCCCGATTACGACTTCAAATATTCAATAAAAGCCCAGGCACACGATGACGGTATACTGCTTAGCGTCAATCTCAAACAAGCCCTTCCTGAGCAGCTCGTCGGCCGAGCCGGATTCAATCTAGAATTCCTGCCTGCTGCATATTTCGAAAAGACATATCTGATGGACGGCAAAAGCGCCCTGTTCCCACTCTATCCATCAGGTCCGATGGCAGTAGAAAAATCCGGCACTGTCGAGCCTCAGCCAATCGCCAAAGGCAATACACTCGTTCTCGCTCCTGAAAACCCCGAAAGACATGTCACTGTCAAAGCCAATACCGGTGAGCTTTTATTATATGACGGCCGAAACAAAGCACAGAACGGATGGTACGTCGTTCGCAGCCTTATTCCACAAGGCCGGTCCGGCAAAGTAATCGAGTGGTTTCTTTCCGCAAATACTATCGACAACTGGACCCGACCACCGATGATTGCACACTCACAGCTCGGATACCATCCGAACCAGGCCAAGGTCGCCGTCGTAGAACTCGACAACAATGACAGTCCGCTTCCGACCGCTCGCTTATTAAAAGTCGATGCTGACGGAAGATTTACTGAAAAATACACCGGCCCGATAAAAAAATGGGGTAAATATCTCAGATATAATTACGTCACCTTTGATTTTACGCCGGTCAAAGAAAGTGGAATATATGTAATTGAATACGGCTCAGTACGCACAAAACCATTCAGAATTGCATCGGACGTTTACGATAACGCGTGGCAGCTGACCCTGGACGTTTTTTTCCCGGTACAAATGGACCACATATTCGTAAACGAAGCTTATCGCGTCTGGCACGGTGCGGCGCATCTCGACGACGCATTGCAGGCGCCGGTCAATCACAAACATTTCGATTTGTACGCTCAGGGCCCCACGACGGACTCACCCTATAAACCCGGCGAACATATTCCCGGACTGAATATCGGAGGCTGGTTCGACGCCGGTGATTACGATATTCGCACTCAGACCCACTATTACACCGTCCTGAGCCTTGTTCAAATCTGGGAAACTTTCGGCCTTAAACGCGATGAAACTCTCATCGACCGGAAAAAACGCTACGTCGATATTCACCATCCCGACGGCACACCTGACATCCTGCAGCAAATCGAGCACGGTACACTCGCCCTGATAGCCCAGTACAGGGCTGTCGGCCACGCTATTAACGGCATCATCGTACCCGACCTTTCGCAATACACACATCTCGGCGACGGTTCAACTATGACCGACAATCTTATTTACAATCCAAAACTCAAAAGCGGCGAATCTGATGGATTCACCAGCGGAACTTTCGATGACAGGTGGGCGTTCACCAACAAATCCACTCCGTTGGATTACGGCTCTATAACCGCCCTGGCAGCCACAAGTCGAGCCTTACGCGGATACAATGATAAGCTCGCCGACGAATGTCTGACTACCGCCAAAAAAGTATGGGACGAAGAAGCCGGCCGCGAGCCGAACCTGTTTCGTCACGGCAATACCACCGGCGGCAGACTGGAAGATGAGCAGTTCAGCGCCGCTGTCGAACTTCTAATATGCACCAAAGACTCTAAATACGCGGATAAAATAAATGAGCTTTGGCCGACCATCGAACAGCGCTTCGCTTTTCACGCCGACACGGCCGTTCAAGCTATACCTTTGATGGACAAATCTTACGCACAAAAAGTAGAGGCCGCCGTCAAAGCTTACAAAGAACATGTCGACGGATTTTACAAAGAAAATCCCTTCGGCGTACCTGTTTCCACGAGGGGCTGGGCCGGAAGCGGCTGGGTCGTCAGGTTCGCCATCACAAATTACTTCCTGCACAAGGCCTTTCCCGAAATCATCGGCCCGGAATATACATTCAGAGGCTTGAATTACATCTACGGCTGCCATCCCGGCTCGAACATCTCATTGGTTTCCGGTGTCGGAACACATTCGAAAAAAGTGGCCTACGGAAACAACCGGGCCGACTATTCATTTATCGCAGGCGGCATCGTCCCAGGCGTTCTCATAATCAAACCCGATTTTCCCGAGAACAAAGAAGACTGGCCTTTCCTCTGGGCCGAAAATGAATACGTCATAGGTATGGGAGGCAGCTATATATTTCTCGTAAATGCAGCAAACGATTTATTGAATGAAAATACACAAATAGGAACAGGATTATGAAACATTCACCGATATTGAAAAAGCCGTCTTCTGTCTTTTGTATTCTGTCTTCTGTCTTCTGTCTTCTGTCTTTTGTCTTCGCAGAGCCAAACGCACCGGCTTGTCCAAACTCTCTCCCCTCCCCGGTACAGCTAACCGCCGAACAGGACCATAAAAGGATGATGGCCCTTTTGCACATAACATCTTTAAGGCCGGGAAGAGACGGCATGAATCCCAGGTCTCCGAATTATGCCAATTACGATGAATCCAAAGCCAATCCCTACCCGCTCCTGCCGGACCCGCTGGTTTTGAAAAATGGACAGAAGGTCACGACACCTGAAATCTGGCAGAATCAACGCCGACCGGAAATTGTGGAGGACTTCGACCGGGAAATCTATGGCCGAGTCCCCAAAAACACCCCTAAGGTGAACTGGGAGGTAATCGGAACGACCGCGGAACAAAACGGCGACATTCCGACTGTCACGAAGGAGCTCGCGGGCCACGTTGACAATTCCTCGTATCCGCTTATCACCGTTGACATCAAATTGACACTTACCACCCCCACCAACGCGACTTCTCCGGTGCCGGTAATTATGGAATTTGGATGGGGCGGATTTTGGGGTAATCGCTCGCGAAGAGCTGGCAGCAAACCCAATTGGACGAAGCAGGTCCTGGCCAAAGGCTGGGGTTATGCAGCCATCATCCCTACCAGCATTCAGGCCGACAAAGGTGATGGCCTGACGCAGGGCATCATCGGATTATGCAACAAGGGACAGCCTCGCAAACTGGATGATTGGGGTGCGTTGCGTGCCTGGGCATGGGGCGCCAGCCACGCTCTGGATTATTTTGAGACTGACAAATCCGTGGACGCAAAGCGAGTCGGCCTTGAAGGCCATTCGCGTTACGGTAAGGCAGCACTTGTCGCCATGGCCTATGACCCGCGCTTCGCCGTCGTTTTTGTCAGCTCCTCCGGCGAAGGCGGCGCAAAACTTCACCGCCGCAATTGGGGCGAGATAGTGGAAAATATCGCCAGCTCAGGTGAGTACCACTGGATGGCCGGTAACTTGCTTAAATACGCCGGTCCGCTTAACTGGAACGATTTGCCGGTGGATTCTCACGAACTGATTGCTTTGTGTGCCCCGCGGCCTGTGTTCATCAGCGCCGGGATAACCAATGGAGACGGCTGGGTCGATGCCAAGGGTATGTTCATGGCCGCCGCAGCCGCCGGGCCGGTCTATAAGCTCCTCGGCAAAAAGGATATGGGAACTACCCGGTTCCCTTCGACCGGGACAACGCTAATCGACGGCGACATCGCCTTTCGCCAGCATCACGGCGGACACACCCCCGGCCCGAACTGGCCGACGTTTCTGACGTTCGCCGAAAGATATCTAAAAACGCCGGTAGTCAAACCACCCGAAAAACAACTACCTTCCAATTAATAGAATAGGAAGGTATATTGAATGTTTTAGGTTAAAAGAAAAGGAAAAATAATATGAAGCTGAATATCAAAAAACTTTGTCTGGCGGTATGTTGTTATGTATTGATGATTTCTCAGGCGGCTCTCTGTGCAGTCAAACTGCCGCGGCTGGTCAGCGACGGCATGGTATTGCAGAGAGGCGATAGTACGAAGATTTGGGGCTGGGCCGACCCAGGCGAAGAAATAACAATTGATTTCAAAGAGCAGACATATAAGACAATAGCCTGTGAGAATGGTGAATGGGCGGTTACGCTTTCTGAATTGAGTGCGGGCGGTCCATACAGTATGACAATCAATGCCGAAAACCATATATCTCTGAAAAATATAATGATAGGCGACGTGTGGGTGTGTTCAGGCCAATCCAATATGGAACTTACAATGGACAGGGCCAAATATAAATATCCCGAAGTAATCGTCCAATCCAAAAATCCAGCTATAAGACAATTTCTCGTCCCGGACAAATACAACTTCAAAGAACCGCAGCAGGATTTATCG
The DNA here is from genome assembly GCA_964583405.1 of uncultured Pirellulales bacterium. Taxonomy (GTDB): domain Bacteria; phylum Planctomycetota; class Phycisphaerae; order Sedimentisphaerales; family Anaerobacaceae; genus JBBABK01. The sequence continues at coordinate 29,292 of CAZOVR010000020.1, forward strand.
TCAGGACGATGGGAATCCGCGAACCCCAAGACCATTCTCGGCTTCACAGCCGTGGGCTACTTCTTTGCAAAAGAGCTGAACGAAAAATACAACGTCCCTGTCGGCCTCATAAACGCCGCCCTCGGAGGTTCTCCCGCCGAAGCCTGGCTCAGCGAAGACGCCTTGAAACAATTTCCCCACTACATCCAAACCGCTAACAAGTACAAAGATGATAATTATATTAAAGAAGTCACCGAGAAAGACCAGGCCGCAGCAAACGAATGGAACACCGCCATCAGAAAAAAAGATCCCGGTCTGGCAAAAGACCAGACTCGCTGGTATAAAACCAGTTATGATGATTCGAACTGGCCGACGATAAACGTCCCAGGCTACTGGACCAACCCGAACATCGGACCCGGCTCGGTATGGTTCAGAAAAGAATTTGACGTCCCCGAATCTATGACGGGCAAACCCGCCAAACTCTGGCTGGGCAGAATCGTTGACGGCGACGAAACTTACGTCAACGGCAAAAAAGTCGGAGAAATAACCTATGAATGGCCTCCCAGAATATATGATATTTCAGCTAACCTGCTCAAGACCGGCAAAAACATAATCGCAGTAAGAATCATAAGCAACTCCGGCCGAGGCGGCTTCGTCCCCGACAAGCCCTACGAGCTTGTAACCGCTGACGGACAATCCATCGACCTCAAAGGCCCGTGGAAATACAAATTAGGCGCCAAGATGCCGACCCGTCCGTCACAAACTTTCATCAGGTGGAAACCGATAGGCCTGTACAATGCGATGATTGCCCCGCTGCTTAACTGCAAAATCAAGGGCGTGATTTGGTATCAGGGCGAATCAAATGCAGACAGAGCACAGGAATATCAAAAATTATTCCCGGTACTGATAGCAGACTGGCGGGAAAAATGGAATCAGGGCGACTTCCCGTTCCTGTACATACAGTTGGCAAACTTCATGGAAGCTAAAGACCAGCCCTCCGAAAGCGGCTGGGCCGAGCTGCAGGAAGCGCAGCTCAAAACCCTCGCCGTCCCAAACACCGCAATGGTCGTTACCATAGATATCGGCGTATGGAATGACATCCACCCGCTTAATAAACAAGACGTCGGTAAACGACTTACGCTCGCCGCACAAAACTTAGCTTATGGCGAAAAAGATGTCGTATACTCAGGCCCGATTTACCAGTCGATGAAAATCGACGGTAACAAAATCATCCTGTCATTTTCAAACATCGGAACCGGATTAGCCGCAAAAGGCTGCTCAGAGCTGAAAGAATTCGCCATCGCCGGACCCGACAAAAAATTCCTATGGGCAACCGCCGAAATAGACGGTGACAAAGTCCTCGTCTCCAGCGACAAGGTGACAAATCCCATAGCCGTTCGCTACGCCTGGGCCGACAACCCCGAAGGCGCCAATCTATATAATAAGGAAGGCCTGCCCGCTTCTCCCTTCAGAACCGACGAATAATATTTGCGTTTTTACGCATGACAAACACGAATAAATATGCTATAATATAGTCGAGTTATATTTAGAGAAGTTATTCTGACTTAATCGTATTGTGTATCTTCGTTGGGGAGATATGAAATTATATATTCTCGGTTTTTAAATAACTCACAATTAAGAGGTAAGGGTATGAAAAAAGTAAATGCAGTCCTGGTATTGGTCGCTTTTCTTGTAGTATGTCACGCAGGGTATTCCGGAACCGTTGACCCTAATTATGAGGTAGGTACATGGTCCGGATTTCGAACAGCAGCGATAACGTTCACTCTTGATGACCACTGCCCATACCAATTTTCCGTCGCACTACCTATGTTCAACGAATTTGATTTTGACGTTACTCTATATCCAGTTCCAGACTGGGGGCCACCCTGGACTAGCATCCAAGCCGCAGCCGCTGAGGGACACGAAGTCGGCAGTCACACTATGTCACACCGTGATTTGTCCGGACTGAGTAGCGCAGAACAGATTTATGAGTATTCCACTTCTCAGAGTACCATTAACTCGTATATAGAGCCCAATCAGTGCTACACGATTGCCTATCCGATGTGCAATATTGGAACTCAATCAATTATTGATGACTATTTTATCGCCGGGCGAATCTGTGGTATTTCCATTAACCCAAGCACGCCCACAAACTTTTACACTATAGATTCGTTAGTTTGTGGGAGCCAGGGTATAAACGGTATGGTGGCCTTTGTTGAAAAATTTACGATTGCCGCCAGTTCAAACGGATGGGGCGTATTTCTCATACATGACCTCGACGATGGTCCTGGATATTCACCGCTTATATCTGTGAGACTCTATAAAACCCTCCAATATCTCGATGTTAACAGGGATACATTCTGGGTGAATACCTTTTTAAACGTTGTGAAATACGTAAAAGAACGTGATGATGTATCGGTTACGGAGCTGTCCAGCACAAACAGGACCATCACACTGCAGGTAACGGATACTCTCTATGACGCGATTTATAATTATCCGATCACTATACGCAGGCCTGTGCCCGCAGGCTGGCCCGGTGCCCATGCCACGCAGAACGGACAGCCCGTGCCTTCCTCTATAGTTCAGGATGAATCGACGACCTATGTGATGTTCGACGTCGTACCGGACGGCGGCGAAGTCGTGCTCATAAAAGCCTTGAATGCACCCGAAGGACTTGGGGCAACGCCCGATACTAACGATGTGTCACTCGACTGGAACGACAACACCGAAAGCTACTTGGCTGGCTATAATGCGTATCGTTCGACAACTTACGGCGAAGGTTACAGCAAAATCAACAGCTCACTCCTGAGCGGCTCTGACTATAATGACGTTAATGTCCCCCTCGATACGACATATTATTACGTTGTTACCGCGGAAGATATAAATTCTTTCGAGTCAGACTACTCGAACCAGGCCGTTGTATTCGGCGACCTTTATGGCGACTTCACGGCCAATAACGTCATAGATCTGAATGACCTGTCCATATTTTTAGATTACTGGCCCGTAAACGATTGTGACGAAACTGCCGGCGTAGACCTCGATGACAATTGTATAGTGAACTTCCACGAATTCGCCGGCCTGGCGGAACACTGGCTGCAGGAACCTTAGAAACCTGTTTGTCTCGCCATTCAATCATTGACAAAATAAAAGGCCCTGTGGCTTACCACAGGGCCTTTCGATTACTGCGAGTATCTATTACCACTCGGCCGCCTTTTCCAGCTCTTTGATGTTCGGCCTGTCCTTTGCAATGGCGAGAGATTCGTTATACAATTTCTCAAGGTCGCCGAATACTTCGAGAACTTCAGCATCCTTCCTAACGAAAATTGGAATCTTATACAAAAGAGTATTAATCGTGATTCTTTGTCCGCCCTCGTAAACCTTACTCGTGTCCCACGCATCGACCCATTCTTCGGATGCAGGCAGATACAGGCTGTGTTTTTCAGTTCCCTTCTTCCATATCGGCGATACTAAGATGTCCGGCCCGTAATGATAAGTTTGCCAGTCTTCCCACGCCTGCTCCTGCTCAGGATAGACAAGAAACAACGGCCGAACAATCGGAACGCCTCTTTCCTGCGCTTCTTTCGCACATGTGTAGCTGTAATCCATCAGTCTTGTATGTAGCTTGGCGTAGAGCCGCCAGATAGCGATTAACTCAGCGTCATAATGAGGCTCGCCTTTCATATCCCACAGCCCGCGGTCTTCCGTCGGCCCGACCTCCATAATCGGCGAAAAGCAGCTGAACGCCAGCCACCGCGCACAAACCTCCCGGTCAAGCTCACCGCCCCAATACCCTCCGGTATCCGAACCCCAGATGGGAAATCCGATTATCGCGCTTCGCTGCTGCGCGATAATCGCCGCACGCAGCCCCTCTGCCGGGCTGGCAATATCACCGCCCCAGAAACTGCCGTACCTGCTGCTGCCCGTATAACCCGCCCGCGGCATCAGAACAAAATCGTCACCGCGGACCTCCTTAGCAATTTCCCACACCGCCTCCACATATTGCCGAGAATAATCATTATGATTCTGACGAGTACTCCTGCCGTCATACACAAACACATCCGGCAACGAAGGCGTCAGCTCTTCCGCCCGGTCCAGCTTAAATCCTGCAACACCGTCATCGAGAACCTTTTTCACTCCTTCGTTCTGCCACCATTTTTTCGCCTGAGGATTCGTAAAATCAATCAGCGTGCGGTCCTCTAAATTGCTCGTCTGACCTTTAAGGTTATACCCTTCCTCTCTTGCGACTTTTGCCATATCGCCGCTCACCCACGGCGCAATCCAGAGCATGAACCTGATATTTTTCTTTTCGAGCCACTTAATCATTCCTTCTGGCTCGGGCAGTCTGTCCCTGTCCCACTCGAAATCATCATAACCGTAACTGCCGACCGCCCACGGCCTGTCCACCCAGTAAACCCCGCAGGGAATATCAAGAGCTTCCATTATTAACATATCTTCGACGACCTGGCTGTTGTACGGTGCATTCACTTCAGTTCCGTCGTAATACGTTTTTTGATTGAGATGATTATCCCGCCACCGCCGGCACGAAAACGCCCACTTCGGCGGCAATATCGTCGGCCCCGCGGCCAGACTGTGAGTACTCACAATCTCCATCGGCGTCTCAGCCGTATAAAGTACAAGCTTGAGCGAAGGACCTTCGAAGGAAATCTTAACTAACTCCTCATCCGATTTACAAAAGTCATAAACGCCAGGCCACGTCCCTTCTGTAAATAATCCGTATCCCCTCGACGAAAGATAAAACGGACAGTAAGTCGAGAGCGTAGGCTTAACAAACATCTCCACATTTTGGTCGCGCAGATTAAGGGCCGTTTCGATCCCTTCTTGCCACGACAATTTCTGGTCGCCGTCAACAGTCCTCTCGAACAGCCCCGTAAAATATTCATCCGCCGACGCACCGAGCGAAAATCCCCACTTCCTGATACCGACATCCGGCTCGACGCTAAACTGTATTTTGTAATCGCCCCCTTGCGGATTTATCACAATCTCGACAAACCGCCCGTCCTCGCTTCTCCACCTTCCGTGAAATCCGCCTTCGATATCCTCCGTTTGCAAAGGCTTTCCGCTAAGATACGTTTTACCGTAGTCTGCTTCGTAATAAATACCGTCTGTCTCTTTGCCGGTAATTACCAAAGCTTCTTTCAAACACTCATTTTCAATCTTAAATGAGACGTACTTCTGTGTTCCCATGTATTCCAGATTGACCCCCGCTGACAGCGCACCTGAAAGAAAGAACACAACAACCGCCGTTAAAACGCCAAAAAACCTGACCTTCATATAAACCTCCTGTCCTCTAAAAGACTAATGAAAATGTTGTCTGCCATGGGCAACAGATTAACGTCTATTGGCCGGTTAAATAAAGCAAAAAATCAAAAACATATCCCCCCGCCATGCAGTGATTAGGAACGTTATAAGTCACAAAATTATGGGACCGAATAAAGAGAATGTCGCACTTTCAACACATAAAAAAGAAAAAATAATAAAAATTGGCTGTTTGGAGCCGAGATATACTGAGTTTATACTTTATATGTACCCTTCTAACATCAGACTAAGAAGGAATAATGCTGTCCTCTTAGAAAACAGGGAAAAACCACCTTTTTAAGAAATAATAAGGTAGGCCGAAGATGAAATATCCAAATAACCTTAAGGCAAAACACCGAGCGCGTTCAAAGCAAAAATGTCGAACCAACATACCGAACGTAAACACCTCCATCAGAACAAAAAAGGGTTTCAGAAGCGGTGTGACTCTGGTCGAACTGGCTGTGGCTATTCTCGTTATGATAATATCACTGCTCGGTGTCTCGTCGGCTTATGTCTCAGGAAAAAAACAAATCATCAAGCAGGCGCAATACCAGCAGGCCGTCAATCTGGCCTGCGAAAAGCTCGAAGATATAAAGGCACAGGGCTATTCCGCTTTAAAAGTGGACGAAGATAACGATCAAGACTCAGGCGAAGAACTTTCACTGTTAGGGCTGACATTTGTCAGACACACGAGCACAGACCTCACGGCAGAACCTACAGCGGATATAACAGACCCATGTAAAAAAGTAACGGTCACCGTACAGTGGACCGGCCTGGCGTCAGACCAGCATGAAGTTAAACTCATTACCTACATAGGACCCTGACACATGAGAACACATCAATCAAAAAACCGGGCAGGGATGACACTGGTAGAGCTCCTGGTTACCATCGCTGCGGCGATGATTGTTATCCTGGCCACAGCCGTCGTTTTGGTTTTCGGGCAAAATTCGCTCGACAGCGAATGGCAAAAGGTGACTTTTCAAAGAGAAGCCTCATATGCAATGCTGAGAATAAAACAGGCAATAAGATGTGCCAACAAAGCAGAGCTCGAAGAAGACGGTAACGTGGTCAAGATATACAATAATTCGGGGTGGGTAAAATACAAGTATGCCCCGGACCAAAAAAATCTCCTATACCAGTTTGAGGGTGAAGATGAACAAATACTTCTCGAAGGCATCGTAGAATCCGTCACTTTTGAGATAGACTCCGTCAATAAAAACGCGGTTACATTCGGCTTTCAATTGAAAAATGACAACTGCGAAACCCAGGATTCCTCCAAAGTAATGATGCGAAATTACGGTACTTGATAATTGAGAGTAACCATAATGATTAAAAAAGAAAAAGGCTTTGTCCTGATAGCTGTGGTGGTTGTTGTTGTTATCTTTGCTATCACCGGAATGGCGGTACTCACCCTGGCCCAACAGGAGGTTACACTCAACAGGATTGACGAAGACAAAACAAAGGCTTTCTATCTTGCCGAGGCAGGACTTGCCAAAATGCAGGAAAAACTGCAAAAGCCCTACATAGATGAAATTAACACCACTCTCGAAGACTCTCTGGAAACAGGCTCTTTCAAAGTCGACCTTGATACCAGCCAAAAGCCCTGCTATGTTACTGCTACGGGAACATCAGGAAACATCAATGAGAAAGTCCGTGTCCAGGTAACTTTCCTTGCTCCTCCTTTCGAGCACGCCGTTTATGCAATGAACAGCGATGAAGATGATTGGGATTTTCAGCTCAGAGGCTCCGGTAATCCTGTATCCCACGGTCACGTACCCGGCGCTGAAAGAGGCGGCAAAGACATGATCAACGGCAATATCTTTGTTAATGGGGACGCATTTTTATTTGAGGACAGCTCCGTCAATCCAGCCCCTGCCCCAAATCCCTGGGGCTTGCAAGGCGACGTCGGAGCAACAGGAGACATCTCCGTTGAGGACAGCGCCGATATATCCGGCGAAACCGACCCGCACTCCGACCATCCCGACCTTGTGGACCTCGAATCAATGGACTACGTAAATAACAACACTCACAACGTCTCGCAAATCTTCACCGATGCTGGCGTTTCAACCGGTCATTTGCCAAGCGGCAATGAGCTTCGAGATGTCTTCGTCAAAAATCCTGACGACAGGTCTGCCGAGTGTGGAACCACATCAGGAAATGACTACTTCTTCGAACCGTCCAGCGGTTTTGTGACCGGGGGCCCCAAGAGTGGAGACACACCTATCGATGCCGGACAGGACAAGGTCTATTACATTGATGGAGATTTGTGGATACACAGCTACCCTACATACGGCTTTAAAATGAAGGGAAAAGTTACAATAGTTACCACCGGTGACATTCACATCTGCGAAAACCTGGAATACGAAGACGACGAAAGCTTACTGGGCCTGGTAGCCTTAGGTAAATACGACGGTTCCGGTCAACTCAACAGCGGAGGCAACATCTATTTTGGTGACGCGGTTTATGGAAATATGGCACTGTTTTCAGGAATGATGTTTGCCGCCAATGATTTCCGCTTCAATACCAATCCCATCACCAGCAAGTCCGCAGAGCCGGACTCAGGATTTATTATAAAAGGTAATTTTGCTGCTATGGGCGAGGTTTCGGTTGACCGAGACTGGTACACTGTGGACGGCCAAGCCAAACCCGCTCGTTTTGTCCCTGAGTTCGGCGAGCCTGGCCATTGGGTTGACGCCGAGACAGGAATTCCCCTTTCTCAGACCCAGATCGACACAATCAGACATTATCAGATGATTGTTAACTATGACGCCAGGGTAAGGAACTCCGAGACTCAGCCGCCAGGACTGCCGCGCGGAGGAACAAAGATTTTCGCAGGCTTCTCCAACTGGCAGCAACTATAACCAGCATTATCAGCTAGCTCTCGGCTTTATGCTGTAGTTTGTTCGATGTAATGCTTTCGTCAACAATAGTTATGCTAAATTACGTTACATGAACATAGAAAGTAATCATAATGATTAAAAAAGAAAAAGGATTTATGCTGATAGCTGTGCTGGTTGTTGTTGTTATCTTTACAATTACCGGAATGGCGGTACTCACCCTGGCCCAACAGGAGGTAACACTCAGCAGGGTTGGAGAAGACAAAACCCGGGCTTTTTATCTCGCCGAAGCAGGACTGGCGAAAATGCAGGAAAAACTACAAATGCCGGTAGTAGGCGAAATAAACAGCACGCTCGAGGAGTCTCTGGGGGTAGGTTCTTATAAGGTCGAACTTGATACAAGCCAATACCCCTGCTATGTGACCTCGACCGGCACGTCCGGAAACGTCGATAAGAAAGTCCGCGCCCAGGTGATTTTTCTCGCCCCTCCTTATGAGCACGCTGTTTATGCAATGAACCAGAACAATAGCGATTGGGAATTTCAACTCAGAGGCACCGGCAACCCCGTACCATACGGTTTCACCCCCGGGGTCGAAAGGGGCGGCAAAGACATAATCAACGGTAATATCTTTGTAGATGGAGACGCCTATTTATTTGAAGAAAGCTCCGTCAGTCCCCCCCCTGCTCCGAATCCATGGGGCCTCAAAGGCGACGTCGGAGCAACAGGCGACATCTCCGTTGATGACACCGCCGATATAGCCGGCGAAACCAATCCTTACTCCGAACTTCCAGATATTGTTGACCTCATATCGATGGACTATGAAAACAACAACACTCACAATGTCGGACAAATCTTCAGCGATGCCGGCGTTCCATGGGGATATCTGCCGGAGGAAAGTGAACTGAGAGATGTCTTTGTAAAAAATCCTTCTGACCGTCCTGCAGAATGCGACTCGACAACTGAAGACGATTACTTCTTTGAGCCGTCGACCGGATTCGAAGAGGGAAGCTACAATACCGCCGAAACTCCTCTACATGCAGGCAACAACAGGGTTTATTACATCGATGGTGATTTATGGATACACAGCAGAAATGATACATTCGGCTTTAATATGGACGGAAAAGCGACAATAGTTGTTACAGGCGACATACATATCTGTGACAATCTTGAATATGCAGATGAACAGAGCATGCTGGGTCTGATAGCTTTAGGTAAATACGACGATTTTGGTCAGCTTACAAGCGGAGGCAATATCTATTTTGGAGACCCGACTTACGGAACAATGTATGCAACTTCAGGGATGATGTTTGCTGCAAAAGATTTCCGTTTCAATACCGACCCCATCACCAGCAAGTCGGCGGAACCCGACACGGGATTTACAATTAACGGCAACTTCGCCGCGATGGGCCAAGTCGTCGTTGAACGCGACTGGTATACCGAAGGCTCTGGCTACTACAGCAAGGACAAACCCGCTCGTTTTGTCCCTGAGTACGGCGAGCCTGGCCATTGGGTAGACGCCGAGACAGGAATTCCCCTTTCTCAAACACAGATCGACACAATCAGACACTATCAGATGGTTGTCAATTATGACGGCAGGGTTAGAAATCCGGAGTCACGCCCGCCGGGACTGCCGCGTGGAGGAGTAAAAATCTTTGGCGGATTCTCGAACTGGCAGGAACTTTAACATGACCAACAACAAGAGCCACAAACAAAAATCTGTTTAATTTCTAAAAGCATAATATCGAGCCGAAAAAAGACAGAAAAACCGAACCGCGTCAAAGATAAAATGGCATTGTAGAAAAGAATAATAAATCAGAAATTACGTAAAATACATGAAAGTACGACAGGACAAACTAATATTGGCTCGGGGCTCAACCTTTGTGGAAGTTCTCGTTGGACTGCTCATCGTGGGGTTATCAATTATTGGTATCCTGCAGGTTCGATATTATTCCAGCAGAAATGTATTGGAAGCGAATAGAAAACAAACAGCAGTACATCTTGCTACAAGGATTATAGAGACCTGGAGAAACTCAGAAGATACGAACTTCGATTTCGTCACAGCATTTGAATCAGATTATTTGATTTCAGCGACTGAAGCTTCAGCCGTACCCAGCGGATTTACCTGGCTGGGAAGTTATCAAATCACGGTCAATCAAGTGGATTACTCAATAAACTTGTCTTACAAAACACAGACGCAGAATACGCCGAAAACCTTGAACGTTCAGGTATTTTGGCCCAGGGCAAAAACCCTTAACCAGGATTGTATCTGCAGTCTTACAACGTATATGAATTAATAGTTACTGAAAGAACGGCGGGAATACGGAGATGAGTCCAGAAAAGTTCCGAATCCGTTCCGGAATCACAATGATTGAGATGGTCACGGCGATGCTGTTGTTTATCGTAATGGCCGCGACGGTCGGATTTGTCGCGAGTGACAACCTCAATGCATGGGGTTCCCTGCACAGCAAGGTCTTTAATAAAATGATTGAAGATGGACATCTGGCTGGAATTGCCTTTGAAACTATCTGCCGAAAATCAAGTCGGCAAATTTGCGACATCGAACAACTGGACACATCTTGCACACTATATTACTATAACAACCCGGATGATGAAAGCCCCGACAATTATACAAAATTCTATATAAAAAATGGAACACTCTATTTGGAACGCGGCTCTTCGAACGATATCTCTTCCGACATCCCCCTCGCCGATAATATAAGTGATATCCAGTTTTCGCAAAACGGCGATGCCATGAAAATGAAAATGACTTTAAGTGACGGTGTTAATACTATGCTCTTCATTCATTCCGCAACAAGATACGCTGAATAAAACAATAGAGTATAATTAACCAAACATGGTCATAATAATTCCGAGAAAAATCAAATCATGAAAAACGTGAAACATATAATCAAAGCTCGAATTTGTAAAAAACATCATAATGATGGATTTGTTCTCTTGCTGAGCCTGTTTCTGGTTATATTCCTCGCCGTGCTTGGAGCAAGTTTGCTTTGGTTGGGCTTGTGTTCGTGTACCCGGGCCATCCGAATCACTTCTCAACTTGAAGCCCGCGCCGCTGCCGATGCAGCACATGAATTGGCTTACTTTCGACTGAAAAAAATGTTCACCGACGGCGGAACACAATTACCTCAGCAAACTACTCCGGCTGTGTTACCGGGCAGCGAGCAAACCTATTCCTTTACAATCACAAAGGCCGCCGACGGGGGTTATGATATCTCGGCTACGGGCTATTCCGGAACCGCCGATAGAACTGTCTCCAGCAGGGCATACCGAAGCGGTGGCTCCACTCCATATGGATTATGTGTCAATGAAGACATCTATTTTCATGGAGGGACCATTGATGCATATAACTCGGATAACGGCCCTTATGGGCCCGGAAACCAGGGTAATCCACTTTCAATCAGAATGAATGCTGACGGCGACGGTGATTTCTATATGGGAGCCCTTGCAAGCACACCTTCGGGGGGACAGCTTACAGTCGGCCCTGACGTTGCCGGAGACCCCGAAGCCGTCAAAAGCGGACAAGGTATTTATGACGGTACTATTACCGCCGCAGAAGAAGAAATAGATTTCCCACCGGTCGAATTTAACACGCAGGGCCTCACAAATAAAGGCACTCTTGCTTCCGGCACCATTACATCTGGCACATACTTGTACGACAAAATATTAATTAACCAGCAAACTGTCACCGTGAAGGGGCACGTTACGCTTTATCTGACCCAAGAGTGCCGAATCGTTCAGGGCTCTCTCCAGATTGCCAACGACGACGATTCTTCGCTGACCATCTATTGCAACGGAACAGTCCTAATCAATCTGGGAAATATGAACACACTTACAAAGGACCCAAAACTGCTGAAAATATTCGGGGCAAGCAACTGCCAACAGGTTAAATTTGACCAGAATCCCGAATTCCACGGAATGATTTATGCCCCCAACGCTGAGCTTGGACTCAATATTGGCAACCTTTGCGGAGCATTTATGGGAAGAAGGGCCTATGTTGACTGCGCCAATATACATTATGACCAGTCCCTGGAAGATGAAAGTATGTTCCAATCCGGTTCGGACCTAATAACAAAACGCTGGCAGGAACTTTAACCACACACCAATAATCTAATCGTTACATCTCTCAACACATATCTGCCTTAGCTTTCTATCCTGCGTAGCCTTGGCGAAGAAGGACAGCCCAGGCGGAATTCTTCATCAAGTATCGAGCAGCCAGTATCCAGCATAAAGCACCTGCCCGCCATAGTCCCTTAAGGACGAAGGCGGGTCCAGTATCGAGCATCGAAGTCATTCATTTTCTTCCAAAACCGACGCTTGACATACGGTTGATAAACGTTAAAATAGTATGGCAGAAAAGAGGGTGAGTATGCGCACTACAAAAGCAATTTGTATCTTAGCAATCATCTGTTGCTTTTTTACTGTATCTGTATTCACAGCCGATAGTTATGCCTACGCAAGCGATGCCGGCAACTGCTCCGCTGTCCAGGTTGATGCCAATTCTCTCGATTATGGTGATGACATCAGGCCTGCTCTGGAGGCATATTATGTCCCCGGTGAAATCATCGTAAAATTTAAAAAACAAACTGCCGAGACTCTTGATGCCCAGATTTCCGAAGCACAGACTCCAGAAACGCTGGAGTTATCAGCCTCTCTGGACAGCCTTAATCGTAAATACGGGGCAAAAAAGTTCAAACCGCTGTTTCGGAACTTCAATTCAGATAGAAAACGCAATCTTCTTCAAAAAAACAAACCCGATTTAACTAAAACAGAAAAACGCCTGTTAAGAAGATTAAATCGCGCGCCTGAAGATGTAAAAGTCCCCGATTTGGGTTCGATATACAAAGTAGAGCTTGAGCAGGGCCGGTCAGCCCGCCTGGCTGTGATGGAATACAGAAAAGACCCCGATGTCGAATATGCCGAGCTGAACTACATTATTCATAGTGCCTTTACTCCGAACGACCCTTATTATCCTGTGCAGTGGGCGTTGAATAATACGGGCCAGCCTTACCCTGTTCCCGGCGGCTCCACCGGCTCCGGCACGCCCGGCGCAGATATAAATGCACCGCAGGCCTGGGACATCTTTACCGATGACTCCAACGTTATAGTCGCCGTGATAGATTCCGGCGTTGATTACACACACCAGGACCTTGCTGGTAATCTATGGACGGATTCCAGCGGCCACTATGGTTATGACTTCTTCAACGACGACAACGACCCGATGGATGACTTCGGACACGGCACGCATTGTGCCGGAACAATCGCCGCCGTAATCGACAATAGTACGGACGTTTCAGGTATGTGCTTCAATGCCAGGATAATGTCTGTCAAATTCTTAAATTCATCAGGTTCGGGCCCTACCGATGATGCCGTCAGTGCCGTTTACTATGCGGTGGAAAACGGAGCTGACGTCATTTCAAATAGCTGGGGGGCAGAGTATTATTCGGATACTCTCGAAGATGCATTTGAATATGCCTACAGCCAGGGTGTTATAAACGTGGCCGCGGCCGGTAATGAAAGTTCCAGCTCCGCATTTTATCCGGCTTACTATGATAATATGATATCCGTCGCTGCAACTAACTCCGATGACCAGAAAGCCTCCTTCTCGAACTATGGCGAATGGGTAACTTTGGCCGCTCCGGGTGTGGACATATTGTCTCTCAGAGCAAAAGACACGGATATGTACCTTATCTCTGACGGATACACGCCGGCAGACCGTTTCATTCCCTTCGGCGACCCCAACGCCACGATGTATATCGCCTCAGGTACTTCTATGGCCTGTCCTCACGTCGCCGCCGCCTGTGCATTTATGCTTTCAGCCAATCCGCTTATGTCGAGCGATGATGCATTCGACATCCTCATCAATACTGTCGAGCCGATTGCTGATGGCATCTGCTTTGCGGACGGCAGGCTCAATCTTTCGGAGGCGACGACCGCGGCAATTCAACTATGGTCCACGGGACGGGTCTTTTTTGACAGTGATTACTATGGCTGTGACGACAGGATTGAAATTCTGCTGCTTGACGGCGACCTTGCCGGTCAGGGTACCTGCACTGTTAGTGTATATGTCGATGATGGTGACTTCGAGACAATAATTCTTACTGAAGAATCCCCGCAGATGGGCTCTTTTACCGGGACGATTAATACCGTTGTCGGTGCGTCGGTAATCGAAGACGGCAATCTGCAGGTTGCTCACGATGATGTTATTTATGCTTCGTATGACGACGACAGCGATGGTACCGGCAATCCCGCGGTGGCTACTGATACTGCCGGGATAGACTGCATGCCGCCTCTGGTATCTAATATCCAATACAGCTATCGAGTGCCTGCCGTAATTGTTACCTTTGATACTAACGAGCTGTCAACTGCCGAAGTTTTCTGTGGTTCGAACTGTGGAGGCCCCTACACGCTCCAAGGCCAGGATACGGTTCTGCAAACCAGCCATGCGATACAGCTTTCACCGATATCTCCGCTGACTACCTATTACTTTGTCGTTGAGGTTAACGATGCTGTTGGCAATTGGGCTATTGATTCCAACGATGGAAATTGCTATTCCTTTACTACACCCGGACCGGGCGATGTTTGTGTACCCGGCCAGTTTGCGACTATTCAGCAGGCCGTCGACTATTCCTGGCCCGGCTCTACCGTATGGATTGCCGACGGGACATATACAGGGGATGGAAACAGAGACATCGACTTTTATGGAAAATCTATCACTGTCAAAAGCGAAAACGGCCCCTACAACTGTATCATCGATTGTCAGGGTACCTCCGGCGAGCCGCACAGGGGATTCTATTTCCACTCCGGAGAAACCCAAAGCGCAGTCATTCAGGACCTTACTATTACAAACGGCTATGGACACCTGTTTGACCTGTGGCCCGATGAGCCTGCATTAGACGCCGTGCATGTTGGCGGCGGAATTTGCTGCGTAGGGTCGTCACCAACCATTCGAAATTGCATAGTTACCAACTGCATAGGAAGCTGGGGAGGCGGAGGTATCGGCTGTTACCTGGACAGCTACCCGAGAATAGACGGCTGTGTACTTTCAGGCAACAACGGTGGTTGGGGAGGTGGCGTCGCATGCGACCTCAGCGACCCGCTGATTACGAGCTGTATATTTATCAACAACAGAAATCATGGTGCGCTTTATTGTTCTGAAGCCAGCCCGACTGTGAAAAATTGCCTCTTTATCGCAAATGTATCGACCGAATTCGGCGGCGGTTGCAGATGCAGTGGATTCGCCGGACCGCCCGGTACATCCGGTAGGCCGAGTAATCCAGTTTTCAGAAACTGTACCTTTGTCGGTAATTCGGCAGAATATTACGGCGGCGGTCTTACATTAATGCGTAACAATGATGTTACGGCTACTGATTGTATCTTCTGGGGAAATATTTCAGATCGTGATGGTCATGAGATATTCTTAAGAGATTCCTACATTGTAATGACGGTCAGATATTGTGATATCCAAAATGACGCCAACGCGATTCGCCTCGGCACCAGTGCAAAGTTGATATATGGCCCTGGTAACATTTACGACGACCCGCTCTTTGTGCCCGGACCTTATGGCGACGCCTATCTGAGTCAAACGGCCGCTGGGCAGGGAAGCGACAGTCCCTGCGTTGATGCCGGCAGTAACACCGCTGCAAACCATGGTTTGGATTCTTTTACCACGCGTAGCGATGAGGTATGTGATTCAGGAATCGTTGATATTGGTTGCCATTTCTTTACCTTAAACACTCCTGCTCTGGAAGTAACCCCCCTTGAGCTCAATTTCGAAGGAAACCTCGACCGGCCCAACCCGCCTTGGCAAACTATAACGGTCAGGAATACAGGCAGCGAGCCTTTGCACTGGACCGCGACCGTCGACGCCAACTGGCTGAGTATCGATGTAAACTCCGGTACTTGTAACGTTTTTGGCGATGCTGACACTGTCACGGTGAATGTAAATACCTCCGGCATGGCCGAAGCCACATACTATGCGAACATAACAGTATCCGACCCTTGCGCCTTCGATAGCCCGCAAATGGTCGCTGTAGAGCTGGTTGTGATTGGACCGGTACTGGAACTATCTCAGAATGAATTCTATTTCACGGCTCTTATGGATGGTGCGAATCCCGCCGACCAGCTCCTCGCTGTCCAGAATATCGGTGGAGGTGTGCTCGATTGGCAGATAACTGAATCCTGTGACTGGCTGAGTGTGTATCCGGACTCAGGCTCGACAACAACCGAAATTGACGACGTTAATATAATAGTCGATATTACAGGATTAACGGGCGGTAATCATATCTGCGAGCTGACGGTCTCTTCCGACCATGCCCAAAACAATCCCCAAACTGTCACGGTAGAGCTTTATGTGAACGGTCCAATCATAGGATTATCACAGAACGAGTTTTATTTCATCGCCGGACAGAATCTTGGTAATCCCGCCCCTCAGGTCCTCAGTATACAGAACCTCGGTATCGGAACCCTTAACTGGCAGATAAATGACCCGTGCGGCTGGCTCTACATGGACCCGAATTCCGGCTCGACCACTTCCGAAGTTGACGATGTAAATATCATCGTGGATATCTCAGGTTTAAACGAAGGTTATCATGCATGCGAACTCGCTGTTTCCTGCGATGATGCGAACAATTCACCTCAGAACGTTTCCGTGGGACTATACGTAACTGCCTATAACCTGGCCGATTTAACCAGGGACTGGGACGTGGACTTCCAGGATTTCTCCATCTTTGCTTCCCAGTGGATGCAGCCGCCAGGCATGCCCTCAGCAGATATAGACCCGCCTCAGGGTGACGGATTCGTTGGATATGACGACCTCAACACTTTCTGCATGAACTGGCTGGACGCCCGGGTAATGCCAAACCTAATCGCATGGTGGAGACTCGATGGGAATCCTGATGACGCCGCAGGCTCTAATCACGGCAGCGTTTATGGCGGAACCTGGGTACCGGGCTGGATAAACGGCGCCCTGGATTTCGACGGTAGTGACGACTATTTTGAAACCTCTGATGACACCCTTTTACAGTTTACCATGAATGATAGTTTCTCAATCTCACTCTGGACCTTACCCGTCGAATCAGGCTGTTTGCTGAGTAAAATGAAGGCGGAAAACTATGATATCTGTTTTGGTTATTCCTTATTATGGTTCGACAGCGACGAAGCTCTCACTCTTCTTCTCGAAGGGTCCTATTGGTTCAATATGGGTATATACACACCTAACGGCTCTGCCCCGGCCGGCTCCTGGAATCATGTAGTCATAGTTTACGACAACAGGGACGTCAGCATCTATATCAACGGGCAGCACCAGGTAGACGGTTATTTCAGTTTTGATTCCGGCGACACGTATCCGGACAAAAACCTGGTTTTAGGCGCTAAATCCCACCGCTCAATTATAGAAAACTACTTCAAAGGCAGTATTGATGACGTCCGTATCTTTAACAAGGCCCTTTCGCAATCCGAAATAGAACTACTGTATAACACAGGCAATTAACACTTTATGTGCGGTTTTTCCCCCATTGCTTCATAGCAGATTGTTCAGCTACCTCGTTCTTCCGAGAAGATTTGCCTCCGCAAACCTGTTGTGATGATATCCCCAGAAACTTGACGACTACCGTTGATTTGGGTAATGTCAGTATAATTGTTTGTTTTGATTTTGGATAAGCCAAGAAAATGAAAAAAACTCCGTTCAATAATACCCCCCGCCCCGCGGTCTTTGTGGCATCGAAAGACGGCCCATACAGTAATACTCGAAATGCCCTTGCCAATATCGATTTATCACCGGCAAAGAACAAACACGTCCTGCTAAAGCCTAACATCGGGCGAAACGTAAAACCCTACACAGGCATCACCACACACCCACAAGTCGTAGCTGCTGCAATTGACGCCTTCAGCCAGGCCGGCGCCGACGTCGCCGTGGGCGAAAGCCCTATTACCGGCGTCAATATGCCAGAAGCCTTCGAAAACAGCGGAATCAAATCCGTCGCAGAAGAAAGAAACTGCCCGCTGCTCGATATGGACCAACGCCAATATACTCCCGCCGATATCCCTGACGGCGTTGCGATTAAATCACTCAAACTTTGTCCCCAAATCAACGAATACGATATTATCGTCTCAATCCCCGTTATGAAAACTCACATGCACACAGGCGTCACGCTGTCGGTCAAAAACATGAAAGGCTGCTTATGGCGGCGTTCGAAGGTGGACTTCCACATGCTCCCCGAACTGCCCGAACATCAGGACAAACCTCTCGATATAGCCATCGCCGATATGGCCTCGGTCCTGCGCCCTCATCTTTCAATCATCGACGGAACAATCGGCCTCGAAGGATTAGGCCCGAGCGCCGGCAAACCCAAAGCCCTCGATGTC
This sequence comes from uncultured Pirellulales bacterium, assembly GCA_964583405.1. Lineage (GTDB taxonomy): Bacteria > Planctomycetota > Phycisphaerae > Sedimentisphaerales > Anaerobacaceae > JBBABK01. The sequence goes on from CAZOVR010000020.1 coordinate 47,808, forward strand.
GTCCTCGCCGGTATTGACGCCTTCGCCGCTGATTCAATCGCCTGTGAACTAATGGGAATATCCGCACGTGATGTTCCGCATTTACGAATCGGCGCCGACAGAGAATACGGCGTCATTGACCTTGATAAAATCGATGTCTCTCCTGATAATTGGAAAGACTTAATCAATCCCTTTGCTCCGCCTCCGATTAAACTTTCGGTCGAATTCCCCGGCTTTACTATTTTGGATTCACAATCCTGCAGCGCCTGCCAATCAACATTATTTTTGTTCCTGCAGAACCACGGCGAGCAGTTGCATAAAAACTCGCCGGACAAGAACATCATCATCGCTATTGGCAAAGGCCACACAGAGCTGCCTTTCGGCACATTATGTATTGGCAACTGCACTGTTAAGCATAAGGATTGCGGGATATTCGTCCCAGGTTGCCCACCCGTCGCCAGCGAAATTCTAAGAGAATACTTCAAATAATCGTTCCCAAAAGTTGGGTTTGTTTTGGGTTTGTTTTCGTTTCGCTCAAATGATTGTAAAATTCCATAATACACTGTCAATAAGGTCGATACGTTCATTTTCAGTCTCCGGCCAATTGGGTTTGATTGGGTTCGTTTTGGGTTCGTTTTTTCGGCAAACCGTAGTTTTTGGCCTAAAACTGGCGAAAATTGGGTTCGTTTTGCATAAAAAGGGTGGATTTGTAGAGAGGTCTCTACAAATGTAGTTTGTTTTGCATAAAAAGGTGGTAATTTTAACCGCGGATTACGCGGATTTTCACGGATTTTTTTCACCACTGAGGACGCAGAAAAGTACTTTTGGACACGGATTAACATTGATTTATACTGATTTTTCTTTGATGCAGGCGTTTGTAACGCCTTTTGCATCCATAGGCACAAACCTCCCGACAAAATCATTTGCCTCGCCGGTTTGCAACCTACGGCTGCTGTTCCTTTGGAACTTGCATCAAAGCCGACATACCCTTTTAACGTTATTTGCACGGACCTTTTAACTCGATTATAGATATTGACATATCTTCTGCCAAAGCCAAGATTTACGCTGTTTTGATACACGGATTTACGCTGATTTCGCTGATTTAACCGATTTTAATACAATTTTAAGTAAAAAATTCATTTTTTTTTGTGGTTTTTGAGCGGTTTTTTCGAAATTCGGCGTTCGTTATTCTCCGTAATACCGTAAGGCATCCTGTGGAGGAGTCCGTAGGACGATATTCGTAATTCCTTGTGTTATATTATTATATAACATAAGATGGTATTATATCATATTTTTAACATTTGTCAAGGGAAAAGGGCCATTTTATGCAAAAAAGTGGATTCTCCGGTTAGTCCTGTTGCTTTTATCTCGGCGAAGTTCCACCGGGACGAAGACGGATGCGGCAGGGGAATCGTTTAGCCATCTGGCATATATCTGCCCTTATCGGATATCAGGGGGTTCTCCGCCTTCTTCTGTCTTTCTGCTTCCTGATTTTTTCTTTTCTTTTTGCTTCCGGGCTTTCTTTTCCGAGTAATTTATTCTCCAGCAGTTCACACATTTGCTTTCTCGCATAATAACGGTTCAGTCCCTGGCTGCGGCTCTTTTGGACCTTAACCGCCAGCCCGCTGGGAATATGCTTTAGATGAACACAGGTAGAGGTTTTATTGACTTTCTGTCCTCCTGCTCCGCTGCTTCGAACGAATTTTTCCTCGATATCACTTTCGAGAAGATTGCAGTCACGCATCCGCTGCTCGAGATCCTGCCTTTTCCGTTCTGTAATCCCAAAATTAATCATATGAGAGATTCAATATTTATCCGCCCAAGGCAGATTAACACAGATTTGATATTTTATGGCTGGGAAGAAAAACGAGAAAAATAGACTGTCCCTAGTTTTTCTTAGTTTTCAAGTATATCTTCATTTCACAAACCGGTTTCTAGAAAACTGATAGCATATGTCGTTCGTATAGTATAGCATTGTTTCAAAGACCTTAGCAGCATTTACATCAAAAAGTGCGATATTATAACCCGGAGCTACAGAACTTCGGTACTTGATCCCATCATATCCTTCAGTCTTGAAGAATTCTGCTATCACTTGGGTAGGTATATATTCAAGTGGGTCATCTAATTGCGAAACGGGTTCAGAAAATGCATAATCGATCCAAGCCCAAGCTCTGTCCTCTTGTTCACTGTCTGGAATAATCTCTTTTCTCATAAATGACGCAAGCGGCCACAACTTGTCAAGATCAGCGATTGTGCCATCTAACCCGCTTTGATGACAATCTACTATATTCAAGTTTTTGGTCACTTGAAATTTTGCAAGACTAACTGGCTGATTTTTCCAAGGCCTAACCTCCGACATCGCTGTATCTTTGTCAGAGCTGAGATAAAGAACAGGAATCCCTGTAACACCAATACGAGAAGCACGAGATAGATTTGGAGGAGGAGCAGCCATTTCGTCGCAACTGTATGCTTGAATAGCCATGTCATCTGGGGCGCAAGGTACTAATGAACCTTCCAGACGCGATCTCCATAGTTCTGTATCCTGTGTAATAATGACAATCCTTTTCTTGCATGTGTGCTTTAACGCTCCAAGGTAGCTATTGGCCCAGTCGGTTCTGAAATATCTACATTTATTCTGCAGTTCTTCTTTGAACTGTCGATAATCACTCCACTTCAATGGTATGTTCATATTACTTCCCTTTGACACTGGTATATTATAAAAGTACGTTCAAATAGATCGTATTGATAATGGTTGTCAATTCCCCGCGTGTGCAAACAAGTTGCACACCCTACCCGGCTATTCTTGCACGATGAAGCGAATATCGAGTTTCTCGGGCTTGGAGCTGACAATATTGAGTTCCAGACTCCCTGCGGCGTTCTGCCAAGTGGCGAACACATAGCCTTCAGACTTCCCTCTATCCGAAAGATAATAAATTCCAGCCTGAAAATTGATTTCCTCAACTGTTTCGCTGTGAGCTTCGATCCGAAGGTTTGGAATCGGATAGGGCGTTTTTAGTTTACCACGCAAGAGGGTGACATATTTGCCGTCCTGTGGTTTGTTTACATATACGGCGTTAATTGTTAGTTTTCGCACCAACTGCGGCTGAAGCTTAATCGTAAGATTCTCGGTCATAATCTGTGTAGTGTAAGGACTATTGACCGCGGTCTGCACCTTAGCGTCGGGTGAGTTCTGAACGTCGACCTTAACCGTGGCCTCTGGACTAGAGAAAAGAAACCATGCAATGGCCAGAATGGAACAGATCGCACCTACTGCTCCTATTTTATTCCAGAAGGTTAATTTCTTGAATCGTTGCCTTAAGTTCATAATTCTCTAACACCCAACAATGATTATTCAGTCTGTAAAAAACGCATTCCGAATCCGCGATTAATTCAATTCAAAATTAAAAACTAAAAATTTATCCGCCATCGGCGGATTAAACTCCCGGCCGGATATTCTACCTTCATAAAGGATATTATGCAAATCCACCACATAACAGCAAACAAAAAACCAGCATATAGCATCCAGCATCTGGCATCTGTTTTCTTTGCTTGGCATAACAACGAAGTTGTGGTAGCAAAAACGCAAGGTCTTGACGAAGCTGGCTTCAGGAAAGGCCTTAGTATCTTGATGCATAGGCCGTTTATCAAACGGCCGGGCCAAGCTATACCCTGCGTAATCAGCGAAATCTGCGTCTAAAATAGTTCTTCATGTCCTTTATGGTAAAGCTAAATCCGTGTAATCTGTGAAATCTGTGGCTAAATATTTCCCTCAATTTTACCCGTCAATCCCGACATTGAAAACCAAAAAATCCGCGCATAAAAAAGCGGCCTGTGATTACTCACAGAACGTCTTTCCAAAAATCCGCGGTTAACAATAATTAGTGTTTATTCGTGTCCATTCGTGGCTAATCTAATCCGTGTAAATCCGTGTAATCCGCGGTTAATTTAGTCGTTGGTCATTAGTCGACGAGCCAGTTGCCTCTTGA
>CAZOVR010000021.1:0-2136 GCA_964583405.1 uncultured Pirellulales bacterium
GTAGCATCAGCGAAGGCCAAAGCCCCTCTGTGCTCTCTGCCTGTCTCGGCGTAGCGCAGCGAAGACGGAATCCGTGTCAAATCCCGATGAATCGGGACTCTGTGTGCTCTCAGCGTCCTCCGCGGTGAAACAATCTGTGTAAATCAATTCCTAAAAACTAAGAAGATGAAACACTCCATAAGTATATATGCATATACTTATGCAAAACAAAACCAGCATCCTCAATCACTGTCTAAATTCAATAATCCCTTTACTGCTTTGCATATTCTTGCAACATTTCGTTTATCGAGTCTGTAATAAACGTTATATCCTCGTTTCTGACACCACACTACTCCGGCATCTTTAAGAACTCTGAGATGCTGAGATGTCGCAGCTTGTGTTATACCGAGCGGTCCGGTCAATTCTGTTACACATAAAGACTTTCGCCTGAGAAGCTGCACGATACGAACTCTTGCATCAACCGACAACACCTTAAATATTCTTGCCAATTCAGCCGCATTAGCCATAGCAATAAACCTTTCAAAATATCTTTCCAACACAAAACACGCTATAAGTATATATGCATATGCTTATGCAATTATACACTTCTGCAGTAATTATCAAACTTAAAAAGAAAAATCTTGAAACTCGCAATAAAAAAGTGGCCTGTCCGCGAAAAACACACAGGCATCGTAGATGCCGCATCAAATCCCTTAGTGTTTTGGTGGTTAACTCCTCTGCAATTAAATTTTGAAAAAACCATTGCCATATCCCCGACGAACCTGTAAACTCTCGTTTTTAATGAGCTATAAATTCGGCGCTAAAAAAGTAAGTGGTCTGGACGCGACGCCCTGCGAGTGGAGGGCGTTTTTTTTAGGCCTAAAGACCCGCCGTGAAACGGCGCGCTAAATACAATCTGTGAAATCTGTGTAATCTGTGATTAGATGAAGTTATGCCTAAGCGCAAGGATATCAAGAAGATACTGATAATAGGTTCCGGGCCGATTGTCATCGGCCAGGCCTGTGAGTTCGATTATTCCGGCGCACAGGCCTGCAAGGTGCTCAAAAAAGAAGGCTTCAAAGTCGTCCTGGTCAACAGCAATCCTGCGACGATTATGACCGACCCTGAGCTGGCCCACCGTACATACATCGAGCCGATTACGCCCGAAATAGTCGAAATGATAATCAAAAAAGAACGGCCGGACAGCCTTTTACCTACCTTAGGCGGCCAGACCGGCCTTAATACCGCCGTTGCCCTGGCCGAGAGCGGCGTACTGAAAAAGTACGGCGTCAAAATGATTGGTGCAAATCTTAAGTGCATCAAAAAGGCCGAGGAGCGAGACAAGTTCAAAAAGACTATGGAAGAGTGCGGCCTCGAGGTGCCAAGCAGCGGCTACGCCCATTCGTGGGACGAGGCGAAAAAGATAATCGAGCTCGTAGGGTTCCCGGCCATTATACGGCCGAGCTATACGCTCGGCGGGACCGGCGGCAACGTCGCGTACAATATGGCTGAGTACGAGCGGCACATCCGGTGGGGCCTGAACCTCAGCCCAAAGAACCAGGTCCTGGTCGAGGAATCCCTCGTCGGCTGGAAGGAATACGAGCTGGAGGTAATGCGCGACGTAAAAGATAATGTGGTTATTGTTTGTCCGATTGAGAATCTCGATGCGATGGGGATTCATACGGGCGACAGTATAACGGTAGCGCCGGCGCAGACGCTGACGGATAAGGAATACCAGATAATGCGGGACGCATCGCTGAAGATTATGCGGGCCATCGGTGTTGAGACGGGCGGGTCGAATATACAGTTTGCGGTGCATCCCGATAACGGCAAATTATATGTAATTGAAATGAATCCGCGAGTCTCCCGCAGCAGCGCTCTTGCCAGTAAGGCCACCGGTTTTGCTATAGCGAAGATTGCGTCGCTACTGGCGGTGGGGTATACGCTGGATGAGATTTCGAATGATATTACGAAAAAGACGCCGGCGTGCTTCGAGCCGACGATAGATTACTGCGTGGTGAAGTGGCCTCGGTTTACGTTCGAGAAGTTCCGGCAGACAAAAGCGGAGCTGACGGTGCAGATGAAGTCGGTAGGCGAGGCGATGGCGATAGGCAGGACGTTTAAAGAGGCGATGCAAAAGGCGATTCGGTCGCTGGA
>CAZOVR010000021.1:2236-51663 GCA_964583405.1 uncultured Pirellulales bacterium
TGGCGATAGGCAGGACGTTTAAAGAGGCGATGCAAAAGGCGATTCGGTCGCTGGAAATTGACCGCTATTCGCTCGATGCCAAACATATCGACGCGGGGCTGAGCACGGGTGAGATTAAGGAAAAACTCAAGAGGAACCGCTGGGACCGGATATGGTACGCGGCGGAGGCGCTGCGACGGAAGGTTTCGGTGGAGGCGATATTCGCCCTTACGAAGATCGACCCCTGGTTTTTGAATAATATAAACGACATTATCAAGGTCGAGAAGAAAATCGCGGTCACGAAGCTCGATAAGATGAGCGCGAGCTTTTTACGCCGGGTAAAAGAATACGGTTTCAGCGATAAGTATATCGCGGCGAAAACGGGCAGTGATGAACTTGCGGTGCGGAAGAAACGATTGGCGGCGGGGATAAAGGCGGTCTATAAGACGGTCGATACGTGCGGTGCGGAGTTCGAGGCGCATACGCCTTATTTGTATTCGACGTATGAGGAGGAGTGCGAGGCGGAGCCAACGAGTCGCAGGAAGGTAATTATTTTAGGCGGCGGACCTAACCGAATCGGGCAAGGGATTGAATTCGATTACTGCTGCGTGCACGCGGCGTTTGCGCTGCGGGAAATCGGCGTCGAGTCGATAATGGTCAACTGCAACCCGGAGACGGTCAGCACCGATTACGATACGAGCGACCGTCTGTACTTCGAGCCGCTGACGTTCGAGGACGTGATGAACATCGTCGAAGTGGAAAAACCCGACGGGGTGATTGTTCAATTCGGCGGACAGACGCCTTTGAAATTAGCGGTGCCGCTGGAAAAAGCGGGTGTGAAGATAATCGGAACCAGCCCGGACAGTATAGATGAGGCGGAAGACCGCAAGCGATTCAACCGATTGGTCGCAAAACTGAAGCTGCGTCAGCCTTACAGCGGGACTGCTACCAGCTATGAGCAGACTTTGAAAATAGCAAATCGGCTTGGTTATCCGCTTTTGATTCGGCCGAGCTTCGTTTTGGGCGGTCGGGCGATGGAGATTGTTCACGACGAGGAATCATTGAAGACGTGTGTTGCCAATGCGATAGAGGCGTCGGGGGAGCATCCGATTCTTATTGATAAATTTTTGGATGACGCGACCGAGCTTGACGTCGATGCGATAAGCGACGGCAAGCAGGTAGTAATCGGCGGAATAATGGAACATATCGAGGAGGCGGGCGTTCATTCGGGTGACAGCGCGTGTGTGCTGCCGCCTGTTTCGTTAAAAAAGAATATAATCAAGCAGATAAAGAAACAGACGAAGCAGCTTGCCAAAGAGCTGAAGGTCAAAGGGCTTCTCAATATTCAGTTCGCCGTGAAAAATGATGAAATCTATATACTCGAAGTGAATCCTCGGGCGTCACGGACGATACCTTTTGTAAGCAAATCCATAGGTGTTCCGCTGGCCAAGCTGGCGGCGAAGGTGATGACGGGTATGACGCTGGATGTGCTGGGTTTTACCAAAGAGGTGGAACGTGATTACTTCTCGGTCAAAGAAGCGGTGTTCCCATTTTTGAAATTCCCGGGGATAGATACGCTGCTCGGCCCTGAGATGCTGTCGACCGGTGAGGTGATGGGCATCAGCAGTGATTTCGGTATTGCGTTTGCCAAGAGCCAGATAGCGGCGGGTAATACGCTGCCGACGAGCGGGAAGGTTTTCATCAGCGTTAAAGACGCCGACAAACAAAAAAGCGTTCAGGTGGCGCGAGACCTGGCGGCGATGGGATTTAAGATTGCGGCGACCAAAGGTACGTGCATAAATCTTATCAATAATAATGTGCCAGCGGAGTTTGTGCTGAAGGTTATCGAAGGGCGGCCTAATGTCGTGGATTTGATAATCAACGGCGAGCTTGATTTGATTATCAATACTACCGTGGGTAAGCAGACGGTCACCGATTCGTTCTCGATACGGCGTACGGCGCTCGACAGGCAGGTGCCTTACGTGACAACGATACGCGGGGCGATGGCGGTGGTCAAGGCGATAGACGCGCTTAAGCGGGAAAAGATTAGCGTAAAGCCGGTGCAGATGTACTATAAGAATTGAATATCGAATGTAGCCCGCCGTCGCTGAAGCTATGGCGGGTAAAAATGTAGAATTTAGAATGTAGAAGTAAAGATGGTATTTTGAATATGAACGCGGTGTTGTTATTAGAAGACGGGATGGTGTTTAAGGGTAAATCCTTCGGCGCGGTCGGTGCGAAGTGCGGTGAGGTTATGTTCAATACCGCGATGACGGGATACCAGGAGATACTGACCGACCCGTCGTATCATGAACAGATTATTACAATGACCTATCCCCTGATAGGCAACTACGGGACCAACTCGCTGGACGTGGAGTCGCGCAGGATTTTCGCGGCTGGGTTCGTGGTCAAGGAATACTGCGAAATCCCAAGCAACTGGCGAAATAAACATACGCTAAGCGAGTACCTTCGGAAATATAACGTGGTCGGGCTCGAAAGCATTGATACACGCAAGCTCGTCAAGCATATCCGCCAGAGCGGGGCGCTGCGCGGGATAATCAGCTCGGAGGGGCTTAGTTTGAAGGCGCTGAAGGAAAAACTCGATAAATATCCCGGGCTGGTTGACAGGGACATTGTAAAGAATGTGGCGGCGAAAAAACCTTATAAATGGGACAAGGGCGTGGTGGACGTAATAAAGGACGAGGAGCTCAGGCCGCCGACCAGATACAAAGTGGTGGCCCTGGATTATGGAATCAAGCAGAACATCCTTCGACTGCTGCGGTCGCACGGTTGTGAGGTGCTTGTAATGCCGGGGCAATCGACGGCCAAAAAGATTTTGCAGCAGAAACCTGACGGTGTATTCTTAAGTAACGGGCCTGGCGACCCCGACCCGATATCTTACGCGATTGATGCGGTACGGGATATGTTAGGCAAGGTGCCGATTTTCGGGATATGTTTAGGACAGCAGCTTATGGGTCTTGCGGTGGGCGGCAAGCGATTCAAGCTGAAATTCGGACATCACGGCGCGAACCATCCAGTAAAGAACCTAAAGACCGGAGCGATAGAAATTACGAGCCAGAACCATGGCTTCTGCGTCGATATAGATTCGCTCAAAGACAAGGACGTCGAGATAACGCATATAAATCTCAACGATAATACATTAGAGGGTTTCCGATGTAAGAATGTTCCGGCGTTCTGTGTGCAGTATCACCCGGAGGCTTCACCGGGACCGCACGATTCGAGCTATCTGTTCGATGAATTCACGGGAATGATGGATGAGTTCAAATAGCCGCAGAGTTAATTCATATATATAGCCACCCCGATAAAAGGCATCGGGACTTCGGCCAATGGCCTCAGCAGAGGACACAGAGTTCACAGAGGAAAGAAAGAATACAGGATACAGTTGATAAACTCTGAATCCTAATATATATCCCGACGAGTCGGGACTAAACAAATTCAAATCTACAAAATTCGAATGACCAAAACATATCCGCCACCCCGATAAAAAGCATCGGGACTTCTCCCGGCGCGCCGGGAGCAGCAGAAAACACAGAGGGTACAGAGGAAAGAATCTTAGACACTTAACACCGACATTTATTGTGTGTTGCAGAAGAAGATAGATTTAGAGCTTGTAACAAAACCCGGGACCGTTTTGCTAAAAGGCCCTGGATTCCCGCTTGCGCGGGAATGACAAGAAGTAAGAACCGGTTCTGTTACAGGCATTTAGAATCTACAAAATCAGTCGCCGAACAGCCAGTACTCGGTCATTTGTGATAAGTCGTTCATATCGACGACATCACTTTTGTCGAGGTCACAGCCGTTACAGAAGTCGGGGAACTCGCACGCGGTTTGTCCCCAGAGGTCGCACAACATAGCGTAATCGATAAAATTAACTTCGCTGTCCAGATCTATGTCAGCGACCGGCCACAGCCAGAACTCAGAGAATATCTGCAGGTCGTTCTTGTCGACAGTTCCGTTGTGGTCGAAATCTCGTCCCTGGCACCACGATGGCGGCTGGCATAGGCCATCAGCCCAGGATAGTGCGAAGTCGCTGAAATCGGTGAAGTCCGGCATACCGTCTCTATTTAAATCAATGGTCATCGGGCTAAATAAAATCTGTTCGTATTGAGCTGTAAGGGTGTAGTTTGCGTCCATAGTAACAACGACATCCAATGTATTCGACGAGTCAACGCTGTTTAGCTGCCATTGTTTGAAACTGTTGCCGTCGGCTGTTAGCGGAGCGGACAGCATAACCACCGTGTTGTGGTCGTAAGTCCGTGTAAAGGGCGTGATGCCGTTCGAATCTGCGTTACTATCGCTGGGAGTCACTGTAATAAGAACGCCGCTGCCGGGATTGGATGAAGTGACGGTCAATTTATGTCCGGCCTGGCCGACGGTCGGGCCTGTGTAGGAACTTGAAACCGGCAGTCTTGCTGTCCCGCCGGCGCCGTCCTCGAAGTAGAAGTAATAAGAATGCGTTCCGGCAGACAAGCTGACAGGGCCGTATTCGTATGTCCCGTTAGAATCAGTTCCGGAAACCAGCGTCATAGCGTATGGAGTATCGTTTATATAAACGTCTTTTACGGCCGGAGTATCATTGTCGGGGTCATAGTAGTTCACGTAGTAATAGAAATCGATATCTGGTTCGCCGGAATCGGGGCTGACCATCCCGTCGGATAACTGCGGTGCCTCATTATCCCGGCAAATAGTAAGTTTAAGATTAGGTATATAATTGCTGCCGGTCACTGTAGGATTACTTGAGCCTGACCAGTCCAATGGGTCGCCGTAGCCGCTATCGGAGTATGCGTATAAGCTTCGCGTTGCTTCTGAGTTTGAGGCATTGCACTGTCCGTTGTTTAAGTAATCATTGTTATTGTGACTAAAGTCAATAAGCAGATTGTCGGAGCCGTTGTATACAAAAGGCGTGTCGAAGTCGAACGTTATCCATCCGGTGCTTCCGACAGTCTCATCCTTCTGATAGACTGTTGTCCAGCCGGTGTTTTGTAAGTTGTAAGTGCTGTAAGAGCTCAGTGCTGTATGTTTCATACGGATAGTCCAGTTGTTCATCGTTATGTCTGGTAGGGTTGCTACGTCGAGGGCAAGTGTTGTTATTATACCAGCAGGGCCGATTTCATTCGCGAGGTATATAACCTGTGTTCTGCTGTCATGGAAATAGGTGTGCATAGGGTATGTCCATTCAGTGCTGCCTGTTCCTATAGTTACTATATTACAGTCTCCATCAGGTATAACAATGAGGTTATAGTCCTCGACTTCGCCGTAGGATGTTTCACCGCAGGGATTAAGTGTGCCGGAATACTGTATTCGTATTCTCATCCGGGTATACCCATCATTGGCATCGACCGGGACGGTGATATCGCTCTCGTAGGGTCCTGTGCCGGAGGAATCCAGGACCAGCTCGCCGGGATGGTCGAAAATCTTATCCTGATTCCAGTCAATCCAGATGCCACATTTATCACTGGAGTACCCGTTACCGTTGTATACCTTTATATGGGATGTCCCGCTGATTTGCGTTGAGATGCCTGTGTAGTTGGCGTATCCGCTACAGTCGCTGGTGTTATCGATGTCTCCTATCTCGACCTCACTGATATATTCATCGCAGCTACCGGAAGCAGAGCAGTAAGCATCGGGTGAAGAGCCCGAACCTTCGAAGTCGATTCCCCAACGATTTCCAGATACGGCCTGTTGATGGGTCGAAGTTCCTGTGCTGACGCCCTCGCTCGAAGGTGTAAAAGTGTAACCGTCCTTGGTTACACTGACTGTGTACGTGGAAGCAGAGGGTATGCCCCATAGGGCGTAGATACCGTTGCTATTTGTTGTAGCGTTGTATGTACCGCCGCCCGACCTCAGAGCCGTTACCTCGGCGCCGCTTATTCCTTCGCCGGAGAGTTCGTCGGTGACTCGTCCGCTTATAATTTCGCCTGACTCATTGAAAAAGACATTATAAATACATTCCGTGACATTGTTGAACGGCCCGGGATACGAGCAGTCAACATTTGGCAGATTATACCATGCGTCATCGTAGCCGTCCCAGCCCATGTTAATGTGATGGTAAAGTGTTGAATAATTATAGCCGTATCCGTCAGCGAGAACGGCGTGCCCCATGCCGCTGCCGGTTTGATAGATTCCGAGTATAACAGGATGGTCTGCATCGAGATTGGGATTGACTATATTAATCAATCCGGAACCGATATCGTTATTGTTGTTCCAGGCGTGGATGGCGTTGTCGTATCCGAACTGATACGGAAGAGCCTCTCTTACTTTCCAGATGTAGGCCCACGTGCCGCCCGGATCGTACACTGTATCAATTGACTCGGCGGCGTCGTAGCATAGAGCGCCTATGGCCTGTCGCTGAGTAAGCGTTATGTTGCAGTCGGGCTGGAGCGGCATATTGCTCCAGGTGTAAGTGGCCGGTTGTTGATGGTATCGCAGTAACTGAGCCATTGCGGTAGCAACACAACCGCAGGCGTAGTTACCGGGTGTATAATAGTTATAGCAGGTAAGTCCGCATACGGTGGTCTGGCCCCATGTGCTCGCTGTCAGTGGAGCAACCCAGACGTCAGAAATACTGCTCATACCGAGCAGCGTCGGTGTACCGTCCATTGCCAATAAGTCGCTCCATTTGGTTTGAGCTTCAGCAGAGAGCTTTTGAAATATCCGCTGCTGTTCGTTCAGGGATTGGGCCTGTGCTTGTGCAGTCTGGAGATTTCGAGCTGCAGCGATGCGGTTTGGCAGGTCATTACTGACAAGTGCGCCAAGGGGATTGTCGCTCGACGGGTCATACGTACCATCGTCGGCAAAGCCGATAATCGGCTCGACCATATCGTCGGCAGGTACGATTATAAATCCCGACGGCTGCAAATAGACCACATAATAAACCGGCTGGGCATTGTCGTCGGAGAAGGTCTCAACATTCAAAACTCCGCGTCCTAGGGCAGCACCGAGAGGCTGCATATCGGTTTTGAGCCAGCCTTGAACCATAGTTTGAGCTTGCCGGGCGGTCGCAGGGGCCGCAGCGGCCGATACTGCAATAAAAAGCAGTATCAGAGTGCTAAGGAGTACTGTTCTTTTCGACATTTACAATCCCCCATGTAAAGATAAACCCTCATTATTACGGATTGAACACACCACCCTGAATGTCCTCTAAGATAGAAACTTAGGATTATTTTACGCCAAAAGAGCAGAAAAATCAAGGAAATTATTAGACATAAAAGGAGATAAATCATCGAACCGCCGGTGGATTGGCCCAGCAGGGGCATCTAAGACGAAAAAAACAGCGGACTGGTGACTTTCAGCCAATCAGATTACCATATTGCCGGAAGCGGGCTAAACAGTCTCTACGTTTTTCCGACGCCAAACGGATAGTGGATAGAAAGCAATCCGGATTATGTGTTTGACGAAGTTAGCGGTTTAATTGATAATTGTGCGGGTAAAATGCATCAGTCAGACCGGTATTAAGGAGCGGCTAATGATGCTGTCGAAGATAACGCATTTTTTGACTACCGGAATCTGGCGATTGAGGCTGAGTAACTACCCTCGTTCGAAATCATTTTTCCTCAGGCAGCTTCGGACATTTCTTTTGAGTATTCGCGGTTTTGTAGAAGACAAATGTAAATTCAGGGCGTCGGCTTTGACATTTTTTACTTTGCTTTCAATTGTTCCGGTAATCGCGATGATGTTCGGCGTGGCGAAGGGCTTCGGGCTGCAGGACAAAGTGGAATCGACGATAATGGCGCATTTTCAGGGCGAAGAGCAGGAGAACCAGAAACAAGTGGTGGAAAAGATAATCACTTTTTCAAAAACCCTTCTGGATGAGGCCAAGGGCGGTGTTGTCGCCGGTATCGGAGTGGTGTTTTTGTTCTGGTCAATCATAAAGCTGCTGAGCAATATTGAAAATTCATTTAACGATATCTGGGGCGTAAAAAAATCACGCAGCATCGGAAGGAGATTCAGCGACTATCTGTCACTGATGCTTATATGTCCGATTCTGCTGGTGATATCGAGCAGTATGACGGTCATAGTCAGCAGCAGGATACTGGAAATAATCCAGGGGTATGCTTTCTTCAGGTTTCTCGGGCCGATAGTTAAGTTACTGCTGAAACTTCTGCCTTACTGCACGGTGTGGATTGCTTTTACGTTCGTTTTCATCTTCATGCCCAACACAAAGGTCAAATTCAAATCCGGGCTGGTTGCCGGTATCGTCGCGGGAACGATTTTTCAGTTTGTCCAGTGGGGTTATATCAAGTTTCAAATCGGCGCAGCCAGGTACGGGGCTATCTATGGCAGCTTCGCGGCGTTGCCGTTGTTTTTGCTGTGGCTGCAGATAAGCTGGCTTGTAGTTTTATTCGGGGCGGAGCTTTCATTCGCACATCAGAATGTCGAGACATACGAGTTCGAGCCTGATTGTTTATCGGCCAGTTATTCTTTCAAAAAGCTCATTTCACTTCTGATGACCCATTTGCTGGTAAAGGATTTCTGCGAGGGCAAAAAGCCCCTGAATGCGACTGCCATATCACATACGCTCGAAATACCCATTAGATTAGTGAGACTGTTGCTGTTCGAGCTGGTCGAATCGGGGATACTGTCTGAGGTGAGGACGGACAACGGCAGGGACATCGCATACCAGCCCGGCGTTGACGTGTCGAAGCTTTCAGTTGAATACGTGGTAAGGGCCATCGAAGAAAGGGGCAAGGCTGATGTACCCGTAGCAGAAACAGGAGAGCTAAAAAAGCTTTCGAGCAGTCTGGAGGCGTTTGCCGGGGAGATTAAGAAATCGACGGCCAACGTTCTTCTGAAAGACATATAGAAACGCAAATCCCGGGAAAAATTTGTTAGGGTGAATCAGCATCAGCGGCGGGTTCTGTTTTTTCCTGTTCGGGTTTAATATCTTCCAGGATGTCGTCGAGCGGTTTTGTAAGGTTGTCAGCTTTCCACTTAGGCAGTTCGAAAATCCAGCCTTTACATTTGGCGTTGAATTTATCGACGGCATCACGGGCAAGAAGCTGGGCCTCTTTCTTTTTAAGCTCCTCGTCCGAGTCCTTTCTGTTGAGAGATATTTCCTGGGTACCGGTGAAGACCGCACTACATTCGGCGTAATTTTTATAGTCTGCTTTTGCGAGCTTGAAGATGTATTCGCTTGAGTTATTCAGCCTGCATATATAAGTTCGATCAAAGGTTAGATTGTCCGGTTCGGAGCCGGCCTTGAAGACATCGTCGAATCGTATGGAGGTCGGGGCTGTGAGGACAGACGTGGAATGGGGACTTAACTTTTTGCCCTGCGGCAGGCCTCCGGCGAGGGTTATGTCGTTACTGTTAGGTTTGGATTCGAGGGTGTAAGTGATACCGTTTGCATCGGTGACAGTTACACTGATTATATCTTCTCTTTTTATAGAGACGAGCTTCTGGTCGATGTAATCCAACGGGCTGGTGCGTACCCATGGTATGTTTTGGCAAAGATAGACCCTGTCGGAATCGGCCAGGCGGATATAGGCGTCGCCGCTTTCGGTGCGCTTGCCTATGACCACACCGATAATAGTGTTTTGGTCAGAGTCGAGAAACTCAACAATACTTTGTGCCTTGTCCGGTGTAACTTTGAGGTCGGGGTGATTTTCGGGTTTATCGGTAACCAGCTCTTTTGTCTTTATGTCCAGCGTCTCTGTGAACAGTTCGTTAATCCTGTCTGTTGTTGCCGGATAATCTTTCTTTTCACTGACGACGAAAGTTTTGCCCTGCCGCTGAAGATGGATTGGTTTGTTATTTACGCTTATAACTATGCCTGCTACCTTATCGGGGTCGAGGCCCTGAATCAGATAGGTGCGCAACTGATTAGTAGTATGTGCAGGCCGATTTATGACGAGATGTACAATAACGGCGGCGACAACCATTATTGCCGCGACTACGGCAAGTTTAGAAAGGTTTTTGCTGCTCATATTGACAAGGCTCCACTACCAGCTTCTTTTAAGCATCACTTTTGTGACTTACATAATGCTTCTTTTTAGTGCTTCTATAGATACCAAGAATCACCGCCAACATCAGGATAAGGACGGGTCCGGGCAGCGTGTTGAGGTTTCGTAGTCTGTCACCGAGTTTCTCGATACCCTGGTATGCATTTCTTCTTACTTCTCGCAGACGTTTCTCGGCCTGGCGTATTTTCACCTCTAACTCGGCCCTTTTCTGCAGGATTGAGCTTCCGATGACTTCTTCCTGTCCCTGTTGCGCGCTGCTGAGGATTTTTTCGAGCTCCTGACGGTATGCTGCTATTTCGGCGTTGATTGCGTTTTCCTGCTGCTGCACGGATTTTTCCGCTTCGGCTTCGATTTGGTCCACCACCTCGAAATTGCGTGTAATTTCGCCGCGTGACCTGACTGCAATAAGGTCGGCTGAACCGCCGAGACTGTCTATCGCGTTTAGGACGATGTTCGCATTGTCGCCAAAGGGGATTTTACCAAAGAAGGTTTCGTTATAGGCCATCTGGTCGGTGATAAAATCGACGTCACTGAAGATGACAATCTGGGAATCCTCTTTAGCGACGGTCAGGCCGGTCACGAGGTTCGGCCCGGCATTCGGGTCGGATTCATTTTTAATTTCAATTCCGTCAGGAAATGTGGAGACGAATCGGCCGCTGAGAAGATAGGCCATGTGGACAGGCTCGGCGCCGTCAAAGAACTTCTCCATAAGGCGCGACGGATTAAGCACGGTGAGCTCATAGGGATTATCGACGGTCCAGGTGTTGCCTCGTGATGTTGTACTCATAAGCGGCGTTCGTTCGATATGGACGTTGTCGTCTTTCGGCAGATCGGTTTGCTGTAATACACCTGCGAAGATAACTCTGACCTCGTTGAGTTCGGCGCTGATAACATTATCTTTATTAAAGCACCCGTCCGCCCTGGTCAATCCGAGGAAAGCGATTATTTTTTCCGGTTTCTGGTTCGGCGCCGCCAAAAGAGCCATCTTCCTGTCGCCGGCAAATGTCATATCAGGCATCTCCAGGCCCCAGTTTTTCATAAGCACATCGAGGTTGGAGCTGCTGTACTGGTCGACCTGCATCATGCCCCTCTGCTGCCGGGGCTGGTCGGCGAGGCAATATGGGTCAATGAATACGATTAGGCACCCACCGTTAAGGACAAACTGGTCGATGGCAAAAAGAGTTTTTTCATCAAAGTCTTTTGGATGAATAACGAGCAATATATCAACGTCTTCGATTTTGTCGGTCTGCGGTTCAATTGCCTTTAAGTTGTATTTTGTTCGGAGCTGTTCGATGATTGTCCATGAGGAGGGCGGTCGTCGTCCCTGCATCGCCATCATACGAGCCATGTATTCGCTGACGTCATCGCTGATAACCGGCAAAGGGCTCATGACGCCGATATTTTTCTTTTGGCGCCGCATGGCGGTGTCAATCAGATAGCTGATGTCGTATTCGACAAAGTTCTGCCGGTCGGGCGAAAAGAGCGGTATTGTTTTTATGATTCCGAACTGGGTTTGTACGACCAGGCCGAAGATGAAACTTTCGTCCTGACTCATCGGTATCCGCCGCAGGCCGTAGCGCATTGCGTCGGCCTCTTCATCGGTGAACGGCCGAGGGTCAATCACTTCGAGCTGTATCATCCCTTTGGACGCGGTGACGTATTCATTCAGCAGTGACTCGACAAAGGACGCGTAATTATTAAAGAACCGAATCTGGTCCGGACCTTCCATAGCGGCGGTCCTGGTGTAGTAAAGTTTCATCTTTATCGGCTGGTTAAGCTTGGCAAGGATGGCCTTTGTACCGTTCGACAGTGAATACAGCTTTTGTTCGGTAAAGTCGAACCTTGTGTTTTTAAACAGGTCCTGAGAGATACTGACGGCGGAGAATACGATTATGCCTATGAGTATGACGCCGACGATGGTTCTTAGCGTTTTTTTCATTATGTCGCCTTCCTTTCGTCGAGAACGACTATACACGCGACAATCCACCCGAGAATCAGCAGTGCGAAGTATAAGATATCACTCAGCCGGAGCAGGCCTTTCTGGATGGATTCGGAATGTTCGAGCAGGGACATTCCCTCAATCACGGGCAGCAGCCCGTGCGGCAGGAAGTCTGAGAAGTAGTTCAGAGTGGAGGGCATCGACAAGTAGTACAACAGGAGTATAGCGACGAAAGTAAGAATCGCACTTATGATTTGGTTTCTGGTCAGTGCCGAGAAGAAGCAGCCGACGGCCAGGAATACGCCGGCCATTAGAAAAGTGCCGAGGTAACCGGCGATGATTACACCTATATCCGGCGAGCCGAGGTAAATGACGGTCAGTGGCATTGTGATGGTCAGCAACAAGGCGATGAGCAGAAACATCCATGCAGCGAAGAATTTACCCAGGACCGCTTGCGGGACCGTGACGGGCAGCGAGAAAAGCAGTTCAATCGAACCACTCTTTTTTTCTTCGGCCCACAATCGCATCGCTACGCACGAGGCCATCGCACCTAAAAACAGGGGCATGCTGTTAAAGAACAGCTGTAAATCGGCCTGTCTTAGTTCATAGAACTTATCCTGGAAAGGCCAATAGCCCGCTACGAAAAGGAAGATGACAAGGAATACATAGGCGATAGGTGTCGTAAAGTAGCCCTTGAACTCTCTTTTGAACACCGCTGCAAACGCACTCATTTACAGATACTCCGTATAACATAATTACGCACTTTTCTTTTTAGTGATTTTTCTGAACACTTCATCAAGACCGCAGTTATATTCAGTTTTGAGTTTTTCAGGTGTGGAGTCAACAAGTATCTTTCCTTTTGCAATGATAATAGTACGGCTGCAGACGGCTTCGACCTCTTCGAGAATGTGAGTGGAGATGACAATACATTTGTCTTTGGCCATGCTGTTGATGAGCCGGCGCACTTCGTATTTCTGGTTCGGGTCGAGACCGTCGGTCGGTTCATCCAGAATCAGGACGGGCGGGTCATGGATAAGCGCCTGGGCCAGGCCGACCCTTCGACAATAACCTTTCGATAGTGTCTCAATACTTTGATGATATACCGAGTCGATGGAGCACGTCGAGACTATCCGGTCAAGGGCGTCTTTTCGATTCTTTCCGCGAATTTGCCTGACGTCGCAGATGAAATTGAGAAAGGCCCCGACGGTCATTTCGCCGTAGGCCGGTGCGTTCTCGGCAAGATAGCCGACGGACCGCCTGACGGCGATGGGTTGAGTGATAATGTCGTGGCCGCAGATGGTGGCGGTGCCGGAATCGGTTTTGAGGAAGCAGGTGAGCATCCGCATAGCGGTGGTCTTGCCGGCGCCGTTAGGCCCAAGAAAGCCGAGCACCTGGCCCTTTTCGACGTCGAAGGAGATAGAATCGACGGCAACAATCGGCCCGAATGTTCGGCGAAGCTGCTTTACGCTAATCATATCAGCCTCCACTAAAAAACGTATATTTGTTCCGGGAGGTCGCCCCAGGCATTCTTATTTTCAAAAACACTGCATTATAACGAATGTTTTTATAAGGTCAAGCCCGGGTGTTCGTGTAAAAAAAGGGACCCCTGGTTGGGGGCCAGGGGTCAGGATTGAGGGATTAAAAATCTGGGGTAAGGAGCCAGTAGTAGGTTATAATTATAAGTACATTCCCGAAAAAGTAATTATCGAGTCGTCTGTTCACATTGATTAGCGGCCAGGGCTTCAAGGGCCTGGTCTTTGTCATCGACGAATTCAAATATTCCGTCGAAGCAGGTAACGGTGAATATATCTCTGGTAATCGATGAGACGTTTACAAAGATTACCCGCCTGCCGGCCTTGGCGGCGATTTCTCGGACCTTCAAAAAGCCGGATAGCGTCAGGGACGTCATAATATCGACCTTGTCGAAGTCGATAATCACATCGTTGTCGGCGTCGCCGCCGAGGATTTCCGTCAGATTGTCGAGCTCTGCACGAATATCAGGCTCCGGCGGCAATTCGACGAAAATCACGCCCTGAGAGTATTTGCATACAGACATTTGGTTCTCCTTGCCCTTTCAGGGTTTCTTACCCGGTTAACGGCAGGTGTATCGACAGCAATTCGGACAGGGTTAAGCAGAATTCCGCCGGATTGTGAAAATTTTATGTACTTTGGATAGTATGAGTTGAGAAATATTGAATGCCCCCTAAAACGCAGGAAACAGTGGATTTTCGTGTTCCCGGCGGTTATAATTAGGAGCACTGTGCCGAATTGAGTTTTCCATACCTGTTTTCCAGGGGAGTCGGGCTCGTGCTTATACCTTATGCTGTGGATGTTCCCAATGACCGCAGGCCGTTCATGAATTGGCTGTTTTGCATTTTAATCATTGGGATTTTCTGCTGGCAGATTTACGCATTTCACCAGATGCAGCAACAGCAGATTGAGATTTGGGAAACTCAAGTTGCAGCCGAACCTAACGACGTATCCGGGCAGGAGTCGTCGGATGTAGATGTACCCGTGGTTGAGAATCCGGTACTGCCGTGGGTACTTAACGGCTGGGGCATCCAGGGGATGATTGGGCATATGTGGCTGCACGGCGGAATTTTTCACCTTCTCGGGAATTTGCTTTTCTTGTGGGTAGCCGGCAACGCGATTTGTTCGAAGGTCGGAAACTTTTGGTATTTATTAATTTATTTGATTTGCGGTTTTTCTTCGGCGGCGACACATAATATATTTCAGGGCGGACCTGTTATTGGAGCGAGCGGAGCTATAGCCGGGATTATGGGGATGTTCCTTGTTTTATATCCGGAAAATGATGTAAAGTGTGTCTGGATGTGGTTTATAATTGTGATAATCATAAGGCCTACCATAGTAGCTTTTTCATGTTCGAGTTACTGGCTGCTGCTGGCATGGCTGGCTCTGGAAGTTTACAGTGCAGCGACAAGCTTCGATATGGTGGCTCATTTTGCACACCTGGGCGGTTTTGCGGCGGGTTTTGTAATCGCGGTATTCCTGCTCGAGCGGAAATGGATAAAGATGGAATATTACGAAAAATCTCTTTTGCAGCTTGTCGGTCTGCACAAGAAAGAATCTTTCTTTGACGGTGATTATCTCGACCCGAACTTTGCGTACCTGCAGCAGCAAGCGCAGGAAGCGGTGGCGACCGCACCCGGCAGCGATGTTGCTCCTTCTCTTACTGCGGACCCGCCGCCGGAAGTGTACGAAGAGCCGCCGCCTGTACCTCAGCAGCCAGTGGAACTACCGGCACAATCGCAGGCCCTGTCACCATCCGGTACAGGGCGGACTGAGGTTCAGCCGGAATTTGTCAAAGTTTTCTGCCCGTGCGGCAAGAAGGTGAAGTTCCCGGCGAAATACGCTGGCAGGACGGGTAGTTGCCCACAGTGCGGCAGAGCGATTGCGATTCCGCAGGCGAGCAGCAGTGCTGCAGCAGAATCAGCTATGCAAAGCAGGGCGGCAGATGGTATGATTCGCTTTAGCTGTAAATGTGGAAAGAAAATCAAGGTGCCGAACAAGTACTCGGGCAAGGCAGGAAAATGCCCGCAGTGCGGCGCAAAAATAGTAATACCTTAATATAAAAGGATTCAGCAATGTCGGAAGTGCCGCCGGTTTTGTTATCAGCCATAGTTTGCGACAGGGTTATTTTTGACAGGCTTACCGGTATGCCCAGCCTGATTAATATTTTGCAGGCGCTCAACTCGCCGAAATTTCCGGTGCGCAGTGCCCAGCTTGTCTTCTTCTGCGAACTGACCAACGGCCACGGCAAGACTCAGACGAAGGTCCGTTTAGTTGATGTGTCAAAAGATGAACAAATAGTATTCGAAAAATCGGGGATAGTTGAGTTTAAGGATGTAAAACACGTGCTGTCTCTTGCAGTTGCGCTGCAGGGACTTGTTTTTGAGCATCCCGGAGAGTACAGATTTCAGCTATTTGCCGATGAGCATTTACTTGGAGAGAGAAAGATATTGTGCAGGCAGGTTACTATCCGGCCGCCCCAGGGTGGAAGCGGACCGGCCACTATCTAAAAGACAACCCGAATTGGGGACCGGAGTGATGGCAAGTTGCGTTAGCCGTTTTGCGGGGGAATTTATTTTTCTATGATTTCTTTTCTGAGGCTTGTGATTTGCTTTTTTAACTCGTTCAGCCGCTATTCGATTGAAGAGAGTATCCAGAATTTGAAGTGGTTGACCTTGACCTGGCAGTGTATCAGGTAGATGATTTTCAATGACAGCGTTACGGTGGCCACTTCTATCATCAGCGTTCGCCACTTTTCCCCGAGGATTACCGACAGTATTACCGATACGGCAAGGACAGCTATAAATATAGCGTTCATCAGTTTTGTTTTTCTCTTCGTTCATATCATTTCTGAAGCAAACAGGATGTCACGGTTACATTGCAAAGAGCAGAATAGCTGATTGAGGCGGTTTTTGCAAGCGCCGGCCTGTCAGCGGCTTTGCTTGACAGGCGTTGTTGGCGGGATTATGATTTGTTCGAATTTTACTATTTGGAGTAGCGAACATGGCTAAAAAGAGCTGGGAGAAACGGCTTGGCGGTAAACCGGATAAACGGATGGTCGATTTTGTCGAATCGCTCAGCGTCGATAAACGTCTGTACAAATACGACATCGTCGGCTCGATTGCGCATGGCCGGATGCTGGCGGAAAACAATCTGCTGACCAAGGCCGAATTTAATAAGATTAAAACGGCGCTGCTGGAGATAGCGGAGGAAATCGAAGCGGGCAAATTCAAATTCGACAAGACTTACGAAGATATACATATGGCGATAGAGACGGCGGTGATAGAAAAGGCGGGAGAATCCGGCAGGAAGCTGCATACAGGCCGAAGCCGAAACGACCAGGTGGCGACCGATATACGATTGTGGCTGCGCGACCAGATAGAAATTCTGCAGGATAAGATAACCGAATTGCAAAAGGCATTTGTTGGTCAGGCCGGGAAATACGTTAAAGACGTTATGCCTGCGTACACACATCTGCAGCGTGCCCAGCCGATATCGATAGCTGCGTATCTGCTCAGTTTCGTCGAGCAGTTCGAGCGTGATTTTGTTCGATTAGGCAATTGCCGCCGTATGCTCGATGTTAGTCCGTTAGGCAGCGGGGCCGTCGCCGGTTCGACACTGAAACTTGACCGGGAAAATACAGCGAAGCAATTGGGTTTTGCCAGCCTTAGCCGTAACAGTCTCGATGCGGTCAGTGAGAGAGACTTTGCAGCAGAGTTTATCTTTGACTGCGCTCTGATTGCTGCGCATCTGTCGAAGCTGGCCGAGGATTTGATTATCTATTCGTCGAACGAATTCGGATTTGTGAAGATAGCGGACAGCTTATGCACGAGTTCAAGTATGATGCCGCAAAAGAAAAACCCGGATGCACTGGAGCTGATACGCGGCAAGTGCGGGGCGGTGTACGGTGCGCTTGTTGCAGTGCTGACGATACTCAAGGCCCAGCCGAGCGGTTATAACAGGGACCTGCAGGAGGACAAGGTACATATATTTACAGCGAGCGATACGGTCGAGGCGTCGGTCGATATGGCCGCGGCGATAGTCGGCAATATGAAGTTCGACACGAAGAAAATCTCGGCTGGTCTTGATGCAGGCTATATGGACGCGACGGCATTGGCGGAGTACCTGGTATCAAAGGGTGTTGCGTTTCGACAGGCACACGGGATTGTCGGGCAGTTAGTGGCTCAATGCGACCAGAAGAACAAGCCGCTGGGCAAGCTCAGCCTTAAGGAATTAAAATCGGCCTGCGATGTAATAGACAAAGATGTATACGATTGTCTGGGGGCCGTGAAGGTTGCGGGCAGCTATGTTACGCAAGGCTCAGCAGGTATAAAGCAATCCAAACAGCAGGTCGAATTCTGGAAGAAAGAGTTGGCGGGCCGATGAATTCGGGTGAAGATGAAATCACTGCGTGGTTTGCCGGGCAAAGCAATCTTCCTGCCGATAAATTTCCCATAGGCATTGGCGATGACATGGCTGAGGTTATATTGGCCGAGGGGACAAGTGTCCTGATTACAACGGATATACTGCTCGATAGTGTGCACTTCGATTTGAACAACGCTACGATTGAACAGGCGGGTTATAAATCGATGGCGGTAAGCCTTAGTGATTGTGCTGCTATGGCGACGATACCTGTAGCGGCGGTGGTTTCGGTAGCTTTGCCGAGAGGTTTCGGACAGACCGAGTTAAAGGAGCTACACACGGGGATTCGCAGGGCCGGTGATAAATATGGTTGTTCATTAATTGGGGGTGATATAACGAGTTGGCCGGGCAAAGACAGACTGGTAATCAGCGCAGCGATGCTCAGCAAACCGGCGAAGAACAAACCAATAAGGCGCAGCGGCGCGAAAACCGGTGACGTTATCTGTGTAACCGGTACGCTCGGCGGCTCGGGATTCGGTAAGCATCTGGGATTCGAGCCGCGTGTAAATGAAGCCCTGAGGCTTGTGGAGCTGGCTGAGATTAATTCGATGATTGATATAAGCGACGGGCTGAGCAGCGACCTTAACCGTATATGCAGTCAGTCGAAGGCCGGAGCAATTGTGGAGGCGCAGAAAATTCCGATTTCAGAAGCTGCGAAGAAATGCAATGACCCGCTTGAGGCTGCTTTGAATGACGGCGAGGATTTCGAATTGCTGTTTACACTTTCAGCGGATGAATTTGAAAAGCTGCGGACTCGATGGGATATGGATTTGGGAATAACAGAAATCGGCACAATCACACAAAATTCCGGAATGCGTATAAGAATGCCCGATGGGAAAGTCAGAGAATTAAAACCTTCAGGTTATGACCATTTGAGCGGGTAATAAATCGGTAATGGAATTCGAGTTTATTTCCAAATCGCCGCAACAGACGATCGAGTTCGGAAAGAAGCTGGGCGAATGTCTGCAAGGCTCGGAGATAATAGGTTTGGTCGGGCCTCTGGGAAGCGGCAAAACGCACTTAATAAAAGGAATAGCAGCGGGGGCTGGAGCAGAGCAGGCGCAAAGAAATGTCAATAGTCCGACCTTCGTAATTGTCAATGAATATCAGGGCCGTTTTAGTATATATCATATCGACGCATACAGGCTGAATTCCACGACTGAATTCGAGATGTTAGGCTTCGATGACTACTGCGGGCCCCAGACGGTTGTACTCATCGAGTGGGCCGATAAAATTTTGCCGGCCCTGGCTGGAGTAGATTTAATCAGAATTGAGCTTTCACATCTGGCCCCCGGAGAGAGGGCGATAAACATATCAAACGCACCACAGTATCTTATAAAGGAACTGTGATTTCAAAGGTCCGGTTGGGAGAGGGGGATTTTATTTCTTATATTTTCTTTGGAAGCATCAACTGTATTTAGGGTGCATAAATAATGAATTTTTCGGACTTCCGTCTGAAATCTGAATCAGCTGTTAGAAATCAAGTCGATATTCTGCGAAGTGTCTGCAAGCAATTTCAAATTCTTTTGGGGGGTTATACGGGATTAGTAAAGGGATTGGCGAGGATTAAGTCCTTCTCAGATAGGGACGATATGAGCAAAAGTAGCAGGAACGTTATTTAAGGTTAGGAAACAAACAGTAATTTTAAGGGGTGAAAAAATGAAGACTAAAAGAGGATTTACACTGGTCGAAATTCTGATCGTGGTCGTGATTCTCGGTATCCTTGCGGCGATTGTTATTCCGCAGTTTACCGGCGCCAGCACCGAGGCCAAGGAGTCGAGTCTGGTCAGCGACATCCAGAGCATCCGGTCTCAGGTTGAGCTGTTCAAGATTCAGCACAATGACATATTGCCGGGTCAGATACTCAATTCTGATGGAAGCATTACACCAGCTACGGCAGTAACTTTTGTCAATGCTATGTGCCTCAAGACAGACCAGTACGGTGTTGTTGGCACAGGTGCGACTAACAGATTCGGGCCGTACATGCAGAAGGTCCCGGTAAATCCGTTCAGTAATTCAACGGCTACAACTGTGGCAGGACTTTCAGAAAACGCATCGAGTGTTGTTGTCGGCGGCTCAAAACTTACCGCGGGCAGCAGTGCTTCGGGCTGGTATTTTGTCTGCACAGATAGTACCGATGCGGATTACGGTTTGTTCCAGGCCGCAGATCCTTTGAGCAGCGCTGTTGATGGCACTGACCACGTCGATTACTAATTGTTGACTGAAGACTATCTGGGTTCCCGCAGAGCGGGGTCCCATTGTAAGACAAATCAGGGCTGAGCGGTTTGCCAAGAGCTGCTCAGCCCTTTTCGAGAGTGGCAGGAGGCGGGGATGAAAGTTAAAGTTAACGTCAGCCTTTCTTATCTTCGGGTTATGGTGATTGCCTTAGCACTTGGGCTGTTGGCGAAGATGACCGCTCCGGAATCCAGTCAGGCAGGCATCCAGAGCAATACGGCCGAACTGATAGAAGCGCTGGTTAAGATACGAGCGAGTCTCGACCTCTACCGTGTTGAACACAACGGCCGGTTGCCATCGACGGGCAGCAGCGCTGAGTTTGAAAAGGCGATGACACAGAGAATTGGTCAGTATGGCCCTTATATAAAAGAAATTCCATATAATCCTTTCAACAGTCTCGACACGGTGCGATTCGACGGACAACCAGCGGGGGCCAATACGGCAGGCTGGCGACTGGATACGCAGACGGGAGTTTTTCAGGCCGATAACGATTCGGCCTATGCGGCATTATAAATAAAGAAAAAAATGAAACCACGAATGAACACCTTAAAAGAATACAGAATACAGAATACAGAATACAGGGCACAGAACAGCGCAGCGGGTTTTACTCTCGCCGAAGCGATGATAGCCACGGTGGTGCTGGGCATTGCCGCGGCCGGTGTGCTTATGCCGTTTGTGGCCGGTGCCCAGGCTCGCGCAGAAGGTCAACGTCGAACACTGGGTGCTAAACTTGCCGCCAACCTGACTGAGCAAATCGTCGCTACGGATTTCGACTCAATTGTCGGGTTGTACGGTTCCTATAGCGAGGGCCAGGGCCAGGTCAAAGATATGACAGGAGCGTTCTTCAGCGACTCTGCCTATGCGAATTACAGCAGGCAGGCAGATTGTGTTGAAGTCTGGGTAGATCAGGAAAGTAGTGACGAACCGCCGATTTTTATTTGGGCGAAGGTCAAAGTTTATTATCTCGGAGCGGAGGTGGCTTCGGTCAGCCGATTGATTGCAAAATGAAAAGTCGCACGAAACATAATCAGTTTGGGTTGACGCTGGTTGAGCTGTTGGTTGCTCTGATGGTGGGCAGTATAATCTTTGCAGCCGTAGCGACGCTTGCTTACGCGGTGGGAAATGCCCAGAAATCGAGCGAAGAACTCAGTAGGCACCAGACCCATCTTCGATACGCGACGCTGCGTATATCGGAGCTTATTCGTTACGCAAAATTAGTAGCGCTTAGCGGCGATGACCTTGCTATATGGCGGGCTGATGATAACACGGATAACCAGATAAATCCATCAGAGCTGGTTTATATTGAGACAGGGGCCGAAAGGAATCATATTTACATTCTGGAATTTCCTAATGCGGCGGGTGGGCCTGAAACACTGAGCAGCATTAAGGACGGCAGTGCAAAGATTTCTCTTGTCGCGTCATACGACGAAAGGCGAACTGAGATACTGCCGCAGTGCAGTAACGTTGTGTTTTATCCAACGGTGATAGACGAGCAAAGCGATTTTGCGAGTATCGGTTTTGATATAGATGAAACCGGTACTCAAAGGCATTATGAAATAAGCGTAGGTCTTCGTTGTCGGGCCGATTATCTGCTGGACGGTTCAAGTATTATAGCGATTGATGATGACTAATAATAAAAAACAAAGAAAGCTTCCGGCGGACAAAGGTGCGGCGCTTATCGTCGTACTTGGTGTCGTTATGGTGATAACGGTAGTGGCCTTTGCATATCTGTCACGCAGCGACGGTGAGCTTGCATATGGCAGGAATATGTCGCTGCGGATACAGGCGGACTTTCTTGCCGAGTCGGCGCTCGAGCATGCACGCGGGCTCATTCTTAATCCTCAGGAGGTAAGCGGCGAATACTGGCCGGGCGCACCATCGCAGCAGCTCGAAGCAGGGGATTTCTATTACGATGTAAGTGTCGAGCCGAACGCCGCATATTCGGGCCTGACCCGCTGGTGCAATTATGATATAAACTGCCGGGCATATAGATTAAACGGCGGCGAACGCACGGCGCAGAGTAACCTCAAGGCGCTGCTGCGACTCAATCCTTGTATCGCCTACTGGTCGGATACCGCCGAGAGCCGCCAGCTTTCCGACAGGACGACCGTTAATGGTGACATGTATTGCCGCGGCGATATTACAAACTATGGTTTAATTGAAGGTGACGCTTTCGGCGCCTTGACCGGAACCATAACAGGTCAGGTAAAGACCTGTGACGAACTGACTTTGCAGTGGCCTGACGTTAATATGGCAGGGTTTAGTTCTGAATATACATTTGAGTCTGTAGTTTCACCGCTTTCGGGTGAGGTGCATGGGCCATACGTTAAGTGCAGCGGTGATTTGACCATAGCCGATGATGTTCAAATTAACGGTATGCTTATAGTTGACGGCGATTTGCGAATCAGCGGTATCGGAAATCTTATACATGCCGACAAGGCGCTGCCGGCGTTGCTGGTGACGGGCGACGTTGTAATCGACGAAGGAGCTGAGGTTAATATCGAAGGTCTAACTGTGGTTGACGGTACGGTCAATGTCAGTGTGGGCTGT
Organism: uncultured Pirellulales bacterium; assembly: GCA_964583405.1. GTDB lineage: Bacteria > Planctomycetota > Phycisphaerae > Sedimentisphaerales > Anaerobacaceae > JBBABK01. Next base: position 24,875 of record CAZOVR010000021.1, read on the forward strand.
GTAGATGTGAATGTCCTCGGCGGTCTTTTTGCCGGCGGCGGCATAGTTGAAATAGTCAAAGACTCGACCAACGAACTTAATGCGATTATCCACGGTGAGCCTTGTTGTGTCCCGGAAGGTGGACGTTTCGGGATTTTCTTTGACGGCTCCGACGATTATGCGCAGACTAACGACAGTTCCGATGAGCTTCAAATAATTAATAACTATACTTTAGCTGTGTGGGTCAAAGCGAATCCGACACAAAAATCGTGGGCAGCGATTGTTTCGAAAACAGACCCCGCCGGCTCGATTAATCACTGGACATTACAATTTGACAGCAGCAGTCCCAGAAAACTTGTTATTCACCATCCATCCGGCACTTGGAATACTGGAATCACAATCAATGATATTGCAAGCCAGTGGCATCACATCGCTGTTACCAGAAGCGGCAATGAAATGATTTCGTATCTCGACGGTGTCTTCCAAGGGTCTGATACATGGATTGCTGTTCCAAGTTCAGGCAACGGGCATCTTAACATCGGGGTCAACAGGACAGCAAGCAGTTCATATACCTATAACGGTTTTATAGACGATGTGCGGATATATAACCAGGTGCTGGATGCAAATGATGTTAATGAAATTATGAACGGTTCGGAAATCACGAGTGGTCTGATTGCGCACTGGAAACTTGATGAGGACGGACAGCGACAAGTTACGGTAACAGCGGCTCCGGCAAAGACGGCAATATGGTACTGGGTAGAAGAATCAGGTGAGCTGAAAAGAAAAAAATGGGCGCAAGCAACCGGTGCGTTTTACAAAGTTATTAGAAGAAATTAGAGCCGACTTACAGCAGGTCCGTTTTGGGGGGTTGCTTATCGGCCTAAAGCATATCTCAAACAGAAAATTTAGAAGTAGGTCAAATCAGGTATTTTGCAAATCTTGGCCCGTTTCGGACGAAGGGGCGCAGAACTGGTTTTAACGGTTCTGAGGATTGTTTCGGCAACTGTAGTTTAGACGGGCTTTTTCCGCGCTGATAATGGGCAGGGTACAATAATGAGTTTGAACTTTGGTCGGGAAAATCCAAGCGGTTTTCGGCCATTCTTAGAGCGTACATATTCCGCTGTTCAAAAGGGGTTTTGGGCGGTCGAAACGGCGGATAAAGGCCTGTTCGGAAAGGGTCGAAATACACAAAGAATCAGGGTCGATTCTGCGCAACGCCCCGCATCTTTCGATTCGGGTCGGAGCGGCGGGATAGATTCAGCAAAATCATCACGGAAAGGGTGCACAATATGAAGAACTTACGGAACAGACAATCCGTCCTGAGATTGCGACCGGGCGTGTCAGGCGGATTTACTCTTGTCGAGGTAATTCTTGTTGTCGTGATACTTGCGATAGCGGCGATGATGGCGATTCCCTTTGCCACAAGCGGCACAGCTACGCAGCTAAAAGGCGCCGCGACCATTATCGCATCCGACCTCGAGTACGCCAAGAGTATGGCTATAAGCAGGGGCAAACAATACTCGGTGGTTTTTGACACAGGCACCGAGAGTTATCAGATAAAAGACAACAACGATGTTGTAATCAATCACCCGATTAAAAAGGGCTTTCCATATACGGTTAACTTCGCATCCGACAGCAGACTGTCCAGCGTGGATATTTCGATTGTGAGCTTCGACGGAACGGACAGTATCGGTTTTGATTATTTAGGCAGTCCATGGAATGGAAGCGCCAGTCAGCTCAACAGCGGCATCATAACTCTAAGTGCCGGAGGTTCGACGATGTACGTCAACGTCGAGCCGGTAACAGGTTATATAACAATATCTGATTAGGATATACGGTGATAAGTTTTGGTCTTCCAAGCAGAAATACCCTTCCAATCGGCCTGGACATCGGGCACGGCGGGATAAAGATGGTCCAGCTTGTTCGCGGCGAGCAGCTTGCAGTAAGAGCTGCCCAGAAAGCGCGGATTGATGAAGAGAAGTCCCTGGAACCGCAGCAGTACCGTCAGATGATAATTTCAACTATAAAGCAAATGCTCGCCAGGGGCAGGTTCCACGGCAATAACGTGGTGACTGCGATTGCCAACGAGAAGCTGGATATAACGAGTCTGCGTCTTGCCCAGATGGGTGGGCATGAAACCGACCGGGCCGTGAGGGATGAAGCCAGGCAGCGGTTTAATTTGAATTCGGACCAGGACGTAATCAGGTATTTGCCGGCGGGACAAGTCAGGCAGGGGGACGACCTTAAAAATGAGATGGTGCTGCTTGCCGCCCACGGCCAGGACGTCCGTGAACATATACAGATGCTCCAGCAGGCGGGTCTGGTCCCGGTTGGCCTTGATGCAATACCCTGTGCATTGTTCAGGAGTGTTGACCGTTTGTTTCGTCGCGAGGAAGACTGGCAGCAGACCATGGTTTTTGTGGATATTGGTAAGTGCTACACCACCGTGGTATTCGGCAGAGGCGGCGAGATGGTGTTTGTCAAAGAGATACCGATTGGCACACAACGGTTCGATGAGGAGATAGCAGACAAGCTTGGTATCACTGTGGCCGAGGCACAAGTGCTTCGCGCGGCCCTTCGAGCTGAAAGAATAGCCGGTGAGGAAACACGACTCAACACAGGCGAAGAAGGCACGGCGACCGCTGTCCAGAGCACACTGGATGTATCAACCCGACAGGTGCTGGTCGATTCCATCGGCACGATATCACAGGAACTTGCCCGTGAAATAAGCCTGTGCTTCAGATATTACACGGTGACTTTCAGGGGCAAACGTGTCGAGCGGTTTGTTTTTGCAGGCGGCGGAACTTATGAAAACATTCTGCTTAATGTATTGAAGCGCCAGATGACGGTGGAGGTGGAAATCGCCGAGCCGTTCAGGGGCTTAAATATGAACGGTGTAAATCTTAAAAGCGACCGCAGGGGCGACACCTGTGAGTGGGCGGTGGCCGTCGGCCTGGCCCTGAAGGAATTGTCACAATAAACGAAAGCCCAATTATGAAAGATATAGACCTGCTTCCGGAGTGGTATACAAGCGGCAAACGCAAGCAGCAAAGCCTGCGCAGCCAGTACATGATTCTGGTCGGGGTCGTTGTAATTATGAATGTGTGGAATTTTGTAGCGGCAAATTCTTTGTCGGGAACCGAGCAGCGAATCGAGGAAGATATGCATAAATGCGCCAAGGCCCAGGCTGTTATCGAAAAGACAAAGGAAACGACCAGCCGAATTGAAGAACTTTCCAAAAAAGCAAAGTTGCTCGATGCTATAGATTCAAAAATAAGCATTGCAAGTGTACTTAGCGAGCTGAGTTTTCTGGTTGACGGAAAGATTGTGCTCAGTGATGTCAGGTTCGAGGCACAGAAGTTTGAGACCAGCGGACAGAATAGTTCCTCTGCGTCCGGTATTCGTGTGGCAGGAGCATCCGCGAGAAAAGGCGCCGATGGGCTTCTCGGTAATGTCAGGTTCCTGGTTTTACTTCGCGGAGTAGCGGAACAGACTTCCGATGTGGGCAAATTTGTGCGAAGGCTGGAGGAATCGGATTATTTCCAGGATGTATCGCTGGCGTTTTCCCGCAGCAAGAACGTCAAGGTATCAGCTGCACAGGGTAACCAGCAGCGCCAGGTAAGTGAATTCGAAATCAGCTGTGACCTGGCCAATTATAAGGTTGAACGAGACGCCTCGAATTTAAAGTGAGTTCAAAATGGATGGTTCTAAAACTATATGAGGTTTCAAATTAAACAACAAGCTCTGATTTTGATTGCCGCGGCGGTTCTGATAAGCGCGTACATGGTTTTGCGATATTTGCCGATGCGCAGGATTTCTGCGGACCTCAAGAGAGAGAAGACGGAACAAAATGTTCTTATAACCAGCGGGCAGATCAAGCAGGCCGAGCTGCAAAAATTGCTGGAACGGCTGAACGAACTCAAAGAGGGACTTGTCGACTTCGATTCCAGGATACCTTTCGACACTCAGTTGGGGCAGTTCCTTGGCGGAATCGCCGCATTGATGGATGAATACGGACTAACCGAACAACAAATCGCGCCGCATGAGGAGATACAGGCCGAGCCGCTGGTCTGCACCGCGGTAACGATGAAATGCAGAGGCAGTCTCGATCAGATTCGCAGATTCTGCCGCTCTCTCCAGGAGCTGGACAGGGCCGTGCGGATAGAAAAATTTCATCTTGTAAACGACCCTGAATACACGGGCCAGCTTCGGATGGAAGCCGAGACGGTCATATACCACAGGAGGCCGCAGGGCAAGAGCTGAGGAGCAATGAGAATTTAAGCACGAATAGAAAATGAAGACAAACATAGACAAGACAGACAATGGATTGAATCAGCTGCTTAATCAGTTAGCGGCCCAGAAGAAGAAGGGTGTGATAGCCGCCGCTCTTATAGTGCTGATGATATTTATGTGGGTCAGGCTGCTTTCAGATAAAGGGCCGAAAAATGTGCACGCGGCGGTGACAGGCAGCGGCCTGAGCGAAGCGGCCCAGAAGTTGAAAGTTAAGTTTATCAAACTTCCGTTTGTACAGGGCAGACACGATGTACTTGCACGGGATTTTTTCAAAATGGACGGACAGTTTTTTGGAAGGTCAGAAGCAAGTATTGTCTCGATAGATGGAGGTATTGACGGGGTAAGGGAAGTGGCGCAGGGTCTGAGACTCGATGCGATAAGTACCGGCACGCAGCCGGAAGCATTTATAAATGACAGGTTAGTGAAGGTGGGTGATACCGTTTTGGTAGAAGGCTCAAAAACGTATGAATGTGAAATAGTGTCTATTAAAGAGAACGTGGTGCTCGTGAAATATGGTGAAGCTGAAATTGAATTGAAATTGAAGCAGCCCGATTAGGCTGCGAAACGGTTTGAGGATTAAGCCCGTCGAGATGGTTCGAAGGGCACAGAGCAAGGAGATTAATTATGAGTTGGATTAAAACAAAAGACAGATTAGCAAAGACAAGCGGACGATTTATCGTCTGGACGTTTGCAGCCGTTATGGCGGTGGCCATGGCGGTCGGCGACGTTGATTCGACGGTTAGGCAGGATGTTTATACCGCGGCAGTGATTCCGAGCGCACAGGCAGCCGAAGTTTCGGCACCAGCCGATGAGCAGATTGAATCCGGTCCGGCCATACAGTCGCTCAGCTTTAAGAAAGATATGAGCATAAGGGACGCCCTGCGCTTTTTGTCGGCGAAGTACCAGAAGAACATTGTACCTTCAGCAGGAGTTGACGGCATTGTTACTGTTACGAGCCTGTATGATGTAACTTTTAAGCAGGCCCTGCAGGCGATTCTCGGTTACGGATTCAAATACGACGAGGACGGCAACTTCATCAGGGTTTACACCGCAGAGGAATACAAGAAGGTTAAAGAAGATCCGGACAGGATGGAACAGGCTGTTTTCACCCTGTATTACGTCAATTCGACCGAGATGAGAAAGCTGATTGCGCCGGTTCTCAGCTCCAATGCAATAGTCGCGGCCTCGACCGCCGCTATGCAGGATACCGAGGCCGGTGACGGCGGCGACAGCTTGGCGATGCGCGACACACTTGTGATTTACGACTATCCTGAGAAGCTCAAAAAGGTAGCGGCGATGATTGAAGCAATAGATGTTCGCCCGCCCGGAATACTTCTTGAAGTTACGATTCTGGAAGCCCAGCTTAAAGATGAGACCGCGTTCGGTATTGATTTTAGCAACATTGCAGGAGCTGCGATAAGCATCAGCGGCCCTGAAGGCATCACATCGTCCGGTTTTGCCAGTTCCGTAGGCGGTGCAGGCAGCACTGCCGGCCTGACGGTAGGCTTTAAGATTGATGATGTAACCGGATTTATTCGTGCCTTGGAAAGCATTACGGATACAACCGTTCTTGCAAACCCGAAGGTTCTTGCTTTGAACAAACAAGCCGGCCACATTCTTATAGGTTCCGAGGACGGCTATCTGACCACTACTCAGATTAGCGCCGACGGCGCCGTGCAGCAGGTCGAGTTTCTCGAAAGCGGTACCCGGCTGAAGTTTCGCCCGTACGTTTGCCGGGATGGTTATATAAGGATGGAAATCAATCCCGAACAGAGTAAGGGCCAGGTCGAAGTAACCGGTGATTTCGTACTTCCCAGCAAGGACACGACTCAGCTGGCTACGAACATTATGGTTAAGGACGGACAGACCATAGTAATCGGCGGTCTGTTCAAGGATGATATCAGCCAGACTCATTCGCAGATTCCGCTGCTCGGTGATTTGCCGCTTATAGGGCATGCCTTTGAGCAGGTCAAGGATGTGTCTATCAGGAATGAATTGATAATCCTGTTGACGCCTCACATCATCGAAGACCCGGAAGAATTCGCCAACAGCAAGGAAGCCAAAGAGGTCATGCAGATTGTTGAAGGCGCCAAGGAAAGCCTGAGCATCGTCAACCGCACCAGGATTTTCGAGGAAAGACTCGAAATCGCCGAACAGTATTACAAAGATGGTTACTATTATGCCGCGCTTGCGGAGCTGGATAACATACTCGAGATGCGCCCGAATTATCCTGATGCACAGCACCTGCGCGACAAGGTAATGGAGAAAATCAGTCAGCTCGAATAGCTGTGACGTGTAAAACCGCTGTATAGGCGGTCGTTATTAGAAGGTGTCGAAAAATATGGTTTTGAGGCTGTCGATAAAAAAAAGGTCGGTACCTTTGGTGCCAATAGGCGTAGGTATTGCCGCGTTCATTCTGGCGGCTGCGCTATTGGTACACCTTTGGCAGAGGAGCTTCGGAGTTGGGTGGTTTATCGTTGAGGCTGTTTGTTGTGTAGCGGGCGCTATGGTCGTGACCTGGCTCGGCTGGTGCTTGCACCGGCTGCTGGAGTCTGTCACGTCCATAGCACGCCAGCTAAAGCAGGACGGCGAGGCGAATAAGCTTGACAGCACGGATGTGGCTGATGAGCTCGCCGATGCCATAGCCAGCAGAATCGATCATTACCGGCAGAAGCAGTTCACTCTCGAAGAGCAAATCAAGCAGCTTCAGATTCAGCTCCAGCTTGCGCAGCGCCAGAAGCATAACACCGACGCGATTATCTACAGTATTCGTGACGCCGTGATTGTCGTCGATGAATTTAACCGGCTGCTGATGGCAAACGAGGCGGCAGGTAAGCTGTTCGGCTTCGATTATAAGGATTCACAGTACAATCCAATCAGCAAGCTTGTTAAGCAGGACAAAGAGGAGTTCACCTCGCTGTTAAATAAGAGCCGTATCAACAAGTCTCGCGCAACCAGGCGGGAGCTGACCTTTGCCGACGGTGACAGGCCCAGGACTTTTGACTGCATCGTATCCTGTGTGTACGACAAGCGCGAGCAGGTCTGCGGGACAGTGGCGGTGCTGCATAATATTACACGTGAAAAGGAAATTTCTCAAATGAAAAATGACTTCGTCAGTCATGTCTCGCATGAGCTTAAGACGCCGCTGGCTTCGATTACCGCATATGCCGAGATGCTTGCCGACGGTGAAGCGGCTGACGAGAAAACGCAAAAAGAGTTTTACTCGATTATCCAAAGCCAGGCGAACAGGCTCAGCAGGCTAATTGAAGATATCCTCAATACCGCCCGGATTGAGTCAGGTCTGATTAAGGTGGACAAAAAACCGATGAGCCTGGCTATACTAATCGCCGAACAGCTCGGCATGATTAAAGGATACGCAGAAGAAAAGGACATCGAGATTATCACCCAAAAGCCGATTATTTTTGACCAGGCTTATGTGGACCATGACATGATGTCGCAGGTAATAGTCAACCTGTTATCGAACGCGGTCAAATATACTCCTAACGGCGGCACAGTGACAATCGAGACACAGGTAGATGAAATTGCCAAAGTAGTAAGAGTTAAGGTCATTGATACAGGCGTTGGCATCCCCGAAGATAAGGTCGAGCATGTTTTCGATAAGTTCTACAGGGTCAAAGAAAACGATAAACAGGCAAAAGGGACGGGTTTAGGGTTGAACCTCGTCAAGCAAATAGTTGAAAAGGTCCATGAAGGCAGAGTGTTTGTCACAAGCAAGGTAAACCAGGGAAGCACTTTTGGTTTTGAACTGCCGCTGGCTGTTAATGAGCCTGCGACAGTGACAGGTTGAATGAATGGAAAAATGGCGGCAGCCGGGATTATATCTGAGCGATAGTATTAGTTAATCGTTGGAGGAACGGTAATGGCGGACAAAAAAGTACTGGTTGTGGATGATGAAATCCATATCGTACATGTGGTTACGATTAAGCTGCGAAACAACGGCTACGACGTAATTTCAGCCTCGGACGGCGCGGAGGCTTACGAGCTGGCTTGTTCCGAAAAACCTGACATAGTCGTAACCGACTATCAAATGCCGGTGATGAGTGGTTTGGAGCTGGTTGATAAACTTCGCCAGACACAGCAGACTGCCGATGTGCCGGTAATCATGCTGACGGCACGAAGCTTCTCCGTGGAGGAGCAACAGAAACAACAACTGAAAATCAGTAAGTGTCTCAGTAAGCCGTTCAGTCCGAAGGAACTGCTTAGGGACATTGAGGACGTACTGTATCAGCAGGCGTTGAGTCAACAGGATTGATGTTTCTGATAGGCAAGGGTGATATGGCTGAGATTTTAGATAAGAGGACGGGTGCTTTAAGACTGTTCGAATTCGCAGACTTTAGCCGGTCTGTCAACAGTCTCGGTCTGGGTTTCGCGCTGAGCGACGATAAGGGACAGCTCGTTTACGTTGCCGAGCCGGACGGCCTCAGCAGCGACCGACAGTCACTGGCAAAAGTTTGCGAATCACTTCTTGGAAAGCCTGACTCGCAGACACACGACGTCGCCGTGCAAGTTGATACGAACTATATCGCCGCTGCCCTTGCGCAGAATAAACGTGGTAACGGCCATAAGGATTACAGCGGTATCGCGGTGATTGACCTCGGAACCAGCGGACAAAATGAATCGCTTACAACTGTGCTCAAGCAAATGCTGACTCAGTTGGCCGGGAGCTTTCTTGCCGAAGCAAAGGCACGGCAGCAAATCGAGATGGTCAGCACGGAGCTCTCGCAGATGTATGAAGAGCTGGTCCTTCTGCACAAATTAAGTGCAAATATGAAGGTCACGGAATCCGACTGCAACTATCTGCAGATGGCCTGTGACTCTCTTACCGACATCGTATCTGTGGAAGGCATTGCCGTTCTGGTTGAAAAACAGATTGAAGACCACAGGCAGCTTGTAATAGCAGCTGGTGCAGGGCTTATTGATATCGATTGGCATTCTGCCGCGGTCATCCATGATAGACTGGAGCAGGAGCTGACAAAAGGTAATGAAGCTCTGCTGGACAGCGAGGTCGATTCGCCTTTCAGATATCACTGGCCTGATAACATACGAAACGTAATAGCAGTCCCGCTCATCGGAAAAGAGAAAGCTTCAGCCGGTCCGTCCGGCCTCAGAGGACATAACCACAACATAATCGGGCTTATGGTTGCTGTGAACCGTATCGGCAAAGCCGATTTTGACAGTATCGACGCCAAGCTGTTCAACTCGGTGGCCAACGGCTGCGCGGTGTTCATCGAAAACGGCCGATTGTTCAACGACCTCAAGGAGCTGTTTGTCGGCTCGCTAAAGGCATTGACCAGCAGCATTGACGCAAAAGACCAGTACACGAGGGGACATTCCGAGCGGGTCGCCTTCATATCTAAATGGATTGCAGAGCAATTGGCTGGCGTTGAAGGGCTCGACCAGGAGCTGATACACAAAGTTTATCTGGCCGGACTGTTGCACGATATAGGAAAAATGGGTGTTGACGAGGTTGTGCTTCGCAAGCAGGGCAAGCTGACCGATGATGAGTTCGCACGTATCAAGGAGCATCCCACTATCGGTGCGGGCATACTCGGCGGAATTAAACAGATGCTCGAGATTGTACCAGGTGTACTCAGTCACCACGAGCGCTGTGACGGCAAGGGCTATCCTAATGGACTCAAGGGCGAGCAGATTCCTTTGATAGCAAAGATAATAAGCCTCGCCGACAGCTTCGACGCTATGACAAGCAAAAGGACATATCGGGAAGCCCTAACACTCGAGCAGGCTTTGGAGGAAGTCAGAAAGGGACTGGGGACACAGTTCGACGAAAAAATAGGCAGGGTGTTTCTTCAAAGCGACGTTTATCACCTGTGGGACATGATTCAGGACGGCCTTAAAGATATTTACAGCACGGAAGATATGTCTAAATACGGCATGACGGCTGTGGGGACATTAATAACATGAGAATTAAAAAGCAGGACCATAATGATTTAACGATAGTCGAGCTGCAGGGAGAGCTGGACCACGACTCGGTCGAAATATTGCAGAACACGATTACGAACATCATAAGCGCTCAAAAAAGCGGAATAATCATCGATATGCAGAACGTCGATTTCATCGACAGTGCGGGCCTGGAGCAGCTGCTCTGGGCCAGGGATTACTGCGACGAAAATCACTGCCAGCTGAGATTTGCTTCTCTGAAGGAAAATTGCCGCAAGATTCTCGAGCTGACGAGATTGCAGAAGCAGTTCGATTGCTACGATGAACCAGCCGAGGCGTTAAAGAGTTTTGCCTAAGCGCACCTCGGCGATTCGGGAGTTATAAAGATGTCGGAAGTTACGACAGGAAACAAGATGCAGTTGGGACAGCTGCTGCTGGCTCACGGTGTGGTAACCGAAGAGCAGATAGAGCATGCGCTGACCGAACAGCGTGAAAAGGGACACAGCAAGCTGCTTGGTGAGCTGCTTGTGGAGATGGGCTATTGCACCGAGAACGAGATTGCCGAATCCCTGTCCGAGGCTTACGGCGTCCCGTACGCCCAGGTCAATCCGAGGCTGTGCGACCCCAAGGCGGTGGAACTTCTGCCCCGTGAGTTTCTCGAAGAGCACTTCGTCCTGCCTCTTTTCAAGGTGTACGATGCACTGACGGTGGCCGTCAGTGAACCGACGAACGTGTTTCTTATCGATGAGATAGAGCGTATAACCGGCTGCCGCGTTCAGGTGGTCTGCGCAACCGTAAAGGACATCAAATCCACACTGCAGACCTATCTGCCGGCGGCTCACGTTTTTGTTATCGACGATATTATCGATGAGGACGGGCTCGAAGATTTCACACTGATAGAGAGTATCACTCAGGATATAACCAACCTCGAGGAAATGGCTGGCCAGTCGCCGGTGGTCAAGCTGGTCAACTATATAATCTTCAACGCGGCGCGTGAAAACGCCAGCGATATTCACATTGAGCCCGACGATAAAGTTCTTCGGGTGCGATACAGGGTTGATGGCAGGCTGTATGAAAAAATGAAGCCGCCGGCGCCTATGCATCCGGCAATCGTATCCCGCATAAAGATTATGGCCGAGCTGGACATCGCCCAGCGGCGCCTGCCGCAGGACGGAGGCATTCACGTGCTGGTCGAAGGCAAAGCCATCGACCTGCGTGTCTCGGTTATGCCCGGGAACTTTGGCGAAAAGGTTGTTATCCGTATCATTAATCCGCAGAAGATTCTGTTCAACCTCGAATCGCTGGGATTTGCCTATAACAATTTACAGGCTTATCGCAGCATAATGCGCGCGCCTAACGGTATCATTCTTGTCACCGGCCCGACCGGTTCCGGCAAGAACACCACACTATATGCGACACTGGCCGAGCTTAACAGCGAAGAGGTCAACATCTGTACCGTCGAGGACCCTGTCGAGTGCAATATGGCAAATATCAACCAGTTCCAGGTCAGCGAAACCGTGGGTTTTAGATTCGCTACCGCACTGAGGTCGCTGCTGCGTCAGGACCCCGACATTATTATGGTCGGTGAAATTCGTGACCAGGAAACAGCTAACATAGCCGTCCAGGCCGCGCTGACGGGGCACCTGGTTCTCTCGACTTTACATACGAACGATGCACCCGGCGCTGTAACGAGACTGCTTGATTTGGGTGTTGCTCCCTATCTGGTAAGCGCTTCACTGATTTCCGTTCTTGCCCAGCGGCTTGTCCGGAAAATCTGCCCCAACTGCAAGTGCGAATACGAACCGCCGGCCGGAATCCGCAAGATTGTTCAAAAGGTAGGCGGTAAAGTCGAGAAGTACTACAAGGGGCCGGGCTGCAAAAAATGCCGCAATACGGGCTTTACCGGACGAATCGCCATTCATGAGCTTTTCATACCGGACGAAGAGACAAAGGAATTAATTACAGACAACGCAAGCCTGAAAAAGCTGCGCCAGACGGCTGTAAAGAAGGGGATGGCCCCGTTGGTTCTGGACGGCCTTGAGAAGGTCAAGGCCGGTATAGTCTCGGTTGAGGAAGTCCTGAGAACCGCTTATACGCTGGATGAACAGCAGGAGTGACCCGACCGTGTTACAAACGCCGCCAAAAACTGCTTACAGCAAAAACGCTGACACACAAGGCAAGACCAAAGGCCCTTCGGTGATGTCCGTCCACGATGATTTGAATCTGAGTGAAGTGAGGGCACGTGTTGCAGTTCAGCGAACCTCACCTGTGAAAATCAAACAGCCGGATTTAATTATGTTTACCACGCAGCTTGCAGTTATGCTGGACAGCGGCGTGGTGCTCAGCGACACCCTCGACGCCATAGCCGAGCAGCGGGAGCAGGGTAACTTCCGTCGTATGATAGAAATCTTGGCCGATACCGTAAAAAATGGTGAGAATTTCTCAAACGCCTTGCTTCTGTATCCCCGAACCTTCAGCCCGATGTTTGTAAGTATGGTCAAGGCCAGCGAAGCGTCCGGCAAAATGGTCGAGATGCTGCGAGTCCTCAGTGAATATCTCGAATTCGAGGCCGATACGAAAAAGCGTATCAAGGGAGCGCTTACATATCCGATCATCATGGCACTTATGGCCGTGGCCGCCACCGGCACACTAATGTTCTTTGTCTTGCCGCGGTTTACAAAGATTTATGAAGCAAGGGGTGCAGCCCTGCCGAAGATTACGCAGTTGCTGGTCGGTTTCAGTCAGCTTATGAGCGATTTCGATGTCCTGACGATGGTCTTTACTTTTATAGTCATCGCCGCCGGCGGGCTGTATTATTTTGCAAAGACCGATATCGGCCGGCGGGTGACAGACTATCTTAAAATCAACACGCCGGTCCTCGGTACGATGTTTATCGATACGGTTGTCGCCAGGAGCATGCGGATAATGTCCACAATGGTCAACACGGGCGTCAGCCTGCTCGATACTATCAAGGTTATACGGGGCTCCTGCCGCAATTATTACTTCCAGCGTCTGTGGGATTCTGTAGATGACAGAATCAGGGATGGTTATCAGTTATCCGAATCGATACAGATTGCCCCGGACGGCTCACTGATTGCCGCCGGTGTAATTCAGATGCTAAAGGCCGGCGAAAAGAGCGGCAAGCTCGGCCAGGTAAGCGACAAGATTTCTTTATTCTATGAGAAGAAACTGCACGCCTCCATCAAGGCCGTTATGACCATGATAGAACCGCTTATGATAACCATTTTGGGCGCTATCATCGGAACAATCGCGATAGCACTGTTACTTCCGGTCTTCAGAATCTCCTCCGTCATCGCACACTAAAAACAGGCTCTCCTTTGTCTGCCTCTATTTCTACATTCTACATTAAATATTCATTCTTCTCTGTCCTCTGCCTCCCGTTATCTGTCTTCCGCGTTCAGTTCTCCGTTCTTTCGGCATAAAAATAAAGATTCTTGCCAATTCGGACGAACCACTCTATAATAATAAATTCGCCTCAGGGCGGTTCTGTGTCTTTTCGGCGGCACAGCAATAGCCGCCGGAGGACAGGAAAACGTTTTAACTTGTTATAGGAAAGGAAATTAGCACAGTATGCTGACCAAAGAGAAAAAAGGGAAGATTATCAACGATTTCGAGGTTCATGAAGGTGACACGGGCTCTCCTGAGGTCCAGATAGCACTGCTCACCGAGCGGATAAACGAGCTGACCGAGCATTTGAAAACCCACAAAAAGGACCATGCCTCTCGACGCGGACTGCTCAAGATGGTTGGGACCAGGGCTGCACTGCTCAAGTACGTCAGCAAAAAGGACCCGGCCCGCTATCGTCAAATCATCACACGACTCGGACTGCGTAAATAAACGTCAATAAAGTGGAAAGACGCAGGCCCGGATGCGGAACAGAGAGAGTTTTCCGGGTGTTCATCATCTAATAAAGGAATGCACATGTCGGATGTTTGCAGAGTTGAAAGAGAAATTGGGAGCAGAATATTATCAATCGAAACAGGCAGGATAGGCCGCCAGGCCGACGGCGCCGTCATAATCCAGTACGGCGAGACTGTGGTCATGGTCACGGCCGTTACTGCACCGCCAAGGAATGAGGACATTGATTTCTTCCCGTTAAGTGTTGAGTACCGTGAGAAGACCTCCGCAGCAGGTAAATTCCCCGGCGGATTCATAAAGCGCGAAGGCAGGCCGAGCACCAAGGAAACACTCACCGCCCGGATGATTGACCGTCCGATTCGGCCGTTGTTCCCCGAAGGCTACATTCAGGAAGTGCAAATCATCGCCAACGTACTGAGTTTTGACGGCGATAACGACCCGGATGTTCTGTGTATGATTGGCGCCAGTGCCGCACTTTGTATAAGCAAGATACCATTTTTGGGCCCAATCGCTTCCTGCAGGCTCGGCCGTCTAAACGGCGAGATGGTAGTCAACCCGACACACAAACAGCTTCCTGATTGCGACTTGAACCTGCTTCTTGGTGGTCGTAAAGAAGCTATAAATATGATTGAAATAGGGGCCAAAGAAGTCTCCGAGCAGGCAGTCGCCGAAGCGGTAGCAGCCGCACATATAGTGGTCGGCGAAATCTGCGAGATGATAAACGAATTGCAGTCGAAGGTCGGTGTTGAGAAAGAAATACCGATGGTTAAGTACGACCAGCAGTTGCATGAGAAGATTGAATCGGACATAGCCGAAACACTCTGCCAGGCCAAGCTAGTCACCGACAAGAAGCAGAGAAAAGATGCTGTAAAACAGTTGTTCGAGGATACGTTTACCAAATACTGCGAAGCACCTGAAGGTTCGGACGAAAAGCCCTTATATGAAAAGTCCATGGTCAAGCGAGTCCTTAGCAAGATCGAAGAGCAGACGATCAAAAAACTGCTGCTCGAAGGTAAAAGACTCGACGGCAGGGAATATGACCAGGTGCGACAGATTTCCTGCGAGGTGGGAATACTGCCGCGCACTCATGGTTCTGCCCTTTTCACGCGAGGCGAGACTCAGTCGCTGGTCACCGTAACTCTCGGCACGGTCCGCGACGCCCAGATTGTTGATGGCCTGCTTGAAGAGTACACGCAGAATTTTACGTTGCATTATAATTTCCCGCCGTTCTCCGTTGGCGAGGTCAGGCCGATGCGCGGCGTGGGCAGACGCGAGATTGGTCATGGGGCCCTGGCCGAGAAGGCACTTGCACAGGTTAGACCGCCTGGAGAGGAATTCGCATATACGATTCGTATCGTTTCCGACATTACCGAATCCAATGGTTCCAGTTCGATGGCTTCGGTCTGCGGAGGCACTCTGGCACTGATGGATGCCGGAGTTCCAATAAAGAAGCCTGTCGCCGGAATATCAATCGGCATGATTAGCGACGGAAAAGGTAGGCACGAACTACTGACTGATATCATGGGAGAGGAAGACCACTTCGGAGAGATGGACTTCAAGGTCGCAGGTACTAAAGACGGCATCACCGCGATACAGCTTGACATCAAGGCCGAAGGACTCGAAGAGGATATTATGGTGCAGGCCCTTGAAAAGGCGCGCGTCGCCAGGCTGCAAATCCTCGAGATAATGAACAAAGCAATAGACAGCCCCAGAACCCAACTCAGCCAGTACGCACCGAAGCTTATTAGTATCTCGATTGACCCGGAGCTTATCGGCAAGGTAATCGGCCCCGGAGGAAAAATGGTCAAGAGCATCCAGGAGCAGACGGGCACCACGGTTGAAATCGAGGACGACGGCACGATTTATATCAGTTGCGTCGGCGGTGAAAATCACCTCCTTGCAAAGGAAATGATTGAGGCTATGACAACGCCGCCGAAGGTCGGCAAAATCTATAATGATTGCAGGGTGGTCTCGGTCAGGGAATTTGGAGCCTTTGTCGAGTTCGTCCCCGGCGTGGAGGGCCTCTGTCACATAAGCGAGTTGTCCGACGGATACGTCAAGAACGTTGATGACGTCTGCAGGGTAGGCGACCAGATACCGGTAAAGCTGCTTTTGGTTGACGACCAGGGCCGTTACAAGCTCTCGCGGCGCGCGGCGCTTGAAGAAATGAAAAAGCAGGACAAAACCGAAACCGTCGCCGAACCGAAGTAACTTTCAAAAACAAGCAGCGATGAGCGTTTTGATTTACAATGCCTGTACCTGACCATGATTCATCTTCAAAGCAGGACTTGTCCTCTCGGCAGGTCGAGGAGCTTGCCAGGCTCACCGGTGAGTTAGCGCATGAAATCAAAAATCCGTTGTCCACTGTCAAAGTCAATCTGAAGCTCATTGCAGAAGAGCTCGACTGTGTCGATTCGGATACCGGTGCCGGTGACTCTCGGCAGCGCCTCGCAAGGGCCAAAAGAAAACTGACGGTCATTCAGCAGGAGACAGACCGGCTCGAGAAGATTCTCGAAGGCTTTCTAAAGTACGTCGGCCGAACGGAGTTGAACACGGCACGGACGGATATTAATGAGCTGGTCGGCGAAGTCGTGGATTTTTACTTTCCCCAGGCCCGGAGCCATTCAATTACACTGCGGCAGAGCCTTAACGAATCGCCTTTGATTTGTAAAGTCGATTCTGCTGTAATGAAGCAGGTCCTGCTGAACCTTTTCATCAACGCACAGCAGGCAATCGACCGGGACGGAGAGGTGATTATTCGAACAGGCAAATCCGGAACCGATGTCCGGATTACAGTCAGCGATACCGGCCCGGGAATATCGCCCGATAAGCTGCCGCGACTTTTCCAGCCGTTTTTCTCGTCCCGTCCTGACGGAACAGGTTTAGGTCTGGCCACCGCCAAAAGAATCATCGAAGCGCACGGCGGGAAAATATCAGTCGCCAGCGAACCTGGAAAAGGAACAGCATTTACTATAGAATTACCGTTGTTGACTGAACAATAAGGTTTTCGGCATGGCTGATGATATAGTAATGCTCGTGGTCGACGATGAGCGCAATCACGCCGACGGTATCGCCGAGGCGATGGAAAAATACTGCGCAAAGGCAATACCCGTTTATACCGGCAAAGACGCTCTTGAAATACTTCGCAGCGAAACCGTCGATATCGTTGTTACCGATTTGAAATTAGACGACCAAGATATCGACGGCCTTGATATTCTCGACGCAGCCAAAAAGAATAATCCGGCCTGCGAAGTGATTCTGATAACGGCCTACGCAACTATAGACACCTGTAAAGATGCGATAAGACGCGGTGCTTACGATTATCTTGTCAAGCCGCTCGATATTGACCAGCTCCGCACACTCACAGAGCAGGCAGGCAGGAAAATCACCTCCGAAAAGTCCCGCCGCCGATGGCAGGACGAAGCGGTGGACGGTTTTTTCTTCGAAGGTGTCAGGGGCAAAAATCCTGCGGTGCGCGGCATCTTCGAGATACTCAAGCGCGTCGCCCCTTCAGATATCTCGGTCCTAATAGAAGGTCCGTCCGGCAGCGGAAAAGAGCTGCTCGCAAGGGCAATCCACGACAACTCGAAACGTCGTGACAATCCGTTCAGGCCGATTAACTGCGCCGGATTTACAGAATCGCTGTTAGAAAGCGAGCTGTTCGGCCATACTAAAGGCGCCTTTACCGGCGCTACCGGCGACCGCAAAGGATTATTCGAAATAGCAGACAAAGGGACACTATTCCTCGATGAGATTGGTGATATGCCGTTGAATATGCAGGCCAAGCTGCTTCGCGTTATCGAAGACGGCGTAGTGCTGCCCGTTGGCTCGGACAAACCCATCGTAGTGGACGTTCGGATAATCAGCGCCACCAACCACGATATAGTCGGATTAGTCGAAGAGAAAAAATTCAGGCAGGATTTGTATTTCAGAATCAAGGGCGTCAGCATGGTCGTCCCGGCCTTAAAAGACAGGGCCGAAGATATACCCGAATTAATAGATTATTTTATCACTGAGGCCGTCTCGGAAACCGGCTCGAAGGTCTCCGGTATCACCGACCCGGCCAGGCAGTTATTGACCGCGTATAGCTGGCCGGGCAATATAAGGCAGCTTCGCAATTGCATTCGTACTATGGTCGTGATGTGCCAAGGCGATAAAATTGACGTCAAAGACATTCCTCCGGAGGTTCACCAGGTCAGACAGCTTCCCGGTCAGACAAGGCCTGTCGGTGACCTCGGCGGCAGGTCACTCAATGAGCTGGAGAAGCAGGCAATTATCGATACACTCAACCGCACCGACAATAACCGGGAAAAGGCTGCAAAAATCTTAGGCATCGGAGAACGTACCCTCTATCGCAAAATCAAAGAATATAATCTGTGATATTTGCCATCTCCGCAGGAGACTCCACATCGAACCGGATAGAGCGATAAAAATCCTATTATTCGGCCTGAACCATATCATGCTATCGGTCTTTACGAAGGCCGGACGGGCTTTGCGGTGACATATACCTGTCAATAAGACCGCGAAAAATTGGATAGGGTGATAGTTTGAGCCGATATATCAAATATGGCGATTTAACGACTTAAGGAGCTTTTATGGGGTAATCACAATGCAGAAGCCAGAACAAAATCACGGTTCCGATGAACGCAGAAAGCATAACAGATTGTCCGTTTACAGCTTTATGCACGCGACAGCTACGTTGTGGGATTCTGTTACGGCACAGCAAACAGACCCCGACGAACACGGACAATTTTGGACAGGGCTGTTAGAGGACATTTCATCCGACGGCGCACAAATTATTCTGCCTAAGGGTTGTGAGAAGCACTTAAATGAACAGCAGGATATTGTGATGCGGATTAAGACCACTTTTATAGAAGACGTGGAAATCGAGGTAACCACCCAGATAAAATATATTGTACCTGCTCAAAACCATAACGGTATGCAGGTTGGTGTTCAGTTTGTCGGACTGGATAAAAATCCGCTGGCCCGGGATGCAATCCTCAAAATCTGCGAATACGGCCAAAAGCTCAAAGCCGTCGGCGAACAGCAGGCCGAGCAGATAGCGGCCAATAAAGACTGACAATAAAAAATCCGTACTAATCACGGATTAAAATCATTTATTCAGCAGGTCCGGCTTTCCCCTTTGCAGCCACGAGGGCAATTCTTCACGGGCCGCTTCTTTCCATAATCCTTTGTTGAGTGAACGTGCACTCGATTCGAGCAGCTTATACTTATTATAGAAGCTGTGGTCAAATCTCAAATCTGCGTATGCATAGCCTTCGCTCAGCAATAGTTCATTGAGGTATCGGCCGTTCGGCAGTTGCACGTATGCTAAAAGTCTGCCGTATTTTCCACGCGTGTTATTTCCTTCGTCGAGATAAACGGCAACGGTTTTACCGAGGACCAGGTTTTTTGTGAATTCGGACGCCTCATTGCCGAAGTACATTTCGCCGCCTGGCGATTTTTCTGTTTCGGGCGTATCAACACCCCAGAGGCGAATTCGCGTATGAGGATAATTTGCATCGGGTATGTTTATATCGATAGTATCGCCGTCAACGACTTTTACTACCAGAAAGCTCTTGCCGTGATATTTCCGCAGGTCAACAGGATTTGAAAGGTTTGCGGCAACAGGCGCTGATTCACGGCGAGCGGTATGAACGGCCCTGTCGAGGACGGTGACCAGGGCAAGCAGCAGGATGACAAAGGCGAAAAGGAAGTTTCGCCTTCGGCGGCTCATGGCGTAAAAGTGTTTCTTGGTTTTGCGTGACACGAACTTATTTAGCTGTCTTTTTGCGTTTGGTTGCCGGTTTGTCTAAATCGAAGGCCCTGCATACCGTAATCAGGGCCTTTTTGCCCTGGGCCTTGTCAACGATACAGCTTATACGAATCTCGCTGGTAGTTATCGAATCGATATTGACTTTGGCTTTGGCGAGGGACGAGAACAGCCTGTCTGCCACGCCGTAATGCGTTCTCATCCCGATACCGACGACCGATATTTCGGCGATGTCCTCGCGGGTGAAGACGCTTTCGCAGTGGACTTTGTCTTTTATTTTGTCTACCGCTCTTTTGGCGGCTCGCAGGTCGCCGGCGCCGATGGTGAACGATATGTTGGCCTTTTCGGTGCTGACCTCGGTTTGAACAATATCGTTTACAACGACCTTTTCCTGGGCCAGGTGCGAGAATATCTTCGCGGCGTTGCCGGGCTTATTGTCAACACCTACTAAGGTTATCTTTGCCATGTTTTCCTGCAACGTTGCGCCGGAGACTACCAAATCTTCCATTTGGGCTACCTCATGTGTTATCAGTGTGCCTTCAATTTTTTTACTGCTGCTTCTGACGTGAATTGCGACGTCATATTTTTTGCCGAACTCAATTGCCCGGCTGTGCATTACACCTGCGCCGAGGCTGGCAAGTTCGAGCATCTCGTCGTAGCTGATTTGTTTCATCTTAACGGCGTCTTTGAATATTCTCGGGTCGGTGGTATGGACGCCGTCCACGTCTGTATATATTTCGCACTGTTTGGCTTTAAGGACGGCCGCCAGTGCGACGGCGCTGGTATCGGAGCCGCCCCTGCCGAGCGTGGTGACGTTGCCCTCTTCGTCGATTCCCTGAAACCCGGCAACGAGAACGACCTTGCCCCTGTTGAGTTCACGGCGGATTCGCTCGGCGCCGATACTTTTGATACGGGCCTTGGAATGGACGTTGTCGGTGATAATCTGCACCTGTCCGCCTGTGAAGCTTATCGCGTCACGGCCCATTGCCTGCAGTGTCATAGCGAACAGCGAGACGGTCTGGATTTCTCCGGTATGTAAGAGCTGGTCCATCTCACGGGCAGGCGGATTGGGATTCAATTCCATTGCGTCAGCAACGAGTTCGTCCGTTTGTTTTCCGCGGGCCGAGGCTACGACGACTACCTTATAACCCTTCTCGAGTGCGTTAATGACCCGCCGGGCCGCACGCCGGATTTTCTCGGCGTTCGCGACGCTCGTCCCGCCGTATTTCTGTACTACTATCGCCATAAAATATATCCGTAACTAAACGAAGGTAAATTTATACGGATTAAACCCCCCAATTTCAAGGATATTTTCCGTCGTCCCGGTTAGCCCCCAGGCCTGCCTGGGGGTTCTTGTCTTTATATTTAACCTTGCACTGTAGGGGGTTGTTTAGCAGTCGCCGGAACGGCGACTCGTTTAGCACCGTCACCTGTGGGCGGTGTATTGTCTCCTGCATCGCCGTGGGTTCTTCTATAATTTAGCCGCGGGCATTGTCCGCGGTTATTCCTTCAACGAAGACGGGTGGGCGGGGATGATTTCGGTTAACCCCCACGCCTTGTTTTACTGAAAGGCTGTAAAACAGTGGCGGGGTTTTTTATTTCGGTTAGCCCCCAGCTTTATGCTGGTGGTTTTTAGCCCCCTGCATCGTAAGGGGTCAAATATATCTTTTTCTCAATAGTCGATGAAAGATACTGCGTTTTTTGAATTTGCTGTTTGTGAATAACTTACGAGGGAATTCATTTTCGCCGATTTTAAACTTAAGATTTCCATCTGTACCACTAATAGCATATTTTTCTCTCGGTCTTCTTTGAATTCGAACCCATTCAACTTCTTCATGGCAGTCGTCCAGAACAGCTTTCAATTCTGTGAAACTTAGACAAGCGATACCATCTGTATGGCAAACAAATGCGATAAATACATCTTTGAATTGTTTTCTCATTTCTAAAATTTCATCTTGATGGTCTTTTTGGAAGGTAAAACTCCACGGAGACAATCGTTTTGTAGAATGCTTGATGTATAAGCCGACCTTTTCATCTAAAATATAGGATGCGTTACTATGAGAAGGGTATGTTCGAATTGTGATAGTTTTGGGTGATCCATGGAGTAACCTAGAAAATACTGCTCCGTGGTATTGTTCAAATTCCTTAATCATGGGCAAATCGCTTTAAGTTTTTCAAAAACTTGATGTTACCAACATACTTGTAAAAAACACGGGCTTGGTTCTTAGAATTGTGGTAAATCTTTATGTGGTGCACTGCATGGGGATATTTAGTGAGTTCCATATCAGACTTACCTATAAAGGATTTACGCCTTTCAATTTTGTCTTGGTCTGCATCCTTATATCCAGAGATGCCGCGAGATGGATGAATTGCAAGTGACTCATCACCTTTCGGACTGAAACTTCCAATATAGTCAATTAAATATCGAGGTAACTTATTCCCGCCAAGTTGTTCTGATAGCTGCTGTATCTTGTCAAATGAACTGGCGCTCGAATTTATTATATCTTCAATCACTGAGTTATACTGAAATAGTTCAAATCCCATCTCTCCTTTATCCATATCCACCGTAGTCCTATCAATGCTGCTTGACGCTACTGCTGCAACCCTTCCGTCTTCTAACCAAACAGGAGATCCCTTTCCGGCTCTAATAGCTGAGAGAGCTAGTTTGTGAAAGATAAAACATTTGTGCCAGTCATAGTAAAGATGGCCAGGAATAGATAATTCAAAAAACTTAATATACTTTCCACGAGAACCGAACATTCGGGCTCGTTGAATATAGGTATCTTGCTGTATTTTATTCTTTACATCCCTAGTAAAGAACATTGATAAAAGATTATCAAAAGTTACCCCGCGAGAGACTATGTTGCCACCAATAGCAATAGTAAAAGGAGCGGATGGAGAAGTAGCGCTTTCGAATTCGACCACTCTTTTTTCTATATCACTATTCATTACAACAGTTGTGTGTCGGTTTATATTAGAGACAATGTAGCTGGTAATGCAATCCTCGTTGCCGGGATATTGTTCTTTGGCAATGCCCCAAATCTTTTTAACGTAATTCTCGAAACGAGCCGAGTTCTGGTTTTTAAGAACGCTTAGAGTGCTTATGACAAGCTTGTAGTCTTTTGTGTGATCCGCCTTTTTCCCACTTGTATGAATAAGTATTGAATAGTTCTCCTCCTCTGTTTTGTTCACTTGAGTGTTAAGAAATGCAACATTTACAAAAAAACAAAAAAGTGCTTCTCGAAGATACTTCGGGTCGTCGCCTTGGTCTGGGAGCAAGTTTAGTTTGAACGGGAGATTTTTGAGATCGAGAGATTCCTCCAAGGGGAAGAAGGTTTCTTGTCCTATATATTTGGGATGGGAGGGGAAATCGATCCATTTCTCATTATCGTTTTCGAACGTGTTATTTAAATCCAAACGTGCGGGTGTAGCGGTTACACCAATATATATTCCTCTTTTTCCTAATAACTCAAAGACGAGTCTATTTATTTTAGTTCGCTCACCTTTATTGATTTTGGCATTTGGCGTGGCATAGTCTCCCTCATCGTCTATGACTACAAGCTTGTTTGGTCTGCCCAGCTTGTCGATTAACTTTCGTAAATCTTTGGCGTTCTTCTTACAAAAAATCACCCACTCATTAGTTCCAATATTTATGCTTGGGTCAAGTATTTCGGCAAAATTTTTTGGTGTTGGATCCAAATTTGATCTTCTGAATCGGTCTAAGTTTTGATTGAGAAGCTGAACACTATCATTTAACAGGACCACGACAATTTGGAAACCCTTATCAAGCAGTTTTCCTGTAAGGGCGATCATCATCTCTGTTTTTCCGCTTTGAGGTTCGCCATATATTACAAAAGAACGAGTGTTTGACTCTTCCAAATTGTTCATAGCCCGTTGAACGGCCGCTTCGATGCAATCAATGTGTCGATTAATATTGCGAAGCCTAGTCAGCTGCCTTTCGTACCTTGTATGCTTATTCGTATTGACAAATTTGCCAATGTCGAACATATTCTAATTCTCCTATTTCAAATTTCTTAAATCAGTATGCTACTTTTCTAAGTCCGATTACGACCTCTTTTCTCATCCTCAAGCCTAGAGAGTCTTGGCCCATCACACTTGGAGGCGGCAAATAGCGCCTGTTGTCAGGTATGTTTCTTCTAGTAATTGTCAACACATCAAATCCGGTTGATTTCGCCAAGCTTATAAGGGCTGCGGAGTTTTTTATGAAGGTCCCCTTTAAGTTAGAATCGCCAATTACGAAAAAGGCTTCACCTTGCGGGACCAAGACGCGGAAAGTTTCTTGAATAACTAAATTCATATCCCATACAAACTTATAAAGCATTCTAATTTGTCGCTGTGGAAGTCGCTTTATGTAGCCCATTTTACGTAACGCTGCTACTACAGCTCGACTTTGATTTTTGGAAGATAACCCATTTTCTGCGCCAACATTTGTGTTCCGGATTGACTTTAGGCTAGCAAGTTTATGGCCCATCCAAATAAGGCTCATTTTGTGGCCTCTTATATAATCAATTGCATTAAAATAAGGAGGAGATGTAATTACGAGGTTTATGGATTCCTTTTTAATTCGCAATTTTCTTGCATCTCCCAAGCTGGCTGTGATATTGGTAGGATTACTCAAATTTATAGCTTTGATTCCATATAACAGTTTTTCAACAGAAGACAAAAAACAATCGAAGGGTTTAACTGGTGCTCTGTCATAAACACGATGTGGGCGGCTATGCGATATGTCCATAGCTAGAGAAACTCCATTATCCTTTTTAATTATCATGCGTGATAATGCTATCCATAGAATTCGCTGAATGTATGGATTTCGCAATCTTGAAATTTTTAAGGACAGACAATACAGCTGCTTTCTGCTTGTTGCGCAAAACCAATAGCGCAAAAATTTTCTTTCCTGAGCATCTGCGTTAAGGGGGTAAGCAGCTGACAATTTTAAGGTTTTATATATTTCTCTGGCGTGGGACAAAATACGTTTTGCTTTTTTAGTTACTTGGACTGTGTCAACAGGTAATGATAATATACTTGATAAAAGAACGGCCAAAGGGTCAGTGTCAAACCCAATTGCTTTGTGCCCCAGTAAAGCGGCTGTTGCTAGTGTTGTTCCGGAACCAGACATGGGATCAAGGACAACCAAAGGTCTTTTTTTCGCCTTAAGTATATCTTCAGCAATTGAGGAGGCCATTCTCGCTGGAAACGGATGTATTTTACTAAGAGTAACCATATCAGTATCTTCAGAAATATATTTCATTGAATTTTGGGTTGGTACTCTTTTTTCTTCTTGTCATTTTTCCCTCACAAATTGTTGATATACAAAACTACCTTAAGTCCGAATTATAAACATTCCAGTCCCCCAAGCAACACAAAACATATTCCGCTATCCCACAAAAAAATCCGCCTTTTTTTCAAAAAAACGGCACTTTTTCCTTGACTTATGTTCTAAATATGGTATAATATCGGCGATGTTTGATATAATGTAAACTTAGGCAACTCAAAAATGACTAAATCCTTTATAACAATGAACTTAGGTTACTCCGCGTTTTCTGCTGAATCCTGCCTGCTGGGTGAAGTCCCGATGTCTTATATCGGGGTGTAAATCCTGTGTAGATCGATGTTTAAAATTAGCTTGGCTAAAGACGAAGTCTAAGCAGATGAAGATATTGAAACGGTGTGACCAGTGAACTTGTCAGGAGATTCAATTTTTCAGATGCAAAGGCCGTCTCACGGCCGCCAAGCCCTCTCTGTGTGCTCAGTGAACTCTGTGGTGAGAAAAATCCATGTAAATCTGTGTAATCCGTGGATAAAAAACAATGAAAATACCTAAATTCGCGAAAATTCGCTTAAATTTGTGTAAATCTGCGTAATCCGCGGTTAAATATCATGAAAACGTATCAAAACACCATCAAAACACTCAATTTATCCTCAAAAATCCGTGAAAATCATTAAAAACAGTGTGAATCAGTGTTTGGAATCAGCTTGGCTGAAGACGAAGTCTAAGCAGATGAGAATATTGAAACGGCGTGACCAGCAACGCTTGTCAGGAGGTTCAATTTTTCAGATGCCAAGGCCGTATCCCGGCCGCCAAGCCCTCTCTGTGTCATCTGTGAACTCTGTGGCTACATATAAATTAGTGAAATTTGTGGAATTCGTTGTAAAAAAGCTTGACTTTCTGTTCAAAATATGGTATAATACCAGCGTTGTTTGATAAATTGTTAACTTAGGCAACCAAAAAACGGAGGACAACTCAATACTAAGAAATTTGCTTTAATTCGTGTTTCTTCGTGCAGGATTTGAAATATCCCATTAGGGGTGTGGGCGAGGCCGAAAGGGTGGAAGGAGCTTGCTCATAGAAACCCTTTGGCTGAGAACACTTAGGCATCGAAGATGCTGTCAAATCCCTTCGTGGTGAGGAAATAAGAGTAAATCTGTGAAATCCGCGTAATCCGCGGTTAAAAATATTATGAAAACACTTAATTTTGTGTCAATTCGTGAAAATCTGTGAAAATCTGTGTAATCTGTGGTTAAAAATGACAAAAGTGGAATATACCGGCTGTCCAATCACTATGCTTATTTTACAAAACAAACCCAATTTTTCCCCCTTTCCAGCCCAAAAACCACGATTCAGCCAAAAAACAAACCCAATTCAAACCCAATTTTTTGGCCTTGTTAAAATGAATATATCTTGTAAATCCTGTTATCCTGTCAAAGAATGCGGTGTGAATCTGTGTAAATCCGTGTCAAATGTGAACGAAAAGGAATGTGAATTTCTTGGGAACTCAGCTTTTCAGGAAATATTCCATCAGCTCGCTGCCGTTTTCTATCCTGAATCCGCTCTTTGCTGCGTTAGCCTCGCTGAATGGGGCGTTCAGTATCCCGGTTATACCGGCCCCTGCCATAGCGAACGGCACCGGGTCGGCGCAGTGGGCTG
>CAZOVR010000022.1:0-50886 GCA_964583405.1 uncultured Pirellulales bacterium
TATGTGGGAGTGGATTTTCCGAACTTCGACGGCTTTGGCTGGGGACTTCTTAAAGAAGAAACCTTGAAAATTATGGCTTTGGCCAAAAAGCTTGGTTTGTGGGTTGTCCTTGGAAGTACCCATCCATTAACCGTTGCGAATAAGCCGCATAACAGCCTGTACCTGCTCGGCCCAGATGGCAAAATCAAGGACCGTTACGATAAACGGTTCTGCATGAAAGCAGAAGGCAGAAAGTACACGCCCGGCGACCATTTCGTCACCTTCACAATCTACGGCGTGAAGTGCTCGCTCCTTATTTGCTTTGACCTGCGTTTCCCTGAAATATATCGCGAGCTTTATAAGCAGAATGTTAAATGTATCTTTCAGTCTTTCTACAATGCCCGGCAAAAAGGACCAAGCGTACACAGCCATATAATGCGACAGTCCATGCAGTGCCGTGCGGCTTCGAACGGTTTCTGGGTCAGTATGGCAAATGCATCCGGGTATTATTCGCCGTATCCATCCTGCTTTATTGGGCCGGACGGCGTGATAATAAATCAGCTAAGGCAAAACCGTTGCGGTATGATGGTCAACACCGTCGATTTAGAGAAAAAGTTTTACGACCCGATGGCAGGTGTAAGAGGGCTAGCGATAAAAGGCAGGCTCAGCAGCGGCCCCGGAGGAATCAAAGATAAACGCTCATCGGGAAGAACCCTCCTTTGACCTCGGGTGATAAAAAAACGGGAGCGGACCGAGGCACGGAGGAAGGAAGAGGTAACGCCCCAAATCCGCTCCACTATATTATACGATTGCTATAGATTAGCGTTCGACCAAAGACAGTAACCGTGGCTGGATACCGGCTTTTTGGCGTTTTCCGGCGCGAATTAAGGTTTTTTCCCTTTAAGCAAGAACCTTTTTAGGATACCTTAAATCAAAGTCTTGGGCGAAAGAAGGGTATAACCTGTGGGAAAAAAAGTGGCCAATAATACAATAACAGCCCCTCGTGGTTTTCTGGCGGCGGGTCTGCATTGCGGGATAAAGGAATTGGGTAAACCGGATTTGGGCTTAATCGTCTGCCCGTCCGGTGTGATAGCGGCTGCGGTCTTTACCACCAATAAAATCTTCGCAGCGCCGGTGACGATAAGCAGGCAGCACCTTAAAAGCAGGACAGTGTACGGTGTAGCTGTAAACTCCGGTAATGCCAACGCCTGCACAGGTCCAAAAGGCCTGTCTGACGCCGTCAAAATGTGTCAGGTAACGGCAAGCCAACTGAAAGTTGACCCGCACCGGATTCTGGTTGCATCGACCGGCATCATTGGCCACGCCCTGCCAATAGACAAAATCACCAGTGGAATTAAAGTCGCTGCCGCAAAACTTTCATCTTCCACCTCTTCTGGCCTGGCTTTCGCCAAAGCAATAATGACAACCGACACAAAACCAAAGCAGGCAGTTAGGCGATTGCGAATATCCGGCTCAAAAATCACCATCGCCGCGGCTGTAAAAGGTGCCGGGATGATAGCGCCGAATATGGCAACGACACTTTGCTTTATCACTACCGATATTGCAATCAGCAAAGCCCTTCTGCAAAAGGCCCTGAAAAATGCCATCGGCAATTCACTCAATAAGCTGACCGTTGACGGCCATCAAAGCACCAACGACACTGCGATAATACTTGCATCCGGCCTTGCTAAAAATACGATCGTTACCCGGCAGGACGCTCGCTACAAAAAATTTGCTGCTGTATTAGCAGATTTGTGTGATGACCTCGCATGCCAAATGGCCGCTGACGCAGAAGGCGCGACGCGGATGTTCAAGGTCGTAGTCAACAGCGCAGCGACCAAAGCTGAAGCACGAAAATGTGCCCGCTCAATCGCCGAATATGATTTGGTCAAATGCGCAATCCACGGCTCCGACCCGAACTGGGGAAGAATTATCAGCGCTGCCGGAAGCTGTGGTGTGAAATTAAATCCTCGTAAACTAACCTGTAAGATCGGGAATATAACGGTCTTTCGCAACGGCAGGCCCGTAAAGTTCAATCCGAAAGCTGTCGGTAGAATCATCGCTGCGAAGCAGCACACCATTACAGTTAATCTCGGCGCAGGAAAAGCGAGTGATTTTTGTTACGGCTGTGACCTCAGCAGGCAATACGTCACCATCAACGCCGATTATCATACCTGAGGAGAATTCTTTTGGTTTCTGGACTGCTCTTGCTGCTTTCTCTTTCGTGAGATGGCTTCGAGCCGGCTTTTCTCCACGTACGACAAAGAGTTTATACCGTGCTTTGAGACTTTCTCCAGTAAACGCTCAATCACTTCCTCATCGGTCGGCTTTTTGTCCGGTTCATCGGTTATATTGTTTTTTCTTTTGGATGGTTTCGGCCGATTCCAGACCGGCTGGTAAGTATGGTCCGGCAAATGCAGGGGATAGAAATACAGCAGCAGCATTATTGTCACCGACAGGCCCATAATCCCGAAATAAAGCATTGGACTTTGGCTGACTATCGACGGGTACATTATGGTCGTGACGGCCAGGCCGATGATTGCCCCGCCAAGATGTGCATCGTGCCCGATATTTCCGAGCTGTCCCCGCAGGCCGATATACGAGAAGATGATAAAGAAAAGTGCAAAGTAATGTGCAGGAATCGGGAATGGAATAAAAAACATATAGACACTCGAGCCGGGAATTAGAAAGATGCAGGCAAATATAATCCCGCACACGCCGCCCGACGCCCCGAGCGCCAGGTACTCATGATTTCTGTGAAGGACCAGTGAAAGCAAATTGCCGCCGACAATCGCCGCAAAGTATATTACCAGGAACTGAATCGGCCCGAAGACCTGTTCAACAGCTCCGCCGAACGAGTAGAGAGTGTACATATTAAAAATCAGGTGTATCCAGTTGCCGTGCAGAAAACCACTGCTGATTATCCGGTAATACTGCCTGTACCTTAAAATGCTTTGCGTATCGAAAAGAAAACGTTCGCTGAAACCCGGCCGGGTGAACCCGGCATACGAGATTATCCCCGTTATGACGATTACGGCCAGATTAAATGGCGGCATTGTTTCCATAGAGTTTCAAAAAGCATATTAAGGCATGTTGCCGCCCGTTTCAACCTCCAGCCCGCCTCTGTTCGCTCATGACCGGGCGAACCACACGCCGATAAAGCATATAAAAGCGTGAAAAGGACTTTGGGCACAAAATGCTTGAAATCGTGGTTCTTTCGATTAAACTGCTACCTTTTATCCGCCGCGGCGGATTAATTCATCCGCAGTCTGCGGGCATAAAACGCTATTGCTGAGGAGTTTTCAAAATGAACAGAAGCAGAGTTTTGGTCGGGTCAGTAATGTTATTAGTTGTTCTGGCGGCGCCATTGTTTGCCCAGGACGCACTTACCATCGGTCCGGCGCCGGTCGTTGAAGAAGCAGCAGCCGCGGTGCAGAATACCGATATTCCGCCCCTGTGGTATCTGGCGCCCGGTGCATCACTGGCCGCCCTGGTCGTTGCCTTTTTCTTTTATAAGAGGATGATGGCCGACCCCGAAGGAAACGAGACTATGGTGACCATTGCAGGCCATGTCCGTGAGGGCGCTAACGCCTATCTGTTTAGCCAATACAGAATAGTTGGGCTTGTCTTTATTCTATTGTTTTTAATCTTCCTCGGCCTTGCCTATGCCAAAGTGCAAAATCCCTTCGTACCGATTGCTTTTCTGACCGCCGGCATTCTCAGTGCCCTGTGCGGCTGGCTCGGAATGAAGACCGCTACAAATGCCTCCAGCAGAACTGCCCAGGGCGCGAGCAAGAGTCTCAACGCCGCCCTTCAGGTCGCTTTCAGAAGCGGTGCGGTTATGGGCCTGATTGTTGTGGGCTTCGGCTTATTGAATATTACAGTTTGGTATCTCATCCTCGACCTGCTGGTATATACACCGAGACACATGGTAGAAGGGCTTGAAATTCTTAGCTTGACACTTGTTCCTGCCGGGATGAATCCTGATTATAAATTGGCGGAGATTACCACGACAATGGTTACATTCGGAATGGGCGCTTCTACCCAGGCCTTGTTTGCTCGTGTAGGCGGCGGAATTTACACAAAAGCCGCTGATGTCGGCGCCGATTTGGTAGGAAAAGTAGAAGCCGGTATTCCTGAAGACGACCCCAGAAATCCTGCTACAATTGCTGACAATGTAGGTGATAACGTAGGAGATGTCGCAGGTATGGGTGCAGATTTGTTTGAAAGCTACGTCGGCTCTATTTTGGCTACAGCAGCCCTTGGAGCGGCTCTTACAATGACTATGCTGAAAGGAAAAATGACTCCTCTCAATGCCGTGCTTGCTCCGACGCTAGTTGCGGGTATCGGTATTGTTCTTTCAATTGTGGGTATCTTTTTCGTTCGGTGTAAAGAAGGAGCCAGTCAGAAAAATCTGCTGCACGCTCTTATGAAAGGCACGCTTTTAAGCACCGTGTTAATTATCGCAGCGGTTCTGCTTATGGCCAGGTACGAATGGATTACTTTCGGTATTGCAGGCTCGGTGATTGCCGGTCTGGTCGGCGGATTTCTCATCGGTCAGTTCACCGAATATTACACTTCTGCCGAGTACGGCCCGACCAAGGCCTTGGCCAAACAGGCCCAAATGGGCCCCGGACCCTTAGTCATCACCGGCCTTGCTACGGGTATGTTCTCTTCAGCTCTTCCGGTAATTACGATTGTTATATGTATTCTCTGTGCGTTCGGTTTTGCAGGCGGATTCAGCCACATAGCTCTTGGTCTTTACGGTATCGGTTTTGCAGCGGTGGGTATGCTTTCTACGCTTGGTATAACGCTGGCTACCGATGCATACGGACCAATTGCCGACAACGCGGGCGGCAATGCTGAAATGTCCGGTCTCGGTCCGGAAGTTAGAAAAAGAACCGACGCGCTCGATTCGCTCGGTAATACGACCGCGGCGACTGGTAAAGGTTTTGCAATAGGTTCTGCCGCCCTTACTGCTATGGCATTGCTTGCCTCGCTTATTGAAGCCATCCGAATCTGGATAGGCAGACTCGCTGAAGAAAACGGCGGTTCCTACACGGTTGGAAGTATAACATTCTTCAAAGGCGGTATGATGGAAAAGATAAGCGGCGCCGTTGATGTTACAACCGCTACTATCGCCGACTTCGTCGCAGCCTACGACCTGAGCATTATGAATCCCAAGCTGCTGTGCGGCTTGTTCATTGGCGCAATGATGGCATTTGTCTTCTGCGCCATGACAATGAAGGCCGTCGGCAAAACGGCGGGCGATATGGTTAACGAAGTCCGCCGCCAGTTCAAAGAGATACCTGGAATAATGGAAGGCACGGGCAAACCTGATTACGCCCGCTGCGTTGCTATCTCAACCAAGGGCGCACAGCGGGAAATGATTATCCCGTCGCTGCTGGCTATTATAGTCCCGGTCCTCGGCGGACTGGTGCTTGGCATTGCGGGATTGATGGGCCTGCTGGCAGGCGGACTGAGCTGCGGTTTCGTACTGGCTGTTGCACTGAACAATACAGGCGGCGCCTGGGACAACGCCAAGAAGTATATCGAAACCGGTGTCTATGGCGGCAAAGGCTCCGACGCACACAAGGCCGCAGTCGTCGGTGATACTGTCGGCGACCCGTTTAAGGACACCTCCGGTCCGAGCCTGAACATCCTGATTAAACTGATGAGTATGGTCAGTGTTGTTTTTGCCGGCGTGATTGTGAAATTCTCACCGGTTATCGAAGGGTCGATTCAGCGGCTGCTTGGCTGGTAATCGCCGCAGGTTGACTTGCCTTGTTATTACGTGTAACCTATCGGGGTGGCCGATTCAAAGGCCACCCTGTTTTTTTATGGACTCAGAGCGAGTGACAGCCAAGAAAAAGAATAACTCCAGAGAATTTGCCATAGAGGCCGCAAAGCTGGCCGTCAGCCGGCGCTGCGAAAACACCGTTGTGCTTGATTTGAAGGGTAAAAGCCCCGCAACGGATTATTTTCTAATAACGACCGGCACCAGCGGCCGGCAGATGAAAACCGTCTCTGACGAAATCAGCGAGCTTGGCAGGCAAATGGGCATCTCGCGCTTTGGCAGGGCAGGCTACGAGCAGGGCAGGTGGATTCTGCTGGATTTCGTAGATGTTGTCGTCCACGTATTCGACGCTGAGTACCGCGACTATTACGATTTGGAATTGCTCTGGGGCGACGCTAAGAAATTGAAGATTGACGATTGAATATTGAATAATGAAGCCCGTTATTGACATACTCGAAGAAAGAATCTCTGCCGCAATGCGTCAGGTTAGTAGCGCTGAAGCGCCCGCCGTTGTAACGCTCGCAAAGGACCCAAAATTCGGAGACTACCAGGCCAACGGTATAATGGCCCTAGCCAAAAAACTCCATACTAATCCGCGGCAGCTTGCTGAAAAAGTAGTTGATAGTCTCGATGTAAGTGATATCTGCGAGGAACCTGAAATTGCAGGCCCGGGCTTTATCAATCTGCGACTAAAATCCGATTTTATTTCTAAAGCCCTTATTGAAATATCTACGGATTCCAAGAATCATCTTGGTATAAGCAAAGTTGAAAAACCGCAGAGGATTGTTGTCGATTTTTCCGGGCCTAATGTAGCTAAGGAAATGCATGTGGGCCATCTAAGGAGCACCGTCATCGGCGATTGTATTTGCCGTGTCCTTGGATTCCTTGGCCATGATGTATTCCGCCAGAATCACATAGGTGACTGGGGAATGCAATTCGGTATGCTATGTGTTCTGCTCGTTAGAAAAAGAATCGCGACAGGAAAACGCGGTGAAAAAGTTTTAAATAATATAATTCTCGCCGATCTCGAAGCCTTTTATAGAGAAGCACAAGAGTTATACAAAACCGATAAAGAGTTCGCAGATGAAGCTCGTCGTGCAGTTGTTGGCCTGCATTCCGGCGACCAATTCTGGATTGGAATTTGGGAAGAAATTGTCTCTGAATCAAGAAAACATTATGAACAAATTTATCGAAAGTTGAATGTTAGTTTATATGATATTAATGAGATTATTCGTGGGGAGAGTTTTTATAAAGATAAATTGTCGGATGTTGTTGCAAAACTAAAAGATAAAAGGCTTGCGGAAATTTCCGAAGGTGCCGTCTGCGTTTTTCCGGAAGGTTTTAAGAATAAAGACGGTGAGCCTTTGCCGTTGATTATCCAGAAATCTGATGGTGCGTATCTGTATGCGACGACGGACCTGGCTGCGATACGGTATCGAGTAAATGAATTAAAGGCCGACAAGATTATTTATGTCACCGACGCAAGGCAGACCCAGCATTTCGAGATGGTCTTTGCAGTAGCGAAGGTAGCTGGTTGGGCCAAAAATACAGACCTTGTCCACGTTACATTCGGGTCGGTACTCGGTGAAAACGGCAAGCCGTTAAAAACCCGCGAAGGCGAAAACGTAAAACTCAAGGACCTCTTAGACGAGGCCGTCGAGCGGGCAAAGGCGGTAGTCGAAGAAAAAAACCCTGAACTGTCGCAGGAAAAGAAAGAAAAAATCGCAAAGGCAGTCGGTATCGGCGCGGTCAAATATGCTGATTATTCCAACAATCGGACCAGCGATTATATATTCAGCTTCGATAAGATGCTCGCTATGGACGGCAACACGGCCCCGTATATGCAGTATGCTTATGCAAGGATAAAATCAATAGAACGCAAGGGCGTGTCCAGAGACGTAGATATCGAAACCGAGCTGGCAGGTATAACCGAATTGAACCTGACAGAACCCGCCGAGGTTGCCCTGGCAAAGCACCTTATTCGTTACGGCGAGATAATAGAATCTGTCGCGGCTGACTACAGGCCGAATTATCTGACCGGTTATCTTTTCGAGCTGGCCCAGAAGTTCAGCGGATTTTATACGGATTGCCCGGTACTAAAGGCCGAGCCTGACAAAAGGCCAACGAGATTGTTGCTTTGCGACCTGACGGCAGAGACAATCCGTCACGGCCTGGGCGAATTACTTGGCATCGAAGTTGTTGAACAAATGTAGTGAGGCAGATATGAAAATTGTGCAGAAGAGTTTCAGTATTTCCACCGACAAGCGATGTCAGATGCTCGATATCACGGCTATGGTGCAGTCGGCAGTACGCGACTCGAAAATAAAGAACGGCAATGCAATCGTATATTGTCCGCACACTACCGCTGCGATTACCATAAATGAAAACGCCGACCCATCGGTTATGCACGATATTCTTTTGACACTCGAAGAACTTATTCCAGAACATCGCAGCGGTTATCGTCACAGTGAGGGCAACAGCGACGCCCACGTCAAAAGTTCGCTTGTTGGCTGCAGCGAGCAAATCCTGATAAGCGACGGTTCGTTGAATCTCGGCACGTGGCAGGGCATATTCTTTTGTGAGTTCGACGGCCCGAGAAACAGGCGATTTTCCGTCCAGGTCAGCGGCGAGTAATTACAGTTGCACCTGAAGAATTTTTATGGAAAACAACAGGCAGGGCAAATCTTTTATTAACGTCATCCTGCTGAGCATCGTCAGTTTTTTAAACGACTTAAGCAGCGAGATGATAATGCCTATACTGCCGATGTTCCTCGAATCGCTCGGTGCGACCAGCCTGGTTGTCGGTCTGACCGGTGGTTTGCGTGACAGCCTCTCGAGCATCCTCAAGGTGGTCTGCGGCTACTGGTCCGACAAAATCGGCAAACGAAAAATCTTCGTATACTGGGGCTATGGTGTCTCGGTGGTTTTCAAACTGTTGCTGGGCATCTCCAGAACCTGGCACGGCGCGCTGGCCTTTGCTTCGGCCGAGCGGGTGGGCAAAGGGCTGAGAACCGCCGCACGCGACGCTATCATAGCCGAGTCGATGACCACCCGCCGAGGCAGGGGCTTTGGAATTCATCGCGGCCTCGATACGGCTGGTGCTATTCTGGGCTCGTTGCTGTCATTCCTGCTGCTTTGGTTTGCCGGCCTAAAGATTCAAACCGTCATTGTTGTCGCGGGCCTCATCGGCCTGGCGGCGATTGTCCCGATTCCTTTCGTCAAAGAGCCGCCGGTCGAAAAGCATAACGCCGGATTGAAAATAAGCCTTGCAATGCTGCCCAGGCCGCTGAAGCTCTTCATCCTGGTCTGCGGCATTTTCGCCCTGGGCAATTTCAGCTATATGTTTTTTGTAATGAACGCGCAGTATTTGTTCACGGGTAAATCATCGCTCGCTGCGCCGGTTCTTTTGTATGTCCTGTATAATATTTTTTACAGCGTCTTTGCAGTACCGCTTGGTTCTGTTTCCGACCGCATAGGCCGGCCTATAGTCATTATCTTCGGCTTTGCGCTGTTCGCGGTTGTATCGTTCGGTTTTGCATTCAGCAGTTCACTTTGGCTTTTCATAATTCTTTTTGCGCTTTACGGAGTGGTGTTCGCCGCCGTTGACGGCACACAAAGAGCGTTCGTATCAGACCTGGCCGCGGGCAATCTCAAGGCCACCGCCCTGGGTACGTTTCACACAATCACAGGTCTTGCAGCGTTACCGGCGAGTCTTATAGCCGGTTTTCTCTGGCAGCGTATCTCCCCGACCGCCACCTTCATATTCGGCGGCACTATGGCTCTTATTGCCGTTATTGTTTTTTTGATTTTCCAAAAGAATTTTGCCGCAGTAAAAATCAGCCTCAAAATGTTCGACGAGAAATAATTTTCCCCGATTTTCAAATAAGCCCTGAGCAGCCAATCCCTTCAATTTTAGAAGATATTCTCATCGGGGAAGTTGTCGTTCTGTGCGCAAAAAACGGGCGAGGTGGTGGTGACCGGCTGGGGGGGAAACCGGTGTGCCACGCTGCCTCGCCGAGGTTTATAAGCCCGTTAGGGCGTTATATCAATTTATATGTCGGAATAATACCGAAACTTAGTTTACTATAAAAAGAATTTCAAGTAAAAACCCTTTTTTCACAAGGGAACCACAGCCCCAAGCTCCCCAGTAACACTTTCAATATACAGGGTTCACGGGCGAAAATCAAGAGTAAAATTCATGTTTCGAGGAATTTTTAAATCCTTACTATATCCGGCTTTCGCAGCCGGCTCGCGGCCTTTTCCGGTCAGTTCAGCGGCTGAAAAACAGGTTTTTAGCTTTTTACAGTAGCCAAGAGGCCTATTTATTGGTATTTTTTTGTAGTTTTTGTTTTTGGGCCTGGGCAAAATAGTGAAAAATGGCCAAAATTGAAGAAAAAATCAAACGGCTCAGGGATACAATCGCGGCAGCCTGTAATCGTGTAAACAGGGATCCCGACGAGGTTAAACTGGTAGTTGTCACCAAGTCAGCCGAAATCGACGCCGTTAAAGAGGTGTTGCATCTTGGCTATACCGACCTTGGCGAGAATCGAGTCCAGCAGCTGAAAAAAGTTGCAGGCCAACTGGCTGAGTACCTCGAAGGCAACAGCATCAACGGCCTGGCGCCGCAGGATATCCGCTGGCACATGATAGGCCACCTACAGCGTAATAAGGTTCGCCAGGTTATGCCTATTGTTTGTCTTGTCCATTCTGTTGACACCCTACGGCTGGCTGAGGAAATCAATACCGCAGCCGCTAAGCTTAATCTGCAGCCTAAAATCCTTCTGCAGGTCAATACCTCCAGCGAGCCGCAAAAATACGGCGTCCCCGTCGGAGCCGCAGTACACCTCGCTGAGCAGATTGAAACATTGCCCAGCTTAAAATTGTGTGGACTGATGACGATGGCTCCCCTGACACATAACAAGGAAATCGTCCGTCGGTGCTTCTCCAGGGCACGGGAGCTGTTCGTAGAGATGAAAGGCGAAAAGGTTGTCGGAGCGGACTTTACCGAGCTGAGTATGGGTATGAGCAGCGACTATGAGGTGGCGATAGAAGAAGGCGCTACTATCCTGCGAATCGGCTCGGCAATCTTTGCCGGTTGACCTGCCCCCGCGTCCTGACAAGTCGGGACAAGAGCGGGGGTCCCAAACCCAAAATCCTGCAAAGTCACTTACCAAACAAGCCGAAAAGACCTGCTGATATAGACGGGCAGAAAAGCTCTGCCCTAACGTCCTATAACTGAAGGGGTAATCGGGGAACAGGATGGCAAGAACTGCACCAGCCCAGACCGCTGATTTACTGATAAGCTTCACCGATGTCCTGTATTTGGCAGACAGCGGGCAGATGCCGGCTCGTATTCGTAAGCTCCTCAAACAGAGAAAACTGTCCTACCTTGTTCTATCCGTTGCTGACTTCGACCGAATTGCTCATCGCCTCGAACTTATCGGAACTGTGATAATAGACACACTTGGTTCCGAAGTTTCTCATCCCGGCAGGCTTGCCCGTATAATTGAATCGCTCGAGCAGAATAATATCGGTGTAATCCTGCTCATTACAAACCCGCAGACCGAAGCCGTCCTGCCCGATTCTGACGTGGAGGAAGGTGCTCTGTCCGGCAACGGTAAGTTATCTGCAGTTGACCTCGACGAGTTGTGGGTTCGTATCAACGTCAATCTCGCGTACCGAAAACCAAGTCCCGGCATGGTCGTGAAACCCGGCACACCACCGAAAAAAGCTGTCACCACCAGCGGCAACCGCCTGGCGGACCAGTTAAATATTACCGAGGCCTTGGTGGACAATCTCTCCGAGCAGCTGCGTCTGGCAGGTCTGGTTCAGCGTGATTTTCTACCTCGCCAATTACCCAACACCGATAAGCTCCACTGGGCTACTGCCTTCTTCCCGGCTGAGTGGGTCTCTGGTGACATATACGATATAGCCAGGCTCGACGAAAAGCATATCGGCTTCTACGTCGCCGACGCAGTCGGCCATTCGATGCCCGCGGCGCTGCTGACTATATTTCTCAAGCAGGCCCTGGTCATGCGCCAGACCTTTGGCGACGATTATACAATATTCGACCCGGCCGAGGCCGTGAAGAGCCTTAACCTCAGGATGACCGGCCAGAGATTAAGCGGTTATCAGTTCGCCACCTGCTGTTATTGTCTTCTAAATACCGAAACGCTCGAACTTGTCTATGCCCGTGCCGGCCACCCCTATCCCATTCTCATTCGTGACGGCAAATGCACGCAGCTTGAAATCAGAGGCTCTCTGCTTGGTATCTTCGAGCAGGCAATGTACAAACAGCAGAGTATCAAGCTTCAAAGCGGCGATAAGCTCATTCTTTACTCCGACGGCGCCGACCCGTTCATCGGCGCGTTCGACGATAAGAAAGGTTTCATCTTCACTGAGCAGTTTCTCGAACTGATAAATCAGCCTCTGCCCCAGATGTTTCAGGGCCTGAATACTCTTGCTCAGCAACAGCAGCTCGACCCCAACGATATCGACGATATTACAATCGTCGGTCTCGAAGTGCTGTAAACAAAGACCCTTAACGACCTGCTCTAACATCACCACGGAACTTTTTATTATGCTTAGATTTTTTGTAAGGCCCGCCGCGGCAGGGATTAACTCCTGCCCTTAGCTAACTTCTTGGGCTTTTGATATCCTTTAGTAGTCATACACCTTATTCTACCCAGGTGGGTAGGATGTTCCTTGGCCATCCGGCCACATAATGCATATTTTTATTGGCAAATCTGTGTTATAAACTAAAATGGGCAGTTTAGGACAGAGTTCGGACAACGGACGAGTTAGCTAGTAAGGCTTAGTATGGTTTTTATACTTCATAGATATATACTCCGGGAGCTAATTAAGGTTTTTGTCCCCGCCACTATAGCGCTTACACTGATTATGAGTCTTGGTAGTATATTGCGGCCGATTCAGGAGTACGGAGTGGGGCCGGGGCAGGTTGTCCATCTGTTAGGATACTTCATCCCGATAACGCTTACTTTTGTCCTTCCGCTTGCGGCCCTGTTTGCAGCAGCGATGGTTTACGGGCGTTTTGCCGGCGATAATGAGCTGAATGCCTGTCGCGCAAGCGGTGTAAGCCTGCTGACACTTATATATCCCGGCCTGACACTTGCTATTATCGTGGCTATAGCGAATTTAATCCTCAGCTTTTATGTTGTGCCGGAATTCTTTCACCGCGCCGAGAAGGCCCTGAAAGCCGACGCCAAACAGATACTCTTCCGCAATATTCAGCGAAAGGGATTCTATGAGAGCCCGAAAAGAGAATACCGGATTTACGCCGATGAAGCCAATCCACAAACCAATACGCTTGCCGGAGTGATAGTAACGAAGGTCGAAGGCGGAAGGATACAAAGAATCATCACTACGGAACAGGCCAATATACACTTTACCGAGCGTAAACAAGCCAATGAAGTTCAGATTTCCGCCAGTCATTTATACCAGGTAGGCGGTGAGGACCAGGGCTGGTTCTACGTGGAGCGCCTTCCGTTCATCGCAGAGTTCCCCTCACTATTAGGCGACAATATAAAGTTCAAGAAGATTGACGAGATGAAGCAAATCCGCGCCAATCCGCTCAACTTTTACCCTGTCGAGCAG
The DNA here is from genome assembly GCA_964583405.1 of uncultured Pirellulales bacterium. Taxonomy (GTDB): domain Bacteria; phylum Planctomycetota; class Phycisphaerae; order Sedimentisphaerales; family Anaerobacaceae; genus JBBABK01. Next base: position 13,391 of record CAZOVR010000022.1, read on the forward strand.
AGCGCCCGCCAGGTATACGCCCAATTTGCGGCTGAGCTTCTCGCTGAGGATATATCCGCAACCATTAACGCCGATGCCAATAGTTTCTATGAGTTGCGAGGTGAGCCGAATTCCGTAAAGCTCAATGCGACCAAGGCAGCTGCCAACACGTCGATTCGAGGCGACCACCGGGAAGTAGCTCTAACGGAGCAGGTTGTCGTTCTCGAGTTCGATACCGAAACTAAACAACCTTGCCGAACATGGTACTGCACGCAGGCCTTGCTGAAGATAGAGGGTGATGAATTTAATCCCACACTAAAGCTGGAGTTGTTCAGCCCGCGCTGGCAGAACATTGCCGGCGCCGAGGGTATAGCCGCTGGCCGAAAATTCATTCGAGGACTTCTGCTGCCGGATAATGTGGCCGAAAAAATCGTCCGGCCCGATTACCTTGAGGCCATAACACCTCAGGCAGTAGAGGCATCGCTAAAAAACGGCGCCAGTGATAAGCTGAAGCTTTATCAAAAAAAGCTCCAGATATATATACAGAACGCTGTAGTGCAAATTATAGCTGAAATCCACACTCGCCTGGTTTTCGGGATAGGCTGTATCCCGCTTATTCTTATCGGTATCGGTCTCGGTATTATTCTGCGGGGAGGCCACTTGCTCAGCGCGTTCGGTGCAAGCGCCGTGCCGGCGGGTCTGCTGGTCATATGCCTTATGATGGGAAAAAACGTCGCCAATAACTCCGGTGTGGGACTTACGGCTGGAATTGGGCTGATGTGGGGGGGATTCGCGGTAACGGTTTTGCTGGCGTCGGTTATCTTACACAAGTTATTGAAGAATTGAGCTACTGTATGAAACTGCTTGATAAATATATCGCAAAAAATTTTCTCGTCGGTTACGGCATAGCTTTTGCCGTGCTTATCGGCCTGAGGGTACTTATCGATTTGTTTGTAAATATCGACGAGTTTACCGAGCACACCGGAATCGGTTTCTTCGAAGTTGCCGGGAACATCATCAGTTTCTATGCTATCCATTCACTTCTTTACTTTCGCGATTTTTCGGGAATGATAACGGTAGTCGCTGCAGCCTTTTCACTCGGAAAGCTCGTGCGCGGCGGTGAGCTGATTGCAGTTATGGCCTCTGGTGTCAGTCTTAAGAGAATCATTGTTCCCATTGTAGTTCTGGCCCTTATACTCACTGCCTTTCTGGTGATAGACCAGGAATTTATCATACCTCCGCTGGCGCCCAAGCTCGTACGCTCTCATGACGTCCTGCCGGGCGAGGAAACATACGATGTTGAGTTTATCAGCGACAATAACGGTACCCTTATCTGCGCTCAGGAATTCGATGTCAAAAGTGCGACTCTTGTATACCCGACTATATTGACCCGCTCGAAGATACCGAATACACTCCGCTGGACGGTCACGGGCCGAATTTCAGCTGAAAAGGCGGTTTATAACGAACAGACAAAGAGGTGGGACCTTATTAACGGCCAGTACACCGAAAAGGCTGTAGCCAAGGCGCCCGAGGCTATCGAGCATTTCGATACAGACCTTACCCCCCCTGATATACCTATCAGGCACAGAGCACGTTACAAGACTCTTCTCAACTCGGCCCAATTATCAAAGCTCGCAGCGGCCGGTACCAAGGTCAAAGACGTCGCTCAACTCTATAGCCAAAAACATTTTCGCATCACAGACCCTATCATCAATCTTGTTATGCTTTTAGTGTCTCTGCCTATTCTTGTCTGTCGCGACCCCCGCTCAATGAAATCCGCGATAGTTATCAGTTTTGCAATTACCACAGCCTGCTATATCACTACTTTCGTTTGCAAGATGTTTGCTACAGAGGTTTTCTTCGAGCGTATTGTGCCGGAGTTCTGGGCGTGGGTGCCCGTTTTTATATTCGGTCCGATAGCGTTTGTTGAACTTGATTCGATGAAGACCTGAGCAGGCCCACAAGTGAAAACGGGAGTTAAATATTCAACTTCTGCTTTTTCATTGCCTGGCGAATTTCCCTGTTGATTCGCACGGAACACCACTGTCTGCCGCACATTGTGCAGTAGTCTCCTTTCGATTTGTCCTGATTTGAAAGCTCGGCGCAGGTCCTTTCATGTATCTTTCCGGCTGTGACAGGGTCAAGGGCGTCAGCAAGATGTTTTTCCCAGTCAAGCTGTGCCCTTGCGATACTTAGCCTTTTGTCCCTTTCAGACGCATCTTTTATACCCCGCGCGACGTCCGCAGCGTGTGCGGCTATTTTTGAGGCCACTACTCCCGCCCTGACATCTTCGGGTCCCGGCAGTCCGAGATGCTCGCTCGGTGTGACATAACATAGAAACGATGCACCATAAAAGGCCGCTGCGGTCCCGCCGATTGCGCTTGTTATATGGTCGTAGCCCGGCGCGATGTCCGTTACCAAGGGGCCAAGGACATAGAACGGCGCGCCATCACAAATTTCATCCTCTAACTGCATATTCTGTTTTATCTGATTAAACGGCACGTGCCCGGGGCCTTCGACCATTACCTGACAGCCGTTTTCCCGTGCTCGCTGCGTCAGTTCGCCCAGCGTTCGCAGCTCGGCAATCTGGGCCCGGTCGGTGGCGTCGGCGATTGCACCCGGCCGCAGACCGTCGCCAAGCGAAAAGCACACGTCATACTCGGCCATGATAGCGCACAGGTCGTTGAACATTTCATACATGGGATTCTGCCTGTCGTGATAAAGCATCCACTTAGCCAACAGGGCACCGCCGCGGCTGACTATGCCGGCGACCCTGTTCTCAACTAGCGGCAGGTGCTCCTTCAGAACACCGGCATGAATAGTGAAGAAGTCCACGCCCTGTTCGGCTTGTTTTTCAATCGTTTCCAGAATTGCAGTATTGTCGATTTCTTCAACATTCCTGCCTTCGATGACCTGATAAATGGGCACTGTGCCGAACGGGGCGGGGCAGCGAGTTAGTAGCTGTTGTCGGATTTTGTCGAGATTAGAGCCTGTGCTTAGGTCCATAATCGTATCGGCTCCGACCTCGAGCGCGGCGTTCATCTTTTCGATTTCAGTTTCGATATCAGAGCGGACGCTGCTGGCGCCGATATTGGCATTTATCTTGACAGTCAGGGCCCGGCCGATACCGATTGGTTTCAGATTGGTTTTAAGATGGAGCTTATTAGCGGGTATGACAACCCGGCCGTCAGCTACTTCTTTTCGGATAAAATCCGGTTCGTGTTGTTCATTTCGAGCCACCGTTTTTATCTCGGCGGTGATTTTTCCAGCACGCGCCATTTGCAACTGTGTTGTCATTTTGAAAGTCCTCAAAATAAAAAAATCGCCCCACAAGGAAGCGATTCAATTACATCTAAATCCCTAAATTCGTAACTGTCACTTTCCTACGCAGGTTTGAGCCTGATCAGGTTCAGAGGGTCTTTTCTCAGGCCATGGGCATATCAATCACCGGGCCACCCCTAAGTGAACAAAAACATTATAAACACTAAATCATTTAAGTCAAGCGGGCTGGCTTGCAGAAACTCAGCGGGTAACCTTACTGAGAATTTTGCAGCCGGTTTTGGTAACAAGGACGTCGTCTTCGATTCTGACGCCCAGTTTGCCGGGGATATAAACGCCCGGCTCGATTGTTATGACATCACCGACCTGCAGTTTGCCTTTGCTTTTCGGCCCGACTATCGGCAGTTCGTGCACTTCCAGACCAAGTCCATGGCCTGTACCGTGTCCGTAAGGCTCAAAGCCATGTTCACGGATTACTTTTCTGGCGGCGTCATCAATCGCTTTTAAGGCCACACCGGCTTTGGCCGCTGCTATAGCAGCAGATTGAGCCTGTCGGACAGCCTTATAAGCTTTCTCGAAAAGTCTGCCCGGCTTTCCGATGGGGAAACATCTGGTCATATCACAACAGTAGCCTGCGACTTTGGCGCCGAAGTCTATCAGGACACCGTCATTTTTTTTGAGTTTCCTTTTGCCGCTGCTGTGATGCGGCCTTGCTGCGTTAGAACCGAAGGCGACTATTGTATCGAAGGATGGTCTTGAGCCGAGTTTTCGCATGTGGTATTCGATGAGGCCCGCCAGTTCTGATTCTGTTATGCCAGGCTTCATGCGCCGAATCGCTGCGACCAGGGCCCGCAAAGCTATCCGTGCAGCTTTTTTCACGGCCTTGACTTCATAGTCGTCCTTGGCTCGACGAACGGCTTCAATTACATTAGCAAGAGGTCTGATGCGCTTTTTTACGTTCTTTTTCAGTGCTCTGAGTTGTGCAATCGAAACGGAGTTCTCGACGGCAAGAGATTTAACAGATTTGTATTTGCTCAGCAGTTTTGCAACCGCTTTTGTCATTGGTTCCTGGCGTTCTATAATCCTGCATCCGGAGCATTCGCTATTCGCCTGTTCGGTATATCTGCTGTCAGTGAGCAGATAAACGGCATGAGGTGTTAACAGAGCCCAGCTATCGTCACCCATAAAACCCGTCACATATGTTACATTGGCGGGTCTGGATATCAACAAGATATCAATGTTTTGACGGCGAAGCCGCCTTTTTACCCTGCTGACTCGACATTTGAATATTTGGACCTTATCCATTGCTTAGTTAATTAACATTTCATAGAATTGCGTGCAATATGTTTATGTTTTTTCCCATAAGAACCAGTGTACGACCATACCGCACTCCGTATGCGAATTATGCCCTGATTGTGATCAACTTTCTGATATTTTTCCTTTCATATAACTGGCCGAATAAAAGCAATCCTGAAATTCTTCACCATTGGGCGCGGCAGTTTATGCTCACCCCGGCCCGGCCCTTCGTCTGGCAGTTTGTCAGCTATGCTTTTCTTCACGGCAGCATAATGCACATCGGCGGCAACATGTTCTTTCTTTACCTGTTCGGCAGAAACGTCAACGACAAGCTTGGTAATATCGGCTACATCAGTTTCTACCTGGCAGGGGCGGCATTTAGCGGTGTCGGCCATGTACTGCTCGGCGGCGGACCGGTACTCGGCGCCAGCGGTGCCATTGCCGCCGTTACCGGCGCATATCTGGTCCTTTTCCCACAAACACTGATAACCGTATTTTACTGGCTGCTATACTTTATAGACACGATTGAGATTTCTGCCCTTTACTTCATCGGTATAAAGCTAATCATCTGGGACAATATCTTCGAAAGGTCGATTCCAAACGTTGCCTACGACGCGCATCTTTCGGGTTACGCCTTCGGGGTTCTGGCCATGTTCATAATGCTGGGTACGGGTCTTATAAGCAGCAGTAGTTTTGACCTGTTGTCGATGCTCAAACACTGGAACCGTCGCAGGCAGTATCGCGATGTTATAGCAGGCGGGTATGACCCTTTCAGAAGAACCGTCGCCAGAAAGATAAAAGTTCACGAGGTTAATAAAGATACTCAGGCCGACAAACAGCAGCAAGACCGCATTATACAGCTAAGGAGTGAAATAACACGGCGCATCGCCGAGCGGAATATGTCCGAGGCCGCGCGGAAATATCTCGAACTTGTGGAACTTGACGCCGAGCAGCTGCCGCCTCGGCAGCATCTGCTGGATATAGCCAACCAGCTCGCCAGTGAGAATAAACACGCTGAAGCGGCAGCGGCCTACGAAAAATTCATCCGCCACTACAGAACCTACGAGTACGTTGAACAGGTGCAGCTTATGCTCGGCCTGCTGTATTGCCGCTACCTCAACCAGACAGAGCTTGCTATAAAGCACCTTGAAGCAGCTGAGGCAAAACTGACCGATGCCGGACAGTTACAGATGTGCCGAGATGAGCTTGGGCGGCTGCAAAATCATTAAACCAGCTATAATCACTTTTCCCTGCTTAACTTATAGCATCACCAGCCTGCAGACAAAAAGCGTTGACAAGCAATCGTCATCGTGCTAACTTTAATGTAGTCAAACATTCCGATTTACAGGGACTATATTTCTGGAGAAAGAGAAATGGATTCTCACAAGAAACCTTACTTTACCATCGCGGTTCTTATCACAAGCTTAATAACATTCAACTGTTTCGGTATAGATCAGGGAATGGAACAGCAGGCCGAGACCGTTGAACCGAATATTGTTACCCAGCCGGACTTTCCATATTTTGCCGAGACTACAGGCGATAATGTTTACGTCCGTTCAGGTCCGGGCACTAATTACTATCGCTGCGGTAAGCTGGGACATGGCTATATTGTAAAGATTGTCAGCGCAACTAATGTCTGGTCTCGAATCCTTCCGCCCGAAGGCTTTTTCTCCTGGATATCCAAGCAGTACGTCACTATCGATTCGTCAAATCCGGACCTGGGGGTTGTTACAGGAGACGAGGTCAGGGTTTACGCCGGCTCACAATACTACGAGCCGATACATTCCGATAGAATACAGGTACACCTCAACCGGGGAGATAAAGTAATGCTTCTGGGTGAAGAAATGGGCGACTATTACAAAATCATCCCGCCCAGCGGCGCCTTTTTCTGGGTAAGCACTCAGTACACCATGCCGGTAACCGTGCCTGCTGCTGAACCTCAACCAGCACCGCAACCACATCCCGTTGCCGCTCCGGCGTCTGAGCCGACTCCCGCTGTTATTCCAACGACTATTCCGGTTGATTCGCAAAGGCTAAGGCAGTATTACGACGCGCAGGAACTAACCAAGGCTGAGTATAAAAAGCCGCTCGGCGAGCAGAACTACTCGCAGGCGAAAAAGATTCTGGACAACCTTTTAGCAGCTGATGATTCCGACAAAGCGGCGCGATACACAAAATTCACCCTCGGCCAGATTGAACGTTATGAACTTGCTGCTGCGGTTGATAAAGAAATAAGCCTTCAGGACGCCGAACTAAATCAGATATACAGTAGAATCGACCAGGCCCAAAGTGAGAGACTGGCCGAGTTCCAGGACCTGGGACAATTCGCAGTTATCGGCAATTTAAAAACGTCGAATGTTTACGGCCCGGAAGAAGTTCTGCTTCACTACATCATTTCTGACGAAAAGGGTAAGGTTATATGTTACGCCTTGCCGAGCGACGATGCTTCAAGAATTGATTTGTCCCAATTTATCGGTCAAAAGGTTGGGCTGGTTGGTCAAATCGAGCCGCACCCGCAGACAGCCGGGGCTCTGGTGAAGTTTTCTGAAGTTCATCCCGTGATGTAACCATAGTTCCAGCAAGGCCTTACGATACACTCAAGGCTTTTGTAGCCTGTCACCTCGGGCTTGAGGGCATTCATATTATCTACTCCGAGTCGTGTGCAATTTTCAAAAAGGATTTGTAAAGATTTCAAAGCGATGTTAATATGTGAGTATATAATCACATAGTCACGTTTAGAAATGAGGGCTTTGAGAATATGGTGACCAGAAAGAGTCAATTGATGTTCGACAGGCAAGCTGAAATCGTAAAGGCCTTGGCCCATCCAATCAGAATTGCCGTTGTCGATTATCTGAAGGACGGGCCGCGGTGCGTTTGTGATATAGCTAAACACGTTCGCTCTGAAAGGTCGAACGTGTCACGGCATTTGTCGGTGATGATGTCAGCTGGGATACTCGATAACTACAAAGTTGGGTTGAAGGTCATCTATAAACCGAAAAGGCCGTGCATACTCGAATTCTTTTCGTGCATAAAACGCTGCATTATGGAACAGGCCAAAGACGACCAGAAGCTGCTGAAATCCCTTCGATAGGAACGGAAGTATGAACATCAGGACCGAATGGAAAAAACTGGTTTTGATAACGGGTATATTTCTTGCCTGTTTTTACTTGCCGCTTGATTCGCTGCGATTTAGAAATGCAATATTCGAATCACTGGCCCTGGTAAAGTCGTACGCACAGGAGCATGTTCTTCTATGCTTGGTTCCGGCGTTTTTTGTTGCCGGGGCAATCGGTGTATTCATCAGCCAGGCTTCCGTTATAAAATATCTCGGGGCCGGTGCAAACAAGGTGCTGGCCTACAGTGTGGCGAGCGTCTCCGGTACCATATTGGCGGTCTGCTCCTGCACGGTTCTTCCGCTATTCGCAGGTATCTACAGGATGGGAGCAGGTCTTGGGCCTGCTACAGCGTTTTTGTATTCAGGGCCGGCGATAAATGTCCTTGCAATAATTCTCACCGCAAGGGTACTCGGATTCGAGCTGGGCGTTGCACGCGCCGTCGGCGCTATTCTGTTCAGTATAGCGATTGGTCTTTTGATGCACTTTATATATCGCAAGGAAGAGATAGAAAAAGCCGGTGTTCAGATGCAGATTCCTCAGCCGGAAGTTTCCAAATCGCTACGGCAAAACCTGATTTATTTCGCAAGCATGGTCGGCATTTTGGTTTTCGCCAACTGGGCAAAACCAGCAGGCAATGCAGGACCGTGGGCGGTGATACACTCGGCCAAGTGGATTATTACCGGCGCGTTTGGAATGGTGCTGATTCTCGTTCTGGTGATGTGGTTTAAGAAAGACGAGCTAACTGAATGGCTGGAAACTACGTGGGGATTCGCCAAACAGATTCTGCCGCTGCTGTTTATTGGTGTATTGATAGCAGGAGCGCTACTCGGTCGGCCTGGTTATGAAGGGCTGATACCTTCCGAATGGGTATCGCGGGCAGTCGGCGGTAATTCTATATGGGCTAATCTATTTGCCGCTGTAGCAGGGGCTTTTATGTATTTCGCTACGCTAACCGAGGTACCCATTCTCCAGGGCCTAATCGGTTCGGGTATGGGCAAAGGGCCGGCTCTGGCGCTATTGCTGGCAGGGCCGGCACTTAGTCTTCCAAATATGTTAGTGATACGTTCAATTATGGGGACACAAAAAACGTTCGTCTTCGTGACTCTTGTTATCATTATGGCTACCGTATCAGGGATGATTTTTGGAACGTTCTTTTAACGGGACAATTAAGATGAAAGTTAAGCCGATAGGAATTATTCATTCGCCTTTTACCGAGGCGTCGGGTACGCCGATTCAGCCGGCCTTCGCAAAGGACAGTGAGGGGACGGTGGAGGTCTTCGAGGAATATCGGGAAGGATTGGCCGATTTGGATGGCTTTGAAAGGATATGGCTTTTGTTCTGGCTCGACCGGGCATCGCAGTACAAGCTGAAGGTCAAACCTTATATGGATGATAAGATACGCGGCCTGTTCTCGACACGCGCGCCGTCGCGGCCGAATCCCATTGGTCTATCCTGTGTAAAACTGCTGTCCGTCAAAGGCAACATAGTCAAAGTTGCCGACATTGATATTTTGGACGGCACGCCGTTGCTTGATATCAAACCCTATATTAGGAAATTTGATTGTTTCCAGGTCGAGCGCAGCGGCTGGCTCGATACGGTGGACGAGCGAAGTAAAAATGCCGATAACAGATTTTACAGAGATCAGGACAAGTTCGAAGACACCAAATGACAAAGATACAGATATTAGGTACGGCTTGTCCAAAGTGTAGAAAACTGGCCCAGAATGCCGAAACGGCAGCGAGACAACTGGGAATCGATTACGAAATTCAAAAGGTGACGGACATTAACGAGATTACGAAGTTCGGCGTGATGATGACGCCGGCGCTAGCCGTTGACGGCTGCGTAAGAATCGTCGGCAAAGTCCTTTCACCCGATGAAATTAAGGATATATTGAAATAAATTAACCGGAGGCAAATATGAAACTGAAACAGATTTTTGCAATTGTGCTCATTGTTTTCGTAGCTGCCAGTCTTGCTTATATGATTGTAAAAGAAACAACGGCAGAGCCTTCCACGAATGAAACTGCCGAGAATATGATACAAGATGAAGATAAGGCAACTGCTGAGCCTGATGACAGGATAATCGTATATTATTTCCACGGCGACGTGAGGTGCGAGACCTGTCATAAGCTGGAGATATACGCGAAAGAAACGCTGGATACATATTTTGCGAATGAGCTTGCCGCCGGGAAAATCGTATTGCAGGTGGTTAACGTTGAACAGCCGCAGAACGAGCACTTCATTGGGGATTACGAGCTTGTTACCAAATCGGTAGTCCTGTCAAAAGTCCAGCAAGGCAAAGAACTCGCGTGGGAAAACCTTAACCAGATATGGCAGGAGGTTGGAAATAAGCAGGGATATTTCGATTATGTACGCGACAGCATTTCAAAGTTTATGGAAGATACGAAGTCATGAACGCATTTTTGATTGCTTCGGCGAGCGCGCTTTGGCTGGGGATACTGACCTCGATAAGCCCCTGTCCGCTGGCGACCAATATCGCTGCTATTTCCTTCATAGGACGCAGGGTCGATAAACCCGGTTACGTTTTATGTACCGGCCTGTTGTATACAGTCGGCAGAACAATTGCTTATGTCGTACTTGGCATTGTTCTGGTAGGCAGTTTGCTCTCGGCGCCGTCCGTTTCCAACTGGCTGCAAAAGTATATGTACAAACTGCTTGGGCCCATCCTTATTCTGGTCGCCATGGTGCTGCTCGATATGCTGCAGTTCAGTACAAAGGGCGGCAACCTCGGCCAGTGGTGTCAGCAACGAGCGGAGAAGTTCGGCTTATTCGGGGCCTTGTTTTTAGGGGCTGTTTTTGCGTTATCATTTTGCCCGATATCGGCGGCTCTATTTTTTGGGAGCCTTATTCCGCTGTCGGTAGAACACTCATCGAGTATTACCCTGCCTCTTATTTACGGTGTTGGGACAGCCCTGCCGGTTTTCGTATTCGGCCTGCTTATCGCCGTCGGTGCAGGCTCACTGGCCAAAGCATTTCAAAAGGTAACAAAATTTGAAATCTGGGCCCGCCGCGTTACCGGTGTAATCTTTCTTCTGATTGGCGTGTATTTCACATTCGCTTATACATTGGGGATTAATCTATGACGCAGGTCCCGGATACAAAAGGACTGAGTGTTTTTGAAAAGTATCTGACGATATGGGTGGTTTTGTGTATAGTCGGAGGCATCATTCTTGGTAAATTCGCGCCGTGGCTGGCGGAGGCGCTGGACGGGATGGCAATTTATGTCAATAAGGCGCCCGTTGTGTCCATACCTATAGCAGTATGCCTATTCTTTATGATGTACCCGATTATGGTCAAGATTGACTTTGCCGAGGTGCTAAAGGCCGGCAAAAGCATCAAGCCGGTCGGCCTGACCCTTTTTGTGAACTGGGCGATAAAACCTTTTACTATGTACGCAATTGCATTGTTTTTTCTGGGGACATTGTTTTACGGATTCATCGGGCCTGACGCGGTGGATTTGGTTAAGATGCCTTTCGGCTTGGATTTGCCTCTGGGAGCTGCTTATGGCGCTGGAAAAGTCGTCGAAGTCGGTGGCATCAAGATGCTCGAAGTCCCGTTATGGCGGAGCTACCTTGCCGGATGTATCTTGCTCGGAATAGCACCGTGTACAGCGATGGTGCTGGTTTGGGGTTATCTGGCAAAAGGTAACGACGGCCACACATTGGTTATGGTGGCCATTAACTCTCTGACAATGCTTGTGCTGTATGGTTTGTTAGGTGGATTCCTACTGGGCGTTGGCAGGCTGCCCGTGCCGTGGCAGGCCTTGTTCCTGTCAATTGCGATTTACGTTGCACTGCCCCTGGTCGCTGGTTATTTTTCTCGTAAGTGGTTTATAGCTCATAAAGGAAAGCAATGGTTCAGCGAAAGATTCCTCCATATGCTCACCCCCGTTACAATCATTGCGCTGCTGGTGACATTGGTCTTATTATTCTCTTTCAAAGGCAAGATGATTCTCTCAAATCCACTGACGATACTTTGGATTGCGATTCCATTATTCATACAGACTAATCTTATCTTCTGGCTGGCCTATGGACTGGCAAAAGTCCTGAAGCTGGACTACACTGACGCTGCGCCTTCGGCGATGATAGGGGCCTCGAATCATTTCGAGGTTGCTATAGCGACTGCCACTATGCTCTTCGGGCTTTCTTCCGGGGCGGCACTGGCGACTGTGGTTGGCGTTCTTATCGAGGTGCCGGTGATGCTGATGCTCGTTCGGATATGCCTGCGGACACAAGGCTGGTTCAGGCAGTCTTAAAACGAACCGCTGCTGCAGGTTGTATGTAATCGTTTACCGTGGTATAATACTTTCTGCAAGCGTTGAAAAGTAAATAGGGTATAATACTTTCTGCAAGCGTTGAAAAGTAAATAGGGGGCGATAAGGTATCGACCGGATGGTTGAACTATAAGCTGCGTGTCCAGGACGCCGGTTGGCCTGGCTAATCACCCGGCACTAAACTTAATTGGCACTAGCCAATACAGACTGGCTGCTTAATAAGTAGCCCGTTCTTCTTTTCCTTGTCTGTGGGATGAGAAAGGGCGTCACAACAGCAGGCTGCTCCTGAGGGTTGCTCGGGCCTGAGGGATAAGATTAATCCTGAGCTAATCGACTTCGGAGCCTGTCGCTCGGCGCCGAACGAGGTGAAACTTTAATAGAACGACTACGCATGTAGATGCTTATTGTGAAACATCTCGGGACGGGGGTTCGAATCCCCCCGCCTCCATTTTACTTTCCATACCATCTTTTAAAAAAGCAATTATGTTTCTTGTGGTGGGTAGTGTCTAATCTCCGGTCTTATGCAAGCCGAAAGCCATATTAGATTTCGTAAGCAGTTCTTGGGAAGTATTCATCACACAGATTTCCGATAAAGTGCCACACTATTGGCACACTTTCAGTTAATCCTAATGGTCAAATGCTGAAAGACAGGGATTAATATTCTATTCAAATATGGTTTTGGGGGATTTATTTTGTTTGATGATACCTGGAATGATAATCCGATGATCCAAAAGACCAATTCACCAAAATGGGGCCCGATGGTATAAAGTCAATAAATATTACTAAAAATAGCCAAAGATGCTGAAGCCATTGGTATTTCTAAAAGTGGTTCGTAAAATTTCCTAAGAGTTCAATTCAAAACAAAATTTCAACTTCACGTAAATCCGTGAAAGCAAACAGTGTTGAATTTTTGGGCAAGATATGCTCTTAATTATCCTCTGTTTTTCTTTTTACCGGATTTAGGGTAAGGTAAGCGTGTAGTTTCATCAGAAAAACCAGGTATTCCTTTTCTTCCATTTGTTGGCCGGTCTCAGGAAGATTGAAAACCTCGTGAATTTGTCCATCGGTCTGCTCGGTCATACTTTCAGAAAACTGTACTAAAACCAGCTCACCATCGTATTCTACGATTAACTCGTTGTATGGCTCAATGCCGATATAAAGTCTGTGGGCACTTCTTATATGGTGAACCATGAAAACATCAAGAGGGTCCCACGAAGAGTTCTTTTGTTTCGACTGACCGGGATTCTCTTTGCTCCGACAGCCCGGCGTTAACAGAACAGCTAAAATTAGAAGTAGTAAGAGTAATCTTTGCATAGCATATAACAAAGCCAGATACCAATCGAAACAAGACCTATTAAGGTTAATATATGCAACCACTTGATATACTTGTTATACTTTTCCTTTAACATTTCCATCGGAACGAATCCAATAAGGTAACTAAGCAGAGTAAAAGAAACAATAACACCAAGCCAAATTACAGCGACAGCCGGCCATAATTTTTTGGGCGGTAGCATGGAACCTATCAGCATGAACCCCAGGTCTGCGGGGCTTGGAATGAGGCCTATTAATAAACCGCTTTTTAACGAGTGTTTTTCAAAGAATGATTTTTTGGTTAAGGCGGCTTTGGAGTCCTTCTCATAGTTGTATTGCTTCAATTGAATTAGTATATAGATGCTGACAGTAAAGAATATTAAAACCACGAGTAGTCTGGTAATAATATCCAAGGCGGTGACGTATTGTTCCAGATTTTTAGGAATAAAAACACCAAGACAGAGGCAGAGTATCATAATAAAGCCGTTCGAGATAGCCAGGCCGATGCCGATTTTCAACACGCTTATTTTTGATGTTCCAATTGCCCTCAGCGCGATTAGAATAGGTGTGGATTCGCCCGGCAGAAAAATGTGCCACATGGAATAAAGGAAGATAGCTATGATATTCATTTGTTTTTACAGTCCCTTTTATAAATATTACCGCAGTCAAGGTTCTTGGGACAGAGGTTGTTTTGTATAAGCAAGTTCTTTTTGAAACTTTTTCAAATCGTTAATATTATGTATCTGGCGCCAAGCTTCTTGAGCGAAATCTACCGGGCAGGGCAAGAGGCCTATCTTGGGGCCGTACGTAATATGTTCAAGCGGCCTGGCATGAATATCGCCTTCTTGAGTAATAATAAAGCTTAGCAGGCCGGTCTCCTTGTTGGAAGCCGGAAAGGCGCCAACGGCAAATCCTGTGTTAGGGTCAATTTCATTTTCCTCAACTGCTACAATGTGGCCGTCTTTGTCTTTTAAGACCCTGTAACTATAATGCATATCAACATAAATATAACCATCTACGGCGAAAGGTCTTCTCATAGCAAATGCAATTTTTTGGGGCAGCAGATTCACCTTTATAGGGTCAGCGTTTGAATCTACGCTCTGCCATAAATGAGCAAGAAACTGAGCATAGTTTTTTTGGCCGTCCCCGTCCCAGTCTTCTAATATATACTTGTGTTGAGCTTCACATATCTGCTTCAATCTTCTAAATGCTAAAACTTCGTTGGATTGTATCTGTGCCGTTGAAAGTTTCGGCGGAAAGTTATTTCTTTGCGACCACTGATAGCCCTCCCAGAGGAAAACTGCAGTGACTATTACAGTGAAGATAATTCCAACAAGGCAAATTTTCTTTTCAATTGATTGTTCTTTTTCTGCCGGTTCCCAGATGGGTCGTTTTTTTAATTTTGCTGCTATTATTATACCAACGGGGCTTATAAAACCAAGCAGGGCAATAGCACTTTTTCTGCCTGTATCGATAGCTTTCGATTCCAGTGGAAACATTATAAATACTGTTCCAAGAAGAAAAATCACAGCGCCAATGATGAGATTTATTTCTGCAGCTATCGGAAGTATTGTCTCGACAGTTATAGGGAAGCTCAGGTTTTGGTTAAAAGATAAAACAGCGATTATAATTCCTGTAGCTTGTAATCCAAGTCCGATTAAGGTTAGTAAAATTGTACTATACTTTAATTTCATTTTTGTGTTTCTGCAGATACATCGGGTTTTTTGATGCTCTTTCCTACTTTTTCTAACCAACGAGCGAAAACGGGCTCATCCATTTTCTTTGTTCCAAGGTCAGGGTAGGCCTTGGGATTTGTAAGAACGAAGGGCCTTACATCGTTCAAACGGAAAAACGTCCTTCCTGAAAAATATGAAAAAGTTTTGCTTTTCTCTCTGTAGAATGAATTTACACTGTAACTTGATGAGTAAAAGCCGTAACGGAAAAAAAACACAGTGAATAGGCCGGAAAACAATAGAGTTGTGGCAAGTATGTTTATCAGACGCCAGGTCCAGCGATGTTTAAATTTTAGGGTTGATGTTACAAGTACTATAGTGCCGACAGAAGCAGTAAGAATATATAATAAACATTTGGTAGGCAGCCAGGCGTTAAAACCGCCGAAATTTGCTCTGTAATATACGGGCGGCGATATGTAGTTTGGAGGAGGCGCGGCTGTTTTGTTTATAATCCACATTGTAAGCAGACAGAAAGCAGAAAAGAGTAAAATAATTATGATTGCTGAGGCTGCAATTTTGATGTTGAGCCATTGCCATGGCCTGGAAAAATAGAAAACCACGGCGATGAACATTAGAAGAACCAGCAGTAAAATCCAGACTATATTGGTGATGAGATTCAATAACCATTGTTTATAAGCATCGTATTTGAGCGTATTGACAGGTAAGTAATAATGAAAAGCTGGTTTTAACTCCGCCACTTTTAGCGACATTTGGTAGGCCGGCCAATATGTTTTCTGGTCGAGATAAATATTCCCCAAGTGGTAATAGGCATTGGCTAATAATAACGTATCGCTGTTGCTGGAGATGATTTCTAATAGTTGAGTATTCAATCTTTCAAGCTCAGCATCTTCTCTTGTTCGTCTCTTGATTTCTTTAAAGAATTTTGTTTCTTTGGCATATTTTCGGCTATAATCCTTAATTCTTTTGACACCTGCCCTGGCGTCAATCATATATTTTTGGTCTTCCGGCAGATTTAGCTGAATTAACTGCCGATAGAACCGTTTTGCTTGCAATAAATTACCAGCGTAGTTTTCATAAAAATTAGCTTTCACTAATAACAGGGCAGGTTTCAATTCGGTTCTTTTATTTAACTCTTTTTCCAGTATGTTAAGACCCTGTGTAAACTGCTTATTTTCAAAACAACAATTGATCTGAGTCAAAACATCCTGCTCAGCAGGACAGATTTCAGCAAGAACAATAACTATAGTGGCAGTAATAGATAATATTTTGAGTTTTTGTGTCATTACTAATTCTGTGATAGATTTAACTGGCCAATAAAGCCGACATTGTATTTTTAAATACGAATCTGAGCAATCAGTAAATCTAAATTATGAGATTGTGTTTGTATATTCTGCCACAAACGGGCACTCCGGGTCGGGGTTATAAAGGCTGCCGGTGATATATTCAGCTACACTGTGACAGCCGCCCTTGCAGATATTGAGGTATTTGCATGATTTACAAGGCTCGGCAGCAGTTTTGGGCCAGTTTCTTATTTTTTCAAAGCAGTTACGGTTTTGTAAAGCTGATTGTAAATCGAATATGGAAATATTAGGCGCATTATTTAAAAAAGAACAGGCTGTTATCTGGCCGTTACTTTTCATCCCCATGAGCACATTGCCGGCTTCACAGCCATAGCTTGTTAACGTTTCAAAAGATTCAATGGAGGGTCGGTGATAGCAAATCATCGGCATAAATGAGCAGTCAGTTTTGATGTTCAGACTGTATTTTGTGGAAAGTTTTCTCAACATTGGTATAAAGTCTATTCTTTGCCGGTGAGTTATTTTTTCCTTTTCATAAAAACGTTTGCCTCTTCCGGCGGGCTTGAAACGCAGAAAGCTTATGTGGTTGGCTTTTTTGGCTTTTGCATATTTGAAAAGCTCTTCAATGCCCTCGAAAGTACTTCTGGTAACCAGACAGTTTATACCTGTAGGCACACCGGCTTCGACTAACAAATCGACTGCTTTATCCGCAATCTTAAACATTCCCTGGGGTCTCAATGCGCCGTATTTTTCACCGACTCCGTCGATGGATACGTTTACCTGGCCGAAAATTCTCATTTTCTGAGCTATTTCTGGATTCATATTAATGCCGGAGACAGTATAATTCGGGATGATACATTTCGAGCGGGCATATTGAGCGAGTTCAAATAGTTCCGGTCTTTCCATGGCATCACCGCCAGCAAAGGCTATATGAAAAACCTTCATCTCGGAAAGTACATCTAAAGCACGCCTCAAAGACTCGACATCCAACTCACCCGGTGTTTGGTTTCCAGCGTCGACGTAGCAGTGTTGGCAACGAACAGAGCATTTCTCAGTAATTGAAAAATGTACCTCTGTCGGAGCACTAAGTAGACCTATTGATTCATCACTGGTATTCCAAAGTTCGGATTCACCTAAGCCGAGCTCTCTCATATAATCACGATTGACAAAGGCGAGAAATGGTGGGTCGTTGTTAGCGATTATTCCCCCGAAATTTTCAAAGCGATAATTGAGCTTTTCTCCCTCTTTGCCTATTTTCATAGTGGGCGCACTCTTTTATACTAGTTCACTCCACCAAGCGAGATAATAAAACCGAAGAAACCAAGGCAGTCAACGAGCCTAAAGCCGTTATGGTAACCATAAGCGGGACCGGCAGTGCAACGACGAACGAAGCGAGCGAACCGGAATTAGCGTTATAGCCGCATTGTATTTTCAGAACCTTTCCTGTTTTCTTTACAGTTAAAGCACCGATTTTTTTATTTCTCAGGTTCATCATATTCTCACTTGGAAAAACACAGTTTACATGCTATTAGCCGTCTATGTTTATTGTTTTTGAGTTGACCTCTTTTGCCATCAACTAATTAAACTTCTTATAATAAGAAACGTTTGAATAGATTCCACATAATTACGAGCGTTAAAAACTTAATGCAATTCATTATATCTATTTTAACATTATGATGCAAGGGAAAATGGCACTAAGTTCCTGAAGGGAGTGTATCTGCATTTTGCAGGTAAAAAATAGTACTCGTAATGTGCGAAAGATTATTGGAACTACCTGTGTTTGGGGAGTATATTACCTAATTGGACAGTTTTTTCTCAGGAGTAATACGGGAGTATTTTAGGTGGTAAATTCTGAGTAATCGTGATCAAACGTGATTAAAGATGAGACTCACTAAGTGGTTTATAGAAAAAGGGCTTAAGTGCTAACTTCTGTCATATCAAATACTTATAAAAATGGTCCGACGGAGGTTCGAATCCCCCCGCCTCCATAAGCTTTCGTCAGGACTTCGGCAAATTGGCACCCGCTGCAACTTTCAGCCAAAGCGAAACGTTACATCCCCAGGCAAAAATATCGCGAATGATTTAAGCAAATCCTAAATTTTCTTGGGCTTTTTTGGTATTAAAACTTATTTTGGTATACAGGCAGGGTCATTCGGCGTAAGCTTACAATCAATCAACCAGTTATTAGCAAAAGCCGCAAAATCTGTAAAATCCACTCTGCAATCATCATTTAAGTCACCAACAATTGTGTATATGCACAATGACCTTAATGCCATACTTTGATCACCTCCAGCGGCGATAAATGTATAGTGCGGCCCTGCAGGATATGTCTCCGACTGGCCTAGACTGTTATCGCCCCAGCCCACTATCGAGCCGTCCGATTTTATTGCGAAATTGTGATTAGCGCCCGCCATGATTTCAACAAAATCGTTTCCTGCCGGCGGCACTGTCTGATTGCTGTCGTTTCTACCCCATGCGACGATAGAACCGTCTGTCTTAAGGGCGACGCCGTACTCACTACCTGCTGCGATAGCTGCGTAGTCGTTTCCAGCAGGGACCGTTAACTGGTTGTAATCATTAGCGCCCCAACCAACCAGAGAGCCGTCCGATTTCAACGCGATACCAAAATATTTACCGGCTGAAATTGCCTCGTAGTCATTACCTGCGGGTACATTGCATTCTCCGTATCCATTATTGCCCCAGGCATACAAAGAACCATCTTCTTTTAAGACAAGACTGTAATAGTAGCCCGCGGAGATAGCCTTAAAGTCGTTGCCGGCAGGCCCCGGCGTCTGGTTATATTTGTCCCAGCCCCAAACTAATACAGAACCGTCTGATTTGAGAGCCAGACTGTGATAAATACCTCCATCAACATCTATATAATTGTTGCCTGGAGGGACATTACATTCTCCATGGCTGTTATAACCCCAGGCATCCAGAGAACCGTCTGACTTTATGACAAGCATGTGTCTCCAGCCTGAACCGAGAAGTTTATAGTCGTATCCAGATGGTATTCCGGGAGGCGACCCTTGGCCGTAATCGTTGTAACCCCACGCAATGACGGAGCCGTCTGATTTTAGAGCAACGCTGTGGCTTCCGCCTGATGCGATAGCTACATAATCGTTTCCGTCAGGAGATATTGTTTGACCGGAATAGCCATACCCCCAGCAGACTATAGAACCGTCTGATTTTAAGGCAAGGCAATGGCTTCCACCTGCGTCGACATCGATATAGTCGTTTCCTGCCGGTGGTGTTGACTGACCGAACAGATCGCTGCCCCAGGCAGCTATGGAACCATCTGATCTTAAGGCAACACTGTGTATTGAGCCTCCATCGATGTCCACAAAATTTCCATCTGGTACAGTTATCTGACCGTGACTGTTGCTGCCCCATGCCACTAAGGAACCATCTGTTTTTATGGCAAGATTGTGTTGAGAACCCGCAGCGATAGCTACAAAGTTAGTGTCATTTGGAGCATTTAACTGACCTTTATCATTATTGCCCCAGGCGACGATAGAGCCGTCTGATTTTAAGGCAATGTTGTGGAAGGCACCTGCAGCGATGGCCACATAGTTGTTTCCATCCGGAGGTGTTGACTGGCCGTAATTGTTGTTACCCCAGCAGACAATAGAGCCGTCTGATTTTAGGGCCAGACTGTGGTATGCTCCGGCGAGAGCCACATAGTCGTTTCCATCCGGAGGCATTGCCTGACCGTCATAGTTCCAGCCCCAGCAGACGATGGAACCGTCCGATTTTAATGCAAGATTGTGAGCCCGACCGGATGCGATTGCCGTAAAATCACCTTCGGCCAGAACATCATTGTCAAAGATCCCTTCGCCCCAATAGGATATCGTGTCAGCATAAACATTAACCGACAATAACAGTATGGAAAATAAAACCGAAATGCAAACCAGCCTTTTCATCTTCGCTCCTCCTTATATAGTACAGAATAACCCCTAAGCCACTATGGCTTATCTCAAAAGACCCATTTTACCGGATAACCACTGACAAAGTCAAGCTAAAACCCGAATTATACTTTTGTGTTTCATTCAAAACCCTTTGGGGACTTTTGTCTGTTGCATTCAAGGGTGACTTTTATAAGTCCATCTTTACAAGCAACTTATGAATATGTCACCAGATCTCTCAAGATATTCGTCCCTGTTATATCAAGCCTGCTTTAAGTGACTATTTTTGTTTGAACGCAAAGACAGTGACATAATACGTGAATTTATAATCACTAATAAATAATAACGGCTTATCTTGATTTGCTGTTATGGTAAGGCTCGACACAACCCGATATGGTTCCACGGCATAGAGCCACGGACCAATCGATTATGAAAGTCGGCGTGCCTGCGACTTTTAAAAGAATCATCTATGTTTTTTTGGCAGAGCGGCAGAAGGCGCTCATCAGGTTCATCGCGTTTGTGGTGCTTTCCATCGAACCGTCCATCTTCGCATAAGCAGCAACCAGTTCCATTAATTCCGGGGCCGGTTCACCAGCGTACAATTTGTGACGGGGATTAACAATGCCTGCGTCACAGCCATACTTCATAGCAGTATGAACGTAAGCACGCATTATGCCGATTTTTCGGCCTGGCAGGTCGCGGGCACAGTTGCTCACGCCGAGTGAGCAATGCACGCCTTTGAATTTCGGGTCGGACTTGATTTTCTTTATCGTCTCGAAGGCACGGTAGGTGTAGCCGGGTACGCCCGGCTGCATCGGCATATCGATGGCAAGAGGAAAGACGGTCGAATCGAAGAAAATCTCATGTGGTTTGAAATCGTATTTGCCGGCGGCCTCGTCAAAAATCTGTTTGGCTAATCCGTACAACTCGTCGGTCGAATATGAGCCGCCCGGGCCGGAGGGTTTGTCTTCGCTTATCAGCAGGCCGATGAAGACGAAATCGAAGTGCTTTTTTAACGGCAGGATGTTATCCATTGTGTAGGTCTTTACGGAATTGACCATCGGCGGTTTTACGGTTTCGTCAGTGTCGTACCATTCTTTGAGACCTGCGATTAGCACGTCGTCGTTGCTGCTGTCGATGCAGACGGGGATGCCGTCGCCGAATTTGCGGACGAATCTGACGTACTGCTTCATCATATCGACGATAATGGTCGAGTCGGTTTCACCGAAGGCGTCTATGTTGACGGCAATGTAATCGGCGCCGTCGGCGGCTTGCGAATAGATTAAAGCCTTGATGTATTCGAGTTGCGGCGAGTCGGTTTCATAAGCGTCGGGGCCGAGGTCGGCTAATTCACGCATTATCTTGCCGGTCTTCGGGATAGAAGCATGAATTGATTCGCCTATACTGATGAACGGATGAGCCATCGTATGGTCCTTTTCGAACAGGTAATTCAAAATCGACGCCGTGTGCTCGAGGGCAGGGTTGCGCGAAGGATTTATTCGTCTTCGCAGTACATCGAGGTTGCCTTCGGCTGCGGCGCAATCATAAATTTTTTCGCCGACGCACATAATATCGAGGTTATTACCACATCGGCCGTCGGCTGTGGAGTCGCCGCAGGGAGCGTTGTCCATGCCCTTTTCGCAGTCGCCGATTGTACAGATACTGAAATTCTCAGGCAAGTAGCAGTCGCCGCATTCGGCGCAGTTGAACAGCAAATATTTGAAGAGTTTTTCCTTACAGAAGAACGTCCTGTAGAAGAATCCTTTGCCTTTTTTTGTGCCGAGGAATTTCATGACGGCCCGGAATATGTGGAAACCGCAGTGTTTTTTGTCAAACAGCATACTATGGAAGATATTGAATATGCGATGTTTGAGTTTCTTTCGCGGTTTTGAGAGCGCGACTCTTTTGCCGGCATCGTCGTACAGATACCAACCGCCCTCAAGAGGCCAGTAGAGATTGTCCTTATACTTTTCCCAGTCGGGGCCTATTTCTGCGGCCTTATTGAGAATTTTTGCAAAGGTATCGAAATCGTGCACGCCGCCGATATCCACACCGGCCGCTCCCATATCTTTATACATAGCCACCTGCTGAGCGGCGCGGTCTATGTGTCCGTCGAGATTTTCCGATTTGACCTTTGCTAATAACCGGTCGCTGACGAAACAGCCTGTCACGTCCACTGCGTGCATACGTTCGAGGACAACATTGTCTGCGAGCATATACACATAGCCGATTATGGGTACATCGATGTTATTTTCGCGGGCATACCGGAAAAGCTCCTGTGATTTTTTCCAGTCATAGCCGAGTTGTGTAATCAAAAAGCGTGCGCCGGAGGCGATTTTCTTTTCCATCTTGAAATACTGCTGCATTTGGGAGGCTTCTGTGTATTTAAACGGCGAGACGGCGGCGCCGGGGAAGTACTGATAGACCTTGTCCAGGTTGTCGGCCTTGGTTGAGGCGTATATGTGACTGTTAATGTGTTTAATTACTCGCAGCAGGCCGACCGCTTCGAGTTCGAAGACGCCTTTTGCGCGTATAGGTTTATCGCCTGTAAGTACAAGCAGGCTTTCTACGTCTGCACTGCGGAAGCCGTTGAGCATGCTGACCAGGGCGTCGGTGTTATGGTCTTTGCAAGAGATGTGCGGTATAAAATCAAGGCCGTTGAGCAGTTTTTTGAGTTTTATTCTTCCGAGCACGTCAACCGGCTCGATGTTGGCCATGCCGCCGGGGTTCTGAGGGACGCTGATACTGACAAAATCAAATTCCTTTGGTATGGCCTGGTAGCCGTGTCTGGCAAAGCCTTTGAGAAATCGCTCGATGGGCGCGAAATTAAAGTGAAGCCCCGCAGTTACTTCGGCGACCACTACAAAGTTGTCACGCTGCTGAAGTTTTTTCTTTAATCTTTTCTGCATTTGTCTACCACTCTGATATACAGCTTGGGCGCCGGTGCATCAAGCCGAAACAAGGCCGATATTTAACCATAATCATTTATATCCTTTACCACAGCCGAGTTATACCATCGCAAAACGTTTTTTTTGCACTATATTGCTATGGGGGGAAGGTAGTTTTATGTCAACCGGTCAGCCTGAAAGCATTGTGGATAACCTGTTGATAAGCCGGAGGAATATCGGACGTAAAACATCAAAGAAATCATGGAAAAGCAGGGAAAATCCCACAAAAATAAGTCGCTAATGCTGCTCTATCATATCCATAAATGCTATTATGACGTAAGCCCATGTAGAATAAAGGGTTAACTTGGCAAACAAACCTTGGTTCGGCTTGTTCCTGTCATAGTTATTATATGCCACTTTATCTATGAAAATTACCCATACTAACATTTTCATAATAAACTGTAGCGGCCATAGTGGATAATTCTCTCATTGATGCATCCAAAGCCTGATGCGAGCTAAGCAAATCACCCCTGGTCATCATTTCAGGAGGTCTTCAATTTTCCGCTTTAGATTACTACAAGAGCCGGTTACATCCGGCATTTGTGTTATCGCAGAACAAACAGCAACGGATTTGGCTCCGGCCTCGATCACCTGCGTGACATTTTCAGTGGTAATTCCTCCAATCGCAACGTGCCCTATGCCTTTATCCTCCAGATAGGCTGTTGCCTGACTGACATATTCCAGCCCTACCGGTTCGGCATCGGGTTTTGTTCCGGTGGAAAAGACAGGTCCGAGACTGACATAGGTAGGTGATTCATGAACCGCTTTTTCCAGTTGGGTCATGCTGTGCGTACTCTTACCGATAATTAAAGGAGATAGGGCAATTTTGCGGGCGTGGGTGACAGGCAGGTCGTTCTGGCCCAGATGCACACCGTCGGCTCCTGCTGCAACGGCAATATCGATTCGGTCGTTCACAACGCTTAGCGCATCAGCCTGTTTGCAAACTTTGGCCATTTCTTGCGCAGTTGCAAAAAGCTGGTCGGCGGGCATATGCTTGGCGCGAAGCTGTATGCAGTCGGCACCACCCTGGATGCAGCGATTCGTGAGGTTTAAAATCTCTGCTGGTGAGTCGTTTGTAATAATTACGTAGAGTTTGACCTTACTGAATTTTTGAGCTGCTGACCGGGACAGGACAATATCCTTTTCGAGGGTATAAAACCTGTATCTCAATTGCTCAATAGACTGGGCCGCACCTGGTTCGGTTGGTTTTAGGGCTTCTGCGAGCACCCGCAGGGCTTCCGGCAATCGTTTGCATGCCGCTGTAAGGCTGTCATAGATATCAGCCCGTGCCATTTGGCCCTGGACCTGTTGCCCGGCGCCGACATCCGCTGTGGTATCTCTGGCTGCCAGCAACTTTGTCGAATCGAGCGCACTTATGACGGAGCATAGCTCATGGCGCAGCTGCTTGAGTCTGGCAGTCAGAAGGGCATTATTCAGAGCGAAACGGCAGATGTCTTCTATAACCCGGCACGCTTCGCGGGCACGATTGAAGTTCGCATCTATTATTCTGTAAGTACAGCGTTCCATGCAGATGATTATACCGACACAGAAGAATTAAAACAGGTTTGTCTGCGGCCTGATTTCGGGGAATGAAAAAAAAGCGGGGCCGTTCCTCCTCCGGTCCGGCTCCGCTAATATTATGTTAACAAAACCGGCCCCTCCTCCAAACGCCCTAATCACCAGGAGCCGGTTTTGACTTTTTCAAAATCGGGCCCAGTCATCCTCCTCCTTCGGCAGTGTTTAGGACATTGGGCCCAATACCCTCACCTAATAGGCGAAGAATTAGATACACAAGCAAAATCTATGCCAATAATCTTTGCTGTGACAAAAGTTGACGCTAAGAGCGTTTAATGACTTAAAATAAGCAAAGTTGCAGAAACAAACTCGTCGGGGAAAACCAAATAAAGGAAACGAATTTTAACAGCACGTTGTTTTCTATCAACATACAAAGTTCCGCACTAACCCAATTTCACAGATTCCCGGACTCTAACCCTTTCTACGATAACGAGGTGTCATTGATGTTGCAGGAAAACAACGCAACTGTAAATGTTAAGAAACGCATTTGGTTGTTATTATTCGTCTCGTGGGCGAAACCTTGCTGATGCCGTTCTGCCGCTCCATCTACATATCCAGTCATCAAACAGCCATATCTTTCCGTTAGGCTTTTCCTGTTTGAACAGGCTGTTCCTTTTCCAGTCAGCCAATCCCATCTGCAATTGTTCCTCTTCTGTCCAGGATAATGGAAATGCGTCGAGTTCGAAAGGGTCTTTGCTCAGGTTAAAGAAAAAGGCGGTTCTGCCGGCGGGGTCGTAAAAGTATTTTTTGTTTGTGATGATGTATCCGGCGGGGCTCTGGTCGAGCCAGCCTGCAAAATAGACTTTGCGGTCGATTGGAATATCCGCCAGTGCGTTAATGCCATCGAAAGACATCTGCTCAACATCAAGTCCCGTCAGGGCCAGCAACGTCGGAGTAAAATCAATGGAACTGACGGGCTGAACAATGCGAACAGGTTCGGTCACAAGGCCCGGAGCCCGCATTACCATCACAATCCGCAACGCCTCCTCGAAAGCTATTCTCTCGTGTGCCCACAGGCCGTGCTCTCCGAAGGCTTCACCGTGGTCGCCGACCACGCAGAAAATGGTATTGTCGGCCAAGCCGAGGTTTGTCAGCTCTACGTCAAGTGCAGCGATAAAACGGTCGGTATATCGAATGGTCTGCAGATAAGCGTCGAGAGGCTCTTTGGCAGGCTCCTCAAACCATTCGGGGACCTTGTAAGGGTCGTGGGAAACCGAACACATAATAGTCAGCAAAAACGGCTCTTTGCCGGAGGTTATCCACTGCCGGACAGGTTCGAGCATCGCAAACTCGTCACAGCCTAAATAACCGACAAAGGCATTGGGGTCCGAGCAGTTGTCACGCGTCCAGAATTTTTCGAAGCCTAGATTATGCACAAGGCCCGGCCGACATTCAAACTCGCCTTTGGCCGACTGGAAATAAGCGGTGCGATGGCCGAAGGCGTCGTGAAGAATCGTGGCCAGCGAAGCGTAAGGCTTCCAGACGGGTACGGCCTCGGCTATGTCCTGCGAAAGTGAGGGGACGCGGCCGGTGTGCAAGGCGAAGAGCGCCTTGGTTGTGTGCGTCATTGTGCATCTGGCATTATTGTAATCTATTCCCTCCGCCGCTATCGACTCGATAAAAGGCGTACGGTCTGAATTCTGGTCACCAAGCGAGGTATACCTATGTTGGACGCCTTCGAGCACGACGATGACAACATTGTGTCTGAACGGTGCGCTGTTGGCCGGCGGTTTTATGATAAGCTCGTCACAGCGGAATAGTTTTCGGCTGGCATTTGCGAAGTCGGCCCTTTTTAACTGGCTGGGGTTTTTAGCGAAAAGGCTTAAAAAAGCCTTCATCTGGCAATTGAATTTGAGGCCCTGTGCGACGGTTCGCAGTGAATTGTAGTCCCTGGTAGCTACTCTTGCGGTGGTGGCAACCACTATAAGAAGACAGCTTAGAGCTATTCTTGCTAAAAACGGCCTCGGTTTGTATCTCGGCAGGGGCGGTTTTGCTATCACGCTGAAAAAGAAAATCAAAAGAACTGCACTGGTGCCGAGCAGGATAACGGCAGAGGCTGGCATCAGGGCAAGGCCGGAGCCGATAATCCGAAAGGCATCGGCGGGGGCGCGGAACACAGGCAGCATTACGCCGGGCAGCACCTGCGTGCCGGTGCGACGCAGCCAGGCGGCGTTGATGACCGACCATGTGCAAATTAATGCCGCGATGAAGGTAATAAAGCGAATCGTATTACGCCGAGGCCTGAAGAAACATATGAGCGCAAAGACGACCTCGATACCGAGAAGAACCGCTATATCCGAGAGAATCCACAGATAAAATTCACCCTTGAGCTGCAACCTATATGCCCAGAGGAATTTGTAACAGATATTGTAGGCAAGTGCGGCAAGAAGTATCACGCTGTATGGTCTGACCGCAAGATATGCGTAAGACCTTTGCAAAAGAAGCGTGCGCTTAGATTTCGTTCCTTCAGGTTTATTCATTCGGGCAGGATACAGGAAATGGAAGGAAAATAAAATCCTAAATCCTAAACTCTAATATCTAAACAAATTCAAATGAACAAAATACAAAATTCGAAACTACCGTGATGCAGTGGATGATGACACAAAAACAGAGTTTATTTTAGTGCCGAAAGGACATCGGCGAGGTCGAGTTCGGCGAAGCAGGTGACGGTGTCGGATGCGCCGTAATAGAGTTTGATTTTATCTTCCTCGTTGAGCAGGCCGCAGGTAAAGACGACGTTACCGAAAAAGCCGCTGCATTCATAATCGGTCTGTGGTTCAAATATCGGTTTGCTTGTTCTTGCAAGGACTTTCCAGGGCTCATTTGCATCGAGCAGGATCGCGCCGAGACTGTAACGGTTGTTTCTATCGGCGCCGTGATAGACTTCGACCCAGTCCCGACTCGTCGGGATTTTGAAAGGCACGGCGCCGGCGCCGATTCGAAGAGCGTCCCATCCATCCGCGGATTGGCTCATTAGAAACCTGTGATTGCCCCAGCACAGCAGGTCCGGCGATTCACAAAGCCACATATCGTTTTTCTTAAACAGGCCTGACGCGGGACGATGGATGGCGTAGAATTTGCCGTTTATCTTTTCGGGGAATATAACGACGTCTTTATTGTCGGGGCAGAAGATGACGCCTTGACGGTTGTAAGTCCTGAAATCCTTTGTGGCGGCTAGGCAGGTCGTTACACCCGCAGGCGAAACGCCGACGTAATTTATGTAGTACGTGTCGGCGATTTTTGTAATGCGCGGGTCTTCGAGGCCGAAGGTTTCATATTCATTTGCCGCGCTCATTGCGGCGGTGTTTTCAATCTCGAAATTGATACCGTCGCGGCTCCGGGCCAGTCTCAGGTGCGATATGCTGGTAAGATATGTCCCTTCTGGCGCAACTATCAGGCGCGGGTCGGAGAAATCGATTTGCGAGTCGTTTCTGTCAAATTCTTTCAGAACTAATTCATTCTTCTCTACGTCATAAATCGGAGCAAAGGCGGCTTTGTCATTATCGGCGAGTGGTCTTTCTGCGACGCGCATAAGTAGCAACACTTCATCGGCCAGTCGCGTTACGCCGGTGTTGAATGCGCCGACCACCTCGTAATCGTCACGAAGCGGTTTTACATCAGCGGGAGTTATAATCGGGTTCTTATCTGAACGGGTCGTAGCCATTGGATTATTTACCTTTAAATCATTTGTCAAATGATAGCCTGCCGTGACAGCGATTTCAACCTTATACCTGACGGCGAGATTGCGCTTGTGAAAAGTGTCCTGGTTTTATAACCTGAATGCCGGATTAATTCAGGAGTACAGTATGGCTGAGAATATTGCGGTGATTATCTGTGCGGCGGGTTCGAGCAGTCGATTTGGGAATAAGAGAAAGAAGCAATTTACTGATGTTGCGGGCAGGGCCGCGTTTATTCGCAGTATCGAGTTTTTTGCCGACCGCGACGATGTGAAACAAGTCCTGCTTGCCATTCCGCAGGAGGATGATGAGCTTGTCAGCGTCAAATGGGGAGCAAACCTGCAATTCTCCAATGTAAAAAAGTTTTTCGGAGCGCAGGAACGCTTCGAGACGGTCGCCAAGGGGCTGGAACTGGTTAAAGATGATATTACCCTTATCGCTGTGCATGACGCGGTGCGCTGCTGTTTGAAAAATAAATGGATAGACGATTGCTTCGCCGCCGCTACCAAATTCGGAGCTGCGATGTTAGCTGCGCCTGTAGTAGCTACGATAAAGAAAGTCAAAGACGGCATTATCGAAAAGACTATTGACCGGACAGGTCTTTACGAAGCACAAACACCGCAGGTATTCAAAACAGAACTTCTAAAGAAGGCTTATGCCGGTCTGGATAAACTCGATAGAAACAAAATCAGCGACGATGCGCAGCTTGTCGAAGCTCTTGGCGAGAAGGTGGCGATTGTCGAAACTGATTTTTCAAACCTGAAGATTACCACGCCTGCCGATGTGGCGATAGCCGAGGCCATAATAAAATCACGGCCGAAACCGAAGGCCGGTTACGTCGGGCCGTACGGCGAGGCTCAATGGTAAAAATCTGTATTGCGTCAAGCGGGAAAACAAGTCAGGCTTAGTGGTCAACAATATTTCAGTTTTGGGGTCTGAAAAGAACTTTTTTTTTCTTGACACTTCGTGAAAACCTGGTATGGTGCTTTTATGCATTTTTTGACTGTCCAGGAGGAGGACAGCTAAAATGCGTTTCTTTTAGCACTTCTCCCGAATGGCCATACAGGCAGCGGGTTTTACCAAATGCACCGAAGCGAAAAATAGAAACTTCTCTTAGGAAGGAGAAAAAATGCGGAAAATAAATTTAAACATTCTGCTGGCGGCATTGTTGGCTGTGGTTTTGGGGCCGCGAGCGGTAGAAGCATCTTTTCTCGATGACTTCAACGCTCCAGGGCTGGTTACCTACACTTATTCAGATTCGTACGGCAGCGGCGGGAGTTTCACGGTCTCCGGCGGCAAATTGAACATTACCACAGGAAATGACAACACGGCTTCGGTAATGACGACTGATTACGTAGCATTCCCCGTCGGAGAAACTCTCAGTCTTGACGTGCCTCCGGATGTAGACTATGGAAATCCTTTCATGATGTGTTCTACTACAGCGGGTCAGCCGAACGGGACCAGCACTTTCGGATTTCGTTTCCGTAGAGACGGGAACATGTATGCCCGGATGGATCTGTATCCAGGAGGTATTCTAGCTAACACGTTGGACCCATCTCCTTACAAACCAGCTACATTATTTGTCAAGCGAACTTCAGATACTGATTTTGATTATTCCATTAAAATCGAAGGAGTAGAGACTCACTTAGGTTCGTTTACCCTACCGAACTTGGCAGGGATTTACAATCTGCATATCGGGGCTCAGGCTTATGACTTGTCGAGCAATACATTCGCTTTCGACAACCTTTCAATACAGCGCAGACTGATTCATAATATTACTCGAGACATCTGGTACGATACCATTCAATTATCGATCAATAACGCCAACGATGGTGATCATATCGAGGTGGCGCCGGGGACATATACCGAGTCAATCAATTTTAACGGTAAGGCGGTGCGCCTGTATAGCAGCGGCGGGCCGGAGGTTACCACTATCGACGGCAGCGGCGCCTATCACGTCGTCCAGTGCGTAAGCGGTGAGGATGCCAATACAATCCTGGAGGGCTTTACAATCACCGGCGGCAACGCCAACGGCTCATCTGCGCCTGATAATTGCGGTGGAGGGATGCTCAACTCCGGCAGCAGCCCGACGGTGACCAACTGCATCTTCACCGATAACTTTGGCGGTTTCGGCGGCGGGATGTGGAACATGTCGGACAGCAGCCCCACGGTGACCAACTGCACCTTCAGCATTAATAAGTCCGCCGCCCGCGGCGGCGGAATGAGCAACGAAACCGGCAGCAATCCCACGGTGACCAACTGCACGTTCACAGGCAACGAGAGTGAATCTGGTGGCGGGATGTACAACGGCGGTGCGAACCCCATGGTGACCAACTGCCTGTTCAGCGGCAACTTGGCAGACTATGGCGGCGGGATGTGGAACTACGACGCCAGCCCTACGGTGACCAACTGCACCTTCAGCAGTAATACGTCCACCAACCGCGGCAGCGGGATGTACAACGAATACTACAGCCATCCCACGGTGACCAACTGCACCTTCACCTCTAACACGGGCGCCAGCGGGATGTGGAACCGCTACTTTACCAGCCCTACGGTGACCAACTGCATCTTCTGGGGCAACTCTCCGTGGCAGATTTACAACGTCGAAGACAGCACGGCCTCCGTTACATACAGCGATGTGCAGGGCGGCTACTCCGGCACGGGCAATATCGACGCCGATCCGATATTTGCTGACGCTAACGGGCGGCTATCGCCCGGTTCGCCCTGCATCGACAAAGGCGATAATAGTGCAGTAACAGAGGCTACCGACCTTGACGGCAATCCGCGTATCATTGATGGCGATGGTAACGGTACGGCTATAGTAGATATGGGGGCTTATGAAATTCCTTATGCAAAAGCAGGCATAAAGGGTACAGTCGTAGAGGTAGATTCAGCAGGTAAGGTTTCTGGTCCCTTAGCCGGTGCCAAGGTTACGTTTAGCGGCCAGGAAACTGACATAACAGTAACAGACAGTAACGGGAATTTCAGTTTTCTGAATATCTCAGCCGGTGACTATACTGTAACAATCACTAAGTCTGACTATTACGGTGTTGATAGTAATATATATATTGAAGAAAATGAGATATTACATGAGGTATTTCAACTGGCCTATAAGTCCGGCTCTCAATCGCCTGTGGGGTATGATTTTGTATCTGCTGGCGGCAAGTGTTTTATAGAGGGCACTCCCGGCGATATAAGCTTCGAAATTACAGTTGCATGGAATGGTGCAGCGGGTGATGTAAATTTTTGTATTGGCAATGACTTTTATCCGTCAACTGTCACAGACCTCGGAGGAGGATTGGCAATAGCAAGTCTGACTATACCCGCACCTATTATTGTGAATACTTCAAGAAAACTGACTATTGACGTTGTCAACGGTGAAGGAAAACATACATATCTGAATACCAGTGTCCGTTTTCATCCCGTACCCGGGATAATAAGTTCCTGGTATCAGGACAACATTCCATGGATGCCTTCGGGCTTGTCCCTTTCATATTCAAAAGATGCGAGCTGGAGCTGGAAATTGCCTCTTAAGAGCAAAGATGTCTCTTTGGAGGCCTCACTTGGTTATAACCGTGAATTGAGCTATGACCTTATGTCAGGGATGTTCAGCGGCTCTTTTGGAGGCATCGGCGGGCTAGCTATGGAATGGCCGGTCAGTGGTGTCAAATTTTTAGGCGAGGGAAAAGTTGGTCTTGCGGGTACCCTGGATGTTTATTTGGGCGATGGTCCACCTGATATTTCGCCGGGCTGGCAGCTCACGTTAACCGGAAAGGCCGGAGTGGAAGTCCCCGCGATTGTTATGGTCGTGGTCGTTTTCCCTCCGGCAGCACCAACTATTAATACCATGCTCAGAATACCTGTGGTCAAGGATATTGTCAGGGCGTTGAAAGTGAAATTATATATTATTAGCGGTGCAAGTGTTGCAGGCATATATGAAGTCGGAAATCCTGGTGAATGTTTTCTAGGTAGCAACGAAATTGATGTCTCAGGGACATTTGGCGTAGAAGTTCGGGTAGAGATAAGCGCGGGCGGTGCGGCCGTAGGCATATACGCCGGAGGTTCGGGGGAGCCTGAGCTTCAAGTTTGTCCGGACTTCAAATTTAATTCAATTACTATACATGCCTATGTAGGTGCTTACGCTAAAATATGGTGGTTTAACGTTTCTAAACAGTACGGCTATAATATTTGTTTTGGCAACTGCGGAGAGACTCTGGAATTGTACACCCAACTGCTTAGTCCTGCTTTAGAGCCGGATGTCACATGGGAACTTGCTTCGGACAGTTTGAAGAGATGGGGCCCTGCAAACAGGCCTGTCGGTAACACTATAAGAAAGCTGCCTTTTGCCACGCAGGCCGGCGCTACAGGTAACGGGGCGGAAACAATTGCTGAGAACGTAATTGGCACAGCCTCTCCTTCCGTGGTTAGTGATGCATCGCAGTCCATGTTGCTTTTCTCATTGCATGATGTTAACAAGCCTGACTACGGTGCTTCGGATATTGGCACCTTCATCTCTACGGGCGGCGGAGCGTGGTCGGCAGGGAGAATTGCCGATGACAGTGATTCTGACTTTGTTGCTAAGATAATGAGTGTCGGTTCAGACACTTATCTGGCAGCATGGGAACGCATATCCGGAGATGTTTCTGAGATAAACGACCCTAATAAGATTGACCAGATTTATACGCATCTGGAAATTGCGGCTTCCTGGTTTGACAGGGGTACCGGTGTATGGTCTGCGTTAACGGAGATTACCGATAACAATATTGTAGACAGGAGCCCATTGCCAATTGTCTTTGGCTTAACAGCCGGCATTGTATGGATACAGAACGATGTTAACTATATAGGCAACTCTGACAATGGCGACCGTTTAATGTTCTCCGAATGGGCTGGTTCAGCATGGGGAACACCCCAGCAACTGTGGTCAGGACCCTATGGTATTTTGAGTATCAGCTTTGCTTCGGATAGTAACAATCAGGGCCATATAGTCTTTGCTGTAGATGAGGACGGCAATACTGATGATACGCGGACTGACAGGGAGCTGTACGGAATTTCAACTTCAGCAGGTACCTGGGGGGCTGCGGAGCGGTTAACATACAATGACGTTGAAGATTCCTGTCCGGTTATCGTTAATCCCAGTGGTACTGCTATTGTTGTATGGGATTCCAACGATACATTGTTGTACACGCCGCTTGGAAAATGGAATCCTGAGCAGGTTTACAGCCAATATACACTTAACAATGAGGCACCCACGCTTGCAGGGGTAACGATGGCCGATGGTGCAGCTATAGCCTATGCGGTTCAGGGACCATCAGGGACGGATATTATGGCTTCGTTTTACGATGCAATTCTGGATAGATGGTCATTACCGCGACGGTTGACTTTCGATGAGGATGTAGAAAGTGCCGTCTCGCTCGGGTTTGATGGGGACAGGCTGATTGCTGCGTACCTTAAGACACGGACCGAGCGCAAAGATGTTGATGTTGAGATAGACGGACAAATTTATCATCTTGAGAATATACCTGAACCCGGTCGCACCGACCTGTGCATTTTGCAACATACGCTGGGCTATGATTTAAGCGTTGATTCAAATTCCATAGTCCTGGAACCAGCCAATCCTGAACCTGGCTTGACCGCAACGATTAGGGCTACTGTTGAAAATAGAGGGGACCTTGGCGCTGAAAATATCGCTGTAGTGTTCTATGACGGCGACCCTGATTCCGGCGGAAGTATTATTGGCGATACCCAGGTAATAGCTGAAAATTTGATTCCGGGAGGTGCGAACGAGGTTTCTGTTAGCTGGGATGTTCCTGCAGATAGTAGTAGTTCGCATGAGATTTTTGTTGTCGTTGACCCGTGCCTGGCAGTAGATGACAGGGACAGGTCAAATAATACCGCTTCAACATTTACCGCCTTGCCCGACGTGGAAGTTGAAAACGCCTGGAGTACTGAATTATCACCCAATTTAGTAATGTTGGTCGCCCGTATTGCAAATACAGGTGTGACTGCTGCTAAACATGTTACGGTATCCTGGCGAATTGGCAGCCAGCAGGGAACGGAAATTGGCAGCGATTCGATATCGGCGCTGGCTTGTGGCGGGGCTTATGATGCCTCTTGTCTCTGGGATACTAATGGTGTATTCGATGGCAACGACTATGTTAAGGTCTTTGGGGTGGCGAGTCCTGCCAATGATGTGCCGGAGTGCGATAAGCGTAATAATGTTTTTAGTCTGTTAGTTAATAATCCGAGTCCAGAAAGTCATCCGCTCGCCGAAGCTGGCCCTGACCAGACAGTTTATGCCTGGATTAACGGCATAGCGGAGGTGAATCTGGATGGGTCGGGTTCGTATGATGAAGATGGTGACGAATTGACTTATAAGTGGAGTTGGATAATTGACGGAAATGATTATGAGGCAAACGGTGTTAAGCCGGCAATTGAGCTGCCCGTCGGCCAGCACGTTATCTCGTTAATCGTCAACGACGGCGTAGTCGATTCCGAGCCGAACGAGGTAAATATAACCGTTATCGGGCCTGTGAAAGCTCATCTTTTTATTATGCCTAAAGTGCTGAAATCTTTCCTGCCGTGGCGAAAAAGTTGCTTCCAGCCGAAAATAATGGCAATACTTCGTCTGCCCAAAGGTATTACCAAAGACCAGATAGATACAAGTGAGCCGATTTTGCTCTATCCGGGCCAAATCGAGGCAGATTGGACGTGGATTAGGCGGGGCTTCGATTATAAATGTAGGGCTTGGAATACAACAATTTTTGCCTCGTTCGACAAAGACGATTTGATGGATGCTATCCCTGATAAGGGTCAGGTTGAATTGGTAGTTGTCGGCCAGTTAAAGACCGGCCAGTATTTCTTTGGTTCCGACACCGTCACTGTAATTCGTCCGTGTAAATAACCCAGACACAAGCCTCGGCGCGATTACAGGTGGAATTGTTGGTGTCGATTTCATTGACTTTGGTCTCTTCGCGTCATATTACGGATTTGACTGCTCCACACAGGATTGCGGCCATGCGAATCTCTGTGACTGCGACAACACCATCGACTTACTTGACCTAGCCATTTTGGTTCGTGACTGGCTCGTCGGCGTTGAGTGACAGCACAATAGCCGGATTGATTTGCCGAAGGCAGGCTACATCGGCCCTTACGGCGAGGCCCAGTGGTAATCAGGCAATTGCCTTTTTTAACTTGGCCCAGGTTTTGCCGATTCTCGTAAATAATGCTCGTGATTCCTCACTCTCCTGCGGAAAGTTTAATCTTGCGAACTCACCGTAATACTTTTTAGCCGCTTCGTCATAGGCCCGCGCTGCGTCGATTTCACTGTCGAATAATCCTAACGATATGCGTTTCCCGCCGGTTTCTATTCGGCTTGCCCATTTGCCCTTATGTCTGTAAAAACATACGCCGAGAAATCGTGACGTTGTGCCTTTTCTCTTCCGCCTGTTACGTGATACAAATTGCCCAGATTGCCCAAGCGGTATAAGTTTGGGTTTGTTTTGGGTTTGTTTGGGTTTGTCATACCGTTTTTTGAGCAAATATTGGGTTTGAATTGGGTTTGATTGGGTTTGTTTTGGGTTTGTTTTTTTGAAGAATCCTCGTTTTTGGTCTATAAACGGCGAAAATTGGGTTTGTTTTGCAAAAAAAGGTGGATTTGTAGAGGACTCTCTACAAATGTAGAGCGGCTGTTGACTTTTAGACGCTGATTTCGCTGATTTCGCTGATTTCACCGATTTTAATCCAATTTTAAGTAAAAAATTCATTGTTTTTGTGTTTTTTAACCGCGGATTTCACGGATTTACACGGATTTTGCTTTGATTCAGTCGTTTTTAACGCCTTTTTCATCCATAGGTACAAACCTCCCGACAAATGTTATTGCCGCACCGGTTTGCTGCCTACGTATGCTGTTCTTTCAGAACCTGTATCAAAGCTTAAATATCTCATTCCCTCCTACGTCCTTTGGATTTTCCTAAGTTAACATATTATCAAACATTAACGGTATTATACCATATTTTGAACAATAAGTCAAGGAAAAAATACAGATTATTTCACCACAGAGATCGCAGAGAACACAGAGTTTTTCACCACGAATGAACACGAATAGGATTTGCTGCGGCGTCTTCGACGCCTTATGTGTTCTCGGCCAAAGGGTTTCTATGAGCAAGCTCCTTCTACCCTTCCGGCCTCGTACACATCCCTGATGGGATTACATCAAATCCTACACGAAGTTACACTAATTAAAACGAACTTCTTTGTTTCGACACGGATTCACACAGATTAACACTGATTTTGTTTTGAAGCGGTTGTCCTTAACAACCACTGTGTGCTTCGCATCGAAGGTCTCTTAGAGCAAGCTTTGTCGGCTTTCTTGCTTGCCCACGACGCCTGAGGCGTATAGGCTTCAAAGCTGCCAGTCTGCTGCTCCTTCTGAGCTATGCGTCAAAGCTTGAAATCTTCACAACTTCAAAACTCATCCACATCCCTATGGGATTACATCAAATCCAACACGAATCTATAGTTTAGCCACCGAAGTAACAGACTATATAAGTATATGCATATATACTTATGGCGTGTTTTATCATCATATTTTTTATGAGTTGATTTACCAGAATTACGGCGTCGCCTTCGGCTATGCCGTGACAAGTAACTCGGATTTTCGTCATCTATACTCTGTCCTCCGTCTTTTGAGTTGCCTAAGTTTACATTTTATCAAACAACGTAGGTATTATACCATATATAGAACTTTTGTCAAGGGAAAAGTGCTGTTTTTTGGCAAAAAAAGCAGATTTATTCACCATGAAGACACGAAGCGGATTTGCTGCGACCTTGGGCAAGGCCTATATGTTCTTCGCAGGTAAGCCCTCCTGAAGCGAGCTTCGTCAGTCTTTGCCTGCTCGTCCATATCCCTATGGGATTACATCAAATCCAACACGAATCTATAGTTTAGCCACCGAAGTAACAGACTATATAAGTATATGCATATATACTTATGGCGTGTTTTATCATCATATTTTTTATGAGTTGATTTACCAGAATTACGGCGTCGCCTTCGGCTATGCCGTGACAAGTAACTCGGATTTTCGTCATCTATACTCTGTCCTCCGTCTTTTGAGTTGCCTAAGTTT
>CAZOVR010000023.1:0-34723 GCA_964583405.1 uncultured Pirellulales bacterium
CCTAAGGAACTACGGCGGGACAAGCCGCCGGGATAAAGGCCAGGGGGCTAAATATTTAAGGGGAAAAGTGTGGTTTTTCCCTTTGGGGCAAATTACTCGCGTCCTGTTATTTTGCTGAATTCGCCGCTGCGTCATTTGTTTGAAAAAAATGCAGATTTCTTAACACTGATGACCTGAAGGTTTCATTTTTTCAAGCGTTGTCTTATTTTTTTTTGCATATTTACATCTATTTCTAAGCGGGCATTCGGGACACAATGGATTTCGAGAACGACATATTAATGCTGCAAAATCAAGTATCGCCCAGTTAAATTCTCTGAATTTTTTCTTCGGAAGGACTCCTCTGGCAAGTTGTTGCAGGTAAGGATCGTACCTTATATCAGCTAATTTTCGCGGTCCGAAAAATCGCTCGAGAACTCTTGCCATATTGACATCAAGCAAAGGCTGTCTCTGCCCGTGACAAAACATTAATACGGCATTCGCAATATATTGACCTATGGCCGGAATTTTCTCAATCTCTTCCCTGATCTTTGGAAAACGGCCGTTCCTTTTAGCCATTTCTACCGATAGGTTCTTTATCGCCGTTGCTCTCTGGCGCCATAAGCCGACAGGCTTCAAAAAGGTTTCTAATTCCCTCCTCTTAGCCTTCGCTAAGACTTTCCAAGATGGGTACTTTTTAACGAAATGCGAGTAGAACTTGGCTACTGTTTCAGCCTTGGTTCGTTGTAATAAAATTTCTGAAATTATAATTTGATATTTTGAATTGGATCTATTCCGCCAGGGAAATTTGCGTCTATATAATGCAAACCAAGAGGATAACTGGTTTTTAAACCATTTTATTTTTAGTCTATTACTTTTTTCTCTTATACTCATTCCGTTTGGAAAGAAAATCTTTGATTTGAATAAGATTTGATGCGTGTTTCGTGAACAACTGCCTCATCTTTTTACAACAATCCGAATCAATCTTGATGTCTTCATATCCAGACTTAAGGCTTTTTAAGAAAATTTTGTTGTTATCGATAGTATGTTCTACATGGGCAAGCATATTTCTTGGTTTAAGGACTTCGTTTTCTAGTTTTTTGGCTTTGCTAAGTAGACCTTCTATGTCTGGCAATAACTTTTTCTCTGCTGTATCTGTACTATCTTTTATAGATGCGATAATGTTCTTCAATGCAGAATTCAGAAATCTTATTTTGGGACCAAGTTCATTACAGGCATCGCCACTTAATAATTCTTCAGCCAATTCTTTTTCCCTGGTATCGTAATAGGCTAAAATAATATTTTCAATTTGGTTCTCGATATCAATAGCCTCCGAAATCACTATGCCCCGCATATTACTCACTCTTTGCGTTCTTCTTATGGTTATTTCAATCACTTCCTTGATTTTGTTTTCCAATTCTGGTCTATTTGAAATATAAACACCATCTAATGCGCCTACTTCTTTATATAAATCTGTGCCTGCTACTTGAGAATACAGGATAATATCAACCATTGCATCAGAACTCCGTATTTTCTCAGCTAATTGTTTCCCATTCAAATCATCCTGTATTCTATAATCAGTAACAATTAAATCTAAAAGAGGGTCTGATAGGTATTTTTCGATATTATCTCCGCTCTCAATTACGCTTATTCCTGACCTAAAGCCTTGTTCTTCTAAGAAAGTTTTGATTTGACCTACTTTACTTTTGATAGTCGTAGGATTATCGTCTATCCATAGAATCTTATAGTCCAAACTCATAATTCCCTCCTAAATGTAGCTACAAATTGTGCCCCATTCTTATAATCAGCATTGTATTCTATATTACCTTTCATTCCTGTAATAATTTCTTTCACATGATATAATCCAAGTCCTGAACCGCTTGTTGTCGTTACTCCTTCCTCAAAGAGAGAACTTTTGACTGAGTCAGGCACGCCTCTTCCATCGTCTGAAAAAGTAATCTCTAAAATGTCGTTTGTTAGCGATATTATATTCACAATGAAATCTCTTGCCTTGTTTTTTATTGAATTGCTTATCAGGTTATCTATAAGTATTGTTATCTCTATCGGCCTAAACATGCAAAGGAAGCTCCCTTTAGTCTCGTTAGCAAATTTGATATTTATTTCTTTTTTATAAATTTCTGAAGCTACATTTAATAAGTGCTCTCTTATAAAGAGAATTAGGTCTTTTCTCATCCTTGCACATTCAAACCTGAAGTTAGCTCTTGACACAAATTTGGACAACGAAGTAATTGTATTTGAATGATAGCTTATGTTTTTAATCGCATTTATGATAACATCCCTGTTCATTTGTTTTTTCTTTGTTTCTGATAATATATCTCTTATATCGCCATGCATACTATCCGCGTACATACCTATAGAATGACACAGGTTGTCAAGGAACTTCACATCATGAGGTATAGCCGCTTTCAAAAACAGGTTTTGAGTCTCCCGCTGTTTTGCAACTTCCTTAGCTCTTTTGGCTTCTTTCCTAGCGGTCTTCTCGCTTTTTTCAGCTTCCTCTTTCGCTTTTAGGAGTGACTTATATTGCCTTCTTGCCCTGCGGGTCTCTTTGGCAATCAACTGATTGTCGGTTTGCTCAGCTAACCTATTGAGATTCTCGAGGATATTTTTAAGACTCTTTTCGGTTCTATCTTGTAATATGTCAATGAGTTTTGGGTCGTATTTGATGTCAACTACATTTTCGGATCTCGTTAAATGGTATACGATATCGGATACCTTTTTCTTCATTTCGGCTGGGTCAAGTTTTTCATGGTCCAATAAGTCACCGTCATTGCCCCACTTGATCACTCCTATGGCGTATTTTTCTAATCTCTTCAACGCATGTTCAACAAAGAACTCCTCTAACTTCTTATATGAATCATTACGTATTAACCCTCCGTCACGGCTACTTGTTTCTTGGAAAGCGGGATTATGTCCGTTT
Source organism: uncultured Pirellulales bacterium (assembly GCA_964583405.1). Taxonomy (GTDB): domain Bacteria; phylum Planctomycetota; class Phycisphaerae; order Sedimentisphaerales; family Anaerobacaceae; genus JBBABK01. Next base: position 2,918 of record CAZOVR010000023.1, read on the forward strand.
ATCTCTATCCTACCAATAAGGTCTCGTGTTCCGAAGAAACGGGCTTGACCTTGTTGTTTCCTATGATCTATTTTAAGTGTATCCTGACCTGGTTCACCAAATGGATATATCCTAAATCCATTTTTATACAAAAATATTGATCCGTACTCTACTGCATGAAGGCCCATGCTTCTTGTAAAAAGCATCTTCGCCGACCTATTAAGCACAAACAAGCTTACCTTGATATCTTCAAGTATGCCTTTATATGGATTTCTTTCAACAATGTCATAAATCAATATTCCCCTATCCTCTAGGACTGTCCCGACAGTTTTGCCATTACCGGGAATAACAACATCAATTTTTGTGGTTTTGATGCCGAGGTCTTCAAATATCTTATTTTCTATTCTACCGTTTATTACCTTGCGTGTTTCTCCTTTACTTTTTTCCTTTTTGTCATTTTCCAGTTCATCTTTAACGGCGAGATAAATCGAAAATCCTCGTGGGTCATTTTCTTGGTTTGGATTAATTAGTTTTTCAAGAGATCGCCTAAGTTTTATAAGTTTGTCCCTGTTCCATTTTTCTCTGAGACCAGTAATTTCTATTATTGTACCGTGATTGAAATTTCCATGTGGTACCTCTTTGACAGTATCATATTTGACAGGTATCGTGATGAATTCTTTTTTAGAATCTTTTTCAAAACTTGCCCAATTTATCTCGAGCTTGTTAAAGCTTTTGTCTTTTCTCTTTTTTGTATAGAGAATTATATCGCTCCCAAGTTTATCACAAGAAAACCGTCCTATTCCCTTAGATCCTGCATGGACTCTTGTCGAACGTATCCTATCTCTGTAATCTTCCGTTCCATCCCTCTTGGCAGAATAGGCAACAAAAAGCCATTTTTCTACGATATCTGTTTCGTCCATCCCTTTGCCATTGTCTTTAATGAACAACCTTGGAAATTGTTCTGGATCATCGGAACATAAATTTTCAAAAATTATATCTACTCGCTTAGCATATGCATCGAAAGCGTTTTTAACTAACTCGAAAACTGCGATAAAATCATCAGTAATAAGTTCTTTGCCGATGATTGTTTTTAACGCTGAACTAATCCTGAATTTCGTTGGATCCAGTTTTTTCATTTACACTATTAACTCCATTAGAATGTTCCCAGCATATTCAGCAAACAAAGGGGGAATAGCATTTCCAATTTGTGTATAACGTGGCACCTCGTTTTTCCTCCTGTCACCGCCTGTTGTATATTTACCCTTGATTGCGTACCAATCTGGAAAAGATTGTATCCTTGCATATTCTCTCGCTGTCATCACTCTTGGTTCACTGTAGTGTAAATAATCATCAGGGATACTCATCAATGTAGGTGAAGGCTTGGCTCTGTCTAAAACCTTGATATCTCGCTTCTTTATTCCTAATTTTTTTCTTAATTTGGGACTAACAGGAATATCCCGTTCAGCCTCTCTTAATAAGCTTTTATATATACTAACGGTTTCACTAAAATGGTTTACGAAACGGTGGCTATCAGGTATTGAATCACCGTTATTAAATCCACTAAGCAACCTTTGGTAATTATTTCGTGCTTTACGATAAACACCCGCTTTGAATCCTTTGCTGTCTGGACTATCAACTGTCCCATTTCTTTTTTCTATATCCGAAATTGCAGCCCCCACTCCAATTCTCGACCTAAGCCCTTTCGAAGATAAAAACTTGCTTTTCTTGCGAAAAAGTTTGTCAAAAAACTCGTCAGCTTTATCATCTAAAGTTCCAACTATAATGAAACGTTCCCTTCTTTGTGGCACACCAAATTCTTGGAAATCTATTACTTTACCTATTGAATCTTCATAACCCACCTTCTTTAATCCATCTAGTACCACTTTTGAATAAGGCTCGCTTTTTTCGCCATTTTTTTTAAAACTTAAAGTAAAGCCTTTTACATTTTCAAATAATATGATTCGAGGTTTAACTAATTTTACAAACGTTATGTACGAGTGTATTAACTTGTTACGGGCATCTTGTTGCCGTCTTTTGCCTGCCATTGAAAATCCTTGACAAGGGGGACCACCTGCAACCAGATCAACTTTCCCCCGGAGCTTTTTAAGCTCCTCCTCATACTTGGAAATCATTTCATCAATTTCGTGATTTTCTTGCGTAAGCCAAATGGGCCATTTGAAGTGCTTTTTTCTCTCTATTAGGTTATGTCTTAATGTCTCGAAAGCCATTTCATCCTTTTCAATAGCAAAAAGACCCTCCCAACCGGAGTTAAATAGACCAAGAGATAATCCTCCACAACCCGCGAATAAATCTATATATTTAGGCATAATAAAGCTTAGAGAGACTATAAATAAGTGTAAACCTCGCGTCTATAAGCCATTATATAAATCGGCTTTTTGGCAAAGACAGCCGAGCCTAATTTTAAGGACTTAAGTTCTAATTACAAGAATTTCTATTGGCCACATTTTCCACTTACGAAAGTAATTTCGGGAGGATGCCGTACTTCTTGATTTTGTATCCGAGGATACGCTCGGTCAGGCCGAGCTCGGTCGCGGCCTTTCGCTGTCGGCCGCCGGTCTTTTTCAAGGCGTCGACGATAAGTTCGCGCTCCTTATTCGCGATGATTTCGTCGAACGAGCTTTTGCCGACCGATTCGGTCTTGCCAATCATCTGGAGCGAAGGCGGCAGATGCTCGGAGCGAATGACCTGGCCGTCACAGAGCAGGACGGCCCGTTCGATGCAGTTTTCCAGCTCGCGTACGTTGCCGGGCCAGTGGTAGCTGGTCAGCATCTCGATGGCTGGGGTGGAAATGCGCGAGATTTTTTTGCCGTTCTCGGCGGCGATTCGTTCGAGGAAGAAATCGGCGAGCAGCATAATATCGTCTTTTCTTTCTCGCAGGGGCGGCAGGAAGATTGGAAAGACGTTAATGCGGTAATACAAATCTTCCCTGAACAGGCCTTCGGTTATTTGTTTTTCGAGGTCTTTGTTGGTGGCGACTATGATTCGCACGTTGGTCTTTATGCTTTTTGTTCCGCCTACTCTTTCGAATTCCTTGAATTGTATTACCCGCAGCAGCTTGACCTGGAGGTTCAAAGAGAAGTCGCCGATTTCGTCGAGGAAGATAGTACCGCCGCTGGCCAGCTCGAACCTTCCGATTTTTCGTTCGGTGGCGCCGGTGAATGAGCCTTTTTCGTGTCCGAACAGCTCGCTTTCGAGGAGCGTGTCGGGCAGAGCGGTGCAGTTGACTTTAATAAAAGGCTTAGCTGCGCGCGGACTTGCATAATGGATGGCGTGGGCGACGAGGTCTTTGCCCGTTCCGCTTTCGCCGCGAATGACTACGGTGGCATTGCTGTCGGCGACCTGCTCGATGAGGCGATAGACCTCTTTTACGGCGTTGCTTGTGCCGACCATATTGTGCACATTGAACTGGGCTCTTAATTCCTGTCTTAGCCGCAGGTTCTCATCGCGCCATCGTTTGCGGTCCGACTCGAGCATCTTATTTAGTTTTGCGGCCTGTGCGACCATTGTGGCGATGACATTCAGCAGGCGAACATCGGCCTCGAAATCTTCAGCCCGCGTCGTTTCCCTATCGACGCTAAGAGTACCGATAGTGCTGCCTTCGAGTTTAACGGGGACACAGAAGAAAGCGGTCTTTCTGCCTTTGGCGGCTTTACGCTCGCGGGTACGGTGCAGGAAGCGCGGGTCTTTGGAAATATCCGGCACTACAATCTGCTCACCGCTTTGCACTACCGCCCCGGTAACACCTTCGCCGATACGGTAGCTGACCCTGCTCATCGATTTAGCGCTGAGGCCGTGAGCGACCCTGATATTGATAGTCTCAGCCTCCGGATCCAAAAGCGTAATCGTGCCCCTGCGAAGTTTCAGATGGGTATCAAGTGATTTGAGCATAGACTTGAGGGTCTGCTCGAGGTCGAGAGACTCGGCGAATGCGGTGGCTATTTCGCTTAGAAGCTCAAATTCTTTGTCCGGCTTGGTTTTCATAACTATAGCCTTGAAATATATTATGGCTGCTAATACTAACAAAATTGTAGCGATGTCGCAAGAAATTACAATTTTGTTTAATTATTGTAACCATCTCGTTGACTATTGGGTTTTTTTGATTTACTATCATCTTTTGTAGCCAGCGTAGCTCAATGGCAGAGCTCTGGTTTTGTAAACCAGTGGTTGTCGGTTCGAATCCGACCGCTGGCTGTCTACTTTTAACCTCGACATGTGGAGACAATTCTTTTCTATCAGTGCCTAACTGACCATTTGCCAAGGATTTGCTAATCTGATGCTTCTTCCTTTCATTGGTTGAAGGCTTGCCAATTGTCGCCGACCGGTTCTTTCAGAGAACAGCGAAGTCTTATTTGTAAACGACATTATTATATAGTTCAGATACTATCGGACCCAAATCTACCGAAGCATCATGGCCAATATACTCGCAAAGTTACAATACAACCAATTAGATGGGGTTTTGTTAGAAAAAACCAGGAATAAATTATCCTTGCCTCTTAACAAGTCGATGAATAACCGTCTTGTTTTTAACTTCATTGTGATTGCTTAAAAACCAAGCTGCCAAAATAAAAAGATTGATAAAGAATTAGACTTAGGAGAAACGAAAATGGGAAAACAACCAGCTAAAACATTAAAAAACAAACCTGACGAGAAAACGTTAGAGTTGCCTATCCTGGATTTGGAGCAATATGAGCCTAATTTCGAGGAAGAAACTGGTGTCAAAGACAAAATCAAGGGTTCTACACGCTATGCATGGATCGGTGCCGGCCAATGTGGTGGTAGACTGGTAAAGTCTTTCTATGATCTGGGCTATAAGAAAGTACTGGCCGTCAATACCACTCACAATGATTTGGATTTGCTCGATATTCCAGATGCTCAAAAGTACTTAATGGACATAGGAGAAAAAGGCGCTGGCAAAGACATGGAAAGAGGCGAAAAGGCCGTTCAGGAGAATCAACAGAAAATTCTGCACCTTGCCAGGGAGTTATTTGGTACTCAAATTGACCATATCATGGTCTGCTTTGGAGCAGGTGGCGGAACCGGTAGCGGCAGCGTTGTCGAATTGATTGAGGCTGCTAAAAGATACGCCCGACACATAGGATTGGAAAATCCCAATAGGAAGGTGGGCGCAGTTATGACTTTGCCAACAGTGGGCGAAGCCAACTCCCCATTGGTAGCTGAAAATGCCTATAGGGTGGCAAGCAGCTTAAGCGAGATGGCAAGAAAAGGCGAAATCTCACCACTTATCATTGTAGACAATGACAAGATCAACAAGATGTATCCAGGAATGACGGTAAAGTCATTCTGGCCGAGCATAAATAACACTGTCGCAAGCCTTTTTGATATCTTCAACCGACTTAGTGCCCTGAATAGCTCCTACACTTCGTTTGATCCGGTTGACTATCACAGCATTATGCAGGCAGGTGGATGCACAATAATGGGTTTGACCAAAGTCGACAAGTTCCAGGACAAATTCGCCTTATCTGAAGCCGTCAAAAAGAATCTTGGGAAAACTCTGCTTGCCGGCGGATTTAATTTGTCCACAGCCAAACTCGCTGGGTGTGTTTTTGTCGGTGGTAAAGAATTGATGGCCAATGTCAAAGGCTTACAGGACAATATTGATTATGCTTTTGATGTCTTTTCAGAGATAACTGGCCAGGCCACAATCCACCGAGGCATTTATGAAGACAACAGGAACTCGTTAAGGGCTTACACAATCATCGGTGGATTGGATAGCCCGACTACCAGGTTGGAAGAGCTCAGGAGTTGCATGGCTGTTGGCGTCAGTTAATCAAGGCTTGGTTATTTACAAATAATTATTGTGTTTATCTTCGAAGGCCAGAGGCTAGCGCCAACTTTTTGTCAATGTCTCGGCGTAGCGTAGTTGGTGAAATCTGCTTATTAGGCAGTCAGCCCCTAAGTGGAAGGACTGTGCTGTTTAAATGCTCGCGGTTGATATTCAGCAACAACCACCATTCTATGAAGTTTAGCCAACATTAGCTGGATGCAGGGAGGTCAAATGGAAGCAAAGCCGGGTAACAACGAAAAAAAGTCTAGGCATCCCGGCATGATTGCTGACATGTCTGAGGTCACCGAACCTGTCGAAGCCAACCGGAACCCAGAAGGCTACAACTGCTCCCCCCAAAACTCAGATGGTCAACCATCTACCGCCAATTTCGACTTCATCGATTCAAACTCCAATGATAATATAAGTGGCTTCACAATCGACGAATGGCTACCCGTTCTGGATTTGGAGCAATATGAGCCTGCTGTTGAGGGGGAATCCGGTGTGAAGGACCATATCAAGGGCTCTATCCGCTATGCTTGGATCGGTGCCGGCCAGTGTGGTGGAAGATTGGTTAAATCCTTCTATGATTTAGGCTATAAGAAAGTACTGGCTGTTAACACCAGTCACCATGACCTGGACTTGCTTGATATTCCAGACGGCCAAAAGTTCTTAATGGACGTAGGCGAAGAATGTATGGGGCGGAACATGGAAAGAGGTGCAAAAGCAATTCGGAAGTACAAGCAAGATATTTTGCACCTTGCGAGACAAACATTTGGTACTCAAATTGATCATATAATGATTAGCTTTGGAGCAGGCGGTGGAACCGGTAGCGGCAGCGTTGTCGGTTTGATTAAGGCCGCCAAAAGGTACGCCCGATATATAGGATTGGAAAATCCCAGCAGGAAAGTGGGTGTAGTTATGACTTTACCTGCGGCAGGTAAAGTCGGTTGCCCGTTGGTAGCCGAAAATGCATACAAAGTTGCTATCGAGTTAACCCAAATGGCGACTGAAGGGGAAATATCGCCTCTTATCATTGTAGACAACAATAGCCTCAACAAGATGTACCTAAGAATGACAACAAAGTTATTCTGGTCCAGTATAAATAGCTTTGTTGCAAATCTGTTTGATATTTTCAACAGGATTAGTGTTCTGAGCAGCCAGTATATTTCTTTTGATTCTGTAAAGTATCACAGCATTATGGAGTCCGGCGGATGTGCGATAATGGGCCTAACTGAAGTGGATGAATTTGATGACAAGTTTGCAATATCGAAGGCAGTGAAGAATAGCTTAGAGCAGACAATGCTTGCCAGCAAATTCGATTTATCTACTGCCAAAGCAGCTGCCTGCATAGTTGTCGGCGGGAAAAAACTAATAGCTAATGTCAAAAGTTTGCAGCACAATATCGACTATGCATTTGATGTTTTGGCAGAGATAACCGGCCAAGCTACTATCTATCGAGGGATTTATGAAGACAACAGTGATTCCTTGAGAGTATACACGATCATCGGAGGGTTAGGTAGTCCTAATGTTAGGCTGGAAGAACTTAGCACCGGATTCTACTTTCCGGACGTAGTAGTTATCGAGGATCCACCACTACGGGAGCGAAAGGAAGATATTGTATCTTTGGCGGAACACTTCCTGGCACAAGAGGCCTTTTATGGCGGTTCGGACAAAATTCTAAGCTCGGACGCCAAGAAGCTTCTTCTGAATTACTCTTGGCCTGGCAATGTCCGTGAACTTGCTAGTGCTATAGAACGTGCCTACAAATTAACTTTGGGAAAAGAAATTCAACTAGATACGTTACCTTACAACATTATATTCGCCGATTCTGAGCCTTACCCAAAAGAAATATTGCCTACCCTTGACGAAGTAAGACGAAGGATTATTACTAAGACCTTTACCTCTTTTTTAAATCCATCTGAGCAATTTGTCGCAAGAATGCTTGGCATCGAATGTCATCGTTTGAATCGTTTAATTGAGGAGTTAGGCATCACCGATGTAGTATCAGAAGCTAAGATCAGATTTTCGCTACCACCTTTACACAGTGTTTTTTATAATAAGATAAAAAGAGTCCTCCATCATTTTCTTCCTGCTTGGTTTTGATGAACACTCTTCGCCAAATCTGACAAATAAGTTATATGCGAATTTTGATCCTGTACTCCATCATTTCTCTTTTTGTTCCTTATACGAGGAGAGTATACACAGCTATATGTATAGCCATGGATACTATAGAGCAAGGGAAGGCTCAGGAAGGAGCTTTCTCGGAAAGCTTTGTCAAGTCACGCGCCAAGTCGAAAAAAGAAATGGACAGAAGTATATATCTCAAGTATCTTTAAGAATATTTAGCTCTTGTTTTGTAAACTAGTGGTTGTCGGTTCGAATCCGACCGCTGGCTTGTTTTATAGAATCTATTTCTGTCTTCAGGAAGTGTTATTGATTCGGTGAAGAGAAAACCACAGCAGCAGGAGAAACCAGGCCTATAATATGATACCCCTTGTTTTAATCTTATCCGCATTTTTTGCTATGAATATGGGCGGCAGCGGTATGTCTCCCGCTTTCGCGGCGCCCTACGGCGCAGGAGTTATCAGCAGAAAAAGGGCTGCTTTTTTATTCGGCTTGTTCGTCCTGTTAGGAGCGTTTATAGCAGGCGGCAGGGTCGTAAATACAATCAGCAGAGGCATTGTTCCTCAGGATTTTATCAGTACAAAAGTAACTCTTGTCGTTTTACTCTCGGCGGCACTAAGTCTTTTAATAGCCAATATTTTGAGAGTGGCTGTCTCCACTTCCTCAGTAACAGTCTTTTCACTAATCAGCGTTGGTTTGTATTTTCGGCAGCTATATACTCCCACGCTGATAAGGATATTTTGTTTCTGGCTTATCTTGCCTATTCTGGCTTACTCGCTCGCGTACATTCTGGGCAAACTTATTATTCCTTTAGAGAAAAAACCATGGATAAATAAACACGAACGTTTTTTGAAACTATTTGTCGTAGCAGCAGGATGCTACGTCGCCTTTTCTATCGGGTCCAACAACGTAGCCAACGCCGTTGGTCCCATGGTTGGGTCGGGGACAGTCGGCAAAGGTATGGGGATTCTTTTAATTGCACCATTTTTCGGTTTCGGAGGTCTTGTCTTTAGAAAAGTTCTGGACACCGTCGGCAAGGAGATAACTCCTCTGGGGATACTGGCGGCGGCAATCAACGGGATAGTAATCGGCACTTTGCTTCTGCTATCATCGGCTTTCGGTATGCCCGAGCCGATGGTTATGCTGGACGCAAGCTCAGTTATAGGTATAGGCAGCGCCGACAGCGGCCACAAGTTTATAGCAACGCACAAGGTGGTAAGGAAAATTCTGTCGATGTGGATTATCAGCCCATTAATCTCTTCGGTCGTGACCTATTTACTTCTTACGCTGATATGACATACATTACCAGGTCCTTGAGCCGCCGAAACCTCGTTGTTAATCCCGTTTCAAAAGCCTTGCCAATTGGTCGGCCTGCGGCTATACTTACAACCTTAATTTTGAGGTAATTCGGGAAAGGAACAGGGAATGTCAGAAAAGCAATCTGACCTCAAAAAGATAGAGCAGCTCCTTGAAATAATGAAGGAAAACGACCTTGTCGAAATTGAGGTTAAATCAGGCGACGAGAAAATCGTTCTCAAGCGTGCACAGCCGCAGCCGCCCCAAGTCACTGCTGTACCTATGATGACACCGGCCGTATCGACCGGCGCCGCCGTCCCAGCTGCGCCGAAGGCGGGCGGTGAACAGGAGGCGGAAAAAGCTTCCGACCTTATAGAAATCAAAGCTCCGATGGTTGGAACATTCTATGCAACTCCGAATCCCGACGCTGAACCTTACATCGAGGTCGGCTCTAAAGTTACTCAATCAACCGTGGTATGCATCATCGAAGCAATGAAAGTAATGAACGAAATCAAGGCTGAGGCCGAAGGAACTATCACCGAGGTATGTATCCAGAGCGGTCAGGCCGTCGAATACGGAACGGTGCTGTACAGAGTCAAGCCCGACTAAGTCCACAGATATTCAAAGGCGAGAAATGTTTTCAAGGATACTCATAGCTAACCGCGGCGAAATTACCCTGCGGATTATTCGCGCCTGTCACGAGCTGGGTATCGCCGCCATCGCCATATACTCCGAGGCCGACGCCAATAGCCCGTATCTCGAACTTGCCGACGAAGCTATCTGTATTGGCCCGGCTGTTCCGGCAAAAAGTTATCTTAATATTCCGGCGATTATCAGCGCCGCTGAGGTCGCCGACGTCGATGCGATACATCCGGGCTACGGCTTTCTGGCAGAGAATGCCGAGTTCGCGCAAATCTGTCACGACTGCGGAATTAAATTCATTGGGCCGAGCGTCGAGGCAATGCGGCTCCTTGGTGATAAGGTTGCAGCACGGAAGTTGGCTCAAAAGGCTAACGTTACGGTCGTACCCGGTTCCGAAGGGGCTATAAGCGACGAGACCGAGGCCCTGAAGCTCGCAGGCAAACTCGGCTATCCGGTTATCATAAAAGCCGCGGCAGGCGGCGGCGGCAGAGGTATGCGTGCAGTGCATAACGATATTAGTTTCCGACAGGCATTTGCTGCGGCGCAGGCTGAGGCGCAGGCCGCCTTCGGCAATCCGAGCGTCTATCTGGAAAAACTTATCGTCGAGCCGAGACACGTCGAGGTACAGGTGCTCGCAGATGAGCACGGCAATGCCCTGCACTTTTATGAGAGGGACTGCTCGATTCAGCGGCGACACCAGAAAATGATTGAAGAGTCCCCGTGTCCTGTGCTCGATGAGCGGGACCGAAACGAGCTGTGCGAATCTGCCCTTGCCATAATTAAAGAAGCAAACTACACCAACGCCGCTACAGTCGAGTTCCTGCTCGATAAGAACAAGAATTTTTATTTCATCGAGGTCAATACCCGCATTCAGGTCGAACACCCTGTTACCGAGATGGTGACCGGCCATGACCTGATTAAATGGCAGCTTCGGATTGCGTCGGGCGAGAAGATGAAACTGAGCCAGCGTGACATCAAGCACAGCGGCTGTGCCATCGAATGCCGCATCAATGCCGAGGACCCGAAAAATAATTTCTCACCCTGCCCCGGCACTATTACCAGATACATCCCGCCTGGCGGGCCGGCCGTGCGTATCGATACCCACGTTTACCAGGGCTACACAGTCTCGCCGAATTACGATTCGATGATATGCAAACTGATTGTGCATCGCCCGAACCGCGCCGAGGCCATCGAAACCACCAAACGCGCCCTTAGTGAATTCATTATTGAGCCGTTAAAGACGACAATCCCCGCCTGCCTTGATATACTTTCACACAATCTGTTCGTAAAGGGAACCGTCGATACCGGTTTTATAGAACGCAATTTCTAAGAGCATCTAACAAAACGAAAAAGACACAGATTAACACTGTAAGTTTTAGACACGGATTAACACAGATTTACACTGTTTATTTACAGGGGTGCTACTGCATTCGAATCCGAACACTTCGTGCGTGGGCGTCCAGTCCCTCAGCCTCGGCCAGTCGAATTATATCATCCGCACTTTCGAGCAGTTTCTTTTTGTCGTATTCGATGATACTTATCGACTTGATAAAGTCATTGCTTGTCAGCGCGCTGAAGAATTTAGCGCTTATGCCTGTCGGAAGGGTATGGCTCGGCCCGGCCCAGTAATCGCCTACTGCGACAGGCGTATAGTCACCTATAAAAATTGCCCCGGCATTTTTTATCTTATCAGCGATTTTGTTGCTTTCGTCACCGCACTGAATCTGCAAATGTTCGGACGCAAAGTCATTGGCTTGCTGAATCAAATCGTCCATATCCCCAAAAACAATTACAGCGCTTGATTTCTTAAGACATGCGATTGTTTCATCTCTGCGTTTCAACTGGTCAACCTGTTTTTCAAGTTCTGCGATAACTTCTTCCGCAATTTTTCGTGAGACAGTGAACAAATACGCACAGCCGGGGGCATGCTCGGCCTGGCTGAGCATGTCCGCAGCTATCCAGGCCGGATTAGCAGTCTCATTTGCGATTATCAAAACCTCACTTGGTCCGGCAATTGAGTCAATTGAAACGTCACCAAAAACCAACTGCTTGGCTGTTTGAACCCATTGATTACCCGGACCGACTATCTTGTCAACACGGTCAATTGTCTCAGTCCCAAAGTTTAGTGCAGCAACAGCTTGTGCACCGCCAATTCGATAAACTTCCTTAATACCAAGCTCATAACAAACTGCAAGTGTTACGGGGTGGATACTATTGCTAAACCGGGGCGGAGAAATAACTACGATTCGTTTGACGCCCGCAACTTGCGCCGGAACCACGCACATAATGACAGTCGAGGGCAGCGGCGCTGACGCGCCTGGGACGCAAATACCAACACTATTAATCGGTGTGTATTTTATTCCTGTACCACCTGAACATTTTTTGTCATTTCCTATGAAAATTTCTTTTTGATATCTTTTTACATTTTTGATTGATTTTCGAATCGAACTCAACAGTTCCGCATCAATTTGCTCATGTGCCTTTTTTAAATCTTCTTGGCCAACTCTAAATTGTTCTGGGGTTAATTGGATACCATCATATTTTTTTGTATGTCTTATAACAGCTTTATTTGGATACTTTAGTGCTTCATTCCCTTTTTCTACAACGTCCCTCAATATAGTTTCAACTATTTGCCTGTTTTCAATGTGCTTTGGACCTAAACCAAAATGTGACATTCCTGCTTTAGACAGGAAAGCTCTGTTCAAGTTTTCCTGAAAATTCGGCTGGTCGTATGAAACCAGAAGATAGTTCAATTCGTTTTTCATTATTTTTTATTTTCTTTGTTCTCTGTGGCTAATTTTATCCGCCGAAGTTGCCATAACCGTAAGCACGTTTGGCAGTCTGCAGCAGAAGGTAATATCTGCCCTGATATTTTGTCACTATACCCGAAACCTTAAAACGTGCGCGCCTCACGGCGACAGCCTTTTTATATTGAGCGGCCTCGAGGACCTGACAGGGCAGAAGCTCGAGTGAGACCTCAGATGTATTCCTGCCAAGGGCATCAAACTGGAAAACCCACCCGCCTTCGGGCGTTTGTTTTATAAAGCCGGTCCGCTCGGCCAGAATCGAATCCTGCTTGAGCTCGAAACCCTGTTTCATTTTCTCCGGCCGAATGATGCGCCGTGTTTTGAGCTTGTCGATGATTTCCTGCGGAATCACCACTACATCGTTGGGTTCATTTATCATAACTTCAATCGTCGGCTCATTCGGTCCGGCAGGGGCTTGTCCAATGTCAGTATCGGCCTCGGCCAGCGGCAGAAAATAATCGCAGAACAGATAATTTTCTCCGCGATAGACCGTTATTATCGCGTTATAAAGCCTGTAGCTTCTTCCTGGATTATCAGCAATATCGGCAACCATTTTCTCCAGGCCCGCCGAAGGCATCATTTCGATTTTCGAGCCGGCTACGAATACAGTTCTGCCGTCGCTCACGTCCCTGTCCGGCTCGAAAAACCACTTGTCTTCGCGGGCAACCATCCTGCCGTCAATGCCCATCAATACAAAACCGTCGCGCAAAAGCGGCTTTTCGACTGCGCCCGGGACGGGCTTTAGCGGTTCTTCTTCTGCAAAAGCACCAGCAGCCATCAGCAAAATCAATAATGTAACGCGCTTAATCATATCAAACTCCCACAGGCACCCGGCTTTCAGGATAACCGAGCTTTCAGCAAGGCGACGGCCTTTTCAAGTCCGTCTGCCTGTTCAATATATCCTGTGCTGCCGGCGTCATCACGGCTGACTGTATTTAAAAGCTCTTTCCAGAAATCGCCTATGATTATAACCGGTTTGCCCTGCTGTAAAAACCCCTTATTTTTCAGCTCCCACACCTTTGCCAATTCCAGCAGTGTTCCCGTTCCTCCGGGCAGAACCAAAAAACCCTCTCCCAGCTCAATCAGCTTATCCAGCCTTTCATCGAGTGAGGCTGTTACAATTTCTCTGCTGATATATTCGTTTGCCTTGCTGCTGAATGCTGAGCACGTTACTCCGATTACCTCACCGCCGGTTTCGCGTGCGCCCTTAGCTGCGGCCAGCATCGTCCCGCCGTAACCGCCGTTGGCAATGACAAAGCCGGCTTCAGCCAGCAGCCTGCCCGTCCTTTGCGCAAGGTCGAAAATCTCTTCGCCGCTTTTAGCCCTGCCCGTTCCGAAAATTGTAATGATTTTATTTGCCACTCGCATCCCTGCGCGTGTAATTAAGAAGTCCCGCTGAAACCAGAATCTTCCTGTCGCGCTGCGACAGATTCAATTTTCCGGTAAAGTCGAAATTGCGATTCTTGTTAGTGATTGTTACTTCGTCTTTATCCCTAATCGCTTCAAGCAGTCCGGCAATTTCAAACTCATCGCCGCTGTTTATCCTGTCGTAGTCGGCAGGGTCTGCAAACTCAATCGGGACAATGCAGAAATTGATTAGATTGGCCTTGTGAATTCGCTCGATAGATTTAGCGAGCACCGCCCGGATACCGAGATACATCGGGCACAAGGCCGCGTGCTCCCTGCTGGAACCCTGGCCGTAGCTGGCGCCCGCAATTATAACGCCGCCGATACCAGTCTTCTTAAGTTCCAGCGCCCGCTCGGCGAAAGTCGCCGAGTCCGGCTCATTGAAACAGTTAAAAACCACCTTCGCATATTCCGGCACATTAGAGCGAAGTTTGAGAAAAACACCGGCCGGCATAATATGGTCGGTTGTAATCTTATCGCCGACTTTAATCAGTACCTGCCCAGCGAGTCTATCCGGCAGCGGCTTCGGCGATTCCGGTACGACAATGGTCGGGCCGCGCAGCACATCTACCTTCGCTGCCTCGTCCGAAGATAAGGGTTTTTCTATCATACTGTCGTCAATAACAAAATGCTCCGGCAGAGTGACCTTCGGATAATTTATCCCGAGCAGTTCCGGCAGTTTTCTCGGGTCGTTAATCTGTCCGGTTAGGGCCGCGGCCACGGCTGCTTCCGGACTGACTAAATACGCCTTGTCGTTTTTCGTTCCTGTCCTGCCTGCAAAATTGCGATTGAATGTCCTCAGTGTCACTACGTCATCGCCCGGCGCAAATCCCTGGCCGATGCAGGGCCCGCAGGCCGATTCTAAAATCCGCGCACCGGCGCTTATCATATCCGCTAAGGCGCCGTTGGCCGCTAACATATTCAAAACTTCCCTGCTGCCCGGAGCGACGGCAAGCTCGACCATGCGATTTATCCGATTGCCCTTTAGAATCTGCGCGACCGTCATTAAATCGGTAAAGCTCGAGTTCGTACAGCTTCCAATTACAACCTGACCGACCGCCATACCAGCGATTTGCGAAATCGTCCTGATATTATCAGGCGACGACGGACACGCCGCTAACGGTTCGAGCTGCGATAAGTCGAGCTCAATCACGCGGTCATACTTTGCATCTTCATCAGCGGTAAGAGGTTCATAAATCTCTTCTCTTTTTTGCGCAGCCAGAAATTTTCGGGTCTGTTCATCGCTGGGAAAAATACTCGTCGTTACTCCGAGTTCCGCTCCCATATTCGTAATCGTTGCCCTCTGCGGCACTGACAGGGTTTCAACTCCGTCGCCAAAATACTCGACGACCCAGCCGACGTTGCCTTTGGTGCTGAGAATGCTAAGCAGTTTGAGAATCACATCTTTAGCAGCGACCCAGTCAGGCAATTCGCCGGTCAGCTTAACGCCCAGCACCTTCGGACACGTAAGGTAGAACGGCCCGCCTCCCATTGCTACAGCCACGTCGAGCCCGCCTGCACCGATAGCTAAACTGGCGATACCGCCTGCCGTCGGCGTGTGACTGTCGCTGCCGAGAAGCGTTGCGCCCGGCCGGGCGAAGCGCTCGAGATGTACCTGGTGACATATCCCGTTGCCCGCTCGTGAATGATATACGCCGGACCTTGCCGCGACTGTTTGCAGATATAAATGGTCGTTGTGATTTTCGGGGCCGAACTGCGACATATTATGGTCAACGTAGCTGACCGAAAGTTCGGTTTTGACCAATCCTGCGCCCATACTTTCATATAACAGAAACGCCGTCGTACCCGTGGCGTCCTGTGTCAGCGTCTGGTCAATCCGGATACCGATGGCCTCCCCGGCCGCCAGCTCGCCGTCAACCAAATGCTCCGCTAATATCTTGTAAACAACCGTCCCGTTCATTTATTTTTTCCATAAAACCGAAGCAGTTAGTGTAACAGAAAATCACCCCCAGTACAAACTAAACCACCAAATATCACCTCCGCATCCGACTTCCTCAGCCGTAGTATGTGCAGAAGGTGCGGTCGCTTTCCCAGATGCTAATGCTGTGGAGTTTGGCCGGGGCGAATTTATCGTTGAGCTTTTTCCACGCAAACTCAGCAAGATTTTCAATCGTCGGATTGATATCAGCAAGCTGCGAGACGTCGGCGTTGAGATTTTTGTGGTCAACTAATTTGACGAACTCGCCGTCAACAACCCGCTCGAAATCACCAATGCAAATATCGCTGTCCGTCGCCGTCTTAATCGTCACCTCGACAACGTAATTATGCCCGTGCCCGGCCGGATTGGCGCACTTGCCGAAAACCTCGAAATTCTTCTGCTCGCTGAACTGCTCGTTCCACAGTTTGTGCATAGCCGCAAACTCAAACTTCTCGCTGAAGTAATACATCTTGGTATCCTCGCAATCGAAAGCAATATTCCTGTACGGATTGAGCTGTAAACCAAGCTCAATCAGTATCGCACCGTCGAATTTATTTTTCAGCACGTCCCGAAGAGACGCAAGCAAACCGGCTGTTTGAGATAACGTTAATTGTTTTGCTTCCTGAAATGTTTTGCGGACATTCTTCGCAAAGACCGGTACTGCATATTCCCGCACAATATTGTCGATATCCATCACATTGACGACAAAGCCGGTATCTTTGTCAGACTGTCCCGCCAGACCTACCGACAGCTCGAAAAATAAACTCAGCCCCTCACCGCACGGCTTGCCGCCGTAAGAATTTGCCCCACTGCTTGCCCCCCCACCGAACGGCTCGACTGAAAACCTCACCTTACGCACAAGCCTGTGCACAAATCCCTCCTTTACTTGCTGCCGTTGTGAATCAGGCTCATCACTTCGCTTCTGCTGCGCGGGTCCTTCCTGAATATTCCTCGCACCGATGACGTCACCATTACCGAGCCGGGCTTTTTTATCCCGCGTATCGTCATACAACTATGCGACGCTTCGAGCACTACCGCCACGCCCATCGGCTTGACGCTCTTCATTATAAAGTCGGCTATTTGCTCGGTGAGTCTTTCCTGCACCTGTAATCTTCGCGCGAAGCAATCGACAATCCGCGCCAGTTTGCTGACACCCAGCACCACCCCCGCCGGCAGATACGCCACGTGACCGACACCTATAAAAGGCATCAGGTGATGCTCACAAATACTGTAAAACGGGATATCGCGCAGCAGCACTATCTCATCGTAATCTTCGTTAAAGACGGTCTGGGCATGCTGAGCCGGGTCTTCTCTTGTCCCGGCCAGCAGCTCCTGATACATCGCCGCGACGCGAGCAGGCGTAGCCTTTAATCCCTCACGTCCCACATCTTCGCCGATGGCAGTCAGGATTTCGCGCACAGCTTTTTCAATTCGTTCAACGTCAACTTTATATTCACTTTTTTCCTGCATATTAAAACTCTCAAAAATTACTTCCTTATACTAACCGCTTTTTGTCATGCCTGCGAAAGCAGGCATCCACCACATAATAATCTATTTTGGATTCCCGCCTTCGCGGGAATGACATTTTAAATTATTTACCGGCAAGGCCTTTGAGATACTCCACGAACAATCTGACACCGAATCCGATTGAACCGTCTGTCACATATTTCTTCAGCGGCTCCGAAGGTTCCATCGGCCCTGCTATATCGAGGTGCGCCCATTTCGTCTGGCCGGCAAACTCACCGAGGAACGAGGCCGCCGTACAAGCCCCGCCGTACTTCGAGCCGATGTTCTTCAAATCCGCGATTTTGCTTTTCAATTCTTCGGCGTACTCATCGCCGCTTGGCATGTGCCAGACTGGTTCACCGCCTCGCTCGGCCGCTGCCGAAAGCGCCTTTATCAATCTGTCGTCGTTGCCCATAAGCCCGGCCTTGTGCATACCCAGCGCTACCATACAAGCGCCGGTCAGCGTTGCTATATCGATAATCAGCTCGCACTTTTGCTGCTTTGCATAATGAATTCCGTCACACAGGACCATCCGCCCTTCGGCGTCGGTATTCAGCACCTCCACCGTCTTGCCGCTATAGGTTGTAATAACGTCACCGGGCCGATAGCTCTGGCCGCCCGGCGCATTTTCAGCGGCGCAAACTACCGCAGTTACTTTGACCGGCAGTTTCAATTGTGCAATCGCTCTCATCGTCGCCAGCACCACCGCGCCGCCGGTCTTGTCCATCTTCATCGCGTCCATTTTCGCGGAAGGCTTGATACTTATCCCGCCCGAATCGAAGGTAATCGCCTTGCCTATCAGGCCGACTGTTCCGGTTTTCGCAGCTTTTGACGGCGACCATTTTAAAATTATCATTCTCGGTTTATGCTCCGAGCCCTGGCCGACGGCAATAATACCGCCCATTTTTTTCTGCCTGAGCTGCCTTTCATCAAACACGGTACAGGACAATCCCGGCAAGTCCGCGACCATTTTCTTCGCCTCTGCTGCGAGCTTTTCCGGGTACGCAATATTAGGCGGCCGATTCGCTAATGTCCGCGCAAAATTCTGTGCCTGTCCGATTATCGAACCGACATGGGAGCCTTTATCGAGCTTGCGAACCGCCGCTGAATTGTTATCTATTAATTCGACTGAAAGAGACTCACTCCTTCCGTTCTTCTCGCTGGTAACAAACTCATCGTATATATAACTGCCGAAGTGAACCCCCTCAGCCATAACCTGTCCGCACCGGATAAGATCTAATTTGCCGCCGAATGCCGAATGCAAAGCAACAACCATTTTTTTAGCTTTGATTGATACTGCTTTTTTAGCCGCCACCGCCGCTGCATTACGAAGGGCACCGAGTTTGGCTTTTTTCTTATCACCCAGGCCGACCAACAAGACCCGCTTTGCGCCGATTTTGCCGCCTGTATAAACCAATGTACTGCTGCCGGCTTTGCCCTTAAAGTCTCCGAGCTTTATCACCTGCTCGAGCGCACCGTCTAACTTGTCGTCAAGCTGCTTTATTGTCTTATCGAGCGCTTTTGCATCTGCAAACTGCCCCACGCAAAGTAAATCCGTTTTGCACTGGTCCAATGCGACTTTGCGAACCGACACTTCGACCTTGATAATCTGTTTCATTTCTTGCCGCTCCTGTCTTTAGTCCTGAATCGAAGGAAACTATCGATAAATTTTTCTATCTGTCCGTCGAGCACCGCCGTGACGTTGCCCGTCTGATAATCGGTACGATGGTCTTTGACCATCTGGTAAGGCTGCATCACATAGCTGCGAATCTGGTTGCCCCAGGCGATTTCACCTTTGTCGCCGTAGAGCTTGGCTATTTGCGCGTCACGCTTCTGCTGCTCGCGGATATATAGCCGCGCCTTTAACACCTTCATTGCGCTTGCCTTGTTCTTGTGCTGACTGCGATCGTTCTGACACTGCACCACAATCCCCGTAGGCATATGCGTTATCCGAACAGCCGAGCTGACCTTATTAACGTGCTGGCCGCCCGCTCCGCTTGCCCGGTAGAAATCGATACGCAAATCGTCGTCTTTTATTTCTATATTTATATCTTCGTTGAATTCCGGCAAGACATCAACCGCCGCAAAACTGGTATGCCGTCTTGCATTGCTATCGAACGGACTTATCCGCACCAACCGATGCACGCCCCGCTCGCACGACAGTTTGCCGTACGCAAAAGGCCCACTCACCCGAAGCGTCACCGACCTTACCCCCGCTTCTTCGCCCGGAGTCATATCGAACTGTTCGTATTTATATTTATTGGCGTCGAAATACCTGCTGTACATACGCAGAAGCATATTGGCCCAGTCGCAGCTTTCGGTCCCGCCGGCCCCGGCGTGAATACTGAAAAAGCAGCTATTCGAATCGTGCTCACCGCTGAGTAGTCCCGTCAATTCAATCCGTTCGCACTTTTTTTCCAACTGCTGTAAATCTTTTTCGATTTGTTCCAGGATTTCGGTGTCTTTTTCTTCAGTGGCTAATTCAAACAGCTCTTGTAAATCCTTTGCGTTTACAAGTGCTTCTTTGATCGGCTCGATTGTTGCTTTCAGTGCGCTGAGCCTGCCGACGGTCGCCTGTGCCGTTTCCTGATTATCCCAGAAACCCTGCTGCGACATCTTTTTTTCGAGGGCCTGAAGTTCGGTCTGTTTATTAGGCAAGTCAAAGCCAGTCCCGGATTTGTTCAATCCGGGCCGCTAATTCGCTAATCGCCGCTCTGACTTCTGCTACTTCCATACTAACCTGCCCGAAATCCCCCCGTTACAGCAATTCGTCATTCGTTATTCTGCAATCGTAATTCAATCGCCCTTATATACCACATCCTCTCCATTGCCGCAACTGACAACATGTTTATTTTGACGTGCGAGTTATTCGCTGAGCTTGACAGCGGTGCCATAAACCAAAAGTTCGGCGGCACTACCGATAACAGATGTAGTCATATAGCGAACATTGATTATTGCATCCGCTCCCATCTGCTCAGCCGCGGCCTTCATCCTGTCGGTAGCTACCTGGCGAGCCTTTCCCATCATCTCGGTGTATTCAGTTAATTCGCCGCCAAGGATGAGCCTGGCTATGGCCGACAGGTCTTTGCCAATCCAGATAGCAAATACCGTATGGCCCTGGACCAGGCCCAGAACCTGCGTGACTACTCGGCCGGGTAGTTCGGCGGAATTTAATAATAAAACTCCTGCCTCAGATACAGGTTGCATTGGTGCATATGCATCTGTCTTGAATTTCCTTTGTTCGAGAGCCAGTGTCAAAAGGACCACAAGAATACCACCCAGTAAACAGAAAATCGCTATCCGCAGCCACCATGGTATGACCGGGTCATCGGAAACAACTACGTACCAGGGTAAGCCGGCAAAGATGCACGTAAATAGACCCGCAACAAAAGCTATAGAACCAATTTGTCGTACCACTTTCATAGTTTACTCCTTAAATTACCAATACCTTAACTAACGTCAGAACTCAGCCGTCAGTCGTAAATCGCTTGCCGGCTCGTACCGCCTTAAGGTACGAAACAACCGTTACTTATAAATGATGTTGATGCTCTGGATGTACTGGCCGATGTGGCGGTCGACGTAACCTATAAAGGCCTGCAGTAACTGCCACTCACTTCCCTCCTTTGCATGCACTTTGGCTTCTATAACGCCGCCTTTTGCCAGGTCCCACGTAATCCAGCCGGAATACCTGACGTGGACCCACTTGCCCGCCTTTTTGCGTTTGAACGTAGTCCTGCCGCCGCGCAATCTCCGTTCAGTGTCCCTGAGCAGCGTCTTTAGAGTCGGCTTATCATCCGCCAACGGAACTATCTGCACCTGCTTCATATAGCCTCCTTTCTTTCATCTTCTCACATTATAAATTCTATATTCTACATTGGATATTCAATATTCAATTTCTGCCGTCCGCCGTCTGCCATTCAATATTCAATCCTCTGTGTTCTCCGTGGCCTCTGTGGCAAAAACCATTGAAATCAGCGACCAGGTTTCTTTGTTTTCTTCAGTTCTTCCGCTAATTCGTTCATTTTCATATCGATTTTCTTTTTGTCGGCGCTCATACGTCCGCCGCGCCGCGAGAAGACAAAAACAAGAGCCAGTACCATCGCAATGACGGGCAAAGCGATAATCAGTATTGTCATATACATCCTTGGCCCCCTTCGCTTTCTATCCCGTCCTGCTGAGCAAGTGCTCTGTTGAGCGATTGTTTTCTCAGGCTGTATCTCATAACAGACGTCGTCCCCGACGTCCCGGCAGAGATAACTCCCACAACCATCGCAATGATACGGGCCGGCCTGAATACCTGGGCATACTGCTGCGCAGCTTCGAACGCCCTGTCATCCATTTCGGCCAGCAGCCCTATTATATTCCAGTAAGGCAGGGCAAGTATCATTATCAAATGCCCTACCCATACAGTGGTTATCAGTGTGCTTACCGTATTGACTGCGTTGAGTAAATTCGCTTTCGACAGTTCGGACTGGGTGTAATCATATACAGCCCATCTGCCGAGCAGCCTGATAAAAACCGGATTGACCAGCCAGAAAGCAATGCCCATCAGAATCAACCATAGCCACAGATGCGATACCTGCCCCATAACAAGTCCGAACAATATCAATACGAATATCAGTCCGGCTGCCATATAAGGCGTCGACGGATTCACTAATTCCAGCCGTGATTTACAGCCGATACAGTAGCGGCTGTTAAAGCCGGGCCGAACCAGCCCGTCTATATACCAGTCCATCCGCCTGCCGCACTTAGGACAAACCATAGTCACTCCTTGCTGCCGCTGAATCCGCATCAGCCAATCCCAACAGGCCGAATTCTACAAAAATCCCCCAAAACCCTCAAATACAATCTGTATCAGAATAAATCGCTTTTCTACTTGCACAACGACTCTACCGCTCGATATACTACTCGCAGTACAGAGCACGTGGTACGCGGAACTCGGAACAAAGTACAAGTTAAAATGGGAGGTCAACAAAATGAAACAGTTAAAAACAATCGCTTTATGCTGTATGGTCGCCCTGCTGGCCGTGTCACTGTTCGGTTGCGGAAAAAAGGCCGATGAGAATATGACCATCGAGCAGGCAAAAGCCGAAGCTGAGAAGATGAACGTCTCGCAGCTCAGAGACAAGGCAAAGGAATATTATGATGCCATAAAGACCAAAATGGGCGGAATCGAAAAGACAATGGCCAAGCTCAAAGACATCCCGCCGCTCGAAGCTATGGGCGATGAGGCGAAGGGCCTGCAAGCCGATTTGACGGCCCTGAATAAGTCCCTTAAAGACCTCAAGGCCCGGTTCCAGGTGTACTTTAATAAGCTCGTCGAAAAAGGCGGCGACACCTCCGGCCTGGAGCTTTAGCACAAATCAACACGGGTCGCGGCGGCTGCCGTGACCCTTTCATTGAATTGACCTGCGTCTTGGGGGAAAAGACCGTCCGCATTTTCTCATTAAAATTATCCTACCTGCAATAATATTGCCCCTGTGACCGTTTTAATAAGCGATTAGTATGACAAAAAACGAAGTTTAACGTCATTTTTTGAGAAAGGACGAACAATGAGAACGAAACAAGCAAGAATTATGGGGTGTGGTTTACTTTTAGTGGCCTTGCTTTTCAGCTCACTGGCCCTGGCAGAAGACCCTAACGCACCATGCCCGAAAGGCAAACGGCCCGATATGAAAGCAAAAATGCAGCAAGAGCTGGGCCTTTCAAATGACCAGGTCACACAGTTGGAACAGTTAATGACCGCTCATCGGGAGGCAATGAAGGGAACCCGCGAGTTGACCCAGGAAAAGAGAAAGGCCCTGGATGATGCAGCTGATTCAGGCGCGGGCGACGAAGCAATCAAGGCCGCGGCTAATGACCTTGCACAGGTATTTGCAAATGCTGCAATTGCCAGGATTGCTCATATTACGGAAGTGAAAAAAGTTCTGACCGCTGAGCAGTATGAGAAATGGCAGCAATTAAGAGAAACCCGCAGAGAAAGACGCCACAAAATGGGCGGACCCGGAGAAGGCCCAATGGCGCGACGAGGCCACTTGAATAAAGACCAGGCCTGCCAAGACCCGAATGCTCCCAAAGGACCAAGACCCGAAAGAGGACACCGAGGACCGCGAGGCCGAAGAGGACACTGGGGACCACCGGACACTGAAAAGATTTTCGAGATGAAAGATACAGACGGCGACGGCAAGCTGACAGTCGAAGAGTTCTCAGCGACGAGATGGCCGACGCCCGCTGAGCGTTTCGAAAAAGTCGATACAAACGGCGACGGATTCCTGACGCCCGAAGAGCTCGAAGAATCTATGAAGCAATTTATGGGGCGACGAGGCGGACCACAATAACAGACTCTGGTATCCCATTGATACTTCTACGTTATCCGGGCGACGTGTGTTGGAACACGCCGCCCGGATTTTTTTATTCACTTTTTTTAGAAATCCTCTCGAAAACTTTAAGGCAATATCATTTCGGTTTGAGATGCAGCCAGTACGCCAGAAAGCCGGTCCAGGCCCAGATAAATGCAGCGGCAAGCGGTAATAAGGCGCCGAGCAATCTGATTACCTTTACTTTTTTCAGGCATAATAACACCGGCACAAGTACGCCAATCGAGCCGGTAATTATAAAACCGATACCGCTGAGGACGGGACTGTTACTCAGGCCGAGAACTATAAAACGAATGCCGACCAGTACCGCAACAGCGCCGGCGATTACGGCGTAGATACCGACGGACATCAGGTCCCAGCCTTTGGCTAATGACAGCGCGGCGGCGAGATACAACAGGCCGAACAGTACGGATAATTCACCATAAGCGGTGCTGTAAGGATGAGGAATCGGCCAAGTAAAGGTCATTACAAAACCGCAGACGGTCGCCGCCAGGCCTGTGATGGCAAAGGCCGGTGACCATGCGCGGCGGTCGTCTTTATGAACCGCGAAGGCGACAAAAAAGGCCAGAACGACCAGGCCCGCAGACATATTGATGAGCATTAAGGTTACATAGTCGATGAACATTTTTTATCCCTTACAAAATCCAACCACAGATTTAACCCGTGAGATAGCGAAGCGGCATCTCACGGGTTGAACGCAGATTAGATTAACAACAAATTACACGAATTAACACAAAATTTTTAGACACGGATTCCGCCTTCGCTAAAGCTACGGAGGACAGGTAACACGGATTTACACTGTAATTTTTTACAGGATAACAGGATTAACATGATTTATGTTATGAAATACGATTAGCGAGGTCCGAGCAAAGAAAAGTACAGGACAGTATCTCCTTTTCTCTTTACTTTTAGTACAGGTTATCTTGTTATTGGCGTACGCACCATTCAAAAACCGCTGCCCATGCTGCAATAGCACTGAGCAATGAAACTAACGAAGCTAATAAAGCCACAATCCAAGCTTTTCTTGCAGCCTTACAGGCATTCAGCATTGAAGCCGTTTGTAACGCGGTTTGAATCCCAGAAACTAATTCCGCCTCATTTGCTGTTCGATTCCCATTCGGGCTTAGATGACTTGCTCCGACCTCCAAAGCTAATTCACGCAGCTTTTTAAGACGTTCGGATTCTGTGCCGCTCTGCATTTTAACAATCTGAATCAATTCGTTTCTTTTCTTTTCGATCCTTTTAGTAGTCATATTCATCTGTCCTTTTTTGGGTCGGCACGAGCAATAGACGGCAGCCGGCCTGTTCTTCCAATGGTTATTTTCACCGTGTATTTTACCGTAAAACCTGCTTTTCTGGCAACCTTTTGCCTGTTTTTCCATTGTTTTTTCACGCCTATAAACTATTATATATTTACTGATTTTGGGAGTAAGGAAGTTGAAGAGGCAGGAGAACCCAAGACGTTATCAAATCTATCAGCGCAAATTCTATGCGCCACAAAATTATCAACACTTTTTGAGGAAGGAAAAGAAAATGAGAGGCAAATCAATTCTTGCGGTGGTAATAGTAGTTTGTTGGGTTGGAGTTGCTGAGGGGGGATGGATTATCAACGAAGGAGATTTCTATTCGGATTCTATAGTAGTTTGGGGTGGAACGATAACAACTGATATAGATGTCTTAATGAACGGTGGAACAATTATGCAAAATCTCAACTTAAAAGAAGGCGCTTATGGCGAAATATACGGTGGCGATATTCGCAACTTTCTTGTAATAGACGATATTAGCGAAGCCTCAATGTATGGAGGGCATATTGGTAGTGGTATATCTTCGCCTGAAGACGGTAAATTTAATTGGTATGGAGGCACTATTGACGGACAAATAAGAAGTGGATGGACAAGTACGCCAAATTGCCACAGTTACCACAAAATATATGGTTATGATTTTAAGATTGACGGTGAAACTGTAGGGGAGTGCATTTTGACTTATGAGGGATTCCAAAGGCACTTAACCGGTTTTTTACAAGATGGTACTACTATTGACAACTATTTAGTTATATATGGCGGCTCAAAAATAGAGTTGGTGGTTATACCTGAACTCACCACACTCTTTTTGGTTGGCTTGGGTAGCTTAATTTTGAGGAGAAGAAAATGAAAAAAATATTTACCGTTTTACCTTTGCTGCTTCTTTTCACTGGCTGCGCTCATGTTGCCAAACCAGTTTGGTCATCAAATTCTGAAATCAAGCAAATTAGTGAGAAAAACTACATACTGGGCGAAAAGAGAATTGCATATACTGGTGAACCTGTTGTTATCGTCAAAGAATATTATGTCTCAGAGTCCGACTCTTGGCTGAAAGCCGATAGTACATTCACGATTACAGGGGGATTGTCCTCTGCAAGCGTATATGTATCTGGCACTAAGGGACAAGAGTTCCCCATTGTGGGTTCTATAAAGGCAAACGGTGAGGATTGTAAAACTATAGAAATACCAAACTCAAGATTCGTTTTTGCCATTAAGCCGGATGGTTCTTTTAATGGTGTCGTTGCTGGTTTTGACTGGGCATGGAGTCCGGTACAAGGAGTAAACGTTTATAAAATAAATCCACCTAATACTCGTTTTTATCCAACAGAAGTACAGCATATATTAAAAGACGCCCCATTTACCAATATGGAGTTGATTTATTCCGGTTTGTCGAATAACGCTTTACAACTTTTATACAGGGAATATACCCCAGATGACCTTATTCGTCCAGCATACTCACAAGAGCTGTCGTATCCCCCTGACACAGAAGTCATCAGTTTTAGGACTTTTAGAATTGAGCTGAAAGAGGTATCAGCAGAAAAAATCGTCTATTCTGTGATAAAAGAATGATAAAACCTGTACTTTAATTTGATTTAAGAAAACGAAGAGATAATGAAAACGAAAATAGCATTTTTAACAATGCCAATCATGTTAATGGTTGGGTGTGTGAGCACTTCTTACAACTACTCACCAGAGCATATAAATATAAGCGAACCTCCGCTTGATACCGTTGTTATTGCAAACATCGGAGACTCTATGCTTCGCCAAGGCAAATATGCAGAACACGACGCAATTTATATCGAAGTGGAAGCCAAGGCGGGTATACTCGGTTATACCCTTACCAAAGGCTATTATTTGAAAAAAGGCGAAAACAAAAAGTCTGAGTTCTACCTACCCAGTGATGGGCCTGATTCAGGGCACGTCATCAAGGATGTGTTGGTAGACCCTTTTCAAATAATTCGCTTAGACAAAAAAACCGGCAAGCTTTGTGCTGTATCAGTTTATGGTATTGAGGCTTGTACCAACAAAGCCAATTACGAGAAGAAAAAATATCCCGTGAGCAGCAAAGATTCATTTCAACAGACTTTAATATACAGCGGTAAAGTTGGTGATAAAATCAATGTTAGCTACAGAGAGTTTTCAGATAATTTTGCTCGTCCAGCTTTCAGTAATGAAGTTGAATATGACATGTCTGAATCATCTACTATTGGGTACAAGGGGGCAAAAATAGAAGTCATAGAAGCTACAAACGAGTTTATCAAGTACCGTGTGTTACAAAACTTCAACGCTGGAAATTAGATAAAAGAACTTTTACTTCGTTTACAAAGACCCTGCCCACAGATGGGTAGGCCAATTTTAAACAATGGCAATTATTTTCGTTCGTGCATAGCGAGGAGGAATGGTTTTTCGAGGGCCTCAGCGACGTAACGGGTGAAGCGCGCGGCCTGTGCGCCATCGATTGCACGATGGTCATAAGACAATGACAGCGGCAGAATCAGTCTCGGGTAACAAAGATTGTCTTTATAGAACGGCTGTTTGCGTGCGCGCGATACACCGAGGATGGCGAGCTGTGGCCAATAGACAATCGGCGTAAAACCAACGCCGCCGATGCCGCCGAGATTGCTTATCGTAAAATTACCGCCCTGCATATCGTCGGGGGTAACCTTCTTATCGCGGGTCTTTTCGGCGAGCTTGGTTACTTCAACCGATAATTCCAGAATATCTTTTTTATCGACGTCACGAATTACCGGAACGAGCAGGCCGCGGTCGGTATCGACCGCGATGGCGACGTGATAATATTTTTTCAGAATCATCTCCTGCGTTGCGGGGTCGAAGCTGGCGTTGAATTCCGGGAACTGTTTAAGCGCGTCGGCGATGATTTTGATTAGTATCGAAGTGACGGTGAGCTTTCCGCCGGCCTTTTCGACCTTCGGGCCGTACTCGGCGCGGAATTCCTCGAGGTCGGTTATATCAGCCAAATCGTGCTGAGTTACCTGCGGAACGAGCGGCCAGGAGTAGCCCAACTGCGCGGCGATGGATTTGCGTGTAAGAGTTATTGGTTTGCGTTCGATTTGGCCAAACGCAGAAAAATCGGGCAGCGAACGGATTTCCTGTGAAGGCGAGGCAGCAGCGGGTGCGCCGGTGATAAGTGAGCGTGCGTAATTCTTCACGTCGTCGGCGGAAATATGCTCGTCGGGCATACTCGGCGGAACTTTGTGTATATCAATTCCAAGCTCGCGGGCAAGCTGACGCACGGCAGGGGCAGCATTGACGGGGCCCGTTGCAACGGGTTCTGACGGCTTAGGCGCAACAGGCGCTGGTTTGGCAGGTTTTGCCGGTTCCGGCGCAGGCGGCGCTTGTTTGGTCACAGGTGCTGGTTTTTCAGGAGCCGGTTTTTTTTCTTCCACGGGTGGAGAAGGTTGCGGCGCTTCGCCGGGTCTTGCGGCGGTGTCGATTCTGGCGATGGTCTGGCCGACGTTGACAGTGTCGCCCTCCTTTATTGTAAGTTCGGTGATTCGGCCCTGCAGCGGGCAAGGTACTTCGAATGCGGCCTTGTCGGTTTCGAGCTCGAGGAGCGATTGCTCCTTTTCGATGAAGTCACCGACTTTTGCCATGACGGAAATAACATGGCCTGACTCGACGTTTTCAGAAATTTCGGGCAGCTTTACTTCTTCAATCATTTTTACCGTTCCTTATACAAGAACAGGATTTTGTTTGTCTGGGTCGATTTCCAAATCTTCGATTGTCTTAGCGGGAATCTTCGGGTCGATTTTCCCTTCGGATGCGAGCACGCTTAAAGCAGCGAGCGTGATATGGCGGGAATCGACTTCGAAATAATCACGCAGGGCTTCACGCGTATCGCTTCTGCCGAATCCGTCTGTTCCTAAAGCTATGAGCCTCCCCGGCAGCCATTTTGCGATTGTCAACGGCAGCGTTTTGATATAATCAGTCGCGGCGACGAAGACAGTACCTGATTCGGCAAACGTTTGTTGCAGGTAAGACAGCTTTGGTTCTTCCGCAGGATGGAGCATATTATGTCTTTCGGTCTCTGTGCAGTCTTCGTACAGCTCCTTATAGCTGGTGACACTGTAAACGTCAGCTGGTATCTGATATTTTGATTCAAGGAGCTGCTGGGCTGCAATAGCCTGGTTGAGGATGGTGCCGCTGCCAAGCAAATTCACCTGTGCCTGTTTGTTCAACGAAGAGCTTTTAAAGCGGTACATACCTTTCAGTATTCCATCACGGACGCCGTCGGGCATGGGCGGCTGAGAATAAAATTCGTTCATCATAGTGACATAATAAAAGATGTTCTCCTGCTTTTCATACATTCGGCGGAAACCTTCGCGAATGATGACAGCCAGCTCGTATGCATACGCAGGGTCGTAACATTTGAGATTAGGTACGGACAAATAAATATGGTGACTCTGGCCGTCCTGATGCTGCAAGCCTTCGCCGGCGAGTGTAGTTCGGCCTGATATTCCGCCGATTAAAAAGCCTTTGGCCATAGAGTCGCCCGCTGCCCAAATCAAATCGAGCATACGCTGGCAGCCGAAGATGGAATAGAAAAGATAGAACGGAATCATATTTAAGGCGTGCGTGGCGTACGCGGTGCCGGCGGCGATGAAGGATGACATCGAGCCAGCCTCGGTGATGCCCTCTTCGAGGATTGCGCCGTCGGTCTTTTCGTTGTAGAACAGCAGCGATTCCTTATCCACCGGCTCGTAGAGCTGGCCGATGGATGAATAGATACCGAATTGGCGAAACAGCGATTCCATTCCGAATGTGCGTGCTTCGTCAGGGACAATCGGGACTATGAATTTACCGATTTGCCTGTCGGCGAGCAACTTTGAGAGCATACGAACCATTACCATCGTCGTGGCGACTTGTCTTTCGCCGGAGCCTTTGTAAAATTCTTCGAAGATTTCTTCGGAAGGCGTTTGTAACGGCTCGACATTAACTGTGCGTGATGGTACGTAACCGCCGAGTTTTTGTCTTTGCTGATGCAGGTATTGAATTTCCTTGTTGTCTTCGGCGAGCGGACGATAGAAAGGCGCTTCCTGCACTTCGCCGTCGGCAATCGGGATACCGAACCGGCTTCGGAATTCAAGCAGCTCATCTTCGTTCAGTTTTTTCTGCTGGTGTGTGATGTTTCTTCCTTCGCCGGCTTCGCCCAGGCCGTAGCCTTTTATTGTCTGCGCGAGCACAACCGACGGCGAGCCTCTGTGCTCGGTTGCGGCTTTGAATGCTGCGTAAATCTTAACGGGGTCGTGGCCGCCGCGCTGGAGTTTTTCGAGCTGCTCGTCGGAATAATTTTTGACCACTTCGAGAAGCGGTGGATATTTTCCGAAGAAGTCTTTGCGGATGAAGGCGCCGCCTGCTACGGCGTATTTCTGGAACTGGCCGTCGGGCACCTCTTCCATTCGTTTTAGGAGCAGGCCGGTCTTATCTTTTTCAATAAGCGGGTCCCAGCCGGAGCCCCAGATTACCTTTATAACGTTCCAGCCTGCACCTGTGAAGACGGTCTCAAGCTCCTGGATGATTTTTGCGTTGCCGCGGACGGGGCCGTCGAGTCTTTGGAGATTGCAATTGATAACAAAAATAAGATTGTCGAGCTTTTCGCGGCCGGCCAGGCTGATAGCGCCGAGCGATTCGGGCTCGTCCATTTCGCCGTCGCCGAGCAGAGCCCATACCTTCTGGTCGGATTTCTTTTTCAGGCTGCGGTTTTCGAGATAACGATTGAAGCGGGCCTGGTAGATTGCCATTATGGGCGACAGGCCCATCGAGACAGTGGGAAGCTGCCAGAAGTTCGGCATTAGTCTCGGATGCGGATACGAGGGCAGGCCGCCATCGGGATTCAGCTCCTGGCGGAAGTTTTCCAAATCGAAGGGTGATAAGCGCCCTTCGAGGTAAGCTCGCGCGTAAACGCCGGGGGCGGCGTGGCCCTGGAAATATATTATGTCACCATCCTGCTCATCGTTTTTTGCTCTCCAGATATGATTGAAGGCTACTTCCCAGAGTGTGGCGGCGGAGGCGTAAGTAGAGATGTGTCCGCCGATGCCGGAAAGTTCGCGATTGGCGCGGACTACCATTGTCATCGCATTCCATCGAATCCAGCTCTTGATGCGGCGTTCAAGTTCACGTCGACCCGGATATGGAGGCGTGTCTTCGACACTTATGGTGTTTATATAGGGTGTACTCGAAGGCGGACGAATTTGTATGCCGAATTTATTGGCTGCCAACAGCAGGTTTTCGAGGAGGCCCTTTACCCGCTGCGGCCCGGCTGTGCTGTGGAGGTCGGCGAGGGATTGCAGCCATTCGCTGTTTTCGAGCGCCTCAAGCCCCTCGGCTGTGTTCGGGACAGGTTTTGGGTCGGTATCGGGCATACGCAGTAATCCTTACCTGGAACGGCTGTTCTTGTGCACGAGAAAATCTTACAAAAAATCCGTTTGCGTGTGATTATATTCTATCGACCGGCAACGTACAACATCCCAGAAAAGAAGGTTTTATAGGACGTGCAGAGCGGGGTGAGTGAAGGAATTTTCGGGCAAATGCACAGATAGCAGTATTATTAGCGGGGTTTTTGCTGGCATCGAGATGCGAGGCGGCTATAATTGCCCCCAAA
>CAZOVR010000023.1:34823-38993 GCA_964583405.1 uncultured Pirellulales bacterium
ATTAGCGGGGTTTTTGCTGGCATCGAGATGCGAGGCGGCTATAATTGCCCCCAAATATTGCGATGGAGTGTTAGCGCGCAGAAGGGAGTAAAGAAATGCAAAAGAAGGGAATATTCGCATTAGCACTTGTCCTGGTAATCGGATACGCAGTCTGTGAGGAGGCGACAGGCGATTATTCAGGCGCGACGGGATTCGCCGGTCAGGACCTGCACTTAGTCGGAGCTGAAGTAATCAATTACCAGTTAGACACGGGCGAACATGTTATGGTCTTTGAGAATGGTTTGGCGATGAGCATAGGGGCCAACCGCTTCGAGTCGGCAAAGGCGGTCGTCTGGCTAATGCCCGCGCAGACACAGGTCAGGAGTATGCAGGAGACCAATTACCGCGCTACCGTTTATCTCGAACAGAACGTTAAGGTAATGAAAGCCGCTCTTTCAAAGACAACCGACGTTGCGCAAACGATGCTCGAGGGAGGAGAAGCACTTCTTACTCGCTTTGTTGTTACGGGTGAGGTTTTTGTTACTGCGGACAAAAAAACACAGCAGGACCCCCATCGGATGGAGTTGTACCGGACGGCGTTGAGCTACGCCGAGTCCGTAGAAGACGGGCCGAGATTCGTAGTGCAGGAAGAAGCATTAGTGCCCGAGCTGCCGAGCCGTGCCGCACCGCAGCAGGAAATCGTAACCGAAGAAGGCAAGCCTGCAGAACCAGGAGTAGAAAAGCCCGGTATCTTAGAGAAGGTCTTCGGTCCTGAACAGGCGGCTGAGCCGACACCGGCCGAGCCTAAGTTTTCGTACCCGGTGGTATTTGCGCCGGCGGGGCCCGAACCGCTGAAGATTGATTCTGTACCTGCACCGGACGGGACGAACGTTGCGACTATCCGGCAGCGATTTTACGTCTCTCAGAAACAGGATGAGCAGGGTCGGCTGCTGGAACTGCAGGCCGATAACGCGGTTGTGTTTTACAGCGGCTCAAGTGAAGAAAAGGAAGAGGGTTCCAACCTT
Source organism: uncultured Pirellulales bacterium (assembly GCA_964583405.1). Classification (GTDB taxonomy): domain Bacteria; phylum Planctomycetota; class Phycisphaerae; order Sedimentisphaerales; family Anaerobacaceae; genus JBBABK01. Next base: position 35,828 of record CAZOVR010000023.1, read on the forward strand.
GAAGATTTACTTTCGCGTGCGGCCGTGCGGGCGATATACCTGTCGGGCGATGTGGTGATGGCTGAGGGACAGCGGGTAATCCGGGCCGATGAAATATTCTATGACTTCGAGCGAAAAAAAGCGATTGCGATAAACGCGGAGATGAGAAATTTCGATGATGACCGCGGTATTCCGATTTATATACGGGCGGCGCAGATTCGTCAATTATCAGAAAATAAATTCTCGGCGAACAACATCGTACTTACCACCAGTGAATTTTATGTCCCCCAGATATCAGCGTCGGCTTCGAGCGTAGTGATTACCGATACGACAACGGTTGACGAGCAGCTCGGCCGAATGAGCGACGCCAGTTACGACGCACAAATGAAGGACGTCAGGTTCAAGTACAAGAACCGCACATTTTTTGCATTGCCCGGGATGCGCAGCAACTTTCAACGGCCTGATGTGCCGCTGCACAGCGTGCATCTCAGTGACGACAGCACTTTCGGTCGGTCGATTGAAACACAATGGTTTCTTTCACGTCTGTTTGGTATGAAAGAGCCGCCCGGTACGGAAAGCTACCTTATGCTCGATTACTACGGCAAGCGAGGCTTTGGAACAGGTGCAGAGATAGAATACACCCGCGAAGATAATTTCGGTCGAATGTTCGGCTATGTGATACACGACCACGGCGAGGACCGGCTGGGCAGCTGGCGATTTCGCAAGGACCTCGAGCCGCCCCGCAAGCTCCGCGGGCGATTCAGCTGGCAGCATCGCCAGTTCCTTCCCGACGACTGGCAGCTTACGACTGGCGTGGATTATTCCAGTGACGAATTCTTTGTCGAACAATACTGGAGAAAAGAATATTATCTGAGCGACCGCGAGACATACCTTCATCTGAAAAAGTCCAAAAACAACTGGGGAGTATCATTGCTGGCCAAGCCGCGCATAAATAATTTCGAGGACAGGCTGGAAGAGCTGCCGACCCTCGAATTTCATCTTACCGGCCAGTCACTTTTCGATGACAGGTTTACAGTTTACAGCGATTCTCAGGCAAGCCACCTGCGTCAGCGAATTGGTAATGAGCATTTCAATCTTGTCAGTGAAGAGGATTTTACGTTTCTGTCGCACCGGACGGAGCTGGATATGCCGTTGTGGCTAAAGCCCTTCAAAGTCGTGCCTTATGTTGCGGGTACACTGGCTTACGACGACCGCAGCGGATTCGAGTCGGGGCGTGTTAATTACCTTCCGACAATACTCGGCCTGTTCGGGATTCCGCGCGAAGCGCCGCCTGGAGGATATTGTCAATGGATGGCTGAAGCCGGAGTGCGTTTAGATACCCAGTTGTGGAAGACGTATTCGAACGTCGAATCAAGATTATGGGATTTACACGGTTTGCGGCATATTATCGAGCCGCATCTGCTTGCGTCAGTGTTCGAAGAGAGTGATGTAAACATCCGGCAGCGCGACCTGCTAAATATCGGTGTTTCGCAGCGGTGGCAGACGAAACGCGGAGCTCCGGGACAGGAACGTATGGTGGACTGGATGCGACTCGACCTTGATACGGTATGGCTGAACGGCAACGAGGATGCCTCTGATTGGGGTCCCGGGCCAGACCGGCTAACCTGGGCAAAACCTTTTGCGCCTATGCGCGTTTTCTCGGCGCCGCAGTTTTTCAATAATGATTTAACAAGGCCCGTCTTTTGGGGGTTTCCCCTCGGCTTTGTGAATCTCCCTTACGCCGGCACGGTTGAAAGGTGGGGACCCAGGCGGGATTACTTCAGTGCCGATTATATCTGGCGGGTGAGTGACACCACAACGGTGCTCAGTGACATGTATTACGACGTTCGCAGCGGGGTCGTCAATCAGATGAACGTGGGATTCTCACGTTTAGTCTGGCCGAACCTGAGTTACTATGTCGGCACCAGATATCTGAGGCGGGTGCAGGTGCTCGGCGAGAAGGGTTCTAATATGTTCACTTTCGCCGCTACATACGAACTGGACCCACGCTATACCATGGTTTTTTCACAACAGTATGATTTTGATTACGGCTCGAATATCCGCAGCGATATCTCTCTTATCAGGAGATACCATCGCCTGTGCTGGGGCGTGACGCTTAGTGCGGACAGTTCACTGGATACTAAGTCACTGGTGGTCAGTATCTGGCCGCAGGGAATCCCGGAGCTTGCCGTAGGACACAGGCGGCACAGCGAAATGGTCAAGGAGCCGAGTTACTAAACGGCGTATAGGATTTTTAGTTTCAGGTTTCAGAAATTTTAAGGAGTATTTTAATGGCGTTGGTTGGTACAAAAAAGATGTTCGAGACGGCGTATAAGAACGGCTATGCAATCGGTGCGTTCAATGTGAATAATATGGAGATTACGCAGGGCATTGTCTCGGCGATAGCCGAGGCCAAGGCCCCTCTTATTCTGCAGATTTCGCGCGGCGCCCGTAAATACGCGAGCATGAGCTATCTGCGTGCGATAATCGATGTGGCCGTCGCAGAAAATCAGGATATCCCGATTGTGATGCACCTTGACCACGGCGATACTTTTGAGACATGCAAACAATGCGTTGACGACGGTTTTACGTCTGTGATGATTGACGCATCGCATCACCCGTACGAAGAAAACGTGCGGATTACCAAACAGGTGGTCGAATACGCGCACGACCACGGTGTGGTGGTCGAGGCTGAGCTCGGCCAATTGGGCGGTATCGAGGAGGACGTAGTCGGCGTGGATGATATCTCGTCGCATCTGACCGACCCGAACCAGGTGGTGGATTTTGTCGGCAAGACCGGCGTCGATTCCCTGGCTATAGCGTGCGGCACCAGCCATGGGGCCTATAAGTTCAAAACCGAACCAAAGTTAGCTTTTAACGTAATACAAGAGTGTGCAGATAAGCTGCCCGGATTTCCGCTTGTTATGCACGGCTCGAGCAGTGTTCTAAAGGAATTTTTGGACTTAATTAACAAATACGGCGGGAATATGCCTAACGCGATGGGTGTGCCCGAAGAAGCTATTAGCAAGGCCGCGAAGATGGCGATATGCAAAGTCAACATCGATACGGACCTGAGGTTGGCATTGACGGCAAAAATCAGGCAGGTATTTGCAGAAAAACCGGCCGAATTCGACCCTCGTAAATACCTCGGCCCCGGCAGGGACGCTATAAAGGATATGGTAAAACA
>CAZOVR010000023.1:39093-48706 GCA_964583405.1 uncultured Pirellulales bacterium
CTTATTCGCGGGGCCAGTTCGCGGTACGTCAGTACCCGGCTTACAGGCTTAGTTTGGCCTTTACGCCTGGTAATGATTGCCTGGATTAGTGCTGCGGTAATGTTTTGCGGTGCTCAGACACAGGCAGCACAATCTGTTCCCTCGGAAGTTGTTACAAGCCAGGTTTCCTCCGAGACCAGCGCGTTTGGACAGGTCTGTCAGTTAGTCTATGAGGGAGAATTTGCAAACGCTGCCGAACTGATAGCGAAGAAAGGCTGTGACCAGAATCAAGACTTTGCCGAGATTGCTGCGATTACGCGCGAGTACGAGGCCCTGGACAAACATCGAGCCGAAGCAAAGCAGAAAAGTTACGAAAAGAAGTGGAAAAAACTTCAGGCCCTGCGATGGGGCGATACCAATGATGTAAATGACGTGAACGAAACGTCCGGCGTTTTTACTGTGGCTGCGACGCTTGCAGAACTCGCTGAGCCAAAACAGAAACAACAAATCCTCGATGCTCCGATAGTCAGCCATGCCGTTGAACGAGCCAAGGCAGAAGCGGCTGAATATGAGGCGCGGGGCAAGTGGTTCGATTCTTATACCAACTGCTGGTACTGGCTCAGCGTGCTCGATAAAGATAATAAACAGTACAAAGAGCACGCCGAAGAACTCGTCGAAAAGGCCGGTATACTGGGTACATTCCAGGATAGTCCCTGCGAAACCAGTAAACAGCGATTTCAGAAGGTCGAATCTTCGATGTTCATACGAGCAATAGAGGTCATTGACACTACATACGTCAACCCGATGTTCATCGATTACAGCAAAATGGCGCAAAAAGCACTTAACAGAAGCAGGCTTCTGGCGGAAGTGGTAAGGGCCTCTTACGACCAGATTCAGCAAAGCCATAACGGCCAAAACGACGTCATAGAGATTATGTTTCGGCCGGACAGTAACAGTGTCAAAGCCTGGTCCGAATCGCTAAATGCGCTGAAATCGGATATTGACAAGGCCGAGACCGGCATCAGCAGAGAACGCTTCATTGCAATCTTCGAGCAGGTATTGATTTTGAACTCAATGACGGTTTCACTGCCGAAATCGACGTTGGTAGCCCATTTTGCCGAGGCGGCGCTGTCTGTTCTGGACCCACATACGGTAATTGTCTGGCCTCAGCAAGTCGAGGATTTCAAGAAAAACCTGATGGGTGAGTTTTCCGGTATAGGTATTTTAATAAGCAAGGAAAAGGGGATGCTTACTGCCGCGAGCCTGCTGCCGGATACGCCGGCGTACAAGAGCGGCCTGGACGCCGGCGACATAATCGAGGCGGTTGACGGTGTCCCGACCAAGGACATGTCACTCGAATGTGCAGTCAAGCATATAACCGGACCGCCGGGAACAACAGTAAAGTTGACTGTTCGCACACCAGGCGATGACCAGAGCCGTGAGCTTGCGATTGTTCGGGCACAGATTGTAGTGCAGACGATTCGCGGCTGGCAGCGGGCCACAAGCGGCAAGTGGAAGTATATGCTGGACGAGCAGCGTAAAATCGGATATGTGCGGCTCACGAGCTTTTCGGATAATACCGCCGACGAATTCGAGAGCGTCCTGACACAATTAGAGAAACAAGGCACGCAGGCCTTAATACTTGACCTGCGGTTCAATCCGGGAGGATTGCTGGACAGCGCGGTAGAAGTTGCAGATAAGTTCATCCGAAAAGGCCTTATCGTTCGCACTCAGCCGCGGTGGGGCATACCGGATTACCGAAGCGCTAAAACCAGCAGAACACATCCTGATTATCCGCTGGTGGTCCTGGTAAACCGATACAGTGCAAGCGCTTCTGAGATTGTGGCCGGGGCGCTGCAGGATGAAAAATATCGCCGGGCGATAATCGTCGGTGAGCGGACGCACGGCAAAGGCAGCGTCCAGCAGGTCTCGTACAGGCCGGGCGGAGGGGCACAACTGAAATATACGATAGCTTATTATCATCTGCCGTCGGGACAGCGTGTCGAGAGCCGCGAAGATATGGAAAAGCTCGGCAGAGAAGACTGGGGTATAACGCCCGACGTTTCGGTAAAGCTGACCGGCGAGGAGCTTGGTAAGCTTACCGACGTACAAAGAGACAATGATGTGCTGGTCAAGGCGGACCACGACCTCGATGCAAACCCGCTGAACAAACATTCACTCCAGGAGACCCTGGAATCCGACCCGCAATTAACTGTTGCACTTCTTGTAATCCGCACTAAACTCTTAGAACAGGGACGCGCGGTGGCGGCGCAGGTTCCGTTGAACTGACGCGTAAACAAGATTTTTCAACGCCAGGAAAGGGATTGCCAGTTTGTGCGGTGAGCAGAAAATCAGCAGGCTCGAAGAGCAAAGGCAGCACAAGTTAGAGCAGATAAAGCAGCTTGGTATCGACCCGTACGGGGGCAGATACGACGGGGCAGAATCGGCAGCGGATATCAGGGCGCGATACAAGGACGGGGACGATTCCGCCTTGGCTGATGCTACGGCGGACAGGTCACAAAGTGCCCGTTGTGCCGGCCGAATTGTCCTGCTGCGGGACATCGGCAAGCTGATTTTTATCACACTTCGCGACTGGACCGGAACAATCCAGCTCGGCCTGAGCAATAAACTGCTGGGTGAGCAGTGGCAACTCGCGAAGCTGCTCGAATTGGGGGATATAATCGGCGCTGAAGGTCCATTGGGCAGAACCAAGACCGGTGAATTAACAATATGGGCCGAGCAGGTGACGGTCCTGAGCAAATCGCTGATGCAGCCGCCGGAAAAATTCCACGGACTGGCTGACGTCGATTTGCGATATCGCCGGCGGTACGTGGATTTGTGGGCCAACCCGGAAGTCATGGAGCTGTTCAAAAAACGATGTGCAATCATATCGTCGATTCGGCAGTTCCTCAAAGACAAAGGTTTTCTCGAAGTTGAGACCCCGATGATGCAGTCAGTCGCCGGCGGAGCGGCGGCCCGGCCGTTTGTTACTCATCATAACAGTCTGGATATGGACCTGTATCTCCGCATCGCGCCGGAACTGTTTCTAAAAAGACTGTTAGTCGGCGGCATGGAGAAAGTTTTCGAGATTAATCGAAACTTCCGCAACGAAGGACTGAGCAGGCGGCACAATCCTGAATTTACGATGATGGAAATTTACCAGGCCTACGCTGATTACAATGTGATGATGGATTTGACGGAGGAATTAATAACAGGCCTTGTCGGTCAATACTGTCAAAGCAATAAGACTGAGTTCGATGAACAGCAGATTGATTTGGGTCCCGGCGCGCCGGGATGGCGGCGGGCGAGTTACGCCGAGCTTCTGTCTGAATACGGCGGGTGCAGTATCGATGACATCGCTGCGATAAGAAATAAGGCGAAAGAGTTTGGGCTCGACGAGCCGGAGATGGACGATGCGGTGGTAATCAATAAGGTCTTCGAGGAGACGGTCGAGGCGAATTTAGTCAATCCGACGTTTGTTATTGATTATCCGGCGGTGCTGTGTCCCCTGACGAAACGTAAAAAAGACAATCCCGAATATGCCGAGCGATTCGAGCTTTATATGGCAAAGATGGAAATAGCAAACGCGTATACCGAATTGAACGACCCGGCGGTGCAGGAAGAGAATTTCCGGATTCAGCTTCGCGGGCAGGATGAAACGATGGCGACGATGGACGAAGATTTTCTCACAGCGCTTAAATGCGCTATGCCGCCTGCAGGCGGATTGGGGATTGGAATCGACAGGCTGATAATGGTCCTGACCGGCGCGGCGAGTATCCGGGACGTGGTGCTTTTTCCTCTGCTGAAACCGGAGAAAGAATCGTAAGCCAAGGTCGCGGTTGCAAGGCTCGTGTCAGATAATCAGAATATCAGGTCACCAGGCGATGAGTATCAAGTTATCAGGCTCCCAGGCATTCTGCCTTTCTGATGTACTGACTCCTGATATCCTGCACCCTGATTTCCTGATAGCCTGATTTTCCTAATGTGCATCGCAACCGCAAAAGAAACACGTAAAGAGTAAAGTATGTTAAAAGTATTTCTCTGGCTGCGTTATCTTCGCAAGAAAAAGATAGTGCTTCTGAGCATTGCGGCGATAGCAGTGTCTGTTGCGCTAATGGTGGCGGCAGACAGCCTGTTTACGGGCTATATAGATGCGATTCGGCAAATGACACTTGCGGATACAGGTGACATCAGTTTCTGGCCTCGCGGCGGGACAATCAAAGACGTAAATTTCTTTTTGGATGAACTTCAAAGCGACCTGAATATAACAGCAGCGGCGCAATTTCTCATGGGCAGCGGCCTGCTGCATATGGAGGGCGGCATCGTTCGGGAAGTCGGAATCTATGGAATAGACCCTTCGAGAGAGGCCGGTTTTGCCGACTGGAAGCAGAGATTATTAAGGCAGAAGGATTGGGACAAAAAGCCCGGTTTTTCAGTGCCGGATTATAACGATGCACCGGGTGTGTGGCTGGGGATAAACGTCATAGCTGAGCCGAACGAAGATACAGACGAGTATGATTTTGACAGTGCGCGACAGTTCCTCGGAAAGCGCATAGTTCTTACGACCATCGGATACGGGTCGAAACGGAAGGTAGAAGAATTCAGGGTATCAGATATTGCATTTACACAGACTTTCTTCGGCGATAAGACCCTGTATATGCCTTTTGAGCAGTTCCACCGATTAAGGTTCGGCGAGGAGGAATCAAACAGGCCGAGCTTTATTAAAGTCAAATTAAGACAGGGCATCGACCCACGGTCTATGGTCGGCCCAATAGAGCAAAAGTGGTATGACTTTGCGATTAATCACCTGGAGCTTCGGCCTGAAGAGGTTCCGCGGCTCGCGGTACATATGTCGCAGGACTGGTACGCCGATGTATTCGAAGATTTGCAAAATCAAAGGTTGATAGTACTCCTGATATTCGGCGTGATATGCTCGGTGGCGGTACTGCTGATATTCTGCATCTTCTATATGATAGTGACAGCCAAGCAAAAAGATATTGCGATAATCAAAAGCTGCGGCGCGTCGGGCATGACGGCTGCAGCCATATTCGTCGGATTCGGCGTATTTGTCAGCGTCATAGGCTCGGCGGTTGGCGTGATTCTGGGAATGATTATCATTAGAAATGTCAACACGCTCGAGGAGTGGGTACGTGTAATATTCGACATCAAGCTCTGGCGGACCAGCTCTTACGGGCTTGCAGAAATTCCGCATCATGTACACTGGGCGTGGGTTCCGTTGTTTGTGGCGATAGCAATTGCAGGCTGTCTGGTCGGGGTTCTTGTGCCTTCACTGATTGCTGCCTGCAGGAGTCCGGTGAAGATACTGCGTTACGAGTAGAAGCTCTTGTATAAATTTACATTGTCAATTCGTTATTTGATTCGCCGGCCGATAAGCTACTTTGCGGTAGCTGCGATGGCGTTGTGCGTGTTTGTGGTCTTCGTGGTGATAACGGTACTGACCGGTCTGAGCCGCGACTTCAAACAGAAAGTGTACCTCTCAGTCGGTGATTGTGTGGTTTATACGAAATCGCTGGTTGGATTCGGATATTACGATGAGTTCATGGATATCCTTCGCAGGGAACCCTATATCGAGGCCGCAACGCCGGTAATAAAAAATTATGGGCTTGCCTCCGTGAGCGAAACAGGCGGATTAGATGCTTACGGCCAGTCCGTGCGAGAGATTGCCGGCATTGAGCCGGTTTCCCTGAGCAGGGTAACGGGCTTCTGCCAATGGATTGAGTATCACAAGAACGACGTTGCAGACGTCTTTCGGCCGGCTTACGATGTGAACCTGCCGGGCTGTGTACCGGGTATAGATATTATTTTCCAGAAGGACACGCAGGGTGATTACCATACAACGGATCGGCCGGTAAGGGCGGCATTCGAGATAAGCTGTGTACCTTTGACGGCCAAAGGCGCGCTGGCCAGGGCCGGCGCCGGTGAGCTTAACAGCAAGACTTTTTATTACAGTGACCACTTCGAGGCCGGTTACAGCCTGGACAGGCGACTGATTTTCCTGCCGATTAACGACGTTCAGCTTCTTTGCGGTATGGCAACCGGGCACAAACGCATTACACATATCCATATCAGATTCAAAAGTTCTGTGCCGCTCAGCCGTGGTACGGAACAGGTTAAAAAACTGTGGCAGGATTTCGTCGCGACAAAGGCCGGGGCGCCGTACGAGAATCTGCTTGGCGAAGTGCAGGTCCAGAGCTGGAAGGATTTCAGCAAGGTAATCGTAGCCTTGGTCGAGACGCAGCAGACGATGATGATAGTGTGCTTTGCCCTGATTGGGATGATTACGGTGTTTATTGTGCTGGTCGTCTTCTATATGATAGTCAGCCACAAGAGCAAAGACATCGGGATACTCAAGAGCGTGGGGGCCAGCGGTTTTAACATACTTTCCGTATTTTTGAACTTTGCGTTTCTGATAGGTTTGGCAGGCTCGGTAATCGGGGCATTGGCCGGCTGGCCGTTTTTGGTTTACATTAATCAAATCTTCAGGTTCTTTAACTTCCAATTGTGGGACCCGCAGATAAGTTCAATAGGTAATATACCCAACACAATTGATTTGACCGTGCTGGGAATAATAATACTCTGTGCAATTGGTGCGTCCCTGCTCGGTGCGATTTTGCCGAGCTTGCGAGCGAGCAGAATAAACTGTATTGAAACTCTGCAGGTGTCTCAGTTATGAAAAACGATTGTCTATTGGAAGCACAGGATATCCATAAGTCGTACCGGATGGGCCAGACTCAGGTTCGCGTCCTGAAGGGCGTGAATCTCAAAATTACAGGGGGCGAGTTTACGGCGATTGTGGGCGCATCGGGCAGCGGCAAGAGTACACTGCTGCATATACTCGGCGTGCTGGACAGGCCCGATAAAGGCAGGGTCTGTTTCAGGGGCAATGACCTGGCCAAACAATCCGGATGGCGGCTAAACCGGTTTCGCAACAGAACTGTGGGTTTTGTGTTTCAGTTTTATCATCTTTTAGACGAACTGAATGTGTTGGAAAACGTGCTTTTGCCGAAGATGGCGGGCAAGAGTCTCGCCGGCTGGCTGGTGTGCAGACGGGCCGCGAAGAACAGGGCAAAAGAGCTTTTAGAACAGTTCGGCCTGTCGCAGCGAGTCAGGCATAAGCCTTATCAGCTCAGCGGCGGTGAGCGACAGCGGGTGGCGATAGCAAGGGCACTTATGAATGAGCCGGAGATTCTGCTGGCCGATGAACCGACAGGAAACCTTGACTCAAAGACAGGAAATGGTATTCTGGAGGTTCTGGAGCACCTGAACAGGGCCGGCCAGACTATTGTAATAGTTACGCATGACGAACGTATAGCGGCCAAGGCCGGGCGAATTATCCGACTGGCCGATGGAGTAATCAGGCAAGAGAAATAGAGTTGAGGTCCGATGTATTTAGTGGCCCGGTTCTCTTACCACGACGGAGCGTATCGAGAGCCGAAATTTTTTTGGAGTAGTGTATGGGGCTGAAGATTTGGCTCAACGGCAAGCTGGTTGACGAGGCCGATGCAAAGATAAGTGTTTTCGACCATGGGCTGCTCTACGGAGACGGTGTGTTCGAAGGCATCCGCATTTACAGCGGAAAGGTATTCGAGCTTGCTACTCATATAGACAGGCTTTATGATTCGGCACTGGGCATCCGGCTTGAGATAGCTCTTTCGAAGAAGAAGATGACCGATGCCGTCCTTGCGACGGTTGCGGTCAATAAAATTATCGACGGATATATCCGGCTGGTGGTTACGCGCGGTATAGGTACGCTCGGCTTTAATCCTTTTATCTGTGAAAATGCGAGCATCTTCATAATCGCCGACAATATTCAGCTTTATCCTGAAGAGCTTTACGAAACTGGTCTGAGAATAATCAGCGCCACAACGATTCGCAATCACCCTCTGGCAATACCGCCGCAGATAAAGAGCCTGAATTACCTGAATAATATTCTGGCCAAGATTGAGGCGCTGGACAACAACGTGCCCGAAGCGATTATGTATAACCACATGGGTTATGTCGCCGAGGCCACCGGTGATAATGTTTTTATGGTAAGAGACGGCACTGTTTTCGCTCCGCCGGTCGAGGCCGGTTCGCTCGAAGGTGTCACACGCGGAGTGGTAATAAAACTTGCACAGAAAGAGAAAATTAAGGTGGTTGAGACGAACCTGACAAGGTTCGACCTCTATATAAGCAATGAGCTGTTTTTGACCGGCACCGCGGCGGAAGTTATCGGAGTAATTGAGATTGACGGCAGGAAAATCGGTGACGGCAGGCCCGGTCCAATCACAAAGCTGCTGCGAAAAAAGTTCTTCGAGTACGCCCACGGGAAATAAACGTTCTTTCATCTGTGGTATTTGATGGAATCGCCTAAGCAGTCGCAAATTTTAACCAACGGTCTTTATCGGGTGATAAAACCTTTCTCAATCATCGAAGAGCATCTGCTCGGCGTCCAGGCGGTGATTTCCGAGCAGCTCTGCGGACACCCCCATACCGAAGGTATAGAAAGGCTTATTGCACACATTCGTTCTCAGTCCGGCAAGATGCTTCGGCCCGGGCTGGTCCTGTTGAGCGGCTTGTGCTGCGGACAGGTCAGCGACGAACATATCAAGGTGGCCGCGATTTTCGAGATTATTCACGAGGCGACGCTGCTGCACGATGACGTCATCGATGAAGCGGACAAACGTCGGGGGCAGCAGTCATTGAACCAGCTGTACGGCAACGAATCGGCGGTGCTGCTGGGAGATTTTCTTCTGAGCAAGGTCTTCAGTATGTCGGCCCGGCTGCACAGCGACGTGGCCGGCGCGATTGCGGCGGCGGCGGGTATGACCTGCCAGGGTGAGCTGAATCAAAATCTGCAGAAACGGAACTGGAATCTGACGCAGGAACAGTACATCGAAATTATAGCCAACAAGACAGCGGAAATTTTCAGAAGCTGCTGTCAGATTGGCGCCAGGCTTAGCGGAGCAGAAGCAGACACGGCACAAAAACTCGGTGAATACGGATTGAATCTTGGCATCGCATTTCAAATCGCTGATGATGTGCTCGACATCGTAGGTGACGAAGAAAAGGCGGGAAAAACATTGGGGACGGATTTTGCCGAGACCAAACCGACCCTGCCTTTAATACACCTGCTCGGCAGTGTCGATGAAAATCGTCGTGAGAAAATAATCAGCCTTATTACACAGGCCGGGTCAAAAGCCGAAAGTGAGCTTACCGTAATATTGGCCAATAACGGAAGTGTCGAGTATTCGAGGGATTGTGTGCGGCGGTATGTTAGCCGGGCAATAGAATCACTGGAATCTCTGCCGGACAGTTCGGCAAAATCCGCTTTGATTGATACAGCACGATTCGTAGCCTCTCGCGTAGCTTGAAGCGAATATTTTGGAAATTGGGTTTGCCCTTCGTCGCCAAGGCTATGAAGGGTAAAATTGGGTTTGTTTTGGGTTCGTTTTGGGTTCGTTTTGGGTTTGAATTGGGTTTGTTTTTGGTTCGTTTTGGGTTTGAATTGGGTTTGTTTTTGGCTTTCGACAAAAATGTATATTTTGCCATATCTTTTTGTAACAGCAGTACTTGCAATCCGTCTTCGCTGCGCTTCGCCGTGATAAATTGGGTTTGTTTTGCATAAAAAGGT